>NZ_JACGUZ010000071.1:0-573692 GCF_014076955.1 Colwellia sp. Bg11-12
TCCCATTCCGAACTCAGAAGTGAAACGCAGTAGCGCCGATGGTAGTGTGGGAGTTCCCATGTGAGAGTAGGACATTGCTAGGCGCCTATTAAGAGAAGCCCGATTCGTAAGAGTCGGGCTTTTTGTTCCAAGGCTCTAATTTACTTTATATTTTTATAAGTATAAATTAAATTATATCTTTGATATTAAAGTTTTTTGTCTAGCGACAATAGCAACATGGCACCACCTGATCCCATTCCGAACTCAGAAGTGAAACGTGTTAGCGCCGATGGTAGTGTGGGAGTTCCCATGTGAGAGTAGGACATTGCTAGGCGCATATTTATAAAACCCGTTACTTTGTAACGGGTTTTTTCGTATATACTCTGTAAAATAATTATATTTTATCTATGTGGCAAACTAATATGGACTGGGAAGTTGCAAAGCAAAGGGGAGCCATTCTTAGCCAGATAAGAGCCTTCTTTGAACATAAAAATGTTATTGAAGTTGAGACTCCATCTCTGTCTGTTGGTACGGTAACAGACCCTTTTCTCGAAGCATTTAATACTAAATATAACTATTCAAAGAATACCGATATAAAAAAATATCAACTGCTGTATTTACAAACTTCGCCAGAATTTCATATGAAGCGTTTACTTGCTTCAGGCTTCGGTTCTATTTATCAAATTTGTAAAGCTTTTAGACATGAAGATTCTGGTCGTTATCACAACCCAGAATTCACCATACTAGAATGGTACCGTTTAGGTTTTGATCAACACGACTTAATTAAAGAAGTAGACGAATTACTGACTACCATCTTAAAATGTTCACAATCTGAAAAAATATCTTATCAAGAATTATTTATAAAATTTGTGAGTGTGGACCCATTAACTGCAAGTTTTACTGAGTTATATAATGTCATTAAGTTATATAATAAAGCTGAAGATTGGTTATACAATTCCAATGATTGCGACTTATTATTGCAATTTATTTTTTCAGAAATAATTGAAGTAAATATTGGTAAAAATAGCCCATGCTTCGTCTATAACTTCCCAATAGCACAAGCTTCATTAGCCAAGCAGTGCACCGAAGATGTGCGAGTTGCACAGCGATTTGAATGTTACTTTAAGGGCATTGAGTTAGCGAATGGCTTTAATGAATTAACAGATGCGAATACGCAAGTTGAAAGGTTTGAACAGGATAATCAAAAACGTCAACGCCTAGGGCTTACGATTAAAGAGATAGATAAAAACTTTGTTGATGCACTGCAACTTGGTTTACCTCAATGTGCAGGTGTTGCGCTGGGTATTGATCGTTTAATGATGATAGCCTTAGATAAAAGCGCTATTGATCAAATAATTTCATTTCCAATCGACCACGCTTAAAAAGTTTTGTGATACTATATCAATTGTGATATTATCCGCTTTTAAGTCTACTCACTATTTGAATCTAAGGGAAGTATACAGTGCTTGATCGAATTGGAATAACCGCAACTTCGCTTTGTGCGCTTCATTGTATTCTATTGCCCATTTTGCTACCCGCACTCCCTTTATTAGGATTAAGCTTTTTAGCTGACCACGCATGGGAACATGTTTTTCTAATGATGACAGCTGTACTAGGTACTGTAGCGTTATTTTCGGGCTTTAAAAAGTACCATAGAAAAATATATCCTTTTTACTTATTATTCTTAGGCGTAGGTATTTATTGGATAAAACATGACTTTTCTGAAGATATCCAACCTTATTTTATTGTGTTGGGCGCTAGTCTTATTGTTGCCGCTCATTTAATTAACTTGAAATTATGTAACAGTTGTAAACGTTGTATAAATGAATCATGTGAAAGTACCTAACGATACTTTCACCTATATTTTACATATTAAGTTCTTTTAATTTCCTTGTTAACGTATTTCTTCCCCATCCTAATTTTTTAGCGGCTTCTTGCTTCCTTCCTTGAGTAAAATGGAGTGCTCGCTCTAACAATATTTTCTCAAATTCTGGTAGCGCACTCTCTATAATATTACTGTTACCTTTTACTAATTCTTCGTCAACCCATTTTTGTAGAGCAACCGGCCAAGATGAAACTTCTGTGGTCGTGTTGGATAATGTTGTTTTTTCTGTGAGCTCGCTTGGAAGATCATCTAACAAAATTTCCTTACCACTCGCCATGACCGTCAAGTAACGGCAAATATTCTCAAGTTGACGAACATTTCCAGGCCACGCGCATTGCTGTAAATAGTTAAGCGTCGATTTTTGTAATGTCTTTTGTTCGACTTCTAATTCTTTTGCAGCTAAATGTAAAAAATGATTAATCAGTTGTTCAATATCTTCCTTTCGTTCACGCAAACTGGGTAATTGTATTCTTATAACATTTAAACGGTGAAACAAATCTTCACGGAAATCTCCGTTACTTACTTGAACTTCAAGATTTTGGTGCGTTGCTGCAATTATTCGTACATCAACTTGGATAGGTGAGTGACCACCGACGCGATAAAATTGGCCATCAGCCAAAACACGTAATAAGCGGGTTTGAATATCTAATGGCATATCGCCTATTTCATCTAAAAATAATGTGCCTTTATGTGCTTGTTCAAAACGACCTTGACGAACCGCATTTGCGCCAGTAAATGCGCCTTTTTCGTGCCCAAACAGTTCAGATTCAATTAAGTCTTTTGGTATTGCAGCCATATTCAAGGGAATAAATGGAGCATCTGAACGCGGACTATGAATATGAAGAGCATGAGCAACTAATTCTTTCCCTGTGCCTGACTCGCCATTAATTAGCACACTTATACTCGAACGTGATAACCGTCCAATTGCTCGAAATACCTCTTGCATAGCGGGTGCTGCCCCAATTATGCCCACAGGATCAGGTACGGCTACTGAGTGCTTACGTTTAGCTGTTTGCTCTCGAGCATATGTTAATGCTCGTCTTGTAAGTGAAATGGCTTCGTCAGTGTCGAATGGTTTTGGTAAATATTCAAAAGCTCCCCCTTGATAGGCATTTACAGCACTGTCTAGATCTGAATGAGCTGTCATTATTATTACCGGGAGATTGGGGAATTGTTCACTAATACGACTTAGTAGCGTCATACCGTCGATATTAGGCATTCGTATATCAGAAATAATAACTTCAGGTTGCTGATGTTCAAGTGCAATAAGTAAATCTTCTGGTTTCTCAAAAGAAGCGACTGAAATACTCGCTCCCGATAAAGCTTTTTCTAATACCCAGCGAATAGAGCTGTCATCATCTACTATCCAAACTTGCTCAACATTCATTATTATTCTCTTCTTGTAAAGGTAGTAAAATTAGGAACTCGGTATGGCCTGGTCGGCTATAACAGGAAAGCTTTCCTTTATGTTGCTGCACTAATGTTTGTGAAATAGATAAACCTAATCCGGTACCATTATCTCGCGCAGAAACCATAGGGTAAAACAAAGTGTCTTGAATTTTTTTTGGAATACCTGGGCCATTATCAATAATGCTAATTTGAACACATAGCTTTATCCGTCTGCCATTAATGGTCTTATTACTTGCAGCTCTTGTTTTTAATGTTATGTTGCAATGTTCATCAATAATTTGAACGGCATTATTAACAATATTTAAAACAGCCTGCTGTAATTTATCTTGGTCAAAACTAATCTCAGGAATTGAAGGGTCATAATCCCGAATAATTTTAATCTTTTTAGGATTATTAAAATTAATTAACTTATAGACCTTTTCCAAAACAATATGAATATTTTGCTCTGCCATCTGAGGTAATTGATTGGGTCCTAATAGCTTATCCACTAAATTAGTTAAGCGGTCAGCTTGTTCAATAATTATCTCAGTATATTCTTGTTGTTCTTTCGTTAGTTCTTTACTTAATAACTGTGCTGCACCGCGAAGACCACCCAATGGATTCTTAATTTCATGAGCAAGTCCTCGTATCAAGTCTCTAGAAGACTCCCACTGTTGGTGTTGAAAGGCTTCTATGCTCATTTTTTTTTGTTGGTCAATTTGTTTGAATTCTAAAATGATATGAGGCTGTTTACTAAATTCAACAGAAGAGGCTGTAATTTCTACGGTAATACGGCTGTGATCAAAAAACTCAATAGTGACATCACTATCACTGAACTCTTGTCCAGAAGTGAGAAGCTGCTCTAAACGCTCTTTTTTAATCGGAGAATTATAGAAGACCGTGGTAATTGGTAAGTTGTATAACTTGTTGAAGCTCTTAATTAATAGGGCTTCAGCTGCAGGATTAACATATTGGATCGTTAACTTACTGTCCAACACAACAAGTGCTGTTACCATTTGGTTTGGCAGTTTTTGTTGGTAATGAAGTTTTAATTGTTGATCTCTAGTGCTGATACTGGACATACAAACCTTTTGCACTCATTTAGTGCGAAAAAATATCAATGCAATTATATTTGGTGCAAGTTGCACTAAATGCTAATCAATTAGCGTTATTAACTGATGCTCTATGCATATAAAACGTTATAGATTTTGATGATGCAATTACCTTGCCTTTTTCATTAATTAATTGCATTTTTATGATATGTTCACCACGGTCGATATTTCGCAGTACAAACATAGAGTGAGGCTGAGGGGGTCCATAAGGACTGCTGTCCAAATGTAATTGAATATTCAAGCCTTGTTTAAATATAGGTTTAATAGTTCCCGCTACATATACTGAGCCAGTATTGTCCCTAATAGTTGCCTTTTGTTTAGGTTGCTCTATTTCAACTTGGTAGTCATTTTTTATAACTTTTGGCGTTAAATCAAGCATTGAGGTATCAACAGAATAGCTTATATTCGGTTCGCTAATTTCAACTTCTTCAGCGCCAGGTTTAGGGCTGTCAGAAAAAACTAAAACGCCATCGTCACTTCTCCAAACATAAATTTTTGTTGAAGCTGCAAAGACATGACTACTGAGTAATGTGATGATTAAGATTAATAACAACAATGAATAGCGCAAAAATTTAGCTCAATTTAAAATGCCTATCTTAAACTTATATAACTAATGGCCTTTTTGCCACAAAAAAGCTCACCGAAGTGAGCTTTTTTTATTATTTAATGACTTAATGTAGGTTAAACACTGTAATACAATTCAAACTCTAATGGATGAGTTGTCATGTTTACACGTTGTGATTCACCACGTTTAATAGCAATGTAAGCATCAATCATGTCTTTATCCATAACACCACCCGCCGTTAAGAACTCATAATCGGCTTCTAAACTTTGCAATGCATCTTCAAGTGATGTTGCTACTTGTGGGATAGCTGCTGCCTCTTCTGCAGGTAAATCGTATAAATCTTTATCCATTGCATCACCAGGATGAATTTTGTTTTTAATACCATCAAGGCCAGCCATTAATAATGCAGTGAAAGCTAAATAAGGGTTTGCTGCTGGGTCAGGGAAGCGAGCTTCAATACGCATTGCTTTTGGTGATGGGACAATTGGAATACGAATCGATGCAGAACGGTTACGTGCTGAATATGCAAGCATTACCGGCGCTTCAAAGTGTGGCACTAAACGTTTGTAAGAGTTAGTTGCAGGGTTAGTAAAAGCATTCAATGCTTTAGCATGCTTGATAATGCCGCCAATATAATAAAGCGCCATCTCAGATAAACCACCGTATTTATCGCCTGCGAATAAGTTTACACCGTCTTTCGCAAGAGATTGATGAACGTGCATACCTGAACCGTTATCACCTACTAAAGGCTTTGGCATAAAAGTCGCTGTTTTACCATAAGCATGTGCAACGTTATGTACTACATATTTGTAAATTTGAACTTCATCAGCTTTTTTTACTAAAGTATTGAAACGACAAGCAATTTCGTTTTGACCAGCCGTTGCTACTTCATGGTGATGTGCTTCGACAACTAAGCCCATTTCTTCCATAACTAAACACATGGCTGAACGTATATCTTGTGAAGAATCTACAGGAGATGTTGGAAAATAACCGCCTTTAACGCCTGGGCGATGACCCATATTGCCTTCTTCGTATTCAGTACCTGAATTCCAAGCTGCTTCTTTATCATCAATTTTATAGAAAGAGCCACTCATATCAGTGCTAAAACGCACATCATCAAATAAGAAGAACTCTGGCTCAGGACCAATTAATACCGTATCAGCAATACCAGTACTACGTAAGTACTCTTCAGCGCGTTTAGCGACTGAACGAGGGTCACGACTGTAACCTTGCATTGTACTTGGCTCTAATATGTCACAACGAATATTTAATGTTACTGCATCTGTAAAAGGGTCTAGAACCGCTGATTCAGCGTCAGGCATCATCACCATGTCAGATTCATTAATACCCTTCCATCCTTCAATAGAAGAACCATCAAACATTTTGCCGTCTTCGAAGAAATCTTCATTTACTTGGTGGTGAGGAATTGAAACGTGTTGCTCTTTACCTTTTGAATCAGTAAAACGTAGGTCAACAAATTTTACGTCGTTGTCTTTGATTAAATCTAATACTGCTTGTGACATGTAAAGTCTCCAGTGTCTTTAAAATAAAATACGTTTGCATATTGCATGAATGGCATAAAGCGAAATTCATGCCAACAGAAAAAGCCTTTGTATATAAGGTGTTAAGTTATCTAACTACAACACTATGCACCATTAGCGTGCACTGACTGCTTCAATGTGGTGCGCTTGCTGGCTTTTGGTGCTTATGAGTATAACAGGGCGTAACAATTAGTGTATGGAGATTTTAATAAGCATTGAAATATTTGTTGCTGTCTTTGTTGAATTCATTACTGTATAATTCGCGCCCAATTATAGCCCTATATTCTTTTGATGAAAAAGTCTTGCAAGAAGTGAGTAAAACCCGTGTTAGATAAATTACGTAATGTTGCCATCATAGCCCACGTTGATCATGGTAAAACAACTTTGGTTGATAAATTATTAGAACAATCAGGTACCCTTGATGCCCGCGGCGGTCTTGAAGAGCGTACGATGGATTCGAATGATATCGAAAAAGAACGTGGTATCACAATCTTAGCTAAAAATACGGCTATTAACTGGAACGGTTACCGTGTAAACATCGTAGATACTCCTGGCCATGCTGATTTTGGTGGTGAAGTAGAGCGTGTTATGTCAATGGTAGATTCGGTTTTACTTATTGTTGATGCACAAGAAGGCCCTATGCCACAAACGCGTTTCGTAACGAAAAAAGCGTTTGCTCAAGGTTTAAAGCCAATTCTTGTTATCAATAAAGTTGATAAGCCTGGCTCTCGCCCTGATTGGGTTATGGACCAAGTTTTTGAATTGTTTGACAACCTTGGCGCTACTGATGAACAGCTTGACTTTAAAGTTGTTTACGCTTCAGCAATCAATGGTTGGGCTTCGCTTGAAGAAGGCGTAACCGGCACAGATATGACTCCTTTATTTGACACTATCCTTAAAGAAGTGCCTGCACCAACAGCGGATCCAGATGGTCCATTTCAAATGCAAATATCTCAACTTGATTACAGCTCTTATTTGGGTGTAATTGGTGTTGGACGTATTACTCGTGGTTCTGTTAAACCAAATCAACAAGTGACGATTAAATTAGCAACTGGCAAGGTTCATAACGCTAAAGTTGGTAAAGTATTCGGTTACTTAGGTTTAGAGCGTCTTGATATTGCTGAAGGTTTTGCTGGTGATATTATTGCAATTACTGGTTTAGGCGAGTTAAAAATATCAGATACGGTTTGTTGTCCAACAGAAGTTGAAGGCTTACCAGCGTTATCTGTTGATGAACCTACTATCAATATGACTTTCCAAGTAAACACTTCACCATTTTGTGGTAAAGAAGGTAAGTTTGTTACTTCACGTAACATCAAAGACCGTTTAGACAAAGAATTAATTCACAACGTTGCTTTACGTGTTGAGCAACTTCCTGATGCTGATAAATTTAAAGTTTCAGGTCGTGGTGAGCTTCACTTAGGCATTTTGATTGAAAACATGCGCCGTGAAGGTTTTGAGTTAGCGGTATCACGTCCTGAAGTTATTATTCGTGAAATTGACGGCCAAATACAAGAACCTTACGAAAACGTAACCATTGATGTTGAAGAACAACATCAAGGACCTATCATGGAAAGAATGGGTGTTCGTAAAGCTGAATTAACTGATATGGCACCTGATGGAACAGGTCGTATTCGTATGGACTTCATCATGCCAAGTCGTGGTTTGATCGGTTTCCAAACTGAATTCATGACATTAACGTCAGGTTCTGGCTTAATCTACCATACATTTTTTGAATACGGACCTCATAAAGGTGGCGATATTGGCCAGCGTAAAAATGGTGTAATGATCGGCAATGCAACAGGTAAAGCATTAACGAATGCAATATTCAACTTGCAATCACGTGGTCGTATGTTAATCGGACACGGTGTTGATATTTATGAAGGTCAAGTTATTGGTATTCATAGCCGTGACAATGATTTAACCGTAAATGCTCTTAAAGGTAAGCAGTTAACTAACGTTCGTTCATCAGGTACTGATGAAGCACAAACGTTAACACCACCTATCGTTATGTCACTTGAACAAGCACTTGAGTTTATTGATAACGATGAGCTAGTGGAAGTAACACCACTAAGCATTCGTATTCGTAAAAAGCTTTTAAAAGAGAATGAACGTAAGCGTGATACTCGTCCTAAATAAGCCTCTTATGTAGACGATTGATAAAAACCAGCTTCGGCTGGTTTTTTTGTCAGTAAATTTTAGTAAGCCTAAACTTCATATGTTGTAAGAGATGTCTTAAGCTTACATAGGAAATAGCATAAGTAACTGCAGTTAAAGTTTATTTTTACTCATTAATTTATTGTTTTTAAATGAAAAATAATTTTAGGGACAAATAAATTGAAATTTTATCGTCAACATCATCCATCATAGTTCACTGGTGAATATCTGTTTTACTGTTACGCTTAATATATAAATTTAATTTCTAAAGTATGAGTGAAGGGAGAAAACTTATGATGGAGCAAAAGAAATTAACGCGGTTAAATGATTTATTTGAAAAAGTAGTTTCCGATTGCGCTAGCCTTATAGAGCGCAGAGAGTTAAATGTTCTTTATCAAGAGTACATCGACGATGGCAGAGAAGTAGGGTTACCCATAAAAGCATCCACTCAATATCAACATGCCACTGCTTCATAACTAAAGCCACCGTTTATTTTTATTTATTAACACGAGAAAAGGAATTCTAAGATGTCCCCTGAGCAACTAAAAATGTTACAACGATTAAGCGAACTTTTTGAACAAGGTATTGCTGGGCCCAGTCAAATAAAACAGCTCTCTAGTTTACTTGCTGCTATTAATCAAAACCAAGAGCAAGATGATTCACTGTCTCATTCAGTTTTGACCCACTCTAGAGCGAATGTAAAAACATTAACTCACCTTGCCTAAGCAAAGAGCAGTAACAAAAAATAAGATTGATGGTAACTTAATTTGCTAAGTTACCAACTACTCAACTCATAATTAACTTCATTTAGTGATAAAGTTACTGTTAAGTCAGCGTCTTAACTTATATTAAGTCGCCTTAAGTGATTTTATGAATGTTTGTGACTTGTTAATTGAACTATTCATCTCGTTAATCAATCGTTCGACATCTTGCTCAATTAATTTATATTCGGTTTTTAATTCACCAATGGCTCGAGCATTAAGGTTATGTTTTAAATAAAGCATATTGTCTTTAAGTGCATTAAGAATAGGCTGCATTCTTCTTTCTGCATTCCACATTGATTCAATGACTGATGCATAGCGATTTTGGGTTTCTCTATAGCGAGATTGGCTTTGTCGTTTTAGTGATTGATTGGTGAATTGATCTAATTCATCATGCCATTCATTAAATAAAGCTTCAGCAACATCTTCAATAGCATTAATGCGAGCGGTAACATCATCAGCAGCAACTTTACTTGTGTGATAATGGTTATTACTCATTTCATATTGCTGTTGTAGCTCGCCGCCATCAAAATTTACTAATGCGGAAAATTGCTCTAATGCGTTTTTAAATTCCTCTTTTGCTTCCTCTTGCGACTCTGTCGCGCTTTCAACACGATCAATTAATATATCACGTTTATGTTTACCTACTTTCTCCATTGCTGAATAGTAGGCTGATTGACAACCTACTATTGAAAGCAAAAGAAAAAATAACGATACTTTTATGGCCATGCCTCTCATTAACTCCTACCTCGGTAGCGTGCAGCATCAATAATTGCCCAAAGATGAAAAATAATGCCAGGAATCGCCATAAAGAATAATATACCTGTCGCTGCTAATGTGTAGTTAACCCAGGTTAACAAGAAAAACAGTATTGCTGCGAGGATTCTCCCTTGAACTAATTGACCTAAACCCGCAATAAAAAAACTACATATTGCTGCTAAAACATTACCACCTGAACCCTGATTAGACATGATCACTCCTAAGTTAAATTTGATTACTATTATTATCACTATCACTTGCTTAGTAATTATCATAATATATTGTTCACCATAAGATAATAACTAATTTGTAATGAACTGGATTAAAACGATTAAAAACAACCGCCAAAATCAGACTTTTTGGCATTTTATATTGTTTTTTCTAAAGAGAATATTAAAAGAGCAGGTGCATATTACCGCTGGCTACTTATCTTACGTCACCTTAATGTCACTCGTACCATTAATTGTTGTGATGCTTTCAGTGATGACTGCCTTTCCTATTTTTACTGAGATAAAAGGCATCATTGAAAACTTCGTCTATCAAAATTTTATGCCTGCCGCAGGTGATGTGGTTAAAGAGCATATTACGGGTTTCGTGACTAATGCATCAGAAATGTCAGCTATTGCTATTACTTTTTTATTTTTATTCGCGCTGTTATTGATTTCAGCTATTGATACGAGCCTCAATAAAATTTGGCGAGTAACAGCGAAAAGGCGAATTGTTACTGCTTTTTCTATGTATTGGATGGTACTGACATTAGGCCCTGTTTTAATGGGAAGCAGTATTGCGGCAACCTCATATATCGTTTCATTAATATCGATAGGGACTTATGATATTTTTGGCCTCACCAATATTGCCTTAAGAGCCTTACCCGTTTTTGCTTCAATCGGTGCATTTCTTATTTTATATACCGTTGTTCCCAATAAAGTCGTACCGATTAAACACGCCTTACTGGGGGCAACTTTAGCGGCACTTTTATTTGAAGTCGCCAAAAAAGGTTTTGCTTTTTATATAACGCAACTACCTTCTTATGAACGGATTTACGGCGCTTTAGCGGGTATTCCCATTCTTTTTTTATGGGTTTACTTATCTTGGCTAGTTGTTCTTATTGGCGCCTTATTTACTGTATCATTAGAGAATTTTAATCCAGAAGAACACGATCAAAGTTAAAATATTCATTACTTTATTAGCAAGTTATCACCGAGAATAGCACGCGAAAACTAAATTTATTTATGCGTAACTGAAACTGACAGTTTTTACTATTTTGCGCCATAATCATATCTATGGCGCGCAAAATCTAGAGTAAATAAATGTCACGGTCTTTATATCCTAAATTATCAACGTATGCACAAGAGTTTCTACCTGTTAGCGATCAGCATGAAATATATCTTGAGCAATCAGGTAACCCAACAGGAATTCCGGTGTTATACCTACACGGTGGCCCTGGTAGCGGCACAAGTAAGAACCATCGACGTTATTTTGATCCTGAACAATATCGTATCATTTTATTTGATCAGCGTGGTTGTGGTCGCTCAAAGCCTTCTCCGTCTATAAAAGAGAATACGACAGCACATTTGGTTAATGATATTGAAGTAATTCGCAAGCACCTAAATATTGAAAAGTGGCTAGTGTGTGGAGGCTCATGGGGTACAACATTGGCACTGAATTATGGTATAGAGCATTCAGAAAAGGTTTTAGGTTTTATCTTAAGAGGCATATTTCTTGCCACTGAAGCTGAATATCAATGGCTTTATGGGTCGTATGGAGCACAAAGTTTCTTTCCAGAATACTATCAAGAATTTGTTGATTATTTACCTGGTGAATTGCAAAAGTTCCCACTTGCAGGTTATCACCAAGTCTTACACTCAAGTAATGAGGTCGCAGTAATTTCTGCCAGCAAAGCCTGGGCATTATGGGAATTAAGGTTATCAACAATCGAACATCATCACATTGGTATGGCGCAGGTCGAAGATGCTCATCAAGCATTATGTATGGCAAAGATTTCGAGTCATTATTTTACTAAAAATTGTTTTATTAAAGAAAATTATATTCTTGAAAATATTGTTAAGCTAACGGCAATACCTGCAATTATTCTTCACGGTCGTTATGATATGGTTTGTCAGCTTCATTATGCCTATTTATTAACTAAGCATTGGGATAATGCCCAATTACAAATTTTACCAGCTGCGGGCCATAGTGGTTTTGAGCGACAAACTATTGATGCTTTTTGCCGGGCAAGCGATACTATGGCAAATTTTCTAGCTGAACAACCATTATGATCGCAGTTATTCAACGAGTTTCACAAGCAAGTGTTACTGTTAATCAAAAAGTAATAGGGGAAATCGAGCACGGTATTTTAGTTTTACTTGCGATCGAATCCGACGATAATGAAGCTAAAGCGAAGCGGTTGGCAGAACGTGTCGCCGGTTACCGCATCTTTGAAGATAATGCGGGAAAGATGAATCTTAGTGTCGGCCAAATCAATGGTGAAATATTAGTTGTTTCACAATTTACACTGGCAGCAGATACGCGTTCAGGAATGCGTCCAAGCTTAACTAATGCAGCGAAACCAGAAATCAGTATCCCATTATATCAATACTTTTGTCTACAATTACGGGAACAAGGTTTTGTTGTACCTACCGGCGAATTTGGTGCTGATATGAAAGTGGCTTTAGTTAATGATGGCCCAGTCACATTTACATTAACGTGCTAATGTAAGGTTAACTACTGCATACCGTGTCGCCAATATTTACGCCAACGGTTAAAGGTTCTGGTCGGTAAAATAGTGGTGTCTATTAAAAAGTCTTCAGGCTGATTTACCATGTTGTTGGGTAATAAATGAATGATAACATTTAAGTAATGCGGTATATGAAAGTAAACTAACTGTTTATTTGGAGCGAGTACTTTTAATTCCGAAAGAAAATAGTTAATCTCTTCGTTTGATGGACTCGGTAAGTTAAGTGATAAGACTGCTTGCTCTCCTACTTTTTTCAATATATTTTTAGTTAAGATTAAAGAATCATGAATTGATTGATTTTTTTGATAAATATCACAAATGAACCAATCAGGTTTTATTTTCTTATGATAATGAAGCCAATCGAGCGCAGAACAATGATGTAAATGAACATTTGCTGTTTGTGGATTAAAAAAACGTTCGAAACATTCAATAACTTCTTGAGAATATTCAATAGTATCTAAAGTTAGATCAGGTAAATGATGTAATAAAAATCGTGCTAAATTACCACCACCTAGACCAAATTCGACCACTCGTTTAGGGCGAAAAAAAAGTAAAGGTGATAATAAGCTGATTTGATGAGGAAAGGTCAGTTGTGAAGGTTTGCGCTTGAGCATCATACTTTGAACGACATTGTCGAAAGCTAACCAACGATAATGCTGGTTTTCACTGACTGAAATAGCATCATTATTTTGCGTAAAGTAACTCAAGTGACCTTGTTGGATATGTTTAACTAATTTCATAATAGCGTATAGAACGAATTTCTTTAATTATTAAAGGTAAGCATAGCGAATGTTTGAGTGTCGATCACCCATAAGCCAGCAAGAGTTTGAACAATACTACCATCTACGCTGGAAAATATTGCGAAAACCATCACAGCAAGAAAAAGGAAGTGAAAGAGACGAACTAGAAACACAGGCGGTTCATCGAGCTATCTTTAACACTGAAGGTAACATTATAGCGGTGGCTCGCCTTCACTTTAGTGGAATGTTGCAAGGACAAATTCGTTATATGGCGGTTGCTGATGACTTTCAGGGCAAAGGGTTAGGCAAGCAATTAGTCATGGCCCTGGAGCAGTTTGCTATCAGCCTAGGTATAAAGAAACTCTCATTAAAAGCACGTGAACAAGCTATTAATTTCTATGAAAAACTCTCTTACCAAAATATTGGATTTTCACATTTATTGTTTAATAACATTAAACATTTCAATATGGAAAAAAAGCTTCAGACACATTATTTACATAACAATAGCTTATCGATAGCCCTGCAAGATATTTGGACTAATACTATTCCGATGAGCAAAGCTATGGGGGTGACAATTAGCTATTATGATCAACAAAAATTAGTCATTACTTGTGATGAAGTATTTAATAAAAATTTACATAACACTATGTTTGCAGGCAGTATTTACACCCTTGCGACATTAACAGGGTGGGGTTGGGTTCATTTATTGATTCAACAACACAACCTTAAGGGCAATATAGTGTTAGCGGATGCAAAAATTCGATATCATAACCCTGTAGCCGGAGTTGCTTTTGCTAAGACAGGTGAGGTGCTTACTTCGGGTTGTGTTGGTGATTTACTCAGCCATGATAAAATAAAATTATCTGTTGAGGTACAAGTCTTTAGTGGTGAAAATGTCGCGGCAACCTTTAACGGTTTATATTTTGTATTGTCGAAATAACGACACTTTAGGGGTTAAAATGATAATTAAAAAAATAGTATGTATATTAAGTTTTTGCTTCTTTAGTCTAAGTTTATTTGCAAATAGCGACATTAATAAAGTGCTTGATACTTTCCATCAAGCGGCAGCAAGTGCTAACCAAAAGCTCTATTTAAACCTACTTGATGAGCAAGCTGTTTTTTTAGGAACAGATGGTGAAGAACGCTGGACCAAAAAACAATTTATTGAATTCGTAACCCCTTATTTTAGTCAAGGGCGAGGCTGGTTATATAAGCCTCGTCAAAGAAATATCACACTTATTCAAACTGATATAAAAGGTGAAAGACTGGCTTTTTTTGATGAGTTACTCGACAGCAAAAATTACGGTGAATGCCGAGGTTCTGGTGTGCTTCGACTAACACCACAGGGATGGAGGATTTTACAATATAATCTTTCTATACCTGTTCCAAACGCTATTGCAGATGACGTTGTGCATAAAATTAAGCAGCATCATCAACAACAAACCTTGCCAAAAAATTAAGGGTCTCCATGCTAAAAAGTGTTGCGATTATAGGTTGTGGTTGGTTAGGCCACGCTTTAGCAAAGCAATTACTGATTGAACAATACCGTGTGACAGTAACGGTACAAAGCGAAGAAAAAAAGCAAAAGCTGTGCGAAGAGAATATTAATGCTGAACAATTAAGTCTGCCAGTACTTGATCCTAAATCTTTGGTGTTGAGTGTATTTACTCATGAGACGCTGATTATTGCTATTACGCCACAGCTCCGTCAAGGTCGCAGTGATTACCCGGAAAAAGTTGCTCAGTTAGTTGAAATGGCAGAACTAGGTAATGTCAAAAAGATCGTGCTGCTCAGCACTACGGCTGTTTATAATGGTTTGTCTGGTTTAGTTGATGAACAATCTGTTTTGGACATGAGTGCAGATAAAGTCGCTATTATTAATGCGGCAGAGCAAACAGTGCGTTCTTTCTCAGGCACATCAGTAATATTACGCTTAGCAGGCTTAGTTGGCCCTGAACGTCATCCAGGCCGATTTCTTCAAGGAAAGAAAGTGCTTGCTGAGCCTCAGTCTTTTATTAATCTAATTCATCAAGATGATGCGGTAGGTGTGCTTATGGAAATTATCGCTAATGAAGACATTAGTGGCACTTATAATGCGGTAAGTGCCACTGAAACCAGTAAACAACATTATTATCATGCGGCAGCTAACGCCTTAAACTTACCTGCACCAGAGTTCTCGTTTGAAACGTCAATGCGTTTTGGCAAGCGTATTAATGATGCCAAGCTTCGTAATAGTTTTAATTACCAGTTCACTCATGATGATTTAATTGTTTGGTTATATAAGTCAGTAGTAGGGCTATATGATGTTTAAAGATTGGTTGAAAAACAAAACGACTCAGTTGTTTTTTGTCTTATGGTTGCATATTTCGCTCTTAAATCTGTTCTTTGTTAATAAGCGGGGCATTGTGTTTTTATGGCAAAATAATAGCGAACTTAATACGTTACTTACTCATTTTGTTACAGCTTTAACCGCAACACTTTTTTATATCGCGATAATTAAAATACGGCTACGTTTAGCAGAAAAAAAATTAACTTTGGGCAATAATGTATTTGTTTTTGGTTCGGCTGTTATGTTGGCGTTAATTGGCTTTTTCCTCTTTTAAGCCAAAATATTGTACTATTTTATCAACAAAATACACGTAGCTAAAAGATTCCTTCACTACGTGTTTTATTACTTTTTTTTCTTGTGATTTTTACACCTTTAACTTATTTAATACCAGATATTGATAACCACTGGTTAAAGTCAAGCAAGTTCGCCGGTAGAATAACTTTCCTGTTTGCCTGGCTAAGACCTTGCATTTGTTGGAGATACTGTTCAGTTAATTGTAAATCAAGTGCTTGTTGCCCGCCCGGTTGTTCAATAGCAATAGCGATTTTAGTGATGGAATCTCCAGTTGCCTGAGCGATAGCTATTATTTGTGCAGCTTTACCTTCTGCTGAATTAATACGACGTTGCTTTTCGCCTTCTGAGATATTTATCATCTCTGTCATTAAACCTTCAGAACGGTTAATGCGGCTAGCTTTGTCACCCAAACTTTTCGCTAAAATTGCTCGACGCTCACGTTCTGCATTTACCTGTAATTCCATGGCATTTTTAACAGTATCAGGCGGGGTAATATTTTTTATCTCATAGCGATGTACTCGTATCCCCCAACTTTCACCCGCTTTATCTAATACTTCGACTACTTTGGCGCTGATAATATCACGCTCTTCAAAGGTTCTGTCTAAGTCTAAGGTGCCAATAACAGAGCGTGTGGTGGTTTGTGCTAATTGCATTGCCGCAAAGCGATAATCAGTGATCCCGTAGCTCGCTTTTAATGAATCAATCACTTCAATGTAAATTACGCCGTCAACTTCAACATTTACTTCATCTTTTGAAAAACATTCTTGTGGTGGTACGTCGATTGTTTCTTCTTTTAAGTCTTGAATAAAAGCAACACGGTCAATAAATGGCAATAAAATATGGAAACCGGCTTCTAATGTGCAACGGTATTTCCCTAAACGTTCAACCACATAGGCAGACTTTGTTGGTACTAAGCAAATAGCTTGTACAAATTTGTAAGCTAAAAAGAGAAATATAGCGCCCCAAATGGCGAGTATTACGATATCAAGATTACTGTCACCGCCAATATTACTTATTGTTTGTTCTATCATTATTTCGCTCCTTGAACGGTTTGCGTTACTTTGTCCATGCCTTCGAAGAAACCTTCTAACTTGGCCATTTCAGCAGGCATAATCGAAACATCTGCCGTTTTTAATATAGAGCCTGTTTGCTTGATGAATTGCTCAAGTAAGCGCATTTTTATTGCTTTATCGCCCCCAGGAGTCATTGATGCTTTTGCGATCATATTCATACCCTCAGCGGTTGCTTGTGTTAATATTTCAATTTCTTTAGCGAAGCCGTGTGCTTCATTTATTTGTCGCTGCTTATCGCCTTCTGAAATATTAATCGCCTCTTGGCGCTCTCCTTCAGACAAATTGATCGTCGACTCTTTATCAGCTTCCGCTAAGGTAATTTCTGCACGTTTTCTTCGCTCGGCTTCCATTTGCTTTTCAAGGGTATGAATGACATTTGCCGATGGGGTGATATTTCTTACCTCGTAACGCAACATTTTTATGCCCCAAGGATCTGACGCTTTGTCTATTTCACGGACAATGGTTTCGTTAAGAGTATCTCGTTCTGAAAAAGTTTGACCCAGTTTCAATTTGCCTATTTCACTACGCATAGTGGTTTGCGCTAAATTGACACAGGCACGGCGATAATCTTCTATACCGTAGCTTGCTTTTGCGCCATCCATTACTTGGATATAAACTAAACCGTCAACTTCAATTTGAATGTTATCGCGCGAGATACAGCTTTGTGACGGAATGTCTAAGACTTGCTCTCTTGTTTCATGGCGGTAAGCAACGCGGTCAATAAAAGGAATAAGAAAATGTAATCCTGGTCTCATTATTGCGCGAAATTTACCTAAGCGTTCGATAATACAAACTTCTTTCATCGGCACAATAAGTACAAGCTTTACGACAATAAAGAGTAATCCAAGAAATATAAAGGTGAGTGTGGCTAGCATAGGTAGTTCCTATATTTTTAGTTATCATTTTAGGTTTTTGCTGTTGTTACTTTATTGGTTCAACAACGAGAGAGATATTTTCTTTACAAACGATTTTGGCGTGGCTACCTTTGCTTAGCTCTGAACCATCGCCCAGGGCTGTCCATGTTGTGCCTTGAAACTTTACGCGACCAGCATGTGTACCTGGGCCAATTTTTTCTAAAACAGTGACTTCTTTGCCATAAATATCTAATTCTTCATAAATATTATCGACAGTATATTCACCACTAAAAAAGCGATCGGTGACAAAATAAAGAATAAAGAGTAGAAATGAAGCCAGTATAAACCAAGTCGTTAAGGTTAATGTCCATGTATCGAGTAGTTGTTGTTGTACGCCAATTGCGACTAACAATGAAGCGATGCCTAAATTTAATAGTATGCCACCAGGAACAAAAATTTCAGCGCAAGCAAATAAAATGGCTAAAACGATCCAGGTTTCAAAGAAAAGAATGTACTCCACCGCTAACTCCTTGTCATTAATAGATCATTAGATTAACAGGTTAATTAAATATAGATACTGTTGTTGCATTATTATAATTAAGTAAAATATATGATCTACTTTGTGAATCTAAAATTAGCAAATACGACATATTATGTCAAGCTTGCAGCCAGAATATATAATAATTAATTTATACAGCCTTAATCATTTCTGTTCTTTCACATCGTTTGATTACGGCATACCGTTCATCCTGAACATAAAAAGCCCGTTAACGTTAATTAACGGGCTTTAGTTATTTTTATGCTGCAGTTAAAGACTAAAAGCTCGGTAGTGTGCCTGCAGGAATGAACGGGTTTAATTCACCATCAGCAATAATGTCAGAGGCTTCAGCAATGTCGGGTGCAAAGTATCTGTCTTTATCATAAAAACTCACTTCTTGGCGTAAAATAGCTTTTGCTAATTCAACGTTGTTCGAACCTTTTAAGGGAGCTCTAAAATCTAAGCCTTGGGCTGCCGCTAAATACTCTACAGCTAAAACACCGTTGGTATTTTCTGCCATATCAGCTAAACGACGACCAGCAAAACATGCCATAGATACGTGATCTTCTTGGTTAGCTGAAGTGGGTAAACTATCAACAGAAGCAGGGTGAGCTAATGACTTGTTCTCAGACGCTAACGCAGCGGAAGTTACTTGAGCTATCATGAAACCTGAGTTAACACCGCCGTTATCAACTAAAAATGGTGGTAATTTACTTAAGTTAGCATCAATCAATAACGCCATTCTACGTTCAGACAACGAACCGATCTCAGCAATGGCAAGTGCTAAATTATCAGCGGCCATAGCGACAGGTTCAGCGTGGAAATTCCCTGCCGAGATAAAGTCACCTTCGTTAGCAAAAACCAGTGGATTATCAGTTACGCCGTTTGCTTCAATGTGAAGTACTTCTGCGGCTTGGCGAATTTGTGTTAAACATGCGCCCATCACTTGTGGCTGACAACGCAATGAATAAGGGTCCTGTACTTTTTCACAATCAACATGAGAGCCACCAATTTCAGAGTTTGTATCTAAAACATAACGATAAGCGGTTGCTGCATCTATTTGCCCTATTTGACCGCGTACTTGATGAACACGATCGTCAAAAGGGGCACGTGAACCTAATGCCGCTTCAACAGACATTGAACCAATAACTACGGCGGCAGCAAATAAATCTTCTGCGTGAAATAAACCCTCTAAAGAAAAAGCAGTTGATGCTTGCGTACCGTTAAGTAGTGCTAGACCTTCTTTAGCGGCTAGCGTTACGGGTTCAAGTCCTGCAATTTTTAAACCTTCAAGTGCTGAAATAACCTCACCGTTGTGCGACATCTCACCTTCACCCAATAACGGTAAAACCATATGTGAAAGAGGCGCTAAATCGCCTGATGCGCCGACCGAACCTTTCTTGGGTACACAAGGGTAAACTTCAGCATTAAGCAGAGTAATTAAGGCTTGGATGACTTTTAAACGAATACCTGAGAAGCCACGTGACAAGGAATTGATTTTTAATACCATCATTAAGCGTACTGTGGCATCTTCCATGTACTCGCCAAAGCCTGCTGAGTGAGAAAGCACGATAGAGCGCTGCAATAATTCTAGCTCTTCTGTCTTTATACGTGTGCTAGCTAATAAGCCAAAACCGGTGTTAATACCATAAACAACACGGTTTTCACGGATAACTTGCTGCACCGCTTCTGCACTTTGATGAATTGCATCAAAGGCACTTTCGTCAAGGCTATATTGAATATCTTCATATTTAACAACGTTACGTAATTGCGCTAGGGTTAATTGCCCTGGCATAATGTTCAATGTACTTATATCTGACATATTTTTCTCGTTAATACTTAATCAATTTATTAAATTAGGTTTCTTTTATGTGGCTGTTTTAAATTATAAAATAAGCCACGAAGAAAAAGTTACTTACCGTTAGCACCTTCAATCATAGGCAAGTCAAGACCTTGCTCTATTGCACAACCTACAGCTAGATCGTAACCCGCATCGGCATGACGCATAACACCTGTTGCAGGGTCGTTCCACAAAACACGGCCAATACGTTGTGCTGCTTCGTCAGTTCCGTCAGCAACAATAACAACACCTGAATGCTGGCTAAAGCCCATGCCAACGCCGCCACCGTGATGTATGCTCACCCATGTAGCACCACCCGATGTTGAAAGCAGGGCATTAAGTAATGGCCAATCAGAAACAGCATCTGAACCGTCTAACATACTTTCAGTTTCACGATTCGGTGAAGCAACTGAACCTGAATCTAAATGGTCTCGACCGATAACAACGGGTGCTGATAACTCGCCAGTTTTAACCATTTCGTTAAAAGCTAATGCTAAACGAGCTCTATCTTTTAAGCCGACCCAACAAATTCGTGCTGGTAAACCTTGAAAGTCGATACGCTCGCGCGCCATATCTAACCAATTGTGCAGGTGTGGATTGTCAGGAATTAATTCTTTTACTTTCGCATCTGTTTTGTAGATATCTTCTGGGTCACCAGATAATGCTACCCAGCGAAAAGGGCCGATACCTTCACAAAATAAGGGGCGAACATACGCGGGTACAAAGCCAGGGAAGTCAAACGCATTTTTTACGCCTTCATCTAAAGCCATTTGGCGAATGTTGTTACCATAATCAGTTGTTGCAGAGCCTGCCTTTTGTAAATCAAGCATGGCTTGCACTTGCACCGCCATTGATTTTTTTGCCGCTTTTATTACCAATGCTTCGTCTTTCAAGCGCATTTCAGCAGCGTATTCCATCGTCCAACCTTGAGGAAGGTAACCATTTAGTGGGTCATGTGCTGAAGTTTGATCTGTGGTTACGTCAGGGGTGATGCCGCGCTTTACTAATTCAGGGAAAACATCAGCAGCATTACCTAATAAGCCAACTGAAATCGCTTCACCTTTTGCACATGCCTCATTTATTATGGATAGGGCTTCGTCTAAGGTTTTTGCTTTTTTGTCTACATAACGAGTTTTGATACGAAAATCGATACGAGTTTCGTCACATTCAACCACTAATGCTGAAAAGCCAGCCATCGTTGCTGCGAGGGGTTGTGCACCACCCATACCGCCTAAGCCACCAGTAAGTACCCACTTACCTTTAGCACTTCCACCAAAGTGTTGATTAGCCATGGCAACAAATGTTTCATAAGTTCCTTGCACAATACCTTGCGAGCCAATATAAATCCAAGAGCCCGCAGTCATTTGACCGTACATCATCAAACCTTTCTTATCGAGCTCGTTGAAGTGCTCCCAATTACCCCAGTTTGGCACTAGGTTTGAGTTTGCAATTAAAACACGTGGCGCATTCGAGTGGGTTTTAAATACACCGACTGGCTTGCCTGATTGCACCATTAACGTTTCGTCATCTTCTAAGCGATTTAATACTTCAATAATTTTGTCGTAACAAGCCCAATTACGTGCGGCACGGCCAATACCGCCGTAGACCACTAAAGATTGTGGGTGCTCAGCAACTTCAGGATCAAGGTTGTTCATTAGCATGCGTTTAGCCGCTTCGGTTAACCAACTTTTTGCGGTGATTTTATTACCGCGATCTGCTCTGATCACTCGGCTTGTATCTAATCTTGGGTCTATTGAGGTATTTTCGATAGTCATGATTTTTTCCTAACTATGGTTTGTAAAAAGGATGATTATTTCTTTAGAATTTTAAGTGACTGCCTAAACGATACTTATTACCAGGAGAGGTTAATGTCGCTAAACTGACCACCCCCTTACTTGACCAAGTACGACGCTTCACTTGTAAGCAAGGCATTGATTCTTCTATATTGAGTAATTGGCAAATATTGGTGTCTGCTAATACAGCTTCAATTTCGTGTGTTGCTTCAGTTAATGGTGCTTCACTTGATAAATATTCGTGAGGTGTTATTTGGGTGAAGTCTTGCGCTAAATAATTTTTGACTAAAGCACTGTTTACATAACGTTGTTCAAGTTGAATTGGCTGGTCATTTTCAAAATGCAGCACTTCAGAATAAAATACCGACTCACTAGAGATTGAATTAGCTTTTAAGTTAAGTAAAATAGCGATTTCTTCGTTAACCGAAACGGCTTTTAAGGTAAGCTGTTTCGCATGGTGGTGGTGACCTCGTTTTTGAATTTCATCAGCGATATTACGAATTTCTAATAACGAAGATTGTGACTTAAAAGTCGCAACAAAAGTACCTGAGCCTTGTGAACGGATAAGCAGACCTTGTTCAGTAAGTTCTTGTAAAGCGCGTCGAGCTGTCATACGGCTCACAGAAAATTGTTCAGCGAGTTCATTTTCAGAAGGTACTTTTGCATGTTGCTGCCATTCGCCAGATTCAATCTTTTGGCAAATATGCTGCTTTATTACGGTAAATTTTGCTGTTTTTACTTGAGTCATGTTAATTCGCTAGGTTCTTGTTCACAAGACCGTTAAGAGTCTTGATGCTATAACTTGTATATACAATCTCATTTATTTCGACTCATGTCAATACTTGTATATACAAGCTTGCTTGTCTATTCTCTATCGCGTAAAGTGGTTTTATCAGTAATCAGACACTACGCTTATAGTACCGCTATCTCTCGATATAAATGCTGGTTATAAGCTTAGCGTTAAAATCAATTTTTGGATCTTATATGACGATTAATTCTTCTGCTTGGCAAACTCTCTTCATTAATGTAAATCTAGCGACCATGACCGATGGTGCTAATAGCTACGGTGCTATCAAAAACGGAGCTTTAGCAATAAGTGAAGGTAAAATTGCTTGGTTAGGTGAGAAAACTAATTTACCCAAATATGATGAAAAATCGCTACAAATTATTGATGGAAAAGGTAAGTGGTTAACACCCGGCTTAGTTGATTGTCATACGCATCTAGTTTATGGCGGTAACCGTGCTAATGAATTTGAAATGCGGTTACAAGGTAAAAGTTATCAAGAAATTGCTAATGCTGGCGGAGGCATAATCTCAACCGTATCTGCAACCCGAAAAGCCAGTGAAAGTCAGTTATTAGCCAGCGCATTACCTCGATTAACAACATTACATCAACAAGGTGTGACCAGTATTGAAATTAAATCTGGTTATGGCTTAGATACGTTGAACGAAATTAAAATGCTCAAAGTGGCTGGGCAGTTAGCTGAAAAGCTGCCGGTTACTATAAAGCGCACTTTCCTTGGCGCACATGCATTACCTGTTGAATATAAAGAAAAACCTGATGAATATATTGACTTAGTGTGTAATGAAATGATCCCACTCATTGTAAAAGAAAGCTTAGCTGATGCCGTTGATGTTTTTTGCGAAGGCATTGGTTTTAGTTTAGAGCAAACTGAACGTGTTTTTGCTGCGGCTCAAAAACATCAACTACCGATAAAAGTACACGCGGAACAGTTGTCAAATTTAGGGGGGACAGCCTTGGCGGCAAAATATAATGCGCTTTCATCTGATCATATCGAATTTTTAGATGAAGCTGGTATTAAAGCTATGAAAGCTGCAGATATGACCGCTGTACTATTACCTGGCGCTTTCTACTTTTTACGTGAAACACAATTACCCCCAATGGATTTATTAAGAAAGCATCAAGTACCGATGGCCATAGCGACCGATGCAAATCCTGGCTCATCACCCATTCATAATATTCAACTGATGCTTAATATGGCATGCACCTTCTTTCGATTAACACCTGCAGAAGCAATAGCGGGTGTTACTTGTTATGGTGCTAAAGCACTTGGGTTATCAAATAACAAAGGACAATTAGCTGTCGATTTTGATGCGGATATAGCTATGTGGAATATAGAACAACCCGCTGAGCTTTGCTATCAATTTGGTGTTAATCCCCTTGATGAATTATTCGTTGCTGGGCATAAGGTTATTTAACTTAAATTAATAGGCTGGTAATGAAGGCGCTTATGGTTTCATCGTTAGTCTATTGATAAAAGACAGGATACAAATTCACTATGTTGTTTAGTCATGGTATATATACCTGTGCACTTTAATATAGCGAATTACCCTAGAGTCGATGTAAATTATAAATTAAAGAAGTGCGTGATAAGTATTTTTGTCATTACTTAAAGGTTATATATGAAATATTTTAGTTTTAGGCGCTTCTCAATACTTGAAGTGTTGCTTTCAGCGCTGAGTTTATTTTTATTTTCCAGTACTGCCCAAGCCGCCTCCTTTTCTTTTACTGAATTTAATATTGCCTTTGTTCTAGGGTTAACGTTTCCTGTGATCTTGATTATCGCCTTAGTTAAGCCACTTAAGAATATTCGTCTTCGTTATCCTATTTTAATTTCTCTCAGTGTTTTATTGATGCTTTATGCATTAGCTTATGCGAAGAACCATCAAAGTGAACTGATACTTTCATCGGCCATGGTCTTCTCTTCAGTGCTATATTTTTGGTTACGAAGTACATATTCAGCACCGACAGGAAAAATTAATTATTTAATCAATTTTATTGTCGTGGCAACTGCGATATCTTTTGTTTTTTGTTTATGGTTTCTTCCAAAAATTGATGGCTATTTAGCATGGCTGGTTGCCAGTGTTATAGTGCTTCTATCTGCAGGTGTGGCTGTTATTTCATCAA
The DNA here is from genome assembly GCF_014076955.1 of Colwellia sp. Bg11-12. Classification (NCBI taxonomy): domain Bacteria; kingdom Pseudomonadati; phylum Pseudomonadota; class Gammaproteobacteria; order Alteromonadales; family Colwelliaceae; genus Colwellia; species Colwellia sp. Bg11-12. The sequence goes on from NZ_JACGUZ010000071.1 coordinate 25,276, forward strand.
AAAAAGTACAAGAACCTAGTAGCTTAAGGTTAGCGATACAGTGGCTGATTCACCTTGGTTTTGTGCTCATTATCTTTGCTTGGTTAAATGCTCTTATTAATATGACATGGCTGGTGTCAGCTATTGTTATTTCTTATTTAGCCGCTTTGATTAATGGTTGTTGGTCTTTAGTAGAAGCCATTCGCAAAGAACTTACTGGCATCGATGAAACAACTGATAAAATATCGACCTTACATTCATTAGATCCAGCGACAAATTTACCCTGTTACCAACAAGCACTTGAGCAACTTGACTGCATTGTTAAGCAACAATCCAAGAGCCAGTTTGTTGCTATAGTATTTAAACCCATAAACTTTCAAGCGGTTAATACTGTTTTAGGGCACCATAATTCTGATATTTTATTATTACAGTTAGCATATTGCTTACAGAAAAAAGTCGTTGAAAATAACTTATTGGTTAATTTTTCAGATACACAGTCGCCAATAAAAATAGCTCGACTGCAAGGGTTGCATTTTTTGGTTGTGCTCGATTTAAGTGCAGACAATTACCCTGACAATACTAAAGTTGAGCAGCTGTGCCGAGAGTTGACTGCAGCTGTGCCCAGTGCGATGAGCTTTAAAAGTTTTTCCCTTAATTTTGAGTTAGCTTTTGGTGTGGCTTACATTGGACAGTATAGCCATAATTTGAGTGAGGTCATTTCATTTGCCGAAGACGCTTTGCTCGTCTCAGAACAAACGCAACAACTTATCAGCTATTTTGATCATAATAGTACGCTTTACACCGATCAGCAGCTTCAGCGTATGGAGCGATTAAAGCAAGATGTAGCCAATGAAAAATTACATTGGTACATGCAACCCCAAGTCGCCTTAGCAAATAGAAAAGTCTTGGGCTTTCAAATGGAGGTACATTGGTACCACGATGGTGTCACACCTTGGAAGTTGGATCAGTTTGTTGATATTGCAGAACACAGCGGCGACATCTATCGGTTAACACAACAGATGATTGTTGAAGCATGTAAGACTATTATTCAGTTGAAAAAAATAGGGTTTAAAAAACCAGTAACCATTTCGCTTGTAAGTAAAGAGCTCCTAGAGCCAGCCCTGATTGACTACATTGTTTTACAGGCAAAAAAGTATAATGTTGAAACAAAGTATTTAATTGTCGAGTTTAAAGAAGCGTTAATTTTATCTGCTAGCCAAAGGGTAAAAGCGATTATTGATCAGCTTAAATCTTTAGATATCAAGGTAGCCATAGGTGACTTTTCTGGTAGCTATGAGTCATTACGATATTTGAGAAAATTGAGTATTTATCAAATAAAAATTAACTGTGATCTCTTAAATGATAGTCATAATAGTATTGAAAGTGTCGGTTCAGATAAAGCGATTATAAATGCACTGATTAACTTAACACGTGCAATGCAGTTACCACTTGTTGGTACTTCCATTAATAATAGTCATGTTGAACAAGTGTTTATCGCTATGGGAGGAGAACATGCGCAAGGTCGACACTTAAGTCGAGGAGTTGTTTTCGATGAAATTGAGATATGGATCAAGCGGTGGTTAGAACAATATCCTGAGAGTGAATCAAGTAACTGAGCCCAATGTAAGTATTAGGCTCCGGTTGATGTATTTAGCGTAATAACGGGCGATTATTCAATATCCAATGGCTCAGGCGATAAAATAATACCGGTATTGTCAGCATAAAGGTGATCTTCAGGTAAAAATGTCACGCCCGCAAAGTTAATTGCTAAGTCACTTTCGCCAATATCTTGATCGCTAGCACCCACAGGAATAGACACTAAGGCTTGAATACCTAAGTCTAGCTCTTCAATAGCATCAACGTCACGTACACTGCCATAACAGACAATGCCTTCCCAAGCATTCTCAGTAGCGGCTTCTGCTAGTGTAAAATCAATAAGTGCTCTGCGGGTCGAGCCACCACCATCAATAACCAGCACTTTTCCACGGCCATTTGTTGCTAAAATTTGTTGGATCAAGCCATTATTTTCAAAGCACTTTATGGTAATAACTTGACCACCAAAAGAGCTACGACCACCAAAATTACAAAAGATAGGATCAACAACATCAATTAAGTCGGCATAAATATTACAAAGCTCTGAGGTATTGTATTCCATGGTTTTTCTCTTAATTTCTATGATTGAAAGCTTAGTATAGCTTGATGTCTTTTAGGTACAACCGTTCTTTAAAATATATTTTGTTGTAAAATAACAGTTTAAAAGAAAATAATGATAGTGACTGACTTGTATTGCTTTAAAAAAGGATATTTAATAGATTCTCATAACTTAATAGAGAATATAACATGATGGGTGAAAAAAACTTTTACCACAGTTTATTATTTTCTGTTGAAGCGATAGTCTTTGGATTACTGGCAACACTGCTGTTGATGTATTATCGTGGATTAGGGCGACGGTATGTAAAATACTGGATGCTAAGTTTATGCTCATTAAGTGTTCATCAATTATTGCTGGCTATTGAAGCTCAACTTACTGACGTAAGTGATGTCGCTTTAGAGAAAACTATTCTTACGTGCTTTATTCAACTCAGCCTATACTTTCATTTAGCCGCACTTTTACTCGGTATTTATAGCGCCGTATCGAAAAAAATTGTTTCAAAAAAAATTACGTATACCACTTTTATACTGAGTACCTGCCTTGCTATAACAGCAACCTTACTTTATGGCTTTAATGAAAATGAAGTTTACAACCGTTTTTACTTGCGAGAAAGCTTACCCGCATTTTTGATGGGCTGTAGTTTACTTTTAGCTTGTTTTTATCTCTATAATTCCCCAAAAAAATATTTTTCAGCGTATATTTTTATCATCTATAGTCTTGTTATGGGCTTAAGGTATGTCTTGTTTTCCTTTCTTTCTATTATGTTGATTAACGAGTATTGGTTTCGACCATTAGCGGAAGTGCTCATTTATTTTGATATAGGCGCTTTTACCCTCTTAGCTTTTTCGATGCTTATTTGGATGCAAGGCGCCGAGAGAAGTATTGCTATTTCAGCGATGAATAAGGCGCAGTATTTAGGTAAGCACGATTCATTGACCGGGGCACTAAATCGACAGCAAGTAATGGAAAAACTGCCTTTAATTATAGAGGAAACTGAAAGTAACCAACAAAATTTAGCGGTTTTTTTATTAGATATTAAACGTTTTAAGTTTGTAAATGATACTTATGGCCTTAAAGTTGGCGATGCAATTTTAGGTGAAATAGCCAGTCGGTTAGATGAAAGTATATTTTTGCCAAAAGTGATTGGACGTTTAAGTGGCGACTCTTTTGTTTTTGTTACTAATAATGTAGATCAACAACAGCAAAGTGCTGCAATAGAACATTTACATGGGTTAATAAATCGCCCGTATTTTATCAAACAACATAAAGTGTTATTACAATGTTCAGTAGGCTACTGCCTATATCCTCAGGATGCCCAATTAGCAGAAGACTTATTACAAAAAGCAAATCTAGCATTAGCGCAAGCCGAAAGCCAAAATATAGCAACGGTTAAATATAAATCGGGTATGCAATCACATGGTCGAAGATTGCTGGCGATGGAAAAAGAAATTCGTGACGGATTGGAAAAAGATGAATTTGTTTTATATTTCCAGCCTCAATTGAACTTGTTAAATAATAGAATAGAAGGTTTCGAGGCGCTTGTACGGTGGCAACATCCAGAGCGAGGATTGTTACAACCAGGAAGTTTCTTGCCTGATATAGAATCTCTTAACATGCTAAGCGATCTCGACAGTTATGTGCTTGAGCGTGCATGTCAATCGATAGCACGTTTGCAAAAAACGTATCATCGTCGAGTGACTATTGCGGTTAATATTACCGCGGTGGAGTTTCAAGATCCCCAATTGATTGAAAATATTCAAGCACTGCTATTTAAGTATCAAATTACTCCTCGATGTTTAGATTTAGAGATAACAGAAAATGTCGTTATGACAGAAATAGCAACAGCGATGAATACCATTTTTATTTTGCAAAATATGGGGATCAACGTTTCAATTGATGACTTTGGTACTGGGTATTCTTCGCTGGCCTATTTGCGTAAATTACCTATAGACAAAATTAAAATTGATAGAAGTTTTATTGAAGAAGTGGCGAGTAATGATTCAGACTTAACCATTGTTAAGTCGATGGTCGAGCTTTCTCACGGGCTAGGTAAGCGTGTTTTAGCTGAAGGTGTTGAAACTGAAGAACAATTACGTTTATTACGTAACATTGGTTGTGATGCTGTACAAGGATATTATATCAGTAAACCTATACCTGAAAATGAATTGAAAAAATATTTTTCTCGCTCATAACACCTTATAAATTTATTCAGAAAAAGGTTAGATAAATTATTACTAATTTATCTAACCTAGCTATACTAAAAATTATTCATTAATTTTTCTAGGAACTCCTTTATGCTAATAAAGCACAAACTTATTGCTAACACCGGAATTTTGGTCTTATCTATGCTGTTTATGTTGGGCTTACTTAACTTTGCAATGTCTTCTTTGGGGAGTGATATTAAAATTGCTCGAGAAATTGGCAATATCGAAACTGACATTCTACAACTACGTCGCAATGAAAAGGATTTTTTAGCAAGGAAAGAACTAAAATATTTTGAACAATTTAATCAACAATATAACGCGCTTTTAAAAGATATAATAGTACTTGATAGTGCTTATAAAAGTATTGGCAGAGATCTTTCTGAATTAGAACAGCTGCGTTCAGTAGTCAGTGATTATCAAGAGCTTTTTACCACGCTAGTTGACGCACAAAAAGAAATAGGATTATCCCCAAAAGACGGATTGTACGGGCTGTTAAGATCTTCTGTTCATGTTGTTGAAGATTCAATCGGTACTAATGATTATAAATTGCTGAGTAACATGCTGCAATTAAGACGCAACGAAAAAGACTTTATGTTGCGCCTTGATGAAAAATATGTCGATCGCTGGAATAATGCGGCAGATACTTTTGTCGAAGATATTAACTCAAGTGAGTTATCAGCGGATGTAAAAGTACAAATAATAGAAAACCTATCCTTGTATCAACAAGCTTTTAAAGATTTTGTTGCGGGTCAAAAACGACTTGGTTTTACTGCTAAGGAAGGTGTTAAAGGTGATATGCGCAAGGCTGTTCATCAAGTTGATGATATTTTAGATAAACTTGTAACATTGAGTAAAAATGAAGTTGTAGCACACACCAAGTTTGTTGATTTAGTCGCTTATAGTGTCTTTTTTGTGGTTTTAATTATTGCGATCGGTTTTGCTATATTTGTTAGTCGTAGCATTCTATCTGGTATAAATCAGCTAAACGAGACAATGAAGCGAGTTTCAGATACTCAAGATTTATCGCTGAGCGTGTCAACAAATAGCAATGATGAAGTCGGAGAAATGGCGAATAGCTTTAATGATATGCTCGGTAAGTTTAGAAACTTAATCACCGCAGTGAATCTGTCTGTTGATACAGTGCACGAGGCAACTGATAGTTTATCAAAAAATATTCATCTTGCTAATTCTGGTGTCGACTCACAAATTCAACAAACCGATATGGTTGCAACAGCGGTGACTGAAATGGTGGCTACAGTTGACGAAATTGCTAATAATACTAATGCTGCAGCGAGTAAAGCTGAAGCGACCAATAACAATGCGATTAGTGGTAAAGAAGGTGTAACACAAACAATCGCAAAAATTGATGAGCTTTCTGAAAAATTAAGAGAATCAGAAAACATAGTTCATGAGCTAGCTAAAGATAGCGACACTATCGGCTCTGTATTAGATGTTATTCGCGGGATAGCTGAGCAAACAAACTTACTCGCGTTAAATGCGGCTATTGAAGCGGCAAGAGCGGGTGAGCAAGGGCGAGGCTTTGCTGTCGTTGCGGACGAAGTTAGAACATTAGCAAGCCGTACACAAGATTCTACTCAAGAAATTGAAACAATCATTAGTTCGTTACAAGGACGAACGAAAGAAATTGTTTCACATATGGCTATTTGTCGAACGCAAGGGAAAGATAGTGCTGACCAAGCAAGTTCAGCCGGTAAAATGTTAGAAGAAATAACACAAGATGTTTCAACAATAATGGAAATGAATACCGCTATTGCTTCTGCCATTCAAGAGCAAAGTACCGTTGCCTCGGAAGTTAATAAACATGTTGTTGAAATAAGAGATGTTGCTGAGCAAGCGGGTCAAATATCTAATCAAAATGCACAAATGAGTGAAGAGTTATCTCAGCAAGCGGCAGTGTTAAACAAAGAGGTGAGTCAGTTTAAAGTTTAAACTATAATTTTCTTTTGAATATACAGTTAGTTGTATTTTCGAGAGAAAATGCTCCTAAAAAGTTATCTATTTATATCTGTTACAATTAATAATGCCCACGAAAAGAGCATACGATTGTTAACAGGTATAAACAGTTTACTTCACTTCGACAAAGCTAATCGATGTTTCTCTATTTTGGTTACCGGTTAAACTTTCACAATAGCCTTGCCAGTTAACGTTATAATTTTCGAACAATGTCTTGAATGTTTGATCAGTAAAAATGGCACTGTGTTTATCATCAAATACTAAGCGATGGCCATACTTACCCAGTGGTTCAATACGTGTTAATTGTACCTCTTTTTTATGAAAAACTTCTGGTGTTTTAGCACCACTTTTAGGTTTAGCTTCGCCTGGAGAGAAGACTCTTAGGTATTCAAAATCAAGACTAAGATGATGATTGCTATCGAAATTAAGGGTTAGTTTTTTTTGCTGGCGACTAAGCGTAAACTGAATAATATTCATTAATTCCCTCGTTAATAATGGGTTTGATTATATGCTAGTACCCTTTAAAGTACTTTCAAGCATAGATTTTGTTTGGTAGGGCATAAGAGTAGGAAGGTAACCTCCTACTCTTTGTTTTCTATAGCATGAAACGACTTAAATCTTCATTTTAGATACGTTTAGATATAGCCAACTCTTTATTTTCTATAGGATAAAACGGCTTAAATCTTCATTTTTAACAAGTTCAGAAATAGTAGATTCTACATATTTCGCATCAATAATAATTGTTTCGCCAGCGCGTTTATCAGCATTAAATGATAAGTCTTCAATCAAACGTTCCATCATAGTATGTAAGCGCCTAGCACCGATGTTTTCAGTACTTTCATTGACTTGCCATGCTGCACTTGCGATAGCTTGAATACCCTCTTCATTAAATGAAACGTGCACGCCTTCTGTTGCCAATAAAGCGATATATTGTTCGGTTAATGATGCGCTGGGCTCGGTTAAAATTCTAACAAAATCATGGGTTGTTAACGGTTTCAGTTCAACACGAATCGGTAATCGACCTTGCAATTCAGGAATTAAATCAGATGGTTTTGCCATTTGAAAGGCGCCAGAAGCAATAAATAAAATATGATCAGTTTTAATCATGCCATGCTTAGTGCTTACCGTTGAGCCTTCAATAAGTGGCAATAAATCTCGTTGCACACCTTCGCGAGAAACATCGGGACCTGTGCTATCGCCACGTTTACAAATTTTGTCAATTTCATCGATAAAAACGATGCCATTTTGTTCTACAGAATAAATAGCTTTTTCTTTAATATCTTCATTGTTAACAATTTTTGCGGCTTCTTCTTCTTGCAAAGCTTTGAAAGCATCTTTAATTTTTAATTTACGCTTACTTGTTTTTTCATTAGACATACCCTGAAACATGTTCTGCAGCTGTGAAGTCATTTCTTCCATGCCAGGAGGAGCCATAATTTCAACGCCCATTTGGCTGGCGGCTAAATCTAATTCTATTTCTTTGTCGTCCAGTTGACCTTCACGAAACTTCTTACGAAAAGCTTGGCGAGTGCTACTATTGTCGGTAGCACCTTCCGCTCCAAATCCGTCACGTGGTGGTGGCAGTAATATATCTAAAATTCGTTCTTCAGCAGCTTCTTCCGCGATATGTTTTACGCGAGTCATTTCCTGCTCTTTGGTCATCTTTATTGCCATATCCGCTAAATCGCGAATAATCGTTTCAACTTCTTTACCCACATAACCTACTTCGGTAAATTTAGTTGCTTCAACTTTAATGAAAGGAGCGTTGGCAAGCTTAGCTAAACGACGAGCGATTTCTGTTTTACCAACACCTGTTGGGCCAATCATCAAAATGTTTTTAGGGGTAACTTCATTACGTAATTCTTCATTTAACTGCATTCTGCGCCAGCGATTTCTTAAGGCGATGGCAACAGCACGTTTGGCGTCACTTTGACCAATAATGTGGCTGTCTAATTCACTGACTATTTCACGAGGTGTCATATTCGACATGATAATTCCTTAAGCATTGTTACTTGTTTTATATTTTACTTGGCGAGAGGGAGCCTTATAGCTCGTCAATCGTATGCTGATGATTGGTGAATACACAAATGTCACCAGCGATTGTTAATGATTTCTCAACAATTTCTTTAGCGCTTAGTTCGGTGTTTTGTAATAACGCTGTCGCTGCCGATTGAGCAAAATTGCCACCACTACCAATAGCAATTAAGTCGTGCTCTGGTTGTACAACATCACCATTACCCGTGATAATTAATGAAGCTGTTTCGTCGGCAACAGCAAGTAAGGCTTCTAATTTTCGCAATGCGCGATCACTTCGCCAATCTTTAGCGAGTTCCACCGCGGCTTTAGTTAAGTGTCCTTGATGCTGCTCAAGTTTACTCTCAAATCGCTCAAACAAAGTAAAAGCATCAGCAGTGCCGCCAGCAAAACCAGCAAGTACTTTACCATTATACAAACGGCGAACTTTACGAGCGTTGCCTTTCATTACGGTATTTCCAAGTGAAACTTGTCCATCACCACCAATAGCTACTTTGCCATTACGTCTTACGCATACAATAGTCGTCACAATTAACCTCAAATATTTATTTATATCTATGAAGAATAGATAAGGCTCATTATGACTTTTTCAAGGAGGGAGCTAGATAAATGTGGCTATTATGTCAATCGAACTAATTTATAGCTCATTAATCTGTTTAGTTTTATTTCCAAAGCCATATTTGACAACCATTCACATTATTGCTTTTTAACTTATGTTTATCTTTTTCTGCTTCGCGTTTTCGCTCATAAGGGCCTAAGAATACTTTGTAATAAATACCGTTTTTGCCTTTTGACTCACTTATTTGAGACGTTAAGCCGGTAAAGGCAATCGTCGCCTTTAATATCTCTGCTTGTTTCATTGTTCTAAATGAAGCACATTGCATTTTATAGGGACCTTTGTCTTTAACTTCATATTTACCCACTTCAACTTCTTTACTTTGGAGGTTATCCACATAAGCCCATATCTCTTTAGGTGGCGCAGGTAATGCTTTTTCTTTGACAACGCGTGCAGCTTCTTTGACTACTTTTACAGGGGAGGTTGATGGTTTATTATCTTTTATCGCCCATAAACCGTAGCTAAAGCCACCAATTAATAAAATAGCGAGAAACAAGATAAGTTTAAATTTCACAGTGAACGTTGGTTTAGGAGCCACTTTACTTTTATAAGGACTTTTCTTTTTATTTTGAGCGCGGGAAACGTAATCTTGATGAGCCATGAAATAATAATATACTGGTAAACATCGGCTAATTCTAACCAACTGGTAAAGAAATAACACTAGTTTAAATAGAAAATTGTAACAGAGTGCAATATCCCGCCATGCGATTCAAAGTACGCTACTTAGCTATCTCGATGGTGAACGGGAGCAGCAGGTAATTACCAGCTCAAATCAAGTGGATCAATATCTACTGTCCAGCGCACTTTTTTCTGCCATTCATTTTGAGCAATAGTATGAATGAGCTGATAAACGGCAAAGTGAAGCTGTTTACGTGACTTAGCTTGTATAATTAAATGGTAGCGATACTTTCCTGCTTTTTTTTCCATTGCAGCAGGCACTGGGCCTGCAAACTGACAACCATCAAAAGTAGCATCCGTTAATGCGCTCAGAAATTTTTCAGGATAAGAGGGGTAATTAGCTTCAGCGCGAAAAAGGGCTTGATAGCTAAACGGCGGTAATAATGCTTGTTTGCGCTCTGTTAATGCATATTTGGCAAAATGCGGATAACCGTTATTCACTAGATCTTGTAACAGTGGATGTTCTGGGAAGTTGGTTTGTACCAATACCCGGCCTGGTTTACTCTCGCGGCCTGCACGGCCAGCAACTTGTACTAACAATTGTGCCATGTGCTCAGCAGCACGAAAATCAAAGCTAAATAAAGCGCCATCAACGTCTAAAACCGCAACGAGCGTTACATCTGGAAAATGATGTCCTTTTGCTAGCATTTGCGTGCCAATAAGTAACTGATGTTTTTTATCACTGACCTCTTGTAATAACTTTGCCAGCTCTCCTTTTCTACGGGTACTGTCGCGATCAATTCTTACCGTACTGTAGTTCTCGAATAGTTCACCGATTCGCTCTTCTAATTGCTCTGTACCTTGTCCCATGGGTTTAATACGCACACTTCCGCAACTTGGACACTGATAAGGGATACGTTTTTGGCTACTACAGTGATGACAAATGAGTAATTTTTGCCCTTGGTGCAATGTATAAGGCTTATTACAGCGCTGACAATCTGCTATCCAATGACATTCTTGGCAATTTATGGCAGGAGCATAGCCTCGACGATTTAGAAATATTAATGCTTGTTCACCACGCTTAAGGGTTGTTTCAATCGCTTTTTTCAAGGTGCCTGATAAGCCATGTTCCATTTGCTGTTGAGCAACATTAATAAGCGTTATTTTAGATTGCGTACTTTGGCCCGGTCTTTTGGTTAATTGATGATATTGGTATTTACCGGATAACGCATTTTGTAATGTCTCTAAACTGGGGGTGGCACTACCTAGCACAATAGGAATATTTAACTGACCCGCTCGTAAAATAGCAATATCGCGTGCATGATAACGAAAGCTGTCTTGTTGTTTAAAAGAACCATCGTGCTCTTCATCGACAATAATTAAGCCTAAGTGATGTAGCGGAGAGAAAACCGCTGAACGAGTACCAATGATTATTGCTGCAGTACCCCGTTGTGCGGCGAGCCAGGTTTGTAAGCGTTCTTTATCATTTAGTCCAGAATGGTGTAAACAAATAGGTAAATTAAAGCGCTGTTCAAAGCGGCTGAGCATTTGTGGTGTTAAGCCAATTTCAGGCACGAGTACAAGTACTTGTTTATTTGCCGCTAAGGTTTTTTCCATAGCTTGTAAATAAACTTCAGTTTTACCACTACCTGTTATGCCATCAACCAGATGACAAGAGAATTGATCAAAAGATGCTTTCACCGCTGAAACAATAACCGCTTGTTCAACGGTTAATGTTAATTTTTCATCTTCGGCTAAAGCATCCTCGTGATAAACAAAGCATTCAGATTTTTGTTCTTTTTCTTCAATGAGCTGTTTCTTTTCAAGGGTATTCAATTGCGCTTTTGTAAAGCCTAAGGTACGAATTTCTGCCCAAGTGAGTCCCTGATGAGCTTTGATTAAAGCATACAGTTCAGCTTGTTTTGGGGCTCGTTTGGTCATTTTCTCAAGCGTAACCGTTTCTTCGTTTACCCGTTCAAATGGCTGGCTATGCCATGTAGTGGCTAAATCAATAGTTGGTTGTTCAACTTGTCGAAGTAAAGCCGGCAGAGCAAGTTGTAATACGTCGCCAACAGGATGATGATAATAATCGGCACAGCGCAATAAAAATTTTAATAATGCAGGGGGAAGGCGAAAATTGTCATTCACTAAATTAATGATGGATTTAAGTTTCTTGTCTTCAATATTAGATGTCGCGCTGGTACTTATGATGATACCAATGACTTGTCGGTGACTAAAAGGCACGATTACACGCGCACCTGTTTGAATATCTTCACCATTGATGCTTGCAGGAACGATATAAGTAAATAACTGACGCATGGGAACAGGAATAGCGACTTGAATATAACTAACCTGCATAAAGAGCACTTCTTTGACTATAATTACGCTTATTCTGCCGACTTGTTGTTAAGATGCCAAGTGCGATTTTATACAAAGTTCCACTTTAATCCCCGTTATTGATTAATTGTTCATTTTTTAGCAATTAGTGTCCTTAGGCTATTGCTAAGCATGTGGCGATGATTTAAAATTCGCCTCCATTATTTTTAACTCGTATGGTGCTTAGCAGCAATAATGACTGACTAAGTGGCGATACGGCCTTATACAGAGGTTTCTATGAAAGACGGTATTCATCCTAATTACGTTGAGTTCAAAGCAACATGTTCTTGCGGTAACATCATTGTAACGCGTTCTACAGCGAAAAAAGATATTCACTTAGACGTATGTTCAGCTTGTCACCCATTTTACACTGGTAAGCAGAAAGCTGCTGAGACCGGTGGTCGTGTTGATAAATTCAACAAACGTTTTGGTGCTCTTAGCAGCAAGTAATTTTGCGCTAAAATCAAAATGTGTAAAAAAGCGTCGCAAGGCGCTTTTTTTATGTCTAAAAATCGATTTAAAAGACTTATTGATTCTTCCGTCATTAAAAAAGATAAATTTTTTCTCTTTTCTTTAAACCCTTTTCTTAAATACTGTATCTTAGTTTATAACAACATCATTATTGAGAGTTAACCTTTGGATAATCCGAACGTTATAGACATTAAAAGTCGTGCTGAACAGCCAAGCGTTACTTCACCAGAACTTGATGAAGAACGAGCAACGATCCGTCTAGCGCAGCAAGGTGACCAACAAGCTTTTTATCAGCTTTACCAAAAATATCACCGTAAAGTTTATGCCATTTGCTGGCGTATGCTTGCTGATAAAGAGAGTGCAGAGGATGTTTGCCAAGAGGTTTTTGTGCAGCTCTGGCAAAAAATTACGAATTTTCGTGGTGAAAGTAAGTTTTCAACTTGGTTGCACAGTGTCACCAACAATATTGTTCTAGGGCATTTACGTAAGCATAAAAATTGGTTGCAACGTATCTTCAGTATTGAAGATCAAACCATCCAAGATATTGGTGTAGAAATGGAAGACAACACTGGCTTAACCACATTAGATAAGCAGATAGCCCGATTACCTGAAAGGGCAAGATTAGTTTTTGTATTATTTGCTATTGAAGGTTACCGCCATGAAGAAATTGCAAAAATGTTGAATATGGCCGTTGGCACAAGTAAGGCGCAATATCATAGAGCAAGAGGTTTATTAAGAGAGTGGGTTGAGAGATGAAAAAATTATTGTCAGAGCAAGATTTGCAAAAAGAATTAGCGGCATTACCTGATGAAATGACACCACAGCGTGATTTATGGGCAGGTATTGAGCGTGCTATTGCTGTTAGAGAACAAGATAAATTGTCGACTGAGTCACCGGTAAAAAAAGTTTATATCCCCACAGCATGGGCAGCATCGTTAGTGGTCGCTGTATTCGTTACTTGGGTCTCTTTTTCACCGCTAACTTCAGATCAGCCAGTAAACATTGTTCAGCAAAACGATTCACCGTTGGGCTTAGTTGTGGCAATGCAAGAAAGCTTCAAGCAAACAAAGCAAACCATGTTGGTGAGTTTTGGTCAGCCTAAGATATCAGCATTACCTAAAGAAATTCAAGAGGAGTTAAGTAAGCTCAGCTCCGCCCAAACAACCATTGAAAAAGCGTTAATTGAAGACCCTAGCAATAATGATTTATTGAATTTATTACGCTGGACACAAGAACAAGAACTCGATTTATTAAGCCAATTGTATAGTCCTAAATGGCAAAGTATTTAAAAATAGTAATATATAGAGGTAGTTATGAGTATTTTACAAAAAGTTATTCCCATGATGTTATTTTCTGTGGCTTGTTCAAGTTTTGCTGGTGAGCAGATAGATAAGTCATTAACGTTAAGTGATGTGAGTAGTGTTAATATCGAAAATTTGCGCGGCAAGATCACCGTTATTGGTTGGGACAAAAATACCATTACGGTTAAAGGAGAGTTGGAAGATAAAGCAGAAGGTCTGCTGTTTAAGCAACAAGGCTCAAGTGTAAAAATTAAAGTTGAGCTTGAAAAGCATAACAATAACTTTTGGGGTAATCATAAAGGTTCGATATTAACGATACACATGCCAAAAAACATTCGTGTCAGCTTTGATGGTATTTCGAGTGATATTAGCTTTGAAAATTTACACGCCAGTGCAGAAGGAAAAACAGTCAGTGGTAACGTTAACGCAATTAATTTAAGCGAACGCATTGAATTAATTTCAGTGAGTGGCGATATCGACAGCAAAAAATTATCTGGTAAAGTGAGTTTATCTACGGTTAGTGGCAATATTAAAGATCGTCAATCTAGCGGACGCTTGAGTTTGCGTGTGATCAGTGGCGAAATTGATTCACAATCGACAGCAAAAGAAGTTGAGATCGAGAATGTCAGTGGCGATATTCAAATCTCACTGAACGAGGTTGACGAACTAACGGTTTCAAATGTCAGTGGTGATTTTTCAGGAAGCTTATCGTTAAACGATGGGGGGGAGGTGAAAATGTCAAGTATTAGTGGTGACTTAGCCTTAAAACTCCAGAAAAATGTGCAAGCAAGCTTTCGTTTATCTGCAAGCGCTGGCGGTGATATTATTAATAAAATTACCGGTCAAAAAGCCAATAAAGCTAAGTATGGCCCAAGTTCAAAGTTACAATTTGAAACCGGTAGTGCTAATGCCAATGTACGTGCAAGTACAGTAAGTGGTGCGATTAGTGTTAGCCATTAATCTTTATTGCTAAGGCATTTAAAATAGAACGAGTTAGGGGGGATCCTAGCTCGTTTTTTTATTCTGTTTCAAGGGAAATTCTGCTAACCTACGAAAAGTTTTAATCTCGCATTTGCGATAGTGTTTTAGGGTATATAAATGGCAGAGCGCAAGCCAAATAAATTTTTTAAAGATAAGAAGTATTCTCAAGATAGCCAGATGAATGCTTTAAAAGTTCCACCTCATTCGCTTGAGGCTGAACAATCTGTACTGGGTGGTTTACTGCTTGATAACGAGACTTGGGACCGTGTCGGTGAACGTGTTGTTGCCCAAGATTTTTACAGTCGTTCGCATCGTATTACTTTTGAAACCATTGCTGCGTTAATTGAATTAGGCAACCCTGTTGATTTAATTACCTTATCTGAAGCGTTAGAAAACGAGCAACGACTCGAAGACGCTGGTGGTTTTGCTTACCTCGCAGAAATGATGAGGAATACGCCCAGTGCTGCTAACATTACCGCCTATGCCGATATTGTGCGAGAGCGTGCTGTTACGCGTGAAATGATCAGCGTAGCGAATGAAATTGCTGAAGCGGGTTATGATCCTCAAGGACGTGCGAGTGCTGAACTTCTTGATTTTGCTGAAACTAAAATATTCGCTATTGCCGAGCAGCGCGCTAATAAATCAGAAGGACCAGAAAACATTACCTCGGTATTAGAAAAAACGGTTGACCGTATTGAGCAGCTTTGTTCAGCGCCTAATAATGGTGTTACCGGTGTTTCTAGTGGTTTTTCTGATTTAGATAAAATGACGGCTGGTTTCCAAAAATCAGACCTCATTATTGTTGCCGCACGTCCTTCAATGGGTAAAACCACATTTGCAATGAACATTGCAGAAAATGCGGCGATGACTGAAGATAAACCTGCATTGATTTTCAGCTTAGAAATGCCCGCAGAGCAATTGATGATGAGAATGCTTGCCTCTTTAGGCCGTATCGATCAAACCAAAATTCGTACGGGACAATTAGGTGATGAAGATTGGGCGCGTTTATCATCAACGATGGGTTTACTTATTGATAAAGGTAAAATGTTCATTGATGACGCCGCTGGTTTAACGCCTACCGACGTTCGCTCTAGAGCGCGACGAATTGCTCGTGATCACGGTGGTATAAGTATGATCATGATCGATTATCTACAGTTGATGCGTGCACCACAGTTTGCTGATAACCGAACACTAGAAATAGCTGAAATATCACGGTCATTAAAAGCATTAGCAAAAGAATTACAAGTGCCGGTTGTTGCGCTTTCTCAGCTTAACCGTAGTTTGGAGCAACGTTCAGATAAACGTCCTATTAACTCGGATCTTCGTGAGTCGGGCTCTATT
This sequence comes from Colwellia sp. Bg11-12, assembly GCF_014076955.1. Classification (NCBI taxonomy): domain Bacteria; kingdom Pseudomonadati; phylum Pseudomonadota; class Gammaproteobacteria; order Alteromonadales; family Colwelliaceae; genus Colwellia; species Colwellia sp. Bg11-12. The sequence continues at coordinate 41,323 of NZ_JACGUZ010000071.1, forward strand.
GAGCAAGATGCTGATTTGATCATGTTTATCTATCGTGACGAAGTTTATCATGATGATTCAGAATTCAAAGGTATGGCAGAAATAATCATTGGTAAACAACGTAATGGCCCGATTGGTCGTGTGCCGTTGACTTTCCAAGGGCAATTTTCACGCTTTGACAATTATGCGGGTCCACATGTTTTAGATGAAGATTAATGGCGTTAACAACAGCGACAGCAATCATTAATTTATCAGCGCTAAAATATAATTTAGCGCAACTTAAGTCGCTAGCACCGAGATCAAAAGTGCTGGCGGTGCTAAAAGCAAATGCTTATGGCCATGGCTTAGAACGTATTGCTCACGCATTATTTTCTGAGCAAGGTACAATAGATGAGTATGGTGACTCTTCGATAACTGCTGACGCTATTGCGGTTGCAAGAATTGATGAAGCGCTGGCACTTCGAGCTTCTGGTATCACCCAACCGATTGTGTTGCTAGAAGGGTTCTTTAATGCAAAAGACTTAACGATACTTGCGGCAAATAATTTACAAACGATTATTCATAACCGTCAACAACTTGATGCCCTTTTATCGGCTAAACTTTTATCGCCTTTAAAAGTCTGGTTAAAAATCGACACGGGTATGCATCGATTAGGTATTAACCCTGAAGAATTTACGCACTTTTATCAGCAATTATCAGACTCTGAAAATGTCCAAGACAATATGGTACTGATGAGTCATTTAGGTTGTGCAGATGATAAAAGCAGTAAAGCGACGAGTGAGCAAATATCACTCTTTGAAAAGGTAACAATGGGCTGTGATGAAGAGCGAACATTGGCAAATTCTGCGGGTATTTGTGCATGGCCAATGAGTCACTATCAATGGATCCGCCCAGGATTATTGCTTTATGGCGTTTCTCCTTTGCCACTTGAAGATACAGCAGAGGGGATCTCAACAAGGACATTGATTAATAAAAATAAAAACTGTGATTTTCAACCCGTCATGACATTGAAATCAAGCTTGATTGCTATACGAGAATTAGCTGCAGGAGAGTCTGTTGGCTATGGCTATGCATGGAAAAGTGAAGAAAAAACCATTATTGGTGTTGTTGCTATTGGCTATGGCGACGGTTATCCGCGTCATGCCCAAAATGGTACCCCTGTGCTAGTGAATGGACGCAGGGTGCCCTTGGTAGGTCGTGTATCAATGGACATGATAACAGTTGATTTAGGGATTAATTCACAAGAGCAAGTAGGCGATGTGGTGACGTTATGGGGAGAACAATTATCGGTTGCTGAAATAGCTCAATGTGCGACGACAATTCCTTATGAGCTTTTATGTAATATTACTCGCCGAGTACACATTACCTTGTCAGTGCAGTAAAGGCATTTCTTATACCTGGTAATAGTGCTTAGTCATTTTTTTCGATATTATTGCTGTCGCAATGAAGATAGAGTGTTTTTGTTATTTCTTGTTTTGTTAGTGCTTTAACGTCGACTAACGATTAAACAGCCATGCTGGCAACCAACCCATTAGGTAATACAGCAATGCCCATATTTGCGCTATCATTTGTAAAATCAGACGACTAAATAGTGTTATAGCGTATAAAAATAAAAAACCTCGTTTATGACTAAACGAGGTTTGGGTCTTTAAATCAAAGGCGCTGAAAAGTTAGCACTTCATTATTTGTCGAAACTGAACTCAATGAAAGCTTTACCAAACTCAGAATTTAATGGAATAATAATTATAGGACCATCAGCTTTATGGTGAATGGTATGATTTATGCCAGAAACAACCATAGGCGTTGCCATGTCAAACTCAAAACCTTTTTCACTAAGCATGCGCTTAGCGCCGCCGGTAACCATATTAGTAATTTCACCGACTAAATCAGTAATTTCTTCATTAACTTCGTCAGGACCTTCACCGACCATTTTTTTCATGGTCGCAAGTGCCAGCTTTCCTTCGAAAGTAATAGATAGTGAGCCTTTAGTTTGCGCGCTCACCATGCCAATTAAACCTGAAACATCACCCATCGCAACTTCATTTTTTTTCAAACGAGGTTTTTCTGGTACTAATTCCATTTGTGCCATAGTAGACATTACATTGAGCATTGAAGATAAGAAAGGGTTGATAAACTCTACATTCATGAATGTTTCCCAAGGGCTTAGTTATACTAGTAAATTGATTTTGCATGTTAATTTAGCAAATGTAAATCGTTCCTACTAGTTATTGTTTTTTATTATCGCAATTTTAGCCGTTTTAACGGATTTCGAAAAAGTTAAACTGCCAATAATCGTTTCGTCTTTGTAATTTACAGTATTTATCTGTTTAGCGTAAGTATCGACGAGTAAATCATTTTTTACCACTAATCCAGATAAAAATTTTTCAAAATTAGCTTCTTGGTAAATATAAACGTTACCTTTAGCTATTTCTAAACCAATCCAATTAAGTTTTATTTCGTGATTTTTATTATCTTGAACGTCAATAAGCTTGAAGTGCGCTTCTACATAGTTTTGGATCAGCTGTTCGTATTCTGCGTGCTCAGGTGAAAAGTGTATTTGCTGTTGTTCAGCAATGGCGTTTTCAATGTCGTGAGCCGTTAGTTGATGAATCACTTCTATATTATGGGTTCTTGGATTAACTGACAAGTCAGTTAATCCAAAGAAGTAGCGGTGGGCTGCGCTGGAAAGCGCAACCCCACACAATAAACAAAAAACAAAGCTTTTAAATAATGAATTTTTTACCATTATTTATCTTCTTCTTCCTTGTCTTTTTTCTCATCATCGGCAGACTTTAATTTTACATTGTAGTCACGCATCATATCTTTTTTCTTACGTTTATATAACTCAAAGCTTGACTTAATAGGGCGTGCTGGCCAGTAGTTATTATTAACATCTACATCAGCCGTTTCCCAGTTTGGATCAATAGCAATAGCGGTAATTTCTTTATCAGTAATAAATAATTTAGAAACATTACTGCTATTTTTACGCCAGATTTCTGCAGGAATATGTACTTGTTCTGTTGTTTTATCTGCAAAAGTTAATTGCACAATAATAGGCATTACCAAGCCACCCTTATTTTCAAAATCAACGATGTAGAAATTTCTTTCATCAACAAGTAGGTCTTTTTCCCATTGCTCTAACTTTTTATTTGCGCTGTTGTAAGTATTACGTGCTTTATTGGTTGCCGTAAATTTGTCATGTTCATTATAAAAGTCTAACAATTCTGGCTTGTCAGTGGTTCTAAGCCATTGACCTTTATCGCGCAGGTCGCTAATAAAGGTTGGCTTTTCACTTTCTAATGCTCGTTTCCAAGCAGCTTCTGTATCAGGATTTTGGCTATTAGGACGGTATAAATGAATATTACCTAAAGCGATGTCAACATGATCTGTTGTGTAAAACCAACCGCGCCAGAACCAATCTAGGTCAATAGCTGAGGCATCTTCCATGGTGCGGAAAAAGTCTGAAGGTGTTGGACGTTTAAACATCCAACGTTGTGCATATTCTTTAAAGGCAAAATCAAATAATTCGCGGCCCATTACCGTTTCACGTAAAATATTTAATGCCGTTGCAGGCTTACCGTAGGCATTATTACCAAACTGAAGAATTGATTCAGAGTTAGTCATAATGGGGACCTGGTTCGTGCTTTTCATGTAGTTAGTAATATCAGCAGCATGTCCACGTCGTGAAGGATAACCTTCTTCCCATGCTTGCTGTGCTAAAAACTGTAGGAAAGTGTTTAAACCTTCATCCATCCAAGTCCATTGACGTTCATCTGAGTTAACGATCATTGGAAAGTAGTTATGACCCACTTCGTGGATAATTACCCCAACTAAGCCGTATTTAGTACCACGAGAGTAAGTTTTTTCACCGGTCTTTTTATCAAGTGTAGGGCGAGGGCCGTTGAACGTTATCATCGGGTATTCCATGCCGCCAACCGGACCATTTACTGAAATTGATACTGGGTATGGGTAAGCAAAAGTATACTTATTATACTGTTGCATAGTATGGATAATAGCTTCAGTCGAGTATTTTTCCCATAATGGATTACCTTCATTAGGGTAAAAAGACATCGCCATGGTATCGGTACCGCCTTCTTTATAACCTTGAGCGTCCCAAATAAATTTACGGCTTGAAGCGAAAGCAAAATCACGCACATTTTTCGCTTTAAAATGCCAGGTTTTTGTTTTTGTTGAGCGAGACTTTTCGTTTTCAAGAGCTTCTTCAACAGTAACAATTAAGACAGGTTTCTTCGCTTTTTTAGCTTTTTCTAAGCGTTTTTGTTGTATCTTTGTTAATACTTTACTTTCATTTTGTAATTCACCAGTAGCGGCAACAATATGGTCAGCAGGTACCGTAATTTTAACGTCGTAGTCACCAAATTCTAAAGTGAACTCACCGTTACCTAAAAACTGTTTGTTTTGCCAGCCCATAACGTCATAGTATGCTGCTGCACGAGGAAACCAGCCTGCAAGTTCATACAAGTAGTTGTCATCTTCTTTAAAGTATTCGTAACCTGAACGGCCACCCAGCACTTTTTGTTCGTGTAGGTTGTAGTTCCAGCTGATGTTGAATTCAACATCGTCACCTGATTTTAATGCTTTAGGTAAATCAATGCGCATCATCGTGCCATTAATCGTGTAGTCAAGTGCGCTACCGTTCGACGCGGTAACTGCGGTGATTTTATTACCACCGTCAAATTCAGTTGACTCAATGGCGCCACGCAAGCCGTTGTAAGTTACTTTTTTATTAGGCGCAGTGCTTGTTAAGCGATTGTCTGAGTCGCGCTTTAAGCGATTTTGATCAAGCTGTATCCATAAGTACTTTAAAGTATCTGGAGAGTTATTGGTGTAGCTAATTGTTTCGCTACCCTTTAATGTTTGCGTTTTATCATCAAGTTGAATGTTAATTTTGTAATCAACTTGTTGTTGCCAGTATTGATGTCCCGGCGCGCCTGATGCTGTTCTGTAAGTATTGGGTGTTGGTAAGATTTCTTCTAATTGTCGAAATTTATCGGTATCGACCGTATTCTTTGCTATCGCACTACCACTACTGGCAGCAACAAATAAGCAAAGCAATGCTGATTTGATTGAATGTTTCATAGGCTTCCTGAGTATTATTATAATGTATACACGCTTAACCGCATATTTATAACATGAATAGGCTCAAAAAGTTAAGGGGGGAAGTCGTTTTTATGCGACCAATCGCTCGATATATAGGTCAAATGGCCGAGGGTAAAGTATTAATTACAATTCGATAAAGTTACTTTAACTACAGGTTTGGCAGGCGCCGTGAGCTTCAACAATTTGATGGCTAATCGTAAAGCCGGTTGCATCTGCCATTGAACGTAAAGCAAGGTCTAAATTAGAGGACTGAATCTCTTCAACATGGCCGCAAGTGTCACAAATTAATAACTGTACAGGATGATTACATTCACTAAAGTGATGGCACATAACAAAAGAGTTGAGAGATTCTATTTTGTGAACAAATCCTTGTTTGCTAAGGAAGTCTAGGGCGCGGTAGATAGTGGCAGGTTTCGCTGCTGGGTCAATCAACTTTAGCTCATCAAGAAGATCATAGGCGCCAACAGCACCGCTATGTCTAGTTAATAGTTTAAATACTTGCTCGCGAGCCAACGTAAATCGAGCGCCACGCTTTTTGCAGGACTCTTTTGCTTGGCTTAGTAATTCTTCTGCATTCATTATGGCGTAGGTACTTGCATTAATTGGATGATTTTTTAGCAGTCTAACACAGAGGTTTTAATGATGTAATATGCTTGAATGGTTAATTGCTTAGCATGTTAAGGAAAAGTAGTTGTAAGTGCTTTTCAACGTTTACTTTATAACATTACTCGTCATTTTTTGATTGAACATCTCGCCAAAGAATACGAGTACTTAAACGTCATATGAATCTTTATATCGCTTTATATTTTTATCCTTAGCACTTTATTAATAAACATTTATGGTCTAAGTATTACTTCTACCCTCAAATGTTTTTGTTAAAAATATTGTGTTCTTAGAGGAGTTAGGTCTCTCAAGTGAAGGGAAGTGCCCGATGAGATTTAAACGAATATTTACAGCCATACTATTAATGGCTACCTGTGTGGTGAGCGCCAATGTTCAATTAACGGTTAGCTTAGATAAAGTTGTGTCTGTGGTAAGTTTGATCGATTACGCCCCCTATGTTTTTGTCGATGGTAGCAAAGCAGTTGAAGGAGTTTCATCGACCCAAAAGAATACTGATCTAGTTAAGGGCTACAGTTGGGAAGTTTTCCAAGAGAGTTTCTATGCTATGGGCTATTCAATAAAATATACGATCGTTCCTTGGAGTAGAGCCATAAAAATTCTTGAATTCGGTCATGCCGAACTACTCTTTCCTATGAGTAAATCAGACGAAAGATTAAAAAAGTATAATTATTCAAGAGAGCCCGTTAATACCGTTGACTATGTCATTTACTCACACAAAAATGCTTCTTTAAAATGGAAGGGTTTTAATTCATTAAGTGAAAAAATAATTGGCGAAAAACGAGGCTTCAATTATGGAAAAAATTGGAATGCGCTTAGCGATGTTATTAAATATCAAATAGGCAATATATCAAATGGCTTTCAAATGCTTCAAAAGGGACATATAAATGGCTTTATTGGTTACAAAGACAGCTGGGATTATGTTTTAAAAAAAGAAGGTCTGGAAGGAGAGTTTATAAAAACCCCGATCATCGGTTCAAGTTCAGAGTACGTGGTTTCAATGAAAGGCAGAGGACAGCATTCTGATTTGCTCGAAGTTTATAGTCAGGGTAAACGAAAAATTATTGAAAACGGCATAGTAGACAAGTTAAAAGCTAAGTGGTTTGTTGTAAATCAAGCTAAATAATGATTACAGGCAAACATAGCGTTGCGATGATGCAATTATTCTTTTCATGAGGTGCGCCACCTTAATCTTCAAAAAGATATTTTTTCTTATCATACTTTCCTGCTTTCAAGTCTTCCAACATCTGTTGAAAACGTCCACTGGCTTTTAATTTTTTTAAACCACTATTAAATTTATCAAGAAAATATTGATTGCGCTTATGATCTTTACTCATAATTAAATGAAGCGTACTGCGACCAAATTCTTTCGGGTTATAAGTTAAAAGGTTAGCTTCATCAGGTGATAGGTAGTTTCTAATCTGAGCATCACCAACAGAAGGATCGTTTGGGAAGACTTGAATGCGCCCAGCCAATAATTTCTTATAATTGAATTCATCTTTTGAGGTAAAATCAACAGTAAAGTGTTCTTTAGCAATAGCGTTCATAAACGCTTTACCATAATCATACGTTGTTGTACCTCCTATCTTCATTCCTTTTAAGTCTTGCATTGATTGCCAATGAAATTCATAGCTTTTCAGGTGATAAAAAACAAAAGACGTTTCTGTTATAGCATCACTCACTAAAAACGCCTTCTTTGTCTCATCGTCAGGCCACCAGCAACAAGAAGCATCCCAATCGGTTGCCTCTTTGGCATATTCATTAGCTCGTTTCCAAGGGAAAAACCCCCACTCTACCTCGATACCTTCCAACTTAAATGCTTCAGTGACTATATGAGAGTCAAGACCATATTGGTAACTGTAATTAGATAGAAATGGTTCCCACTCACCATTAGTGATACGAATGGTCTCAGCAAATAAATTAGTAGTAAAAACAATTATCCATAATAGTGTAAAGGGTAATACTTTCATCATTATCCTTATAAATAGTTAAGTGTCATGTTGAGCAGATAATCATAACGTTTGTTGTGTGGACCTGAAAGACGCTTTTAATTTAGCTGATTAAATTACTTTATTGTCAAATTATACGTTAAGAGCGATAAAACGTAATTTAAAGGTAAATACTTATTTAATGCATGTAATGACTAAAACATAAAAACGGGCTTAAGTGCTAAATGATTTTAGTCGTTAGAAGTAAAGCCAACAAGGGGAGTCCTCAACTAAGGCCTTAGCAGTAATTTACTTTTTATGAGCAAAGCAATAGCTAAAGTGATACCTCCAACTATAATTTGTTGACCCTTATCTAGTTATTTTTTAACAATTATGGGTAATCAAATAGAGCAGGGTAGATTGTACTGTTTTTGATTTTTTGTTATTGATATCAAGAATAAAACCAACCATGATGTCTCAACGATAATCGCAATAGCTAAGAAAATTCAGTTTAAGAACAAATTATTATTACAGAGATAATTCAATTATTCAGGGAAGTTAGATGAGCGACTTGATTTGAAAAACATATTATTTGTAGTCATTGCTTTTTGCATTCACTTCTCATTGGTAAAGTTTGGTTCGCTGTTTACCATCCCCTTTGGCTTTGCCAGTCTCATTTGGCCGGTGTCGGGCGTGATGCTTGGCTTATATTTTTTATATGGGCGTACAATTTTAATAGGCTCGGTGTTATCCTCGCTGGTCAGTATTTATCAACTAAATTCAACCTCTTCTTTTTCAATCTATTTAATCATTATTTTATCTCTAGTAAGCGTTTTACAATTAGTTATTAGTAAGCAATTAGTTTTACGCTTTATTACTTTGCCCCTTAAAACACGTATCCCTAGTGAGATTATTAAGTTTTTAATCTTAGCAGGGCCTTTATCAACATTTATTACGAGTACTATCGTGATGATATCACTTTGGGTATGGCTAAAAATTCCCAGAGAAGTTCTTTATTATATATGGGCAGCAAAATGGGTTGGCGACTTCATCAGTATTATCTTTCTAACCCCGGTTATTCTATTTCTTGGAAAGAATATCTATGTTAGAAAAGCAAAACGTCAAACAGCCGCTATTTTAACAACCCTTTGTGTATTGAGTGTTATTAGCTTGATTTATATTTTATCGAGCTATAATAAACAGTTAGAAAAAGAGCAGGAATTTATTAATGTGACTCAACCATTTATAGAGCAGGTTAATGTTATTCAATCGAGTATAAAGCATCATTTAACCGCATTAGGCGGACTATTCCAAGCAAGTGAGAATGTTACACGGGCAGAATTTAAAGCCTTCACGAATACAATAGAACAACGAAACATCAGCCTAAGAGCATTAGCTTGGGTGCCGTTAATAAGCTCTGGCAGCAGAATAGCATTTGAGTTAGCATTGTCAGAAGAGGGGATTACTGAAAGCTATATCAAAAAATCTACCGAGCAAGGGTTTCAACGCTCACCTAATCAGAGTCAATATTTTCCCATTACTTTTATCGAGCCCCTTGAAGCAAATAAATCTGCAGTGGGTTTAGATGTTTCGACGCACCCACCTGTAAGTGCGAGTGCCAACAAAGCCATCAGCCTTAAAAAACATGTTATTACACCTCTATTGTCGCTAGTACAGCAAAAAGATAAATTTACCGGTGTTGTTGTTTATTACCCAGTTTACAAAAAAGAGTTTCAAACTAACACTGTTCTATTAAAAGGCTTAGTTGAGGCCGTTTTTGAATTAGATCTTTTACTCGCTGGTGTGCATCAAAGTCTTGATGAAAATAACTTCACTTACCAATTAAGTTATGGCGAAAACAATGTTTTTTCACATGAAAGTTATAATCCTAATCAGTTGTTTATACACAGTGTAGAGATAATTTTATTCGATAAAATAGCTCAATTATCATTTTCGAGTACGAAGAAATTTGAACAAGGCCTGATAGATTGGAGCAACCTTGGCATCATGTTTATCGTTTGTACTATTGGTATTATCTGTGTGATGTTTGTTTTTTTTATCATCACTTTTAATTATTCTCTTACTAAAAAAGTAGCAAAAAACACCGCGGAATTATTAAAAAGTAATACTGAACTTGTTATTGCGAATAAAGCAAAAAATCTATTTTTAGCAAATATTAGTCATGAATATCGAACGCCTTTAAATGCGATTATAGGCTTTACCGAAATAGCTCAGCGTGAAACAAATGATGCAAATGCCATTGATTATTTATCTAAAATAAACCACTCATCAAATATTTTACTTAATATTGTTAACGATGTTTTAGACATATCTAAAATGCAAGCGGGGGAGTTAAACCTTGAAAATAGATCGTTTAGCCCTGCAATAGAAACAATATCAGTAATAGAAATGTTGAATGAAAAGGCGGGAGAAAAGTCAATTTCAATCAATAAAAATTTGTCCTCAAACTTTGAGCAATGGGTCGCTGGTGATGACTTTAGGTTTAAACAAATATTGATAAACTTACTCAATAATGCGATTAAATTTACTGACCAAGGTACTATTAGTATTGACGGTAGCTGCCAAAATACTGCACAAAATACCAGAGTACTCACCTTAACAATTAAAGATACAGGCATAGGTATTGATGAAGAACAGCAAATACATATCTTTAATGCTTTTGCCCAAGCCGAGGTTTCCACCACAAGAACATATGGTGGTACAGGCTTAGGTTTATCAATTGTGAAACAATTATGTGCTTTGATGGCAGGAGATATAAACCTAATAAGTCAACCAGGAAAAGGCAGCACATTTACTGTAACGTTAGAATTACCTCAGTCGGAACAACCCATAGTAAAAAATAACGATAGGGGCATTGCATCACCCCAACCGAGTTACGAAGGTGTAAATATTCTTGTCGTAGAAGACAATAAAATAAATCAGCTTATCGCCCAAAAGCAATTACTCTCTTTAGGAGTAACTTGTGATTTGGTTGGAGATGGTCAGCAAGCGCTAACTTACCTTGAAAGTAATAAGCCAAAGTTAATATTAATGGATTTACAAATGCCAACTATGGACGGGTTTACAGCATCACATTTTATTAAACAAAACGATAAACTCAAAGATATTCCTATTATCATATTAAGTGCCAGTGTCGGCAAAGAAGACAAAGAAAAAGCCCTTGAGCTTGGTATTGAAGACTTTATACACAAGCCATTTCAACAAGCTGATTTGTACTATGTACTTAATAAGTATTTATCAGGTAAATAGATGATTAGTTATATTCGATAAAAACTAATACGGGCTCTTAGCCAACTCTTTAAATATTTAGCCGAAGATAGCCGTTCTGCTAAACCTTCCTATTTCATTTATCATTATAAGTTGCGACACCTTCAAGCTTGGTTAATAGGTGTAGTTGAAATGTTGCGAAAATGTTATTGCTGTTCTACTGTTATTGATACCATTAATTTATGTAAGAAAACATAGAGTATGCCGATTAAACTTCAGCAGCTTATCCCCTTATTATTTCTCCTTGTTAGTTCTTGCGCAGTAACTTACCAAGATAGTGACGGTAATCAGAAAATTGTTGGGTTCGTTAGTCTGACACTTGAAAAACCCGCAGATCAAACCTTGGTTGCAGGCGACAAGGTAAAAATTACTAATGTAGGGGTTATGTATTCAGATACACCAATACATAACGGGATTTCTATTGGATATTATAGTGAAACAACCACTATTTTAAAAAATGATGTGGCTGTTATTATTAAAAATGAAGAGTAAAAGGAGTTTTAAGATGGAATTTTGTAATAAGTATATTTTATTTACTTTGTGCTTTAGTCTTTTTTTATCTGGGTGTAGCACAACAGATAGTGCTGTTTTCGTAACAAAAACCACGATAGCAGTGATTGATGTCGACAGTACTCCAGGAACCGTGTCTTTTGCATATGACCGTGTTGAAGGGTTCTTTGGACCAAATTATGAAAATGGAGCGGTACCACCAGTTGTTGCTTCCATGAAAACAAGTGGTGAAATAACAAGCCCAACCATAAAGCAGCTTTATGCAACCGGTGAAGCAGCAACTTTAGTTATTAACCCTGATGCTATTGGTTATCAACAAAGCTCTGACGATGAACTCGTAGGAGGTCGCAAAGCGTTAATTTTTGGTACAAGTACTTCCCTTGGCTTTAAATTTGGCCTTTCAAACTCAATTCCTAACTTCACCTTAGGCTATAAAAGAAAAGAAGCCTCTTATATTCCTATTCACAAAGGCACCGATGGTAATAGTGATAAATACTCATCGGTGCTTGCCAGTATTGATACAACCATTACAACCGATATTGATGAAAATGAATTTGAAAATGGGCAATATTTTGCAACAGGTGAAGCCGCTAAATTACTCGCCGTTCAGCCATATATCAAAGATGCTTTTAAAAATAGCGCGGAAAGTGCTTTAGGATCTTATGATAAAAACTTTTCAAAACAGGTTGAAAATCATTCAGGTATAATTCGATGCGCATTTAACTTGAGCGAAGAACAATGGAAAAGTGTTATTGATAATGGCATAGCTGCAAATCTATTTTCTGATTTAGACGATATGTTAGTGAGTTCTTTAAAGCAGTTTTCTGCGTCTAAATCGGCAGGTGATTTACTGAAGTTAATGAAATTATATTCTGAAGCTATTGCCGGTGGTATAGATCCGACCAATGATCACAGTTTATTGTTGAAAACCCATGAAAATTTAGTGTGTAATTTAGCCGGGAGTTAATGTATGCCAGACAAAGTCGTTCCGTGTGAGAGAGCAGAAGAGATGAAAGAACATCTAGAAAAATCAGGGTTTTGGGTTGTGGTTTCCTGTGAACCTATTAAGTATAAAGCAGGTAAATGTAGGATTATTTATAAGCAAAAAGAATAAGTCAGGCGTTAAATACTAGCTATTACTCAAGTAGATCTAAAACAGGATAATGTTATTTTACTTCATTTTAGCGTTTTAATTTAAGTCACCTATTGGTGACTTTTTTATCCCTCTGGATAGTGATACGAGGGTAAAGTTATTATCCTCGACTAATTTCAAATATGTCATCTATCTAAAAATGCTTTTTTGTCCCTTAAGAAATAATTTAAATTTTATTTAATACAATGTCAGATTTATAAATATATTAACGATACTTATTAAGCCATAAACAATAATTTATGTCAGTTACTTATTAGGGATAAAGTTCTCGTTTGTGATAATTAACTTCTACCTTATTGAAGTTCCCTAAATAGTTTCTAATGAAGTTCATTACTTTCATAGTCTTTTTATTACGAAACCATAGTTAATTAATGATTCTTATATAATTCAATTGATTACTTACTTTTTATGTCCATTTATTTTACACATATAACTTCTGTCAATTTAATTTGTTTACTATTTTATTGAAATTTAAATGTTTTTTGTGGTTGGTGCGTTTTGTGCAATGTTACGCAAAATTAATCATTTCCCTTACTTCGAACTAAAAAATGCGGAAAGGGATAAATAAAGGAACTTAAATGAATAATAAATATTTAAATACTGCAATTGTTGTTATCACTCTGCTTTTTTCGACGTATACGAAAGCGGGATTAATAACCGAAAATTGGATAGCTGATATATCTTCCTCAGACACAACCGCTTTTACTGCCGGTCAAACTGTTTCATGGTCTGTTGTATATGATAGTGATTCTTTAGTTATGCATCAGTATAGTGATGCAACTGGAAATATAGAGCAAACTTGGGATGCCCGTTGCCCTTCTGGTTATTTTTGTAATACTTACACTATGTTTTCAGATGCACTATTTGATGTTTCTTCCATATATGACGTGTTTGAGGCAAATATTCCACTGAATTTTAGTGGGTCAGACGTAACTATCAGTAATTACAGTCGTGCTCATACTGACAGCGCAGGCACTACATATTATAAGATGAGTTCGGATAGTACATATTTTTCCTTGAATGATCTAGGCCCTAATAATGGGTATTTTTTATATCATATGCGTGATGGGATAAACCATGTAAATGTTGAAAGTAAAATCAATATTGTCAATATGAGAAAACAAAATATTGCTGTTCCTGAACCATCAACATTTGCAATTCTTGCATTAGGGATTATGGGCTTAGCATCACGTCGTTTTAAGAATAAATCTTAATCTAATTTTTAATACTAATTCATAAAAACACTGCCTATAATAGTCAGTGTTTTTATGTTTCTGGTAAGGCGTTTAACTAAAGCTTTCATGTAACTTATGCGGAAATAACTGCGTATAAACTTACCATAGAATATTAAGATTTCTATGATCTGTTACTTAGGCTACTTCTTTAATGTAGTAGCCTTGTTCGAACAATCTACTTGCTCCTTGACGCCTAAACTATTGTTTACTCGTTAAAATTCAACGCTTATATTTCTTCAGTTATAGCGAAAAGTAAAGTCAAAATGCTTAGGCTGTTTCTTTGTAATCCTCAATGATCCACCCAATAAAAGGGTAATCATATGGCTACCTTCTTTTTTACGGAATGTTTTAGATTCTCAGTGTATAATCGTGTTGTTTTTTTTCATGATTTTAAAGTGATAATAAAACCACCGTTTGCCTTTGTACGTTTTTGAATTTTTAAAGCTGTCACGATTAACCTTAATTATTCAGGTATGTGGAGTGTGGTATTTCAAGACACAAGGTAATTAGAGGTCATTCACTGTAATTTATACGTTCATTTATAAGGTGTTTTTGTGTCAATCCCAGTAAAACCGCTAAACTCAGCTAATCCCATCGATCACCGACTTTCCATTGCACCCATGCTCGATTGGACTGATTCTCTAATTTTTAATGACCTATAAGGAGCATAGGAGCACTAAAGGGACACCTTCAAGTTTATATACTCCATTATAGCCCTTTTGGGATACTTCTCTTCCTATTATTATTTGAACATGCGCTCCCTTGTAACCTCAGCTCTGCAAAATTTCATCGAAGAAAACCATTTTAAAACACGTTTTCCCTAAAAGTCTTACAATAAACCAATAAATACTTGATATACTTATGTTATTTAGTTAACTTTACTTGTATTTAAAAAATCAGGCGGTTTATGAATTGTATTAAAAAGGATTTTATCCCGTCTATTGAGCTGTTAGAAATCACAAGGAGAGTTATTCGTGCTTGAACAACTGGGACAATCTTCCAATAGTGCTGCAAAATCACTACATGTAAAAAGTGCATTGAACCCAATGCTATGGTTGACAGGGATCGCTACACCTTTATGCTTTGCTTGTGCGTATTTTTTGAGAGATTCCAGCCCTATTTTTGAAATCTTAGTTTTTTCTGGTCTAACGCCTATTTTGGTAACTTGCATCGGTTTTTCATATTTTGCTGTGTTTAAAGCAGAAAAATTACAATCGGAAGATTATCAAATAAGACATGAATCCCTTCAAATTATTCAACAAAAAACAGGAACAATAGAGATTCCTTTAGCTTCTTTAGATAATATTGTAAATCCAAGGAATAACCTCCCTAATACCAAGGAGGAAAAATAATGAAAGTATATTTAATTTCGTTTACCTCAGCAAAATACCCTGTTATAGAAAGGCAGGTGATATTAGATTTTCTCAACACACAACCTATTATAAAAAATTGGCATGCTGTAATGCCGAACGCGATTTTAGTTGCTACAGAGCACACAATTAAAGATGTGAGTATAGCTCTATCAACTCGCTTCCCCCAAAATTTAACTGTCTTGGTTACTGATGCTAGTTACGCTGACGGATTAGCAAATAATACTGTTTGGGATTTTATCAATAAACCTAAATCATCAGGTAGGTGGCCGTGATTTTCTAACAAGTTCCTTAAACGGACAAAAAACATTTGGCTTTTGCTCGTTCCTCGCTAATTTTAGCCAACTATATTTAGCCCTTTAACAGGGCGTTAGAAGCACAACGAAGTTAGGAGTAAATTTTTGAATTCTTTTTTCAAATGGATGTTTAAAAATGCATGGAATTTGTTTGGTGCCTTAGGGGTTGGAGGAACATTCTATTTCTCTTTGATGTACGTCCCAGATTATGTCAAAGACATCACTACAGGGAAAGTTAATGTCATTCATGAAAGTCTAATGGATGATGTGCAAGAATTAATTTTCTATGAAAAATCAATTTCAATTGAAGATGTAGAAATGTTCATACGCGGGAAAGAGCTGAAACAAGGGATATCCTACCGATATACATCAGAAGAACTTCTTCTCCAAGTTCAAGAGCGATTCATGGGGAATAAATTCATTCCTCTTGAGAAAAGAGAATCGCTTTTAGCCTCAATAAATAAATTGAGCTCTAGTTATAAGCCTCTTAGCAAACCAGTTAAAAAAGGCTTTGATTGGGTACTTATTATGCCTTGGTTATTTTCTGCATTTGGGGTGATTATCGCAGGTATAGGGGCATCTAGTCTCACTGGTAAATTGAAAAGTGATAAAGAAACAGAAGCAGATATTATATCTGGGGATATTATAATCAATCATCATGGCGGTTCAATGTCTGCTTCAGCTTATGAGTATGAAAAAATGGTTGGTGATGCGCTATCAGAGTTAAATGTGCCCCACAAGTCAGATTCAAATGAATATGACTTTATCGTTAATCATCAAGGTAAAGATGTAATTGTGGAAGCTAAAAAATACCACAAGTTACTCGGACTTGGCTCAGCACGTAACTTTTTAAACATGATTTTAGCTTCTGATAAAGGAGGTGTTTTAGTAGTTTCTTCTGGTCTTACACAAAGATCAAAGGAACTAATACTAGAGCACAATCAAATTTCAGATAATCAGAGAATATTTTTGGTTACAGGTGACTCAAAAGAAAAAGTTAAAAAACAATTATCAGAAATATTTTGTGCATAAGAGCAACTAACAAGGCATTCAAACGGACTAAAAATAGTTGGCTGTTTTCACTTCGTTCAACATTTTAGCCAACAATTTTGCGCCGCTTAGTAAGGCGTTAGCCGTATCTCAGTTTAGGAGTATTTTCAAAGTGAGCATGGAGTTTTTAATGGATTGGAAGTTTTGGTCGTTCTTAGTTGCTTTTTTTGCTTTGATTTTATCCCAACTACCACCAATTAGGCTTTGGTTTAAAAAAGCCAAGTTGGATCTTGAGCTGTATTCAAGAGTTCACCTCACACACAAAGTCGGAAATCCCAATGTTCAAATCCATCTGATTTTAAGAAATGTGGGCGGTCGAAATATTAGAATTAAAGAAATTAGTATTGATATAGAAAGGGATGGCAAATTTTTAGATACATTAACCGCACAAGATTACCTACCTGACCCTTTGAATAATCAAAGCGTTTTGCTCACTAACTTCTCACTTTCTCCGAATGATGAGTGGTCAAATAGAGTTAACTTACTGAATTACTTTAACAGGGAAGAAGAGAGATCATTTAAATCTTCTGAAAAGGCTTTAAGAGAAGAAATCATTAGATTAAGAGAGCCACTAAACGAAGGTGACAAAACTAACGTAAAAGTAACTGACCAATTCATAGAACCATTTATCCAAATGTTTAAAAATAAGTTCATTTGGAAGCCTGGAGACTATCAGTTTCAAATAAATATTAAAACACTCGACCAAGAAGCGGATATTAAAAAATCATTTAGGTTTATTTTATTTGAGTCTCAATCTGAAGATTTAGAGTCATATGTTAAAGACTTTAATATAGGTGCAGGTATTTCTTATAATGTTAATGACCACAGCGGTGTATTGGTTCAGGTGGAAGAAATATACGGCTAAGTCGTTTAAAAGGACAAAAAACAGTTGGTTTTTGCTCCATCGTCGCTAATTTTAGCTAACAATTTTTTGCCTTTTTACAAGGCGTTATATTTTTAAGGTACTCTCATGAAAGTTGAGCAAGCGTATAATTTGGATAGTGAAGAAATAGTTGACGCCGAACTTGCCTACGATTATTACTGGTCAGGTATTATTAAAAATAAAAAGAATTTCGAATGCCCCGCTGAAAATTGTGCCGTTCAAATTACTTGTGCTAATTTGGATAAGACTCGACAAGATATGAAAGTTGACCCTTACTTTAAAGCTGTAGGGGAACATGAACCTGATTGTAATTTGATAAAAGAAATATTAAAAAATGATTTGTCGTCTAACTCAGGCATAGGAGGACGGAAAAGTAGAGCTAAAAAACAGGACGAGCTTCCAGATGTGTTTGGGTTGTCTAGGCCTAAATCACACTTAGAGAAAAAACAAAAGTTTTCAACAGGTATTACTCCTGTTACTTGTAAAGAAAACAAACGGAAATCAAAATCTGAAACTAATATCTCAAATTTTCAATCATCTACGTATTATGCAGTGCGAGCATTTGTATCAAAGTATTTGAGGTATAAATCTTTAAGTTTATTAGGTCAGAGGTACGTAAATATTAAGGGATATAATGTTTCATATAAAGAAATGTTTGTTGATATTTCAGGCCAAAATTTAAATAACATATCAAAATACCCTCGAGTATATTTTGGAAAGGCAGTCATAGTTAAGCGAAAAGAGAATGATTACGCTGTTAGCTTTGAAGCTTCGTTGTCCCATAATGAAGAACTAATCAGTCCTTCAATTTATATCGCAGAATCTTTAATAAATGGAGCATTCACTAAAAAGTTATCTGAAGAGAAGTTTAAAATTCTTTCTCAAAAAAATCATTTAGGCTCTTGGGTCTTTGTTTACGGCATACCAAAAGTTAAACTTGTGAAAGGTAATAGTTATATAAATATCAATATTTCCAATTTAGATTATCTGGATTTAAGAGAAAAAATATAACAAGTTACTCAAACGTACCCTAAACAGTTGGCTAGCGCTCGTTCCTTGCAATTTTAGCCAACAATTCGCGTCGCTTAGTATGGCGTTTTACCTATTTGGAGAATTATCATGGAATGGTATTGGTGGTTAGCTATTCTTATTTTATTAGTCTTTTTTAATGAATATTATCAAACTAAAATGCGTAGAAATCGTTTAATGAAAAAGTATAATAATGCTAATTTAGTTGATAAGTTAATGAAGAAAATGTTCTGGCAAGGGCAAAGTGAAGAGCAATTAATTGATTCGCTTGGTAAGCCGTTGGATATTGATCAAAAAGTTCTCAAAACAAAAGTAAAAGAGACATGGAAATATAACTCAACGGGTAAAAATCGTTATGCTTTGAGGATTATTATTGAAAATGGTGAGGTTGTAGGCTGGGATCAAAAATAGGTATAACAAGCAATTCAACAAGGACAATAAACAGTTGCCTTTTGCTCCTGCGACGCTATTTTAGCCAACAATTTTTTGCCCTTTAATTCGCCGTTATACTTACATTCTTTGACCAGACCAAACTACGCGGCCTATTAGCTCGATATCCGTTCCATTTAAATGCTCTTTGTTTATTTCCCAAGGTTCATACATATCATTATCAGATTTTACTTTGATAATACCACCCGGTAATAACTGTAATCTTTTCACTAATAAATTATGTTCATGACGCATCACATAAATACCATCACTTAGCCCATTAAAATCTCGGTTAACCATAATCATTGCACCGTTCTTTAATGTTGGGTACATACTGTCACCTTCAACCAACATCAAAAAAACTTCTTTTGGGTTTACACCTATTTCTTTATCTAACCATTCAGGTTCGAAACTAATTAATTGAGTTTGTTCTTCTGCTTCAACTAAAGATCCGTCACCAGCTGACGCTGAAACTTCATAAAAAGGTAAATTAATGTGTGAACCATTTTTATTTTTTGGAATGTTTTGAATTGAAAGTTCCGCTTTTCTAAATGCACTTGTAGGAATTTTTTTTCGTCCTCGCCAAGTTCTAATAGTCGTTGGAGATACTTCTAATTTTTTAGATAATTCACTGATTTTACTAGTCTTTGTTATTTTGAATAAACTTTCTAATTGCTGTTCAAAATCTTCCACATTAATTTCCTATAAAATAACGTTGCAAATCGCTCCATCTTGATTTAATATCTTTATGGAGCGGTACGGAGCGGTCATTGTCGTTTGTAACGCTTTGACTTGTTATAACCGCAAATAATTACATAGGTGTTGTATGAATACAAATTTTGCATTGCTCGCTAGGTTCCAAACACCAGTGATCGAACTGAAAAATGTCTGTGAAGAATTCTTCGGTATCAAACCAAAAACAGCAGAGCAAAAAGCTAAAGGGTGCGATTTTCCAATTCCAACATTTAAATTACGAGACTCAGAACGTAGCCCGACATTAATAAAAATTGAAGACTTAGCGACTTATATCGACAAACGCTATGCAGAAGCAGAAAACGAATGGAAGCAAGTTCACAACCTTTAACGTTATTACTACTAAGTATCGCGTATCGGTAAGAAAAAAACGAATAAAGAAATTTATTAAGTGACTTAAATGATTATCTATTACGAATACGAAAGGGTTTTAGGCGTTAACTCAACACATGATGATGATTCAGGTGTACGCCAATATAACTACTTTTCGTCACTGTCTAAATTCAAACAGTGGGTTTCGTATGAAATGGGTAATTCAGACGTAATAGAAATCACGGATTCAAATTACCGACAATTAGTTCAAAAGGGGGTCATATGAAAAATGTTATAAACAATGCTTTATCACCTCTGGCTGATGAACTAATTAGTAAGCGCCTAATTGCCAAAAAAGACAACATCATTGTTGACCACTTAGCTTTTAGTTTTCCATTGTCACAGCTTCGTCATTGTCATAAAGCGGGTTTTGCAGGTTACAGTCCCAAAAACCAACCTTATTTTCCATTACCTCCCAAGGTTGAAAACTCTGAGGGTAAGTCATTAGAAGAAATTGAAAGACATGCACTCTTTGTTAAAAAGCAACTGTCTGATTTCTATTTTAGAACCCTTAAGATTTTTGTTGATCATGTTCTCGGTTTTACCCTTTCCGCACCGAGAGACAAAGGGTTTCATGGCTATAGCAATTCGCTAACGATGAAATCACAAACGGGTGTTGATGTTGGCTTTATTGGTTTAGGTGGTCAACGAGATACGGCCTACATTCAAATTTCTGGTTTAGGGTGCAAAAACTTATTTGGCTATACCGATAAATTTAAACTTCATCATTGGCTGAATAGCGTTTTATCCATTTCTTTTTTGTCGCGTGTTGATTTGGCGAGTGATGATTACGACGGCATTTTTGATTGTGATTATGCGGATAAAGCTTATAGAGATGGTGCATTTAGAACAGGTAAGGGCGGCATTATGTCTGTTTTTAAAAACGCCAGTGAATATACCTATACCAAAGACTTTCAAAAAAACTTTGATGTTGAAATGGTCACTGTGGGTAAACGCACAAGCCCTATTTATTGGCGTATTTACAATAAGAAATTAGAACAAAAAATTGTGAATGAAGACCTTAATTGGTATCGCTCTGAGGTTGAATTAAAAAAATGGTCGGTTGATTGTTTGCTTGATGTTGACGCCACTTTCGCCGGTATTAATGTTTTTTCTCAAAGTATGGAAAATACACAAGGTATTCGTACCAAGTCCATGTCTCCAACAAAAGAGGCTTGTTTAGAATTAGCGAGTCGCGTTCGTTGGTTTCGTCATGCGGCGGGTCGTGCTTTGGGTGATGTTCTTGAGTTAGTTGGCGGTGATATTTCTAAAGCCTTCGGCTTACTCCTACCTGATGAAGTATTGGGTGACAAATTGGGAATTCCTCCCACGTATAAGAAATTAATTAATCATGCACTGGAGTGTTAAAAAATGGCTATTGTAATTGCTGGTATTGGTATTACGCGTTTTCCTGAATCTAAAAACCCACATATTGAAAATGCAAAATTAGAAGTGTTGTATCCCTTAGAGGCGGTTGATTCGCCTAAGTTTCAACGTAAAGCGGCGGGTCGTACTACGTCAACCCCTTTTGGCAAGGAAGCCATCTCGATTAACGCGAAATACGCGCATCTGTTAATTGATTCTCAAGCGTTCGTGGGGGACAAGCAATACGACCTCAAATTCTCTTTTAATGACGACACGTTTGAAAATGAAGTCATTGAAATAACGCCTGTTGATGCTCAGTTAAAAGAACATTTCACGCTTTCGTTAAAGAACTTTAAAGGCGCTTAATGATGATGAACACGTCAAACAATAAATTGAAGATTTTTATTTTTTTGACGTTGTTTGTCTTCGTTTCAAATGTTGATGCGGCTTATTGCCTTATTGAAGATGGTAACGGAAATTTGAGCATTGACAGTACATCAGTAGAGACTTGCCCTAGTGGCTTGGTTTTACTTTCAAAGACCGATTATAACAATATGAATGTTGACCTTGGTGAAATTACATCAGCAGATATTGCCATTAGTTTTACTTGGGGCTTTGGAACCTATTTATCTTTTTGGTGGTTTTCTTATGTTATCAGGACAGCTAAAAAAACCATCAAATTGATATAAAAAGATTCTCGTTTCGGGGGCTTCTGAAACAGAATAAAACGGACAATTTTGTCCATATAACTGTAAATTTTGGAGAGAAAAAATGGCTGATATTTTCACAGCAGTAGATATAAGTACAGTTGCAACATTCGTTGGTGCAACAGGCGTTTTAATCGTTGGCGTTTACCTTGCTTTTAAAGGCATTGGTTTGGCTAAACGCGCAATCGCGGCGGCTTAATTGAAATGGCGGGTATTATGCTCGCCCTTTTTCATGTCTGCATAGTAATGCTTGGTGCGATGTGTGCCAAAGAAGTTTGCTCTGCACTTGGTTAAAGGGTTAAAAAATGAAAATTTTAATTATGGCGCTGTCTTTATTGGTAGCGCCTTTTTTTTTACATGCTGATATTTTTCACGATGGCACTGTAGATGTTCAAGCGCCGAAAACCACTGATATTGATACGGGGTACTGTAATACCTCTCTTACGGGCAATTCAGACGAAAGAATGTCAGCCAGTGAATGTGTAGACATAGGGCAAGCGAATTTACCTGACGTTGATTTATATGATTGTTGGGAAGTCGCAGGTAATAACGAGATTAAGAATTTTTGCAAATATGATGATGATAAATATGCAGAGCCTCAATCAGCTTACATCAGTCGTTGGTTTGGTTTTTTATCTGTACCTTTAACCCTTTGCCCGCCTGAATCATTCCCACGTTATGTTTCACCCGTTATGAATGAAACGGGTGAGCTTGAAGGGTGTTACGACCCTGCACAGGCAAACCTTGTTGATGATTGTAACTTAAATTCAACTGACCAATATCTAGCTGTTCCTGTTACGTCGCCAATCGGTTGTTTCACTACATCAAATGGCTCTCAATGTAAGTATAAGTCTGTCGATGTGGGTAACGGCGTTAATGCTTATGAATTGGATTTAGAGGGGGATTGTTACACCGATTTATTCCCTGACATAGAAGGGGACCCAGAAACCACCACAACGCCAACAAATTCAGAAGATACCTGTAAACCTTGGGGCGGTACTGGAATGATATGTCCAGAAAAAAGGGAAGATGTTTGCGATATGTACGGCAATTGCAATGAAGGCTGCGGCACTGTTAACGGTACTTTTGTTTGTATTGATGCGGATAGGGACGGTGACGGTGTACCTGATTATCTCGACCCTGATGTCGATGGTGATGGTGTTAGAAATGAAGTTGACCTAGATAACAATGGTGATGGTATTGATGATTCCATCGACTTATCAAAACCCAAAGAAGGGGAGGTAGACATTGACCTTTCGCCCATTGTTAACGAGTTAAAAAAGGGTAATGCAGAATTATCTGAAATAGGTCAGGGCGTTGATATGCTTAACAATGATTTAAAGTTTTTAGCAAAAGACGTATCAGACATAAAAGAGTCAATAACAGAAGTAGGAACCTACAAACAAGATAAGCCGAAAGGGGGGTTAAAAGGCTTTTGGGAAACTGACTACCCAGAAGGTTTACAAGGTGTTGTTGATGCAAAAATGGCAGAAGTTCAAAGCACCCAGTTCTTTACCTTTTTAGAGCAGTTTCAAATCAGTGTCGGCGGCTCAAGTGCCACTTATGATATGTGTTTTGATTTAGGGGGTATGGGTAACTTTGGTTGTCATAATTTCGATATTGACCCCAGAACCTTTCCAGCGATAAAAATATTTATCTTAATATCTGCGGTGTTCCTTTGCCGTCGTATTTTGTTTGGTGGTTAATATGATTTTATTAGATGCACATGTTGAGGCTTATAGATGGTTTCAGTTTTACCAATACATAGGGGAAGAAAATGCTTAATTTTTTCGTTGAAATGTGGAACAGCTTTGTCGATTTTAGTTGGCAGTTGGTTTTATCTGTTTTTGATATGTTGAAAGACCTTTTTTACTGGT
The DNA here is from genome assembly GCF_014076955.1 of Colwellia sp. Bg11-12. Lineage (NCBI taxonomy): Bacteria > Pseudomonadati > Pseudomonadota > Gammaproteobacteria > Alteromonadales > Colwelliaceae > Colwellia > Colwellia sp. Bg11-12. The sequence goes on from NZ_JACGUZ010000071.1 coordinate 65,289, forward strand.
TAATGGAACAGCTTTTTACGGTTGGTATTCTTATTTTAGAGGGTGTCGGCTCGTTAATGTCGGGCTTAAGTGTTGCTCAGTACATCAGCGCCTTACCAAGTCAGACAGCCCATACCATGTCTATTATTGGCATTAGTGAAGCAATGGGGATGGTAATAACGTGTTTAGGTATTCGCTTTTTACTTCAATTAATACCGTTTGTAAGATGGGGCTCATAATATGTTAAATGGAATTTCGGGAAAGCCTGGGGGCGGCAAATCTTACGAGGCTGTTGTTACTCATATTATAAAAGTCATTACCGTTGAAAAAAGAAAGGTGGTGACTAATTTACCTTTAAACATTGAACATTTTTGCTCAGTGTATGGCGAATATTGTCGAGAGTTGATTGTTGTCGTTGATGGCCAGTTCCATAACTATGGCGGCGAACGTCCTTTTTCACAAAAAGAGCACTATTTACAATATGAAGATTGGCAGAATGATAAAGGCCAGAAGGTTTATTTTTTTATAGATGAATGTCATTTAGCCATGCCAATGCAAGGAACGGACAAAGCGCTATGTGAATTTTACTCAATGCACAGACATTACGGTTTTGACATTATGTTAATTACTCAAAACTTTAGAAAAGTGAATAGGGATATTAGAGACATGATCCAAAATCATTATCGGGCGATTAAAAAGTCGATGATGGGTCAAGATGATAAATATATTTTAAAAGTGCACGATGGTGCGTCCAGCTCTAAAGCATCAGAAGTTGCAACACATGAAAGAACCTATGAAAAAAAGTATTTTGCTTTCTATCAGTCTCACACCAAATCAGACGTTAGCGTTGATGAGTCAAAATCAGCAGACATAAAAACGTGGTATTCTCATTGGTCAATCAAAGCTTCTGTGTGCTTTTTTATCTTTGCTATTTTTATTTTCACAAAAGCCTTTACCGATATTGAAGAAAAAACAAAAAGTGAAGAACTACCTTCCATTGAATCTGTAGTTGAAAATCCAACGTTAAAAAGTGATTTACCAACAGACATAAAAGTTACTGATAAAAAAACAGCCAAACGATTAACAGCGCGAGAGCAAGAATATTCAAGCATGTTAAAAGAGTCTAAAAAGTATCATCCTTTTTATAAAATCAATTTGTCTATTTCAGGCTATGCAGAATATAAAGAGAACGGAAGGAATACAAAGGTCGTTTACTTTTCAGCGAATCAAAACGGGCAGCATGTTTTTACATTGAAAAGTGTTGATTTGTTACTTGCTGGTTATGATGTCAGGGTGCTAACTGAATGTGCGGTGCAAATTAAATATTTAGACTATGAAGATTTTATCACCTGTGATGCGCCAAGACAGGGAGCTGGTGTTCCTGTTGTTGGAGAGCTCGCGAGTAATTAAGGTTGTCTTAGCATCGCAGATATAAACTGCTTTGTTTTATCGTGAGCAAATTAGCTTGCGATTATCGGGGAGTCTTTTTACTTTTAGCATACAATACATTCTAGGGCGCACAGTGTTAAATTGATTTCCTGTCATATTTAATGCGGTGCAAAGTCCTTTTTAAAATCAACCGTTGCCGTCCTACAAAACCTTTCTTAAAAAATAGCTTTTAGCCTCTATAAGAGGTTTTTTTGTTTTTTTTACTCGCCTTTTTTTATTATTTGGAAGGGAGGGACCCGCTTGCGGGAGGGACTCAACAAATAGTAAAAAATACCCCGTACTGTATTACGGGGTATAACTCCTACTATTTTACTCGCTTCCAGCCATAACTTGTTATTTTCAGTTTTTAACATACAATTAACACAATAAATAACAGGGATTGTTAACTATGACGACTAAAGAAATTGAACGGATGAATATCCTCTCTGAAAAAACACTTTCCTTAACGGCTACTCCAGAAGAACTCGCTGAATTTTATGAGCTTCTTAATATTATGAAAAAGTCTGACACGCATAATATCGTTCTTGGGTTGCCTCGTTAATATAATCTATTAACGTGTTTAATAATGTGTGATTAATTAGCTTTATAAATTATTCAACTTCATAATTTAATGATTGTTGGCTAATATCTACTTGGTCTACTTGGTCTACTTGGTCTACTTGGTCTAGTTTCCTATTACTTGCTTAAACAATTTTTCAATTTGATGTGTTTGCACTCCTTCATTGGAGAAAACGTGTTTAATCACTGTTTTACCGAAGGTCTGTTGAATTATGCCAATAAATACTTGATATAATTGTATTATTTGGTTACCTTCACTTCTATTATATAAAATTAAGACGGAATATGAATTTCTTTAATAAGTTTTTTATCCCGTGCAATAAGCTGTTATAAATCAACATTAACTTAGAGTGGTAGTATGAATCCAAGAGACATAAATCTAATAAATAAAACCCCTGAGCCGAATTTTTGGTCCTTACCAAATTGGTATAAAATTTTCTCAGTGGCCTTAGTGCCTGTTGCTATAGCATACAGCGGCTCGATAATTCAATCTGCCATAGCTGAAAAAAACCTAGAGAAAGATTATGTAGCTATCTCTGTCTCTATATTAACAAGCCCAAATAAAAAGATTGATGAGGATTTAAGAGGCTGGGCAGTTGAAATACTAAATATGCACGCACCAATTTCTCTACCAGCTAAATCTCAAGAATTATTAAAGTCTGGAGATGGGCTTTTAGGAAAAGCATCTTTAAAAGTTTCTAATGGCGATTTGTTCGTATTAGATAGTGCTTTTGACGGAAGAGCTATAATTGAAATAACACACTCTAAGGGATGCTTTGCTGAATATAAGTCGTATTATAAAAGTGTTACTGATAAAGGAACCTTTAGTTCAAATAAATTATTTGAAGATTACGTGAAAGATGCAGATGGTAATTCTATAAATAAAGGGAATACAATTATAAAAGCTGGCCCTTTCAGTGTTGAATGGTCATGTAATTCAGAAAGTTCTGGCTGGATATACCCGAAACAATACAGTACTGAAATTATCTTAGACAGGAAATTAGACGAATATATACCAGCGCAGTAGTTTAATTTATATAAAGTTGCTTAAACGGAGATAAACAGCTGGCTGTACTCGTTCCTCGCTATTATGGCAAGTCATTTTTACCCGCTTAGCAAAGCGTTATTAGTGATTGATAATTCTTCTTTCTTAAAGCAGACTGTTTCTTCTTCTAACTTATATAGGGATATAAAATTGAGTCTAAAAAATGAGGCGTTCAAAAAGGATTTGAAGTTTTTTATTAACGATTATGATGAAAACAATGAGGCTATAGCAGCCATAAGTCGAGCTGTATTTTTAGAAAAGTTTCCATCTAGCGGCATTTCTAAGCTAAGAATAAAAGATTATGTATACGGTTTAGGTAAAGATTCTGAAACATTTTGTAGACACGTTCAAGATAAGACAGAGAAATGGGCGAGAATCCGAGCCGGACAACCTACTAAATACGGTGTTTATTACGGTAAAGAAACTTATCAATTTGCTGAAAAATACGGTTCTAACTGGAAGGATGTTTTTAATAAAGTAAAATTTCATCTTCAACAATTGTTAACTGATGGTGAAAATCTCCATTTTGATAAAGTTGATAAGAATCCACTGGCACAAACCTTCAAAGCGAAAGTCCTAAGTCTTTACTACCCTGAAAAATACCTTAATGTTTGTGGTAAAAATTATATAAAAGATATAACTCGAGGATTAGGTTGGGATTGCAGTATTTCAATAAGTAAGCAACAACACTTATTATTTAAGGAGAAATTAAAGCACCCTGAAACGAAGTATTGGACAAACCCTAAATTCATGTCTTTCCTAGATCGTCGCTACATTAAAGAAAACTTAAATTCTACTGCTTGTAAAGATGTTAGTAAGCCGCGACAAAAACCTAACAAAATTGTCGATTTTGATGTATTACAAGAGATGCGAAATAAAATAGGTAAGATCAGTGAGCAATATGCTTTGAAATTTGAAAAGCAAAGACTAACTGGTTTAGGTTTAAAGTATCTTGTAGATAAAATTGAGGATAGGTCTAATAAACCAAGCTTCGGTTATGATCTTCTTTCGTTTGAGGCAGATGGTAGTGAAAGACAAATTGAAGTAAAAACTGTCAGTAAGAAAGAATGTAAGGAAAAAGGTGTTTATAGATATTTTATATCTAGTAATGAGTTTTCTGTTTCTAAAGAGCCTGATAAAAATTATCATTATTACTTCGTTATAATGGGGAGTGAGTTTAAACCCAAAAAACTTGTAATGATGTCAGCTTCAGTTGCAAATAAAAAAGTAGAAATGGAACCAATTATTTTTAAAGCGAAAGTTAAATTATATTGAACAAGATTTTAGGGTGTTTGAATTAAAATGTTATATTTAAAATAGACTAATCTATAAATTGTTATTGATATCAAACCAAAAAAATTAATTAAAGATATTTAGTTAAACTTATCATGAAGTTTGTGTGGAAATAACTGCGTATAAACTTGCCATAAAATATTAAGGTTCCTATGACCTGTAACTTGAGCTACTTCTTCAATGGAGTAGCCTTGTTCAAATAAACGGCTTGCCCCTTCACGCCTTAAATCATGGTAGCGTAAATCTTCAATACCTAAATCATTTCTTACTCGTTGAAATCCAGCCGTTACACTTCTTGAATTATAGGGAAAAATTACCTCACTAGTTTTAGGTTGTTTAGTGGCAATACTGAAAGATTCACCTAATAGTGGGGCAATCATGTGATTACCTTCCTTTTTACGGGGATCTTTTCTGTCTCTAACAACAATCGTTTTATGGTCTAGGTTTAGATCGTCCCATCGAAGTTTACAAACTTCACCTATACGCATACAGGTTAGAATACTGAAATCTAAAATATCTAAATAAGGAATTCTGACATGACCATTTGGCTTTTGTTTTTCTCTTATTTCTAATCCCACTTTCAATTTTTCTAGTTCAAGCTCTGTTGGCCTTCTAGTTCTTCTATCACTCTTACCAATTAAACCCATATCAATGAGTGTTGGTATTGCTTCATCAAAAACGGAAAAGTTGGCTTCAATATCAAAAACTGGGTGAGCTTTTTTCATTACCGCACGTAAATAACAAATGTCATGATAAACAGTTGCAGGCTTTGCTCCTGCAAGTTGTCTTATTTTACAGTGTGCAATTAAATCGCTAGTTTTAAGTTTATTACTTTGTATTTTAGCTATGTCACAGTCCCTAAGCATTTTGATCACGTATTGCTTAGTTCTTCCTGTTTTCTCCCATAAATGGACATCTTCAAAATATAAATCTAACAATGCGCTGAGTGGTATCGTTTTCTTAATACCAATTTCGTCATTTTCTATTTCTTGTACACGCTTCCTTCCATATGTACGAGCGAGTTCTTTTTTACGGAATGTTTTAGATTCTCGGTGTATAATTGCGTTTTTTTGTTTAACAACGACTTTACAGCGATAAGAAAAGTCACCGTTTGCCTTTGTACGTTTTTCAATTGTAAAAGATGCCATCATTAATCCTACTTTTTTGTGGGGTACATATGGGGTACTGCATATCGAAACTCGGGGTAATTCTCGGTAATTCACTGTAATTCTATACAGTATATTTATAAGGTGTTTTTGTGTCAATCCCAGTAAAACCGCTAAACTCAGCTAACCCCATAGATCACCGACTTTCTGTTGCGCCCATGCTCGATTGGACTGATCGCCATTGCCGTTACTTCTACAGAGTTATGTCAAAACACACTGTGTTATATACAGAAATGATAACGACAGGCGCAATTATTTTCGGCAAAGGAGACTATCTATCTTTTAACAAGGAAGAACATCCTTTAGCCTTACAACTCGGTGGTAGTGACGTTAAAGCCATGACTGAGTGCGCAAAAATGGCTGAACAATATGGTTATGATGAAATTAATATTAATGTTGGTTGTCCATCTGACCGTGTTCAAAATGGTCGGTTTGGTGCGTGTTTAATGGCTGAACCCTCGTTAGTTGCTGATTGTGTAAATGAAATGCAGGCAGCCGCAAATGTTCCTGTTACCGTAAAATCGCGTATTGGAATTGACGATAACGACAGTTATGAGTTTTTGCACAACTTTATTGATGTTGTGGCGCAAGCTGATTGTAAGCATTTTATTATTCATGCACGTAAAGCTTGGTTAAGTGGCTTAAGCCCTAAGCAAAATAGGGAAGTACCACCGCTTGATTATGGTCGTGTATATCAAATCAAGAAAGACTTTCCACAATTGCAAATTTCAATTAATGGCGGTATTAAAACCTTTGCTGAGGCGAATGAACATTTAGCGCATATTGATGGTGTAATGATTGGTCGTGAAATATATCAAAATCCATATATGTTAGTTGAAGCCGATAATGCTATTTATCAAAAGAATACTAATATGCTTTCTCGCGCACAAATAATTGAAGAGATGGCGCGCTATATTGATATGCATATTGCCAATGGCGGACGTGCTTGGCATGTTGTTCGCCATATGCTCGGGTTGTGTAATGGTTTAGCTGGCGCTAGGCAGTTTCGTCGCTACTTAAGCGAACAGTGCAGTGGCAATGAGGTAACTAGCCAAGTTCTTTTCGAAGCTTTTGCTCTGGTTACTCTACCTGCCAGCGAGTAAAGATATCTCTTGTGTTCCGATTTTGGGAATTAGCTTCCCTAAATCGGGATATTAGTTATTTGTTAGTATAGCCATAATTAACGATTTAATCGTAACAATTGTTAAATGTTGGTTTTTTTGACCAGTCACCTCTTATTTAATCATAAACTCTTGTTTTTCGACAAAACTCAAAAAAACATCAATTCATTAAAAATCAAAAACTTAATGTTTTTTTTGATCTCTGGCACAACCTTTGTAATAGATATTGCGACTTAACTATTATAAAACTTGGAGAACAAAATGAAAACTTTACTTATTACCACCTTAACAACGGCTTTATTATCTTTTAATAGCTTTGCAGACGATACCGCTGATATTAAAAACATGGCTAGTCTGATGGCTAAAACAGGTTTGCATCAACTTAATACGCAATTGAAGATCAATACAAAAGCTAAAACCCAGCAAGCTATTATGACCTTGGCTTTAACAACTAATAATGATCCCATTTTAGTTGCAAACATTTCAGATAAAAATAATGCTCAAATAAAGCATACAGCTCAAGTTATGGATGAGTAAGGATTGATTATGCCAAGCTTAGCGCTTATTTTTACACTATTGATGTTACCTGCTTTGTTCTTATTGTCAGCATCAGTGGTCGTAAGCCTATTAGAAAGTAGTCATGAGCAACAACTTATTGATGAACAAGCCGTAAGTTAATCGCAGGGGATTTGTTGTACCCTGCTAATTTATATTGCCTAATCAACTGTACATAGATCAATTAATTCGTTATTTTTTAAGCCTTATTCAAAAATGAATGACACTAACTATGCTTTCGGCTTATCAGCAAATAGTATCGTGCCAACAGTTGCATGATTTACTTTTTTCTACTGACAATTTAACAGTAGATCCTAAAAAACAACCTTCGAACATTATTCTTCTCGATGCGAGTATTCCTCCAGTTGGTAAAATGCGCTCTCCAGTAAAGCACTGGCCAAATTTTGCGTTGCCAAATGCCAAACGATTCGATTTAAATAAAAACTTTTCTGATTTATCAAATTCATTACCCCATACAATGCCAAGTGTTGAATATTTTCAGCAACAAGCGCAGGCGTTAGGTGTTATGAATGATAGCCAAATTATTGTTTACGATGATCAAGGCTTATTTTCAGCTGCACGTGCCTGGTATATGTTTAGAGCCATGGGGCATAAAAATGTTGCTGTACTTGACGGCGGTTTACCTGCATGGCTTGAATTAGACTACCCCGTTTCATTAGGCTTATACGACTCTACTGAAAGTGGTAACTTCACCGCGAAGTTTTATAAAGAATATTTCTGTAGCAGCCAAGATATATTCCAGCAGCTTGGTACTACTGAGCTTCTTGTTATTGATGCCAGAGCAAAGGATCGTTTTGAAGGAAAAGTTGCAGAGCCGCGTGAAGGGATTCGAAGAGGACACATTCCTCACTCGGTAAATTTACCTTTTAGTGATCTATTGAAGAATGGTGTGCTGCTCCCAAAGAATATTTTAGAGGAAAAGTTTAAAAAAATTAATCCTCAAGATAAACCGATGATCATGAGTTGTGGCTCTGGTGTAACCGCTTGTGTTTTAGCATTAGTCGCGGAAATGTGTGCTTATAAACAGTTGCAAGTTTACGACGGTTCATGGAGTGACTGGGGAGGGGATCATCAACTTCCCGTGGTAACTTCTAAATAATGCCATTCTTAGTTAAAAAATAGACACCTTCCTCATATGGTTAAATTAACTATTTTATTTGTTAATTTGACCACATCTTCGTCTGACATATTATGTCTTTATTTTATCGTGATTTTTAAATTCAATAAACTCCTTTTTAATCAAATGTTTAATTTGTTTTGCTTAGTTGGCATGTCACTTGTAATAGAAGACATAGTAGCAAGTTAAACGTTAACTCATTGAGATAATACTTAACGAGCCATTACATTAAAAACCAAATAGAAGCGCATTTGCGTAGGAGAATGGATTATGGGCATGTTTTCACGTTTTACAGATATTATTAACGCTAACCTAAACAATATGTTGGATAAAGCCGAAGACCCTGAAAAAATGGTTAAATTGATCATTCAGGAAATGGAAGAAACTTTGGTTGAAGTACGCTCTACTGCGGCAAAAAATATTGCCGAAAAGAAAACGTTGATGCGCCAAATCGCATCATTAGAAACAAGTATAAAAAATTGGCAAGAAAAAGCAGCATTAGCCATTAGTAAAGACCGTGACGATCTTGCGAAGTCAGCGCTGCATGAAAAACAAAAATGTGTAACACAAGTCGGTGAATTGCAGCATGAATTAGCGCAGCTCGATGTATTTCTTAGTGCGGTTCAAGAAGACGGTCAACGGTTACAAGAAAAACTGCAAGAAGCTAAACGTAAGCAAGATGCTTTCGTATTACGTCAAGCATCGGCTGAAGTCCGTTTAAAAGTTCGTGAAAGAGCAATTGTTTATAACATTGATGATGCGATCAGCAAATTTGAACGATACCAACAAAAAATTGATCAAGTAGAAGCTGAAATAGAGTCGTATGACTTTACTGCCAATAAAGATCTCGAAAGCCAATTTCGTGACTTAGAGACAGATGAAACTATTGATCAAGAATTAGCAGACTTAAAAAAACAAGTCGTTAATGGCTAAGGGTAAATTCATAAAATTTTAAGGAGCATCACATGATACACGAAAGTGACTATTTTATAATTATCATGTGTTTGGCTCCGGTACTCACTTTTTTTGTTGGTGCAGTATTATTAACTATTTTGAAAAATAACGGTTGGAATTGAGGAATAAATGATGAGCTATCAACGTGAGTATTCAGTGAAAAAAACCTTAAAGAAAGATGTTTCACACAAAAAATTATCGGGTGTTTGTGCCGGTATTGCAAAATATTATGAGTTACCAAGAATAGCAATACGCATTGCCGCCATCGGAGCATTGATTATTTTCCCACTAGCAACCGGCGTTGCTTACGTTGTGGCCGCAATATTATTACCCACAAATGATTAATGTGAAGCAATACGCCTTAGCGGTATGTTAAGCGTAATATTTACACTTAACTGACTAACAAGACAATAAAGAAAAGTAGGAGGGACCATGTCATTTTTTAAATCGTTTATGTTAGCTATTTTTGCCACCTTATTTTTAACTTATGTGTTAGGAATAAGCTTTATCGAAATGTTTAATGTTGATCTTTATGTTGGTGAAGAGCTAATAGAGCCAATAAAGGCCATTAGTATTTCAGCAATTATTATGGTTATTTTAGTTATTCTAGCATTCACGATTGTGATGAGTGTTTTTGGTTCCTTAATTTTTATAGGATTGATGATTTTTGGTGCCCTTGCTATGGTGATGATTGGTGTTTTTTGGCCTGTTATTTTTATTGCGTTTGTTATTTGGTTATTAGCACGTGATAAAAAACAAATCGCATAGAAATAAAGGAATTAGTAAGTATGGTTTGACTCTTTAACATGTTAATTGTTAGTGATGTTGTCTTTATAAAAATTGGGCTGAAATACTTCTACACTCGTTAGTGCTTACCAAGGGGGTAAATGCTCAGGCTTGGTTAGCAATGACTTTAGGCATAGCAGACTCGGCATGTTGTTTCCTCAATCTTCTGCTGGTTATTACTAATCATGCAGTAATTTAGCGATGGCACTAGCAATATCACGGACCGTTTTTCATAAATTTTCAGGTGAACACGTGATTGTTTTTTTTGGTAATAATTATATTATCCATTTTGCTCAAGCTTAGTTACAATGTTCATGCAATTAAAATCATCGGTCTAAAAGGAAGTATAGCGAGAAATGAATAAAATATGTTTAATAGCAATTGTCTTATCTTTTACTTTATTTGATATAAGCAGTAATGCCCTCGCTGTTGAGCGCAACAGCAATATTATTATTGAAGCCCCTTATGTGAGAGCAAGCATACCTGGCACCGATATAACCTCAGCCTATATGTCGATTGAAAATAAAAACAATGAAGCGATAATTTTAACGGGTGTAAGTGGCTTGTTCGCAGATAGAATTGAAATTCATCAACACACCATGAGTAATGGTATGATGAAAATGCGACAAGTAGAACAGTTGGTTGTTAATGAACAAAGCAAAGTGATATTACAGCCTATGGGTTATCACTTAATGATATTCAATGTAAAAAAAGCTTTGTTACCTGAAGAGGAAGTTTCATTAACATTGCATTTTAAGCAGCAAAAGGATCTTGTAATAACCATTCCTGTGCAAAGTATCAAGCAGGAAAAACCAGCTAAAAAACAGCACCACCACCACTAGGAGCTCAACATGACGACTAAATTTTCAAGTAAAACTTTTATCACGCTTTTTTTAGCCCTTATTGTCTCATTTTATTTTTTAGGGGTTTATTGGAGCTTTGAGCCAGATCAGCTTGATATTAGAGCTGAAGTCACTCGCGATGCTGCCGCCGAGGGTGTAAGCCCTGTTGTTGGTTATACCACCACAACCGCACTGATCCGAGTAACAGAAACATTACTAAATAAGCAAGGTGGTTATCTTTCAAATGATGCCCTGCCTCCTTCAGTCTTTCTAGATAATATTCCTGCGTGGGAATTAGGCGCTCTTGAAATGTCGCGAGATATGGCACTTGTTATGCGTCAAGAATTTAGTCGCTCGCAGTCACAGTCAGTAGAAAATAAGCACTTAAAAGTAGCACAACCTCAGTATAATATTGACCACAAAAGTTGGGCAATGCCAAGTGCCGAAAGTGAATACAACAAAGCAATTAACGAATTGTACGCCTACCGTAAAGCATTAAGCGATGTTAATAGTCAAACTGCACAGTTTTATGCACGCTCAGATAATTTACGTGATTGGATCCAAGAAGTGAATAAGCGTTTAGGCAGCTACTCTCAGCGATTAAGTGCAAGTGTTGGACGTGAGCAGTTAAATACTGATTTAGCGGGCGACAGTGAGGCTCAGCAATCAACATATACTCAAGCTAGCGTTGTGTTAAAAACGAGTTGGTGGAAAATTGATGATGAATTTTACGAAGCACGTGGAGCATGTTGGGCGTTATTACACTTTTTACGTGCCGTAGAAATCGATTTTAATGACGTTTTAGAGAAGAAAAATGCTAAAGTAAGCGTACAGCAAATTATTAGAGAACTAGAAGCAAGTCAAGAATCTATATGGAGTCCGATGATTCTTAATGGCGATGGCTTTGGTTTATTAGCTAATCATTCTTTAGTAATGGCAAATTATATTTCACGTGCTAATGCAGCACTAATTGATTTAAATGACTTATTAAGTCAAGGATAATAAAGGATTAAACATGAAAAAAACAGCATTGGCCGTACTCGTTACCGGTTTACTTTCAACATCTGTTATGGCTGATACCATTGCAGGACTTTATATTGGTGGGTCAATATGGAGTAATGAAGCTACGGGTACTTTTGGTGAAAACAATAACTTAGTTGATTTTAATTTAAAAGATCAAGAGCAAGGTTCTTTCTATATCGCTTTGGAGCACCCTTTACCGCTTATACCAAATTTAATGATTGCCTCAACAACATTAGACACCGATGGTTCTACTGTTTTAACGCAAGATTTTGAGTTTGAAGGGCAAACCTTTAATTCATCAACACCTGTTGAAAGCACGTTTGATGTTAGCTATGTTGATTACACGCTATATTATGAACTCTTTGATAATGGCATCTTATCTTTTGATTTTGGTTTAACCGGTCGTGATTTTGACGGAGATATAACGGTTGCATCATCAGGTGAAAGTGCAAAGCTGGCTGTAACTGAAATAATTCCAATGCTATATGTTTCAACCATTATTGGCTTGCCAGGTACGAGCTTTAACCTTTTTGCTAATGGTAACTTGTTATCAATAGATGACCATAAATTGTATGACTATCAAGTCGGTGTAAGTTATGAATTGATTGATAATTTAGCTGTTGATGTGAACTTAACTGTTGGTTACCGAGCGGTAAAACTTGAACTTGAAGACTTAGATAATTTATATACAAATATTGACTTTAAAGGGGCTTTTGCTGGCGTTGTTGTTCATTTTTAACGTTTAAAATAAGCTTGCTTGATAAATTATATGTTATAAAAATAAAGACGTTGATTGAAAAATCAGCGTCTTTTTTATTTTAAGTACATATTAATTTAATCCCATTAGAGTATTTAGCATGCGGGTGAGTGTATATTAAACGCTCAGCCAAAATATCCCAATGTTAAATTAGCTATAAGCCATATACACACTGTATATATATAAAACTTAGGCTTGTTACGCGGTATCATTTTATAATTATTTCATTAACATCTTTTAAATGAATGGTTGGGTTGTAAACGTTTATGACTTTAACGTAACGTATGCTTTACTTTTTGTTTGTTTTTTTTCTGGTAAATGATTGCTTTTTTGTTACATAAATGTAATAAGTTACCATAGTGCTCACGCTGTGGGTGAATAATAAAATGCTTCAGTACTCATGATCATAATATGGGTTAATAATAAAAATATAGTAAAAATATAATAGTTAGGGAATCGTATGAAATTTAATAAATCAATCGTTGCTTCATTTGTAGGTGCAGCAATCGCTTCAGCTTCTATGGGAGCTTTAGCTTCAGATACTGGTGCTTTTTTAAATATGGCCGCTCCAGCTGTAACAAATCAAGTATCTTCACTAAGTGGTATGAGCAATCAATATGACGCTCAATTAGGTAAAAATACTTTTCAATGGGCAAATGTAAAAAATAAAGCACCTAACATTGGTGCTATTTCAGCGAAACATCAAGTAGCCTTCGCTTCTGAATTTTATTTAAATCAACTTACAGGTATTTCTACTGTAAAAAAATCAGGTGTACAAGCTGTATTAGCAAGTGTGCATGATAAAGGCGTTGGCGCGAAAATAGCGAAATACAAACAAGAAGTTAACGGCGTAGAAGTTTTCAACCGTGAATATAATATTATGATGGATGCTGAGTTTAACTTAGTTGCTTCATCAGGTTATTTAGCAAATAAAACATCAAGCCAAGGACTTAAAAGTGATTTATATTTAAACGCTTTTGGAAGCCCTATTAAAGCTATTAAAGCTGCTTTTACTGATTTATCTGGTGACTCAAGTGATATTAATTTATCTGTAAAAGGGACTGCTGGTAAATACACTAAATTTAACGCTTCAAGTAGTGAAAAAATGCTTGGCGAACCTCGTGCTAAGCAAGTTTTTTTCGAACAGAAAGGTCAGCTTATACCCGCATATTATATTGAAGTTGAGTCCGCATTAGTAGGCAGTGTAGATTCAGAATATTTTAGTTATGTTATCTCTGGTATTAACGGCAAAATTTTGTTTAAAAACGATCTTTCCAGCCACGCTGATAACTTTAACTATCGTGTATACGCTGATGAAGATACTAAAAAACCTTGGGATAGCCCTCATGGAAATGTAATTCCAGCCGTTAGCGCAGAAACTCCAGACGCTACTGCTTATTTAGATGCTCCAATGCTTTCATTAATCTCGGCGGGAATAAGTACCGGTGATGCATGGTTAGCTGATGATGCAACAACAACAGATGGTAATAATGTAAAAGCTTATGTAGATGCTCTTGCACCTGATGGATTTACTAATGGTGATATTATTGCGGAATTAACAAGTACTAATACATTTGATTATAAATATGATACGGATTTAGTTGAAAATTCAACTCATAATAGAAAAGCGGCAACAGTTAACTTATTTTACTTAAATAACTATTTACATGATGATTTTTACGATCATGGTTTTGATGAAGCATCTGGTAATGCCCAGAATTTTAATTATGAACGTGGTGGTGTTGAAGGGGATGTACTTCTAGCTGAAGTTCAGGATAACTCTGGCTTCAATAATGCGAATATGTCTACTCCTGCTGATGGTGGTTCGCCACGCATGCAAATGTACTTATTTGACAGCAAAGATGCAGTAAATGGCACTGATTACGGTGTAACAGTTACATCTCATGATGATATCGGTCTAGCGGGCGTTTCACAACGTTCATCGTTCGGTCAAGGTCAATTCAGTATTGCTGGCAGTGTAGTTCGTATTGATGATGCAATGGATGTGATTACTGATGGTTGTCAAGCGGCTGCAAACCCTAGTGCGTTAATGGGGAAAATAGCGATTATTGATCGTGGCACTTGTAACTTCACTGTGAAAGTTAAAAATGCACAAGATGTGGGGGCGATTGCCGTCATTGTAGTGAACAATGTTGATGATGGTGCGACTCCATCTATGGGTGGAAGTGATGATACAGTAACAATTCCTAACATGGGTATTAACTTTGCAACAGGTGCAGCTATTTACGCTAAATTAACTGCAGCTGAAGATGTAACTATCTCTATGTTTAATAACAAACCTTATAAAGGTAGCTCATTTGATAATGGTATTGTGGCTCACGAGTGGGGTCATTATATCAGTAATCGTTTAGTTGGTAATGGTTCAGGGTTGAGTAATAACCAAGGTCGCTCTATGGGCGAAGGCTGGGGCGACTTCCATGCATTATTGTTATTGTCTGACGCAGACGATGCGATGATTGCGGGTAATGAGATGTTTGAAACGGCATACTCTGCTACATCATATGTCGCTAATTTTCAAACAGGTATTCGTAACTACCCATACTCTACAGATATGGAAATTAATCCACTTACCTTTGAAAATGTTATTGCAGGGAACGGATCCTTTAAGATGGCAGATGGTTCTGCAGAAGTTCATGATGCGGGTGAACCATGGGCAGCAATGTTATGGGATTCTTACGTAGCGTTGATCAATGATGATCGCCATACTTTCGCCGAAGCACAAAGCTTAATGAAAGACTACTTGGTTGCTGGTTACAAAATGACGCCAGTTGCACCAACATATACGGAAGCACGTGATGCCGTTCTTGCTGCAGCTTATGCTAATGATCCTGCGGATTATGACCTTATTTTAGCGGCATTTGCTCGCCGAGGCATGGGATTAGGTGCAGTATCTCCTGCTCGTGATTCTATTGACCATACTGGCTTAGTAGAATCTTACGAGGTTGACTACTCTGAATTTGCTATTACTTCTCATACATTAAACTCAAACTATGAAGGTCTAACTTCAGGTTACTGTTCTAATGACAACGTTTTAGATAAAGGCGAAACAGGTACAGTAAGTTTTACTATCCAAAATAGAGGTAGTAAAACTTATACTGATGTAGTTGCTAAAATTGAAGTTGTTGGTGATCATGATATTACTTTAGCCAATGAGGGTATGACGACCTTTACTACCTTAAACCCTACTGAATTTTCTGCTAGTACACCTATTGAAATAGTACTAAATGAAGCGATGATGTCTGATTCAATCGAGTTGAAAATAACGTTCCCTGAACTTGAAGACGAAGTTTCAAACGAATATTCATTTACTGCAACTGTTAATTATGATTTTGCAGATCGTGCACCAGAAAACAATTCATCAACAGATACAATGGAAGATATTTCATTATTCAAGAACTGGACTGAAAATGTAATGACAGGCGGAAAATTCGCAGTCGGAACACAGTCATTTGATAATGGCGGTAATATTCCTTTCTTTGCTGGATCGTCTGGTGTTGATTTAGGCGCACAAGCAATGGTTATAGGTAATAATAGCTTTCAATCTGACGTTGCTGTTGAAACTAAAGCAATTCAAGTAGGCTATGCAGGTAACTTTGAAATGAGCTTTTGGCACTTTTATGGCTTAGAAGAAGGCTGGGATGGTGGTGTTGTTGAAATCAGTGTAAATGGTGGTGACTGGGCAGACGTTACTGCAATGGGTGGAAGATTTGATATTGGTTATACAGTTGCTCTGGATGAGGATGATAATGAAGTAGCAGTAGAGCTAGTATCACAAGATTCCCAAGTATTATCAGGACGTCCAATATTCACTGGTCGAAATAATGATGTTACTTGGGGCAACATGGAACGTGTTAACTTTGGTACAACATTAAACGGAAATGAAGTAAAACTAAGATTCCGCGTTGGTACTGATTCATACGCAAGTGATGCAGGTTGGTGGATTGATAATGTTCAATTTAGTAACATTACATCATCTGTATATTCAGGTTTAGTTGCTGGCGATACTTATGCTTGTGATAACCGTTTACCGATTATCAGTGATATTTCTGACGCATCAGTAAAAGAAGATGACACTTTTACGCTTGAAGTAGAAGCAAGTGATCCTAACGCGGATGAATTAACTTACACGTGGACTCAAACTTCAGGACCTACAGCTACAATGACTGGTGGTGATACAGCAATGCCAACATTTGTTGCTCCTAGCTTTGATTCTGAAACAGGTTTAGATACTGAGCTTACCTTTAATGTTGTTGTTAGCGATGGTATTAGTTCTGTTTCAGCAGATACAACTGTTGCTGTTGCACAAAAGCCAGACTTTAAAGTTGAAAGTGGTGGTTCAGGTGGTTCTACAGGTATTATTGCCTTGTTATTACTTCCATTAGCTATGTTACGTCGTCGTTTTAAATAGACCGTTAATGTAGTACCCAAAAAGCTGATTGATTATTCAATCAGCTTTTTTTATAACTTAAAAATATCATGGAAAATAATAAAGGAAATAAAAATGTATAATCTTAGCGTAGCATTGCTTGTTATGGCTTCTTTGACAGCATGTTCTGATACTCCTGATGAAAAAAAGCAAGAAATAGATGGGCTAAAAAATGACACAACATTAGGTGCTACAAAACAAAAATCGGTTCTTGAAATAAACAAAGAAACGCCGAAGCTTGTATTAAAAGACAAAGCGATTAAAAGTGATCAAAGTGGACAATTTTTAGAGAATATTCAGTACAAAAAAAATAATGTATTAATGATCAATAAAGAAAAATTTACATTACGTTCAGAGTCGTTAACTAAAGGGGCTAAAGTTTTTAATATTTTGATGTCAGAACCTGGAACAGTGAAAGGAACTTTTGTTGTAATAGTCAATGAGGGAGAAAAATCAGTCAATATTGATAATACTGCTGAAATTAATGAAATAGCCAAAAACACTTATCGATTGACGCCCAAAAAAGGTGTAGAGTTTTTAAAGTATTATAAACTGCTCTTGAGTGCAAAGCAGCTTCAACAAGTCGAAATGGAAATAGATTACAGTGGAAAAAATCGCCTATCACCGCAAGAACGATAATAGACGATTATTCTGTTGGAGGTATCAGGTACTAACGAAATCTAATGCTTGGTATCATTAATAAAGTGCGCAAGTTTTGCTTCATCAAACTTATAAGTGGTTAAGCAATATTCACACGTCATTGATACACAACCTTGCTCTTCTATAATACTTGCCAATTCGCTTGGCGCAACTTGAGCAATAGCGGTTAAGCACTTTTCTTCAGAGCAGCTACATTGGTAATTAACATCTTGAGGTTCAAATAAACGGACCTCTTCCTGATGATATAAACGATACAACAAATTCTCTGCGTCTAATGAAAATATTTCATCGGGTCTAATTGTATTGGTCAGTTGGCACAAGTGTTCAAAATCACTCAGTTGCTTTTCTTTGTTATCACCATCGGGTAGTAGCTGAATTAAACTGCCAGCAACCTGAGTATTATCGTTATTGTTAAATAACCAAATTTTTGTGGGTATTTGCTCTGAAACTTCAAAGTAATGCGCTAAACAATCGGCTAAGTTATCTTTATCAAGTGCAACAACACCTTGGTAAGGTTCGCCTTTTTCAGGACGTATGGTAATCACCATCGTGCCTTTACCGACTAAAGCTCTCAAGCCAACACCTTCAGTTGGCTCGGCTAAACGAGCGATACCACGCATATTTTGATTATGATCGCCATTAACTGACATGTAGCTAATAGGTCCATCTCCTTGCAACTGCACAGTGATTTCCCCTTCAAACTTCAAAGTAGCAGTCAGCAAACAAGTTGCCGCAACTAACTCTCCTAACAATGTTTGCACACCCAAAGGGTATTCATGCAAAGCAATTATTTCTTGATACGTCTTGGTTAGTTGTACAAGCTCACCACGAGCATGTTTACCATCAAATAAATAGCGATTTAATACATCAGTTTTAGCCGTCACAGTTACATCCTCTCTTTAAATTCTCTTAGTTTTCGACGTTGTTTCTTATCAGGTTTAGTGTCGCTTGCTGGACTAAGTAAGATACCTTGTTTACGGGCAAAGGCATTTTTTTCACGCACAGCAACACTGTTATCTGTTTCTTGGTAAAGCGTTTGAGCAAAATTCGCATCTCGGCGTGTGTCTGCTAAGGCAAGAACAATAATTTCTCGTTCTTCATAACTTTGGCGAAGCACAACTTTGTCACCTAAAGTAACGGCTTTACCTGACTTGGTTCGTTGACCATTATAGAACACCTTACCACCATCAATCATTTGTTTAGCAATAGCGCGAGTTTTATAAAAACGAGCAGCCCATAACCATTTGTCTAGGCGAATTGACGTGTTTTCAATTTTAGGCTGATTATGTTTCATATAATTGTCATTATCCTCGAAATAAATGCCGCGGCGAAAATATCATAATTGTTTATAATGTCTAGTCTTTTCAAATGGTGAATAGGTGATCTGGCAATATTAGTTTGCATATAATAGAACTAAATTGTTAATAAATATTTTATTCGCTATTCTATCCTTGTTGATAGTGTCTAGCTCAAGTACTATCAGGTGATAATAATAAAAACCCATATGAATTTTTATAAAGACAACCATGCAATTACCTTCAAACTTTTCTAATGCAGCCGACTTTCTCTCACAATTACCTCAGCAAAAAATAGCTAAGGTGATCAGTGCGCTTTTATTAGTTTATATTGCCTACGTTCTCGCCCAAATCTCTTGGCTTGTTGCTCCTAGTGGGCAATACGAAACTTCTTCAAATGTCACCGTAAAATTTGCAAAATACAACACCCAAAAAACTACAATTAGTTTAACAGATTTAAAGACATTGAACTTATTTGGTGTGTACACCGACAATATAGAAAAAGTTGAAACTTTTGAAGTAGAAAGTGCGCCTGAAACACAATTGAATTTAACGCTGTCAGGTGCTGTTGCCAGTGACGATAAAGTGACTTCTGCTGCTGTTATTGAAAATTCAGGAAAGCAAGACACCTATAGCCCAGGCGAAACGATCACCGGAACACGTGCAGTACTTGATACCGTCTTTCGTGACAGAGTACTTTTAAGGCATGCGGGGAAGCTTGAAACATTGATGCTTGATGGTTTTGATTACA
Organism: Colwellia sp. Bg11-12; assembly: GCF_014076955.1. NCBI lineage: Bacteria > Pseudomonadati > Pseudomonadota > Gammaproteobacteria > Alteromonadales > Colwelliaceae > Colwellia > Colwellia sp. Bg11-12. The sequence goes on from NZ_JACGUZ010000071.1 coordinate 85,108, forward strand.
ATGAAACGATTCAGCTGGAAGCTCAAAGCCGTTCTAAAAAAACGAACGCCAACATTAAAACAATAGATGATCGGTTAACATCACCTAATGTCATTGACCAAAGAACAAATAAAATGCTCAGTAAAAGCGTTGAGTCATTCAAAGAAGATATTAATGAAGACCCAAGTAAAATCACAGACTATTTAAAAATATCGCCTGAACGTAAAGAGGGGAGAATAGTGGGGTATTCGTTGATGCCAGGTAAAAATGCCGAGTTTTTCCAAAACGCAGGATTGAAATCTGGCGATGTGGCTATTCAAATGAATGGTTATGACTTAACCGCGCCAAGTGATGCAGCACAAGCACTTTCCGCATTAAAACAAGACAAAGAAGTCTCGCTATTAATTGATCGTAATGGCGAAATAACAGAAATATTATTTAGTATCGGTGGTTAACCCCCTTACTTATCAAAATTGAGAATTAAGCTATGATAAATTTATCCATGCGCAAACATTTTAGCGCTCCTTGGTATAAACGTGTATTAACAGCAGGCTTAACTGTTGTGATGATGAATACCGTATTATTTAGTGCATATACAAGTGCAGCTAAGTACTCTCCAAATTTCAAGGATACTGAAATTGCCGAATTTATTAATATAGTCGGTAAAAACCTCAATAAAACCATGATCGTTGACCCCAACGTTCGCGGCAAAGTTAATCTACGCACCCAAGACGAGTTAACCGAACAACAATATTACCAAGTCTTCTTAAATGTGCTTGAGGTTTCTGGTTATGCCGCTGTTGAAATGGACAATAATGTCGTCAAAGTTATTCGTAATAAAGATGCAAAGACCTCATCTATTCCCGTTGTTGGTGACGAAAACCCTGGCATGGGTGATGAAATGGTTACCCGTGTTGTCGAAGTTAAGAATGTAACCGTGCGTGAATTAACACCTTTGCTTCGTCAGCTTTCTGACCAAGCAGGTGGTGGTAATGTGGTTGATTATAGCCCTGCTAATGTCATCATGCTTACGGGAACGGCTGCCGTTGTTAACCGCTTAGTCAATATTATTGAACGTGTCGATAAAGCGGGCGATCAAGATGTACAAATCATTAAATTGCAATATGCATCTGCTGCAGAAATGGTACGTATCATTGAAGCGATGAATAAATCAACACAAGGAAAGTCGGGAACATCAACCTTCCTTATTCCTAAAATAGTGGCAGATGAGCGTACTAATAGTGTGATAGTGAGTGGAGAATCTCAAGCACGAGCTCGTGTCGCTAAATTGATTTCTCGTTTAGACAGCGAATTAGAAACTAACGGCAACACCCGCGTTTATTATTTAAAATATTCAAAAGCTGAAGATTTAGTTAAAGTTTTAGAAGGTGTCAGCAAATCAATAGAAGCAGAGAATAGCTCATCACAAAGCGGTAAACAGGGCAGTAAAAAACGTAATGTTAGTATTGATGCTCATGAAGATACGAATACCTTAGTTATTACCGCTCAGCAAGACATGCTCCGCTCTCTTGAAGATGTTATTCGTAAATTAGATGTACGTCGTGCACAAGTCTTAGTTGAAGCAATAATTGTTGAAGTTTTTGAAAGTGACGGTGTTAGTTTAGGGGTGCAATGGTTTAGTGAAGAGGGTGGTTTTACTCAGTTTACTAACGGTCCGGCGCCAATTAGTGCCGTTGCAGCTGCCGCTAATGCAGCAAAATCAACTGCAGGTGCAAAGGGGTCTACTGTCACTTCTGAAAGTGGAGCCGTTACTGTAAACCAAGACCAACCAGATACAGATGGAGACTACAGTTTAGCTGCGCAAGTTTTAGGCTCTGTTAGCGGTACGATGTTTGGTATTATGAAAGGTGACTGGGGCGCTATCGTACAAGCGGTAAGCTCTGACACTAATGCTAATATTCTTGCAACGCCAAGTATTACGACACTTGATAATGAAGAAGCCCATTTCTTAGTGGGTCAAGAAATTCCAATTCTTACCGGCTCGTCTACAGGCAGTAATAATGGTAATCCTTTTCAAACCGTAGAACGCCAAGAAGTAGGTATAAAACTAACGGTTACGCCACAAGTTAATGAAGGCAGTGGCGTGCAATTAACGATTGAGCAAGAGGTTTCTTCCGTGAGCGGTGCTACGGGTGTTGATATTTCTATTAACAAACGCGAAATAAAAACAGTGGTCATGGCAGACTCGGGTGCAACCGTTGTTCTTGGTGGTTTGATTGATGAAGACGTACAAGAAAGTGTGCAAAAAGTACCGTTACTTGGAGATATTCCTTTTATTGGTCACTTATTTAAATCAACAAAAACCTCTACACGTAAACGTAATCTCATGGTGTTTATTCGCCCAACCATTATTCGTGATGGCAAAATGATGAATGAAATCAGTAAAGATAAGTATAACTATATTCGTGCTGATGAAATACGTAAGCAAGAAGAAGGCTTGTCATTAATGAGTGATGAAAAAATGCCGTTATTACCAGAGTGGAATGACAAATTGGCGTTACCTCCTTCATTCGATGAATACATGAAAGGAAGTCAATTAAAAGCGCCTAGTTTATTACCACCTGCTGTTGATACCAAAGATGATAATTCATCAACTTCAGATGCAAAAGAACAATAATATGGCTGATCTTGACACGAGCGAAGCCATTGAAAGCATTTCTACCTTAAATGTCACAAGTCATGTGCAAAATATAGTGGAAGAAACAGTGCTGATAACCCGCCTACCTTTTAATTTTGCAAAGCGCCATAGTGTACTTATCAGCAAAAATAATGACCAATACACATTACACTGCTTGGCGAATGTTAGCAGTGCGGCCGTATTAGAAGTGCGTAGGGTATTAAAAACAACTTTTGCCATTGAGTTTCATTCATTAGATGAATTTGAACAGTTGCTGACTATTTCGTATCAACGAGATTCATCAGAAGCTCAGCAAATGATGGAAGATATTGGCAACGAAGTAGATTTATATTCCCTTGCGGATGAGATGACTGAAACTGAAGATCTTCTTGAGAATGAAGACGATGCACCTATCATTAAATTGATTAACGCGATGTTGAGTGAAGCAATAAAAGAAAATGCTTCAGATATACACATTGAAACGTTTGAATCTGCACTACAAATTCGTTTTCGAGTCGATGGTGTTTTAAGAGAGGTGTTGAAGCCTAATCGCAAACTTGCTTCATTACTTGTTTCTCGTATTAAGGTCATGGCAAAACTTGATATCGCTGAAAAACGTATTCCTCAAGATGGCCGAATTTCTTTGCGCATTGCTGGTCGTGCTGTTGATGTACGTGTTTCAACAATGCCAACAGGTCATGGCGAGCGTGTCGTGTTACGTTTACTTGATAAAAACTCAGTACGTCTTGATCTTGAAGATTTAGGAATGACACTTGCTAATCGTAAAAAGTTTTCAAAACTTATTGATAAACCACACGGTATTATTTTAGTTACGGGTCCTACGGGGTCGGGTAAAAGTACCACGCTTTATGCGGGGTTAAGCCAGATTGACTCAAAAGAGCGCAATGTATTAACCGTTGAAGACCCCATCGAGTATGCTATTGAAGGTATTGGGCAAACTCAAGTTAACACCAAAGTGGATATGACCTTTGCTCGTGGCTTGCGCGCCATTCTTCGTCAAGATCCCGATGTGGTTATGGTGGGTGAAATTCGTGATTTAGAAACAGCCCAAATTGGTGTACAAGCAAGTTTGACCGGGCACTTAGTGATGTCAACATTGCATACCAACAGTGCCGCTGGCGCAATAACCCGTATGGAAGATATGGGTGTCGAGTCATTTTTGTTATCATCAAGCTTATTGGGTGTGCTAGCCCAGCGACTCGTTAGAACGTTGTGCCCACATTGTAAAGAAAGCCATTTACCTGATGAGCCTGAACTTAAATTACTTGAACTACCTGAAGACAATACGCAAAAAATATATCGTGCTATTGGTTGTAGTGAATGTAGTCAAAAAGGCTATAAAGGACGAATGGGTATTCATGAGCTCATTGTTGTTGACGATAAAGTACGTGAACTCATTCATAACGGCAAAGGTGAGCAAGCTATCGAAAAGTTTATTCGCCAAAGTACGCCAAGCATTCGTCGAGATGGTTTTGATAAAGTCATCACTGGACAAACAACACTTGAAGAAGTTTTGCGTGTTACAAGAGAAGATTAACTAGAGTTTTATTATGGCAGCTTTTGATTATCAAGCAGTAAATAGCCGTGGTAAAGCGGTAAAGGGTGTTATCGAAGGCGATACACCCAGACATGTACGTGGCTTATTACGTGACAAAGGTTTAATGCCAACAGAAGTAACACCAAGCTTACAGAAAACCAAGCAAGCAGCAAATAAATCGCGCTTTGCTGGTCGAACAAAAGTGTCAGTTGCCGAGCTTGCATTAATCACACGTCAGTTAGCTACCTTAGTAGAGTCAGGTTTACCTATTGAAGAATCACTGCTTGCTGTTGGCGAGCAATGTGAAAAAAACAGTATGAAAAGTATGATCATGGCTGTGCGTACTAAAGTAACAGAAGGCTATGGTTTGGCAGAAAGCATGTCAGAATTCCCCTATGTATTTAGTGGTTTATATCGTGCAATGGTAGCAGCAGGTGAAAAGTCGGGCTTTCTAGACACCGTATTAAATCGTTTGGCTGACTACACAGAACAGCGCGAGCTATTACGTTCACAAATAATTCAAGCGCTCATTTACCCTGTTATTATGACCGTAGTAGCCATCGGCGTTATTGCTATACTGCTCACTGCGGTAGTCCCCAAAATTGTTGGTCAGTTTGACCACATGGGAGCAAGCTTACCGGCGTCAACACAGTTTTTAATCAGTGCCAGTGACTTTCTCAGAGATAACGGTTTGTATATTCTTATACTAATTACCCTGCTTATTGCTGGATTTACTCATTTAATGAAAAAGGCAACGTTCAAGTTTGCTTTTCATCAAAAAGTGATCAGCCTGCCTGGCATAGGAAAAATAATTCGAGGTATTAACACCGCTCGTTTTGCACGTACCTTAAGTATCCTTACCGCTAGTGCTGTGCCTTTACTTGAAAGTATGAAAATATCAGGTGAAGTTTTAGAAAATTTATACATTAAACAATGTGTAAAAGAATCAGCAGACAAAGTGCGTGAAGGTGCAAGTCTTCGGGTTTCTTTAGAGCAAACGAAATTATTTCCCCCGATGATGCTTCATATGATTGCCAGTGGTGAAAAAAGTGGCAAGCTTGAACATATGCTGGGCCGCTCAGCAGACAACCAAGACAGAGAGTTTGAAGCGTTGATGAATATATCGCTAAAAGCTTTTGAACCCGCCTTGATGATTGTTATGGCTGGTATCGTTCTTTTTATAGTAATGGCTATATTACAGCCTATTCTTCAGTTAAATACCTTAGTAGGAGGTTAATGTGTACGAAAAAACTCAACCAATGAAAGCGAAAAATAAACAACGAGGTTTTACCTTATTAGAAGTCATGGTTGTTATCGTGATTATCGGTTTATTAGGCAGTGTCGTTGTCCAAAACTTAATGGGTAATATGGATACAGCAAAGATTCAAAAAGCGGTACAAGATATTAATGCCTTAGAAACCTCGTTGAGTATGTACAAAATGGATAATTATAAGTATCCCAGTACAGAACAAGGTTTAGATGCTTTAGTTGAAGAAACTGATGTTGAGCCTTTACCGCGTCGCTTTCCAAATGGTGGTTACGTTAAACGTTTACCGGATGATCCTTGGGGTAACGAATATCAATTATTAAACCCAGGAGAAAATGGTGATATTGATATCTTTACCATGGGACCCGACGGTGAACCAGGTACAGAAGACGATATAGGTAATTGGAATCTTGGCGACTACCAGTAGGTCTTGTGAAAAAATTTAACATGAACCATTATTTTAACCGTAATAATCGACCAAACGGCTTTACTTTAATTGAAGTGATGCTGGTGATTGTGCTTGTTGGATTAATGGTTTCTGTTGTGCAGTTTACGGCCTCAGGTGACAAAGCCGAAGAAACCCTTGAGCAGTCAAGTAAACGTTTTGCAGGTGTTTTCAATATTGCTGCTGAATACGGTATGTTGAACAACATTGAACTTGGGTTAATGATTGATAAAAATGGCTATCAATTTCTAGGTTTCGATGGCGTAAGTTGGTCTGATGTTTCTGAAAATGAGCTGTTCAGTCGTTATAAATTGCCCAAGGGTGTTGAGCTGGTTTTACAACTTGATGATTTACCGATCGAAGAACCACAATTATTTGATACTGAGTCATTTAATGAGTTACAAGCCGAAAACACGGAGGATGAATTAAAGGAAGAAGATGACTCAGAAAACATGGTAAAGAAGAAAAAACTCATCCCACAAATTTATATGCTCTCTGGCGGCGAAATTACACCGTTTAGCTTACGCTTTCAATTTATTGAAAATGATTACACCGAAGCAAAACTTTATTTTAAAGTAACCGGTTTATATACCACCCCATTAAACGTCGAAGGACCACTCTTTGATGATTAATCAGGTGAAAAAATCAATGCATAAATTCTCATTAGGCTTCACATTAATTGAAGTCATGTTAGCGATGGCCATTTTTTCAATTGCGGGTATTGCCTTATTAAGTGCAGCTGACAATAACTTCAAAAATTTAAATCACTTGGAAAGTAAAGTATTAGCCAATTGGGTTGCTTCTAATCAATTAGTTGCTGTAACTTTGGCAGAAGAGTGGCCACCTAAAAATAATAAAAAAGGCAAAGTGGAAATGGCTGGCCAAGAATGGTTTTGGCTACAAAAAGTGATTAAAACAGAAAATAAAAATATGCGCTCCGTTGTCATTGAAGTGCGCAATAAAGAAGATCAAAAATTAGCGATTACCAGCATGGTAACCTATTTGTCAAAGAGTCAGCTTTGATGAACGTTCATATCAAGAAGCCAAAAAATAAAGGCTTTACCCTCTTAGAAGTATTAATAGCCATCGCTATTTTTTCGATGATCAGCTTGAGTAGTTTTACGATTTTTAATACGGTCTTAAAAAGTAATGAATCTTCTAAAATTCACACAGAACGAGTCAATGAACTACAGCGTGGTTTTTTATTAATTGAACGAGATTTACTGCAAATTGCCAAGCGCAGTATTCGGCTAAATGGCGAAGAGCCGCAGGTAGACTTTTTATATACCGACAACAACAGTTTCTCAAATAGTGAGAGTACATTAGCCTTTGTTCGACACGGATGGACAAACCCGGGTTTACTCTTACCGCGCAGTACTATGCAATCAGTTGCCTACCAGTTAAACGATGAAACTTTTGAGCGACTTCATTTTAATTTTGTTGATGCTATTCAAGGGCAAGAGCCTAAAGTAAGAAAACTGATCACAGAAATTGAAGCGCTAAATTTTGAATTTTACTATAATAAAAAATGGCAAAAAGAAATTATCAGTAAAAGCTTGCCGCAAGCTATTGCGATAGAGCTGTTAACGAAAGATTACGGACTGATCCGCAGAGAGTTTTTAGTCGCGGGTGACTCCCTTGCTAATCCAGCAGTCCCGTCAGGGAAACCGTAATGTCTGATTATCAGTTATCTCGGGTTATAAAAACAAAACCCTATCAAAATAACCGGGGTGTTGCTCTGATCACTGTTTTGCTGATTGTCGCTTTAGCGGCCGTCCTTGCAACAGAAATGACAGCCCGCTTACAGTTACAAATGCAACGAACGAATAACATAACGCTAAATCAGCAAGCTTATTGGTATGCGATGGGGGCTGAAGCGTTTGCAAAAACAATATTAATTAATGCTTTTGAAGATGAAAAAGATGTCACGCATTTAGAGCAAATATGGGCGCAAGGTGAAACAAGCTATCCCGTAGATTTTGGACAAATCACCGGTGAAATCTTTGATATGCAAGCTTGTTTGAACTTGAATGCGTTAAGAACCAATTCAAGTATCACCCCTTCAGGACTTAAAAAACCGCCAATACAAGAGGCCTTTAAAGAATTAATTATTGCACTAGGCGTCGAAGGTGTTAGTCAGTTTGAAGCCGAGTATATGACCGATGCCTTAGTTGATTGGCTTGATCAAGACAGTGCTATAGCGAGTGCTGGCGGAGCAGAAGATAATGACTATTCAGCAAAAGAGTTTCCTTATTTACCGGCTAATCACTATTTAGCAAGTATTACCGAGCTGCGCTTAATCGAACACTTTACTGTGCCTGTTATCAATAAATTAAAAGCGTATGTTTGCGTATTACCCAATAGTAATTTACATGAAATAAACCTAAATACTATTCGCAGTGACCAAGCCGAACTTTTACAGGTCTTACTAGATATTCCTCTAGCTGATGCTGAGCAAGCGTTAGCTGACCGAAAAGGTGATGGTTTTAAAACAGTTAATGACTTTTTTAGTCTACAAGTAATAGCCAAAAATAAAAAAATAACCGATGATCAAAAGAAGCAATTTGTTGTTGACAGCCAATACTTTAAACTTAAAAGTATTGCCAGTTTTAACAACAGTTTCTTTGCGTTAAGTACTTTAATGAAAGTTGAAAGTAATAATAATATCTCTGTAGTGAGTCGTACCATAGGACGAGAGTAATGGCCGAAAAGTTATACATCCGATTAGGCAGTAGCGCGAAAGATGCGGTGCATTGGCTAATATTTAGTGACGATCAAGAAGGCATCATTGCAAGTGGTGAACTCCCCGATGCAAATGCACTTGAGCAACTCGCAGAAAAGGCAAAGCAGCGTGAAGTTATTGCCTTTATTCCTGCAAGTGACATTAGTCTGAAAAGTTTAACGGTGCCGAGTAAGTCAGCGAAAGCGATGCGCTTAGCAGTACCGTATATGCTTGAAGATGAATTAGCGCAAGACGTGGAAGATTTATTCTTTGCTTACAGTGAGATAAAAATTGCCAGTAGCAAGTATAACTGTTTTGTTGCAGTCGTTGAGCATGCTCAGCTTAAGCTATGGCAAGCGTGGTTAGCAAACGCTGATATTCCCTGTAAAAAAATAATACCTGACGTACTCGCTATGCCATTTAGTAAGGCTAATGTTGGTAGTGCGATTGTCTTAGGTGAGCAAATACTGATACGTCAAGGAAAGTGGCAAGGGGCCACGATAGACAACAATACTTGGCCAATTATTAGTCAGTCGCTGAGTAAAACCGAAGTCGTTGTCGAAGATAAAAGCGCGCAAGCAAAGTCAGTAGGTGATGAGAGTCATAAGGAAGAGCCAGCTACGTTCTCTTTAAATGCTTATTCATTATTACCAGAATCGACCGCTGAACTTACCATTAATGCGATGCCAGAAGAGTTACCTTTGGCGTTATTGGCTGCAACATATAGTCATGATAAAGCAGATAAATTTAACTTATTGCAAGGTGAATTTAAAACCAAAGAACAACGTTCACCGGCGTTAACAGGCTGGTTATGGGTCGCAGGTATTGCAACGTTTGCTTTATTGCTTAATGTAGGGATTAAAGGCGCTGAATTAATGCAACTTAATAGTCAGCAGGCACAATTAGAACAGCAGATTATTAGGACCTACAAAGAGACCTTTCCTAAAACAAAACGTGTTCGAGTGACAACGATTCGGTCTCAGCTTAAACAAAAGCTCAAGGAGGTAGGCGACTCTAGTGGTGAAAGTGGCTTTTTAGCAATATTAACCCAAGTTCAGCCAGCATTAGCCCTAGTGCCAGAAATAAAATCTCACACCTTGAAGTTTGATGGCAAGCGAAATGAAATTCGTATGCAGGCAACGGCCAGTGATTATCAATACTTTGATCAGTTAAAAATAGCCCTTGAAAAAAGCAATCTAACAGTTTCATTGGGCGCACAAAATAATCAAGGTGATGAAATTTCTGGTTCATTTAGTATTAGCAGTGATATTAATAATCAGCAATCAACGAACACAAGTAAGGGTCGATAATGAAAGTCTGGTGGCAACAATTAAAAAGCTCTGAGCAACGACTCGTTGCGATCATGAGTTTGGTGGTGGTGCTGTTTTTATTTTACAGTATTATTTGGCAGCCATTGGTTAATAACACCCAAAAAATTCAACAAAAGTTAGTGAGTCAGCAAGCACTGTATACATGGGTACAAGAAAGTACACAGCGCTATCAACAATCTCAAAAAAGAGCTGCTTCAGCCGTGAGTAATGGTAGCCTTTCTAGTATTGTAAATGGTAGCGCAGGTCGCAATAATATTTCTATCGCACGTTTACAGCCACAAGGTGATGACTTGCAAGTTTGGATCGATGAAGTACCGTTTATACAATTACTCAGTTGGCTTGAGTTTTTAGCTAACAATGAAGGTTTAGTTGTGAAAAGTATTGATTTAAGTAAAGCTGAGCGCAACGGTGTCGTGAGAGTGCGTCGTTTACAATTAGGAAAAGGTTAATGAAAAAGTGGTTTGCTTATGGAGCAATTTTTTTTAGTGTCTATATCGTCTTTTTAATCTCTACGATTCCCGCCGCTTGGCTTGTTAGTTTTATTAACTTACCCAATAATGCCCAAGTATCAGAGCTTTCAGGTACGGTGTGGCGAAGCTATGCAAAACAAGTACGTATTGATAATGTCGAGATTAATAATGTCAGTAGTGAATTAAGTTTCTTTTCATTATTAATGCTTGATCCCAAAGTTAAGTTAACGTTTGGCGGGGCATTATTTAGTGGCCCAGAAGGGAAGCTCACCGCGAGCCAATTGCTTGAGAAAATCAAGATCACAGATGCAGAGATCAGTCTAGCGGCTAATCAAATTGCTGAAAAACTCAATTTACCTATACCGTTACAAGCCCATAACCTTATTGATATAAAGGTCGATGAATTTATTGTTGGCAAACCAGTATGTCAGCAAATGACCGGGGCTATAGACTGGAAAAAAGCATCGATAACGGCATTATCAGAAAAAGTAAAATTAGGGGCTTTATCGGCTGCCTTAGCCTGTGAAAAAGGTGCTTTAGCCCTTACTATTTCGCCTAAAAATGATCTTGGCTTAACGTTTACCGCTTATGTACATAATATGAAAAGAGCTTCTGGAAATGGCTATTTAAAGCCTGGTGCTAATTTTCCGGAAAAACTTAAACCCGTTTTATCTTTTATTGGTAAGGCTGATAACCAAGGACGTTACCGCTTGAACTTTTAATGAACCAATATGCCTGATACTCGAAAGGTTAACTCACGGTATAGTCATCTCGACTTTTGTTAGGATGACTCACGTTCATTAACTATTTAATGGGGTTTTTTCTGATTTCATCAATTAATGTTCTAAAATCTGATGTCGATGGAAAGCTATTTATAGTGCGTGTCGCTTTTTGACTATCGGGATTTTCAACCGCTAATAAATGTTCAAACCCATACTGTTGGGCTGACTCTAAAATATTAATACTGTCATCAACAAACAAGGTGTTATCTAAGTCAAAGCCTTGTTTTTCCTGTAAACGTTCCCACAATAATTGTGATTCTTTAGTTACTCCAAATTCATGCGTTGAATACAAAACATCAAAATACTTATCGAGTTGAGTCAACTCAATTTTAAGTAACAAACTATCTGGATGAGCATTTGTAACGAGAATTATCTCTCGACCACTTTCGCGTAACGCCACCATAAAGTCATGCGCATCACTGCGTAAACTAATTAAGTGTTGTACTTCACGCTTCAATGCTTGAATGGGTAATTTTGTTTGTTCAGCCCAATAATCTAAACAGTACCAGTCAATTGTTCCCGCTACTTTTTCATAATGGCTTGCCAAGTTTTCTTTGGCTTGTTCAAGTGATATCTTTGCACTTTCGCTGTAGCGTAAAGGTAAATGATGTAGCCAAAAATGATTGTCAAAATGTAAATCGAGGATGGTGCCATCCATATCTAAAAGTACGGTGGAAATTTTTGACCAATTAAGCATTTTATTTTTCCTTTGAGCTATTATTTATTAATTATATCTAAAGTTAACGTGCTATTCTAAAACTATATTATTAATATTTAACTCTTAGGTTTTAGGCCCCATGAGCAATATTCTAACACTCCCCGAAATAACCCAGCGCAAGCAAGTTGCCAAAAGTCGCTTATTTGCAATTGAACAAATAGATCTCACCTTTAGTAATGGCGAAAAACGAGAATATGAACGTATGCAAGGGTATGGTCGTGGCGCCGTATTGATTGTACCTATGCTTGATAATGAAACATTATTATTAGTACGTGAATATTGTGCGGGCACCCATAGTTATGAACTTGGTTTTCCAAAAGGTCTTATCGATGAAGGCGAAATTCCCGAGCAGGCTGCTAATCGTGAATTAAAAGAAGAAGTCGGTTATGGAGCAAAGAAACTCACACATGTTCATCGAGTCGCAACAGCTCCCGCTTTTTTTGCAGCATCAATGGAAATATTTCTCGCTGAAAATTTATATGTTGAAAAATTACCGGGTGATGAGCCAGAAGAATTAGAGGTCGTTGTTTGGAAAATTGCTGACTACCAAGCTTTGCTGGCGCAACCTGATTTTAATGAAGCAAGAAGCATTGCCGCTTTAATGCTAGTAAAAGATTTAGTGAATAAAACCTCAAAATAAAAATTAAGTGAATGTTAATGAATAATGAAACGTTACTCGCCATCGCGATAGAAAGTGCGAAAAAAGCAGGTGTTGAAGTCGCTAAACATTATAAAACTGGCGATTATACGGCAGAAGTGAAAGACGATAACAGTCCTGTAACCAGTGCCGATTTTGCGGCTAATGATGTATTGATGCAAGAGCTTTCACGCTTAGCTCCGGGCATTCCTATTATTTCTGAAGAAGTGGGGGTGTTGCCGCTTTGCGAGCGAAAAGATTGGTCACGTTATTGGTTACTTGACCCCATTGATGGCACCGGTGAGTTTATTATGGGCAGCGGAGACTTCGCGGTGAATGTTGCTCTGGTGGAAAATGGGTGGCCGAGTATTGGTGTTATTCATGCGCCTGATCATCAATTAACCTATTATGGACAAAATAAACTGGGTGCTTTTAAAGAGAATAACCTTGGCAGTAAGCAAATTCATGTCGCGAAATATGATGGTAAGCGAAAAATTAAAGTCGCGATTAGTCGCCGCCAAGAACTTAGTCTTATGGGGCAATACCTTAATAATAAAGACTTTACCTTTGAATATGTATCAATGGGAAGTTGTTCACTTAAAAACTGTTTAATTGCTGAAGGGGGGGCCGATTGCTATTTACGTATTGGCCCAACGGGCGAGTGGGATGCTGGTGCAAGTCATTGTATTATTGAACAAGCCGGTGGTTCAATAATTGATAGTGAGTTTTTACCGTTAACTTATAACCAACGAGAAGGATTGATGAATCCTGATTTTATGACCTTAGGCGCGAGTAATATCCCTTGGCAACAAATTGTTAAACCTCACCGAGCAAAACGCTCTTAAATTTTATATTTTTTAAAGGACCCATTATGCGTGTTTTATCTATTTTTATATTAAGTCTTTCTTTATTAATTGCCTCTCCAGCTTACAGTGCTTGGCAACTTGATTCAAAAAACTCATCTTTAACCTTTGTTTCCATTAAAAAAGGCACTATTGCCGAAAATCACCACTTTAAAACATTTTCTGGTCTTATCAACGATAGTGGCTTAGTAAATATCAGCATTGACTTAAGCAGTGTTGATACCAATATTGCTATACGAGATGCGCGAATGGCTGAGTTTCTATTCGAAACAGAAAGTTTTGCACAAGCGAGCTTTAGTGCTCAGCTTAATACCTCTGATATTGACGCTCTCGCTGTTGGTTCAAGCGAACAAATTTCACTTAAAGGGAGTCTTAATTTACACGGCCAAGAGCAAGAACTTATGTTGAAGGTAATGGTGGCGAAGCTATCAGAAAAAAATATGATAGTAACAACTTTACAGCCTATTATTATTAAAGCAGAAGACTTTGCCTTAGTGTCAGGCATAAATAAGTTAAAGTCATTAGCAAGTTTACCAAGCATTGCTTATGCCGTACCGGTGAGTTTTGTGTTAACTTTTAGCCAATAGTCATGAGAAACGAACACAAGTGAGTGTTCGTTTCTGTTTACATATTACTGCGCTGATTCTTGCTCATTCTCTTGTTGGTCAAACTGGTCAAACTGGTCAATGGGCAAAATATTTACCGTATCATGAAGTTCTGAATAAACTAAGAATGCACTACCATTAGCCAACTGTGCTTTTACGTCGGCCACTTTTGCTGATAACGGCACATCGGCCTCACCGTACTCGGTTCCTTCTCGCAAAACAAATTCTCTAATAATACCGGTTAATGTATCTGGTTCTAGGTCTTTATAAGGGATAATCATAAGTAACTCTCTAAAAAATTTGGAACACGATGTTCTAGCCAAAACTTAGGTCTTAGAGGGTTATTACCATTGATAAACCCAACGTGACCGCCATTTTTACTAACCTCAAAACATATGTTGCTTGGAATACTGTTAATATCACGCGTATTTTCATCACATAAAAAGGGGTCATCATTTGAATGAATAATCAAACAGGGCTGTTTGATTTTATCCAAAATAAAACGCCCACTGGCTTGATGATAATAATCTTCAGCGCTCTCAAACCCGTTAATAGGTGCTGTAACCTGTTGATCAAATTGCCAAATGGTTTTAATTTCATCTAGTTTCTGTGACAGTTTTTGTGATAACGGAGCCGAAAGGAGATCACGCGCCATTTTATCTTTAATACTGTTTTTAAGCATGCCAACTAAGTATTTTTGGTAGATTCGCGAAAAGCCTTGGTTGATCCGCTTACTGCAGCTGGCTAAATGCAATGGTGCACAAATTATTGCCGCCGCTTGATAAGGGTTATCAGGTTCTTTTGCTAAATAACGCGCTAATACATTTCCACCGAGAGAAAAACCAATAATCGTCATCGGCAACTGTGGGTATTTTTGCTTTAAAAATTGTGTCAAATAGCTAATGTCATCCGTATCACCACTGTGATATGAACGGGCTTTTCTATTAACTCGTCCACTACAACCTCTAAAATGCATAAGCACGCCTAGCCATTTCTTCTCTTTTATAGCCGACAACATACCTTTGGCATAGTGGCTATTAACCGAGCCTTCTAAGCCATGTAGAACGACAACCAAAGGACGAGTTTCATCTTGTGTAGGTTTATCAGTCCATGCTAAATCAATAAAATCTCCATCAGGTAATTCTAACGTTTCATTGCAAGTTTCTAGATGTTTTTTAGATCTTAAAAATTTGGCAAGAATAGTTTGGCAATGAGCATTGTGCAGCCACCAAGCGGGAATGAATTGACTTTGAGTAAACATTTTAAAGTAATAGAGGTCTGTGGTGATTTTTGAATAATATGATTGTAAGTGAATTGAAAATAAATAGATATTGTCAGCCAAAAATAAAGCTCACCTTGTTAAGCCTGATCATAAAATGTTCATGCTAGACTCTTTGATTAATGAGTATACCTTTGCGAGACTCTTCATCCTTTTTATTAATCACGGCAGCTTGTAAAATAACATTTATGCGTTCTTTCTCAGAAGTTACTGACGCGTAATCAGTATCTTCAACACGAGAGCGCGATTCGTTCACGTTAACGCGTGTGGTTTCATAAGTAGAAACTTGGCTACCCAAAGCATTACTTTGTGCACCGAGTGCGCTTGCTGATTCATTAACACGGGAAAATGCATCTTCTAGTGCTGCTTGGTTTGTCGTTGGATCACTGACATCTAAGCCTGAAATAAAACTAGGATCACCGAGTACTTCTCCAGCTACAGCATTTATTTGTTCGGTTAATTGGTCTAGCTCGTTTTGGATAGCGCTTGGATCGCTAAGCGGGCTTCCCGATTGAATAGATAAAACATTGGCTCTTTGTAAACTTTCATTAATAGCCGATAGTCCGCTTTCTTGAACGTTATTAGTATTGATTTGATCTTGGGCATTAGCACTTTTTTGTTGATAACCATTGATTTGAGCGGTTAAACGATTTGATATCTGTAAGCCAGCGGCGTCATCAGCCGCACTGTTTACGCTTTTTCCTGAAGATAGCTTTTCATCTGTTTCTTCACGCTCTTTAGTTTTACGTTCAATATAGCTGAGTGAAGAGGATGGTTGATTAATGGATAAATTCATAGGCACACCCAATATTTCACATTAATTGTGTGAGCAATACATCACAATTAATTCAGATAAGTGTACTTAGTATAGTCAATATCACCCTTTTGAACGATTTTTGTACATAAAATATTATGAATAAGTGGCTTTAGAAAATAGCTAATGCTAATCAGTTATTTTCATTAATATTTTTAAGAAAATAGTAGATGTAAAATGCACCAATACCTAAAAGAATTGCTAAACCACCAAAAGAATAAAGCACAACAGGATCATTAATAATCATATCGAAAAAGTTCATAACAGACTCCATAAAAATAAATGAGTTACAACAAAAATGGCTATAACTTAATGTCATAGCCATTTTAAATCGGTACTCACTTTATGGTTGTGATATAGATCAAAGATTCTTTAATTTGACGGTTGTACCTTTAAAGTTTTATAAAAGGATATGCAATTTTATTTCTTAGCTTTCAATTCTTCTTGTTCAATAAATTGTTGATAGAGTCTGTTGGCTTTTTCTCTTGCTTCACTTATTTGTACACTACTGAGTTTTAATTCGTCCATATCTCTACTTTTTTCTGCATCTTTATAACCATTGCTTGCCGCAATAATATTCCATACATAAGACATTTCTACGCTTTTTTCTACGCCTAATCCTTCAAAATGCATAAGCGCCAAGTTAAATTGTGCTAAAGCGTAATTTTGCTTTGCTGCCGTTGTATACCAACGGGCCGCCTGCTTATAGTCTTTATAAGTACCTAAACCGTTAAAATACATCACACCTAGATTAAATTGCGCGCCAACTAAGTCTTTTATCGCTGCTCTTTCCATAAGTGTAAAAGCTTTTTTTAAATCTTTTTTAACAACCACACCTTCAGAATACATAAGTGACAAGTTAAATAGGGCCTCAGAGTAGCCTTGTGCAGCAGAAAGAGACAGCAACTCGAATGCTCTGTTAGGATCTTTTTTCACCCCATAGCCATTTAAATAAATCATAGCCATTTGGTATTGTGCAGGAGAGTACTTTTGGGCAACCAGCGGCTCAAACTCTTCAATAGCGGCTTTAAAAGCGCCACGGTTTAATTCATAAATACCTTTATCAAGATCACCTTGAAAGGCAAAGCTTGAAAAACTGCTAAGCAATGCTAGATAAAAAAGGGCGAATGCTGTTTTTTTCATAAGGTTCTCATTATTTTAAGGGTATTGATATTAAGTGTAGCAAGTAATATAAAATTTATAATTAAATTTTATATTGAAACTTGTAACATAACTTCTTCAATTTGTTCTTCTAATTCAAGCCAATACATTTCATTTTCTTCAATGTTTGCTTTGAGACTCGCTTGTTGCTTAATGAGTGTCGCTAAGCGTGATTTATGCTCACTTTGATATATATCACTTTCGGCTAATATCGCTTCCACCTCAGCTAATTCGGTATGCAATAGCTGTACTTTTTTCTCGTACTTATCTGCTTGCTTACGCAACGGTGATGCTTTTTTGCGTAATTCAGCCTGTTCTTTTCGTAATTGTTTCTTATCAACAATTTCAGCAGATTTTGCTGGCTTGGTATTTTTGAGTGTTTGCTTTTTATCGTCGTTTAACCATTGTTGATAATCGTCAATATCTCCTAAAAACTCATTAACTTGCCCATTAGCCACCAAGAAAAATTCGTCAACACATGATTCTAATAAAAAGCGATCATGGGCGATCAAAATAATAGCCCCTTCGAAATCTTGTAAAGCGAAGACCAAGGCTTGACGCATTTCTAAATCAAGATGGTTAGTGGGTTCATCGAGTAATAATAATTGTGGTTTCTCATTAACAATTAATGCCAATACCAAGCGTGCTTTTTCTCCACCAGACATGGTTTCTACCGGTGATAATGCTTGGTCGCCAGTAAAACCAAAACTGCCTAAAAAACTCCGAGCTTGTAACTCTGTGGTTTCAGGTCTCGCACGGACAATATGTTCAATAGCACTGCTTGGCATATGTAATTGTTCAAGTTGATGCTGAGAAAAGTAACCTATGGTTAAATCTTGAGCACAATAGCGTTCGCCATTAATTAACGCTATATCACCAGCTAACGACTTTATCAGTGTCGATTTACCTGCGCCATTTCTCCCTAGAAGACCTATTCGACTTCCGGGCACAAGTGTTAAACCGACATCTCGTAAAATAATGGCTTCTTGGCTATAGCCACAGGTCGTTTCTTTTAAGGCCAATAACGGATACGGCAGTGTCTCGGGTGTTTTGAAACTAAAGGTAAATTGACTGTCGATATGTGCTGGCGCTAAGTCGGGTAATTTTTGTAGACGTTTTAAACGACTTTGTGCTTGTTTGGCTTTACTGGCTTTTGCTCTAAAACGATCAACAAATGAGGTTAAATGGGCAACTTCTTTTTGCTGCTTCTGAAATTGTGCATCTTGTTGGGCTAAATGTTCAGCGCGTTGGCGTTCAAAGGCGGTATAATTTCCAGAATATAACTTTGCCTCTTGGTGCTCAATATGCAAAATTTGTCCGATTACATCGTCAAGAAAATCACGGTCATGTGAAATCAGCACTAAAGTACCTGTGAAGCGTTTTAGCCAACGTTGTAACCAAATTACCGCATCTAAATCTAGATGGTTGGTGGGCTCATCGAGTAATAAAAGATCTGCTCGGCTAATAAGAGCCTGAGCTAAGTTAAGGCGCATTCGCCACCCACCCGAAAAATCTTTTACGGCATTACCGAGTTGTTCTTGTAAAAAACCTAAACCATGTAACAATTCACTGGCACGTGCAGGCAAACTATAGCCATTAATGGCATCAATATGGTTAATAATGAGGGCTTCTTGGTTACCGTCATCATTTAACCGTGCTTGTTCAAGTTTTTGTTCTAACTGACGAAACTCTTTATCACCGTCCATAACATAATCTAAAGCTGATTGTTCAAGCGCAGGCGTTTCTTGTTTTACCGTAGCGACATCCCAGCCCGAAGGCATGCTTACATCACCTCTGTCTGGTTGTAAATCACCTAATAGCGCAGCAAATAAAGACGATTTTCCACAGCCATTAGCGCCAACTAAGCCAACTTTGTGGTTAGGATGAATAGTAAAGCTTGATGCCTTTATAAGGTTTTTAGCGCCTCTATCTAAGCTTAAGTCGGTGGCTATGATCATGGTTTATAATTACTCATTTTAATTCAGAGCGCTATTGTCCTTTTCCTATCGATAAGATTCAAGGTAAAATAATGTAACTGGATTATATTTGGATTGAAAAACATGAAAAAAAGATTTATTGCTGGCGCTATTTGCCCAAAATGTAATGCCATGGATACGATGGGCTTAACCAAAGAAAACAACATTGAAAAAGTCACCTGCGTGAGCTGTGGACACCAGATGTCACAACCAGAAGAACATGTCGTGAAACAAATTCGTCCAAAAGAGCAAGTGTTTGGTATTTTTAAACAAGAGTAATGTGGGTGTTTTGACAACCTGAAATTATTCAGGATGTCATTTATACTAGCAGAAGTAGAACGACTACATTAATAATGAGGTGGTGGTGGCTCTACTTCTTGCGATTGGCTTTGGCCTGGAGCATTATCTTGCACTCGTCTAGCGATTAATTTTAGCTGAGATCTCAGCTCTGAAAGTTCTAATTGATGGATAGCAAGCTCATTGTTTAATTGCTCAATAATATCGTCTTGAAAAGCATTACGAGATTGAAGCGCTTCCACACTTTCTCGTAATTCGATAATGTCTCTGGGGGTTTCTATTGTCATGATTTTGGGTTACCTAGCGCTACTTTCTTTGCCAAAGTTCAGCGTATCCAGATGAACTTTCAGTGATGATTTGGTTCTTTTCTTTAAAGGCGACACTATACACTACCGCACCCGCAGCACGAATACTTTCTTTTGGCGTTACTCGCCAGCTGTCTAGTCTTTCACCCGTCGCGATACTCCAAAGGTTAACCTTTCGAGTAGGAGCTCCGGTTAATAATTTAGTGCCATCGTCAGAAAAACGTACAGAGCTGAAAACTTCCTGGCGATTAAAGTACTGTAATTGGCTGATACGTTTACCTGTTTTTAAATCCCAAATGTTCGATGACTTTTGACTGTCTGCGGTAAAAGCGAAGCGACCTTTGGGATCAAGAGCCACCATAGTGACCCTACTTGGGTGGTTAAACCGATAAATAACCTGACCACTTTGTGTGTCCCATATATAAGCAACGTAATCATTACCGCCTGAAATAGCGATACGGCCATTGGGAAGCATGTCAATCGCATTAATTTTTTCTGTGTGACCTAAAAACTCTAAACGACGACCGTTACTCATCGTAATGTGAACAACGGTCCCGTTGCTTTTACCAAGGAGAATAAAATCACCATCATTAGACAAAGCAATATCACGAATTGTTGATTCGCGTACTTTCCAATAACCCTCAGATTCTCCTGTAGTTATATTCCACAAAGAAAAAGCTTCTCGGTTTGCAGTGAGCGCATGACTATTGTTGTTTGAAATGTCGGCTAACAGCACTAAGTTATCACTACTGTTTTGCTGTTGTGACCAGCGGTATTTTAGTGCATTTTTTTCTATGTCCCATAAACTTAAACCATGATGAATAGAAGAAACAACACTGTATTTAGCATCATTAGAAAGATTAGCCGCGTAGGAGCCTTCTGTAGCATGCTGCCAGCGTTGTATAGGTTTGTCGCCAGCAGGCTGACAAGCGCTATTAAGTAAGGAAAATAGACAGACGAAAAGCAGTGTTAGCTTGTTATTACACTTGTTCACAATATTAATACTTTTTTCTTAGTTAATTTATCGTTAGTATAAGCCGCATTGTCTAACAATACATAATATTTAATCAATAGCTTAGGGGACTTCCTCCACCTGAGTACTAGGTTATGTTAACGGAGAAAAAATGAAATTATTTAAGCCAACTATGTTAGCTATTGCACTTGTGTCAGTGTTTGGCTGTCAAGAAAGTGTAGAACAAACAGCACCAGCGCCTGTTTTAGAAACTGAAATACAAAAGCAATCTTACAGTTTAGGTGCTTCAATTGGCATGTACATGCAAAAGAACCTTGATCAACATGAAAAACTAGGTGTTCCACTTGACCAAGCATTAATTACCCGCGGATTTACCGATAGTCTTGCTGGCAAGTCAATTATTGAAAAAGAAGAGATTCAAGCGTTATTAATGAGCCTTGATGAACAAATGAAAGCAAAACAAGCAGAAATAGCAACAGCTGAATCTGCTGCAGCAATTGCACAAGGCACAAAATTCTTAGAAGAAAATGCTAAAAAAGACGGCGTAAAAATCACTGAATCAGGCATTCAATATGTTGTTGTTACTGAAAGTGAAGGTGAAAAACCTAGCGCCGCTGATACGGTAACTGTTCACTACACTGGCACTTTCATCGATGGTGAAAAGTTTGACAGTTCATACGATCGCGGCAAGCCGGCAGTACTCCCATTAAACCGTGTTATTAAAGGTTGGACGGAAGGTGTACAGTTAATGTCAGTTGGCTCAAAGTATCTTTTTACTATTCCCTCTGATTTAGCCTACGGACCAGCCGGTAACCCACAAAATGGGATGCCAGGTAATTCAGTATTACAGTTCGAAATTGAATTATTAGATATTAAAAAGGCAGCTGAACCAGAAGAAGCGATTAAATAGTCAGTAATAACGTTTCTATTAAAAAGCCAATTGTGTAAACAATTGGCTTTTATATGTTCAGGATGAACGGTATAACGCGTTGCCATGGATGGGAAGGAGCGTATATGTTCAGGATGGTCATTCTCCGACATTCAAAGATATAATCTTATATTGCCAGTTGCTCGCCAACATACTCAGCGATAGCTAAGCTCGACGTTAACCCCGGCGAATCAATACCAAATAAATTAACTAATCCCTTTAAACCATGTTCTTCTTCGCTTTGAATAATAAAATCTTTAAAACCATCAGAGGGACCTTGCAGTTTAGGGCGAATACCAGAATAAGCCGGTTGCAAGCGTGACTCATCTAAAGTTGGGTAGTAGCGTTTAATAGCGCTAACAAATTTTGCTTTTAAATGAGCCGATACTTGGTAGTCAATATTATCGATATACTCGGTGTCTGGGCCAAACTTCAATTGTCCGCCAATATCTAATGAGGCATGAATACCTAGACCATATGCTTGAGGTACCGGATAAATCAGTTGCGTAAAAGGGCTTTTCCCTTGGTAGGAAAAATAGTGCCCTCGACAATAATAAAGTTTTGGAATATGTGTTTTTGCTAAAGCATTGATATTTTCGGCCACTTTGGTGCTGTGTAATCCCCCAGCATTAATCAAATAATGACAATGTAACTGCATGATCTCACCTTGGCTATTTAAGGTAACAATAAATCCATCACGACTTTTTTCTGCGTTAATAAACTGGGTTTGTCCAACAAACTGGCCTTTATTGTGTTCAATGTCTGCCAGTAATGCTTGCATATAGCAATGAACATCAATAATACCTGTTGAGGGTGAAAGTAAAGCTGCAGTGGCATGCAACTCTGGATTAGACACTTTAAGCTCACTTTCCGTTAGCCAAGTAAGATCATTAACACCATTAAGTGCGGCTTGCTTTAACGTGTTTTTTAAGGATATTTCTTCGGCGCGGCCATGCGCAACGAGAAGTTTTCCTAAGCGTTGATGGGGAGTATTGCGGTCTTTACAATATTGGTAAAGTTTTTCTTTGCCTTTTACGCAGAGTTTGGCTTTTAAACTGTGCTGAGGATAATAAATACCGGCATGAATAACTTCACTATTGCGGCTACTGGTTTCTTCACCAAAATGGGGGTTTTTATCAATAATAAGGACATTATTAACATCTTTACTCAATTTAGCGCCAATGGCTAACCCGACAACCCCTGCACCAATAATTATCGCCTCTACTTTTTCCATAACTTCATCTATCACGTTAGCTTATTAAGAGTGTGGTCGTCTCTTATATAAAGATCAAGAAAAAGAATAGCTTAAAAGTATGATCAGATATTATTGTTAGTTTTAAAGTTTTTTTATTCCATTTTGGAATAAAAAAGCCTTTTCTATTCTTTTTATTATCGGCAAAGCCAGTCTATTATTATTTTATTAAATTTAAATGGGCGAATTGACCTTATGTTGCCAAACCAACAGAACTTACAGAAAACTATGCTAGATGCAGATCAACTTTCATCATTACAACACACTATTGGCAGTTACTCTGCGTTACAACTTGCGTGGGCAAGTGGTTATTTAGCGGCTAAATCTGAAGGTGCATCCGCAGGCGTTAGCCCATCAGCTGTTGCAGCCCCGGCGGCAACGCTAACGATTTTATTTGGTTCGCAAACAGGAAATGCTAAAGGTGTTGCTAAAGCGTTAGCCGCACAAGCACATGCGCAAGGTATGGTCGTTGATTTAAAAAGCATGAGCGACTTTAAGCCTAAGAGTATTAAGAATCTTACACACTTATTAATTGTTGCGAGTACAAATGGCGAAGGTGAAGCACCTGATGACGCCATTGCATTACATGAATTCTTAGCGTCAAAGAAAGCCCCTAAGCTCGACAACTTATACTATAGTGTTTTAGCTTTGGGCGACACCAGCTATGAGTTCTTCTGTCAAACAGGTAAAGATTTTGACGAATACTTAAGTAAGTTGGGTGCCAAGCAAATATCGCCACGCGTAGATTGCGATGTTGATTATGACGCAGATGCAAAAGCATGGTCAGACAGTGTCGTTAATAAAGCGAAAGCATTGTTTGGTAGCGAAGTAGACACCAACAATGTCGTTGCTATGCCAACAGCAGGTGCAATGAGTGAATATACTAAACAAGCACCTTATGCTGCTGAATTAAGTTTAAGTCAGAAAATTACCGGCCGTGATTCAGCGAAAGATGTTCGCCATATCGAAATTGATTTAGCTGATTCAGGTATAACTTATCAAGCAGGCGATGCTTTAGGTGTTTGGTTTGAAAATGACGAAAGCTTAGTGGCAGAACTTATTTCAGTATTGAATTTGTCAGCGGATGAAAACATTGTAGTGGCGGGCGAAAGTTTATCGTTAGCCGAAGCGTTAACATCAAAACTAGAAATTACCCAAACAGCGGTTAACTTTATTAGTTTTTGGGCTGATAAATCAAAAGATAAAAAATTACTTACCATAAGCGAAGATAAAAATGCTGCTCGTGAGTATGCAGGTAACCATCAAATTGTTGATGTAGTCAAAGCGGCTCCGGCTGAAGTTACCGCGCAAGATTTTGCCGATGCACTGAGAAAAATCACCCCGCGTTTATATTCTATTGCTTCTAGTCAAGCGGAAGTAGAAGAAGAAGTTCATTTAACCGTAGGCTTAGTTGAATACAATGAAAATGATCATTTAAGAACCGGGGGGGCTTCAAGCTTCTTAGGTAAACGTCTTGAAGAAGGCGGTACGGTGAAAGTTTTCATTGAACACAACGACAATTTTCGTTTACCTGAAAATGGCGATACTCCGGTAATAATGATTGGCCCAGGGACAGGTATTGCGCCTTTTAGAGCGTTTATGCAAGAACGTGAAGCGACGACAGCAAGTGGTGATAATTGGTTGTTTTTTGGTGACCAAACATTCACACAAGACTTTTTATACCAAACCGAATGGCAAGGTTATTTAAAATCAGGTTTGTTAACAAATATTGATTTAGCTTTCTCTCGTGACCAAGCAACAAAAATATATGTGCAAGATCGTTTACGTGCAAAAGCCAGCGAAGTTTTTGCTTGGTTAGAGCGTGGCGCACATTTATATATTTGTGGTGACATGAGCCGTATGGCAAAAGATGTTGAACTTGCTTTAGTCGATATTATTGCTGAGCATGGCAAATTAAGCACTGAACAAGCACAAGACTATTTAAAAGAATTACGCAACGCGAAGCGTTTCCAGAAGGATGTTTACTAATGACGACAACAAATAAAGATATCGTACTAACAGGTCCAGGCCCATTAATTGTTGAAGGTAAGCAAGCTGATAATGAACGTTTAAAAGCAGACAGTAATTTTTTACGTGGCACAATCGTTGATGACTTAAAAGATCAGACAACAGGTGGCTTTACTGCCGACAATTATCATATTATTAGAACTCATGGTATGTATCAGCAAGATGACCGTGATATTCGTGGTGAACGCACTAAGCAAAAGTTAGAACCATTACATAACGTTATGTTACGTGCTCGTATGCCTGGCGGTATTATCAAGCCAGAGCAGTGGTTAGCTATTGATAAATTTGCTCAAGAAAGTACCTCTTATGGCAGTATTCGTTTAACGACACGTCAAACGTTTCAGTTTCATGGCGTATTAAAGCCAAATATTAAATTAATGCATCAAACATTAAACAGTATTGGTATCGATTCAATTGCTACTGCTGGCGATGTTAACCGTAATGTTTTATGTACTTCTAATCCTATTGAGTCAGAACTTCATCAAGAAGCGTATGAATGGGCAATAAAGATTAGTGAGCATTTACTACCAAAAACTCGTGCTTATGCCGAAATTTGGTTAGATGGTGAAAAGCTTGAAGGCCCTGAAGGTAAAGAAACTGAAGAACCTATTTTAGGCAGTAACTACTTACCACGTAAATTCAAAACAACGGTCGTTATTCCGCCACAAAATGATATTGACGTTCATGCCAATGACTTAAATTTTATCGCGATTGCTAAAAACGGTAAGTTAGTCGGTTTCAACGTACTTGTTGGCGGTGGTTTAGCAATGACCCATGGCGACAAGTCAACGTATCCTCGCAAAGCAGACGACTTTGGTTATGTGCCTTTAGCTCATACCTTAGCTGTTGCGACCGCTGTTGTTACAACACAACGCGATTGGGGTAACCGAGTAAACCGTAAAAATGCCAAAACTAAATATACGCTTGACCGAGTCGGTGTAGAGACCTTTAAATCAGAAGTTGAACAACGCGCGGGTATTACGTTTGAAACCTCACGTCCTTACGAGTTCACAGAACGTGGCGATCGTATCGGTTGGGTTGAAGGTTTTGATGGGAGACATCACTTAGCATTATTTATTGAAAATGGTCGTCTACTTGATAAACCAGGCAAACCACTTAAGTCAGGTGTTGCTGAAATCGCGAAAATTCACAAAGGTGATTTTCGTATGACAGCCAATCAGAACTTAATTGTGGCAGGTGTGGCAAGCGAAGATAAAGCAAAAATTGAAGCGATTGCTCGTGAATATGGTTTGATGAATGACGCTGTTTCAAAGCAACGTAAAGACTCTATGGCTTGTGTATCATTTCCAACCTGTCCATTAGCGATGGCAGAAGCCGAGCGATATTTACCCGGCTTTGTCACTGATGTTGAGGGAATTTTAGCCAAACACAATATGAGTGATGAAAGTATTATTTTACGGGTTACGGGTTGTCCAAATGGCTGTGGCCGTGCAATGTTGGCCGAAATTGGCTTAGTCGGTAAAGGTCCGGGTAAATACAATATGCATTTAGGTGGAAACTTAGCCGGAACGCGTGTACCGAAAATGTATAAAGAAAACTTAAGCGAACAAGATATTCTTGATGAAATGGATGCGCTAGTGGGGCGTTGGTCTACAGAACGCACGAATAACGAAGCGTTTGGCGACTTTACTATCCGCACCGGTATTATCGCAGAAGTGAAAAACAGCAAGCGAGATTTTCATGACTAAAATTATAAGCAGCAGTACGAATGTTACAGAGATAAAGGCGCCGATTAATAACCGTTTCCCCGCTTCTCTACCTAAGCCATGGTTGAATCAATGGAATGAGTTGTTAGAAAAGCAAACGGCCACCGAGCGGGTTGAGTGGTCGATGGAAAATTTACCGTCGCAGTTTGTTTTGTCATCAAGTTTTGGTATTCAATCGGCGGTTATGTTGCATATGTTGACGCAAGTTGACGCGAATATCCCAGTACTTATTACTGATACAGGCCACTTATTCCCTGAAACCTATCAGTTCATTGAAAAGCTTACAGAACGTTTGAACTTGAACTTACAAGTGTATAGCGCAGCTGAAAGTGCGGCATGGCAACAAGCAAAATATGGCGAAGAATGGGCGAAAGATGAGACAGCTTTAAAAGCCTATAATCGCCGTAATAAAGTTGAACCCCTCGAGCGTGGTTTAGATGAACTGCATGCCGCAACATGGTTTTCTGGTGTTAGGCGTCAGCAATCAGAGCATCGCCAAGGTTTACCTGTTGTTAGCATTTTACGTGGTCGTTTTAAAGTTCATCCAATTATTGATTGGAGTAACAAAGATGTACATGAGTATCTAACCAAGCATAATTTGCCTTATCATCCATTATGGGACAAAGGTTATGTATCCGTTGGCGATACGCACAGTACACGACCGTTAACGTTAGGTATGACTGAAAGTGATACCCGTTTTTCTGGCATGGCGAGAGAATGTGGCCTACATACTGACGGTGACGGTATTTAAATTAAGTCTTACTAAAGATTTAATCTTAAGGACAAACATCTTAGATGCTTGTCCTTTTTTATGTTAAATACTTTTCAGGTCAGATTCAATTGGCCTATATAGATGTAGGCACTGATTTTTATGGAACAAAAAATTGTCTTTCAATATGAGTACTTTTGGGTGCTCGTACCCGATAACATTAACCTTCAACAACCGAAAAACTCTCATTTATTGCACTTTTCAAATGCTGTAAATAAGCATCATCGACATTATCGCTGATCAGACGTGCCAGCTCGCTACCAACAGGGGTGAATTTATAAAATTTCAGTACACAGGAAGACTTTTTTGCCACCAGTGTTAATGGCCTACCGTTAAAGTTAAAAGTAAACACTTCTGACTTATCCATGGGGGTAGACTCTGTTTCTTGTATAAAAACGAGGTGATTATCAGCCAAAATGAGTAAGTCAGCGTAGCTCAATGAAAACTGACTAAAGGGTATGTTTTGCTCTCTATTTTTACTAAAAAAGTTGAACAAGCTTGGTGTCTGATAGGCTCCTGAGATAATACGAATATTTCTTTTCGCTGGCTCTGTCACTGCCAAACTGCAAGCCTTTGCTAACAATTTAGCCTCGGTAATACTCATCGCACGAAAAATTTTAAGCGTTTTAGTTGAGAACGAACCGGGTTGTGATATTTCACCAGCGAGGATTTTGGCCCACAAGTTTTGCATTGTCGTATTACTAACATCTTCAGCGAGTTCAGTGAAGGTACTAAACCAATCCGCGTCTGCTTTATTTGCGAACTCTGTCGCAGAACAGTAATTGATTGACCTTTTAATGATTGCTTCAAGATTCTCTTGCTTTCGTAATGCGGAAACTCGTGCTCTTTTTTGAGTTCTTTCTTCCAAGGGCATTTGTTTTTCTAGTGAAGCTAACCCGCCATCAAGTACGAAGTTCTTAGCTAATGCTAAAAGCTGCATTTGCGAGGAAACCCCTGTGTTTTTTTTATTGCCACCATTTTTACTGCTAGATGTTGTTGTTTTTATGACTTCGTTGTTAATAGGCTCGTCAGTAATAACAAGGGGTACAGTTGAGGGTTCGTTTATGTCTTTCATAAAAAATTACCGTAACTAATATATTATTTTTATTACTATTTTTTCTAAGCATACGCTGGAAAATTAAAATCAGCAATCTTCTCTTTATTAATCTAAACTTAACGTAAAATAAGGAAGCAATTGAAATTATGAATATAATTGTAATTCTAGGTTGAATATTATTTAACTGACTCTTATTATGTAGTTTATTGGGAATATAGTTCATAATAAATTTGATGTTAAAAAAAACCTTAATCAGTTATGTTTTACTGGTTAATTGAGGGCGATATGCAGGCTTCTGAAAATAATAATGACGACTTTTTATTTATTGATGATAGTGATGAAGATGAGATTCTGAATGACGGTAGTGCTGAAACGTGGAAAGTATTGATTGTTGATGATGATCCCGAAATTCACTCTGTTACTCAGTTAGCACTCTCCGATTTAGTCGTCCTAGGTAAAAACATAGAGTATATCCACGCTTATTCTGGACGCGATGCATGTCTGCTTATTGAAGAGCACGAGGATATCGTTTTGGTATTACTCGACGTTGTGATGGAAACTGATGATGCTGGCTTGAATGTTGTTAAACATATTCGCGAAACGCTTTGCCGCCAAGATATACGTATCGTTCTCAGAACAGGTCAGCCAGGTTACGCACCCGAAGAAAGTGTCATCAAAGATTATGATATCAACGACTATAAAACTAAAACAGAATTAACTCGCCGTAAATTAGTCACAACAGTGTATGCCGCTATTCGTTCATACC
The DNA here is from genome assembly GCF_014076955.1 of Colwellia sp. Bg11-12. Taxonomy (NCBI): domain Bacteria; kingdom Pseudomonadati; phylum Pseudomonadota; class Gammaproteobacteria; order Alteromonadales; family Colwelliaceae; genus Colwellia; species Colwellia sp. Bg11-12. Next base: position 114,455 of record NZ_JACGUZ010000071.1, read on the forward strand.
AACAAATTCACTCGGTAAACCAAAATCGCCTTGGTTTAGAAAAAATTATTAGTGCGACTGCAGACTTGCTTGAACTCCATAGTATTCATGAATATGCTGAAGGTGTGTTGGCACAATTAACCAAGTTGAGTGAAAGTCAGTGCAGTGCTTTTTGTGCTCGAGGGCAAGGTATAATAGAAGGCTCTGACGATTTAAGCTTACATGTTTTAGGTCAAATGGGTCATAGTACCGAATTAATAAATCAAAAAATATCTTGCTTCGATAGCAACGCATTACAAGACCGCATTAGCCGTTGTTTTACCCAAAAGCAACATGGTTATAGTCATGATCATGCAGCATTGTATTTAGCGAGTGGTGGATACCGTGCTGTTATTTATCTTGAGCTTGAGCAAGAATTAACAGAAATTCAAATACAATTAATTGAAGTTTTTTTAGCCAATGTAGCGATCGGCTATGAAAATGTTCATTTATTTCAAAAGTTGCGAAATGCCGCATATCGTGACTGGCTCACTGAATTACCCAATCGTTTAGAATTTGTTAATTTACTTGACCGCTTTATTCAATCAGAAGAGACAGACCTTGTTGCTGCCTTAATTGATATTAATCACTTTAGTGATATCAATGATGGTTTGGGACAAGATTTAGGCAATAAACTTCTCCTTGCTGTAACAGAAAGAATGAAAGAGTTAGGCAACAGTTGTCAAATTGCTCGTATGGGTGCTGACGTGTTTGGTGTTATTGGCCCTGCTGATAGCGTAAACCCTGATAGGTTAATGTCATTATTTTATCGTTCATTTACCGCGGGTGAACAGCGTTTACCGGTTACGGCATGTTTTGGCTTATGTTCAAAAAATAGTGCAGGTGAACAAGGGGTAAAAGTGCTTAATCAAATAAACATCGCATTGAATTTAGCTAAAAAAAGCGACAATGTGAATTTTGTTTATTATAAAAAAGAAATGGAAGATGAAACCCTATGGCGTTTAGGCATGATCAGGCAATTACGTACTGATTTTGCTGATAATCGTTTGGAACTTTGGTATCAACCTCAACTGAGTTTAATAACACGCAAGGTTATTGGCGCTGAAGCATTACTGCGCTGGCGCACTGCTGAAGGTAAATTTATTTCACCTGCCGTGTTTATTCCTCTTGCAGAATACTCAGGTTTAATCGTTGAGATTGGTGACTGGGTTATTAACCAAGCATGTAAACAAATTAAAGTATTAGAGCAGCAGAAATTTGACCATGTAGGTATTTCAGTGAATGTTTCTATTCCTCAATTTAAACGTGATAACTTTGTTGATAGTATTATTCAAGCAACGATTAGACATGATGTTAAACCGAGTAAGCTTGAATTAGAAATAACCGAAAATATTTTAATGGACGAGCCTCAAGTTGTTATTGACGCATTAGTTAAATTAAAAGCAGAAGGTATTAGTATCGCTCTTGATGATTTTGGTACAGGGTACTCTTCAATGAGTTACTTACAAAAACTACCACTTGATCGTTTAAAAGTGGATCGATCCTTTATTACTGATATTGCACTGCCAGGACAATCATTAATTGCTGACACCATTATAAACTTAGGCAAGCAAATGAACTTAAAAGTTATTGCTGAAGGTATTGAAGAAGAAGCACAACAAGCGCATTTAATTGCTCAAGGGTGTGACGAAGTACAAGGTTTCTTTTACGCTAAACCCATGCCTGCTGATGAATTTTTAACGTTTTTACGTAATAATAATTAACGTTAATTAATCTTTTTTTTCATTAAAAGAAAGCCAAGATATATTATCCTGGCTTTTAATGTCTCTACTCCTTCAACTGTAATCGATACAGTAAAAAATATATATTTAAATGTCTATAACTCCGCTTGCATAACATTTCCAAGCACCTTTCATATCAAGACATCGTACGTTAATTTCATGAACGCCAGGATACTGTGATGTAAGGTTTTGGTATGCTCCTCCATAAGCTTCACCATAAGTATCTCCCCAAATACTAGAGCCTGATACAGACTGATGTGTAGCTGCTAATGCAGTAAATGCTGTTGATGCAGTGATTGCTATCGCTAAAATTATAGTTTTGATTCTCATAAGTATCCTTATTAGATTATTAAAATGAGTATAGGTTTATATAAAAATACAAAAGACTGTCTAAAAAACCGCCGAACAATCTTTAAAAGTAGCCTAGTACTGTTTTTTATTTAACGCAATATATACATATAATTAACTTTTTGTATCTATAACTAATCGTATTGAATGTTTAAAAAAGGTTAACCTACTCGATATTTTTTTAATATTTCATTGACATATTTTCTAAAGTTTTTTGCTATTAAATTTTGTCTTTGTTGAAATAAATTATTACAATTCAGACGTTTGTGATTGAAATTTAAAACGATATATTGTTGCGTTAGATATTTTACCTTTATTTATTGGGTAAAAGTTATCGCATTAATAAGGATTAATTTTCATGGAGCGTAATAGTGATCAAGATTGATAACATCAGTCGAATTTATGGCGAAGGTGAAACACAAGTTATAGCACTGAATAATGTTTCATTAACCATTGGAAATAATGAATTCGTTGCGGTAATGGGAACCTCGGGTTCAGGTAAGTCGACCTTAATGAGTATCTTGGGTTGCCTCGATACACCCACGTCAGGTGAATATTTATTGTCAGGAGAGTCGATAAAAAATATTGATGATGAAAGCTTGTCGCAAATACGTAATCGAAAAATAGGCTTTATTTTCCAAACCTTTCATTTATTACCCCGATTAACAGCACTTGATAATGTTATTTTACCTTTACGTTACAGTAATGCAGATCCCGAGGATGCAAAAAAACGCGGCATGGAAATGCTCGATAAAGTGGGCTTATCTTCAAGATGGCATCATAAACCTTTCGAAATGTCTGGTGGGCAACGCCAACGTGTTGCTATTGCCCGAGCTTTAGTCAATCGCCCTGAAGTCATTTTTGCTGATGAACCGACAGGTAACCTAGATTCAAAAACGTCTTATGAAATCATGGATTTACTTTGTGAATTGCATGCTCAGGGACAAACTATTGTGATGGTAACTCATGAAGAAGATATTGCGGCATATGCTGACAGAATGATCCGGATGAAAGATGGTAACGTGATTGAGGACCGATTATGTATAAAAAACTAATATTATCAAGCATTACACTTTTTTATAGTTGCTGTACTTTAGCCTTAACGCAAACCCCTTTAATATTATCAGGTCAAATTAAAGCCAGTGACAATCAAACATTTTATTCCCCTAAAACAGATAGTTGGAATGTACAAGTGCAGTGGTTGTTGCCTGAGGGTGACATTGCCAAAAAAGGCGACTTAGTTGTTGTATTTGATAGTGGCTCAATCCAAAGTCAAATAGAACAAGAAAAAGTGAGTTTAATTGCTGCCAATGAAGAGTTATTTCGAATTACCAGTACGGCAGAACAATCATTTTTGGAAGCAACTTACGGGCAAAAAAGAACCGCGCTGCTTCTTGATAAAGCACGTATCGATGCCAGTATTTCTGTTGTGCATTTAAGTAAGTATGAATACCAAAAAAACCAACTTGAGCTCGAAAAAACGGTTGTCGCTAATGCGAAAGCCCTTGAAAATTTAAAGCAAGTCAACCTGGCTAATACGGTTGCAGTGACTAAGCAAAAAATTACCATCATAAAACATCAAGATAAGTTGCAATACAATGAATATAAACTCAAGCAAATGAGTGGTTATGCTGAGCGCACTGGTCCTGTTCTTTATGGTACTCATCCATGGTACGGAGAGAAAGTGTTTGTCGGTATGACAGCGCAACCTTCGTGGGAAATTGCCAAAATTCCTTCGGTGAATGGTTTGTACATTGAAGCTTGGGTCCATGAGGTTGACTATAAAAATTTGCAATTAAAGTCAGTGGTAGATTTCAAACTTGACGCCTTTCCACAATATAACCTTGCTGCAACATTAACCGAAATATCTAGCCAACCCGAAGAACGTAAAGAATGGGGAAGCGATGTTTATTATCGCGCTGTTTTTTCTTTTACCGTTGACGAAGCCTTAACGTTATTACCAGGCATGAGCGCTCAATTAGAGTTTACAGGAGTAGACCCAAGTGAATAAATATCTTCCCATTATATGGCTAGTATTGTTGTGTGCATGTGAAAAAGTACCCAGCGAAACAGTGAAGTTAGAAAAGGTAAGACTTATTGTAACCGCCAGTGGTGAATTAGAGTCAAAGCAAACCGCAATGATAGCTCCTCCATCTGTTTCTGGTATGTGGCAGTATCAAATTAAAAAGCTTGCACAAGAAAATACGCGTATTAAAAAAGGTGAATTGATTGTTGCTTTTGACAGTAAAAAAGTCATGGATAGGTTGGTTGATAAACAAGCCGATTTAGCACGTGCTCAAAAGGAATTAGAAAATAAGGAAATTAAGGCAACAGAGACAGAACAAGAGCTGATTCTCAGTATCGCTGAAAAGCAAATGGACTATGAAAAAGCCGAACGCAAGGCTGATATTATCGATTACAGTCGTTCTGATAACGATCGTAAAAAATCGATTATTGATTTCACTATTGCTGAAAATGATTTTTTTCTTGCAAAAGAAAGACTTAAATTTCATGAGAATAATAAGGCACTAAATTTAAAGTTAGCTAAAGGGAAGGTACATCGATTAACGGCTGAAGTTGATGAGTTTAAAAGTGATATCGAACGTTTGAAAGTGAAAGCGCCTATTGACGGTATGGTTATTTATCGAGCAAACTTTCAAGGAGAAAAACCAGCGGTTGGCGAGAGTATTCAATTTGGTCAGCCGGTTGTTGAGCTTGCCGTTATTGAACAAATGCAATTAAAGGCACAAATTGCTGAACCTGATAGTGGCAAAATCAAGCTGAACCAACAAGTTAAAATCATGATTGATGGTACACAAGAAATTGTTCTACAGGGAGAAATTGTTGAATTAGGTCGTGTTTTTCGTGATAAATCTTCTCAAGATAAACGCCGCGTGTTCGATGCAATCATTGCTTTTGAACAACCTGAAGACATTGTTATACGTCCTGGGATGACCGCACGTATAGAGGTGGTTACTGAAGTGATCGATAACGCGTTAACCTTGTCTTCTCAAGCGGTTAAGTTAGATAATGGTCAAGGGAGTGTGTTAATTCCTGGTCTTTTATCTGATCATATTCAAAGGATTAAAATTGCCCATATTGTGGGAGATAAAGTGGTCATTAAAAGTGGCTTATCACAAGGAGATATAGTGACTTTATGAGATATTCACAACAAAAAACACTGAAAAAAACATTAATTGTCAGTTTACTGTTTATTGCAATAACAGGCTGTTCAGGCCAAGAAAGTGATCCTTTGTTATATGAGGTTACTCAGCAAGAATTTGTGGTTAATGTACCTGCAAAAGGAGAGTTGTTTGCAGCAAAAGCAACCGTTATAAGTGCACCGATAAGCAGGCAAGGACCGCAAAATATTTCTTGGCTAGCACCAGAGTTTTCACGTGTTAAAAAAGGAGATGTTATTGCCCGCTTTGACGGCGAAGCCATGGAAATTCAAAGCAAAGATAGACGTAACGAATTATCAATCACTAAACAAGAAATCATTGAAAAAACAGGTATGCTCAACCAAGCACTTGACTCAATAAGTAAAGATATTGGTATGGTGGGGCAAGAGAAAAGTTTTGCTGAAAATTTCTCAATCAATGATGATCAAATACGTTCAAAATTAGAGATACTTGATTCATTACAAAACACCCAATACTTGGGATCAAAAGAAGAATATCTTTATTGGAAAAATGATAGTTTTAGCGCAAGTTCAGCAGGAGACATGGGCTTATTAGAAATGAAGCAAGCGCAGAGCAAGAGTAAATTAAAGCAGTTGAGTGAAGGTTTAGCAAAGCTAGAAGTTAAAGCACCCCACGATGGTTTACTTGCTTATAAAGCCAATTGGCGTGGTGAAAAACCTCGCGAAGGGCAATCACTATGGCCAGGGCAAAAAATCGCTGAATTACCTGATATCAGTAACATGAAAGTGAAGCTATTCGTCTTAGAAAGTGAAGCAATAAACTTAGCGATAGATAAACCGGTAAGTATTACTTTAAACGCCTATTCGGATAAACCCTTTAAAGGCACTGTTGAAACAGTTGCCCCTTTTCCTACGTCGATAAAGCGGGGCGATCCGCAAAAATATTTTGAAGTTATTGTTGTTTTAACAGAGCAAAACACTGAGCTATTTGTTCCTGGAAGAAAGTTAGAAGCCAATATTGAAATTATCGCCACCAGTAAGAAAATGGTTATTCCACTGCAGAGCGTATTTGTAGAAGCGAAACAATCTTTTGTTTATTTATATAAAAATGGCGATTACATCTCTACCCCCGTTACATTAGGGCAGGCAAGTTTAAGTCATGTTGAAATTTTATCAGGGCTTAAAGAAGGTCAGAAAATAGCATTAACCAATAAGGAGCATAGTTAATGAAATATTTAGCGATTTTTCTCGATACTTTTTCCGAGCTTGCCCAGCATAAGCTACGTACTTTATTAACGTTACTCGGTATGATATTCGGCGTTGGCGCAGTTATCGCGATGCTCAATATTGGTGAGGGAGCTGAAGCTGAAGCGATGAAAATGATCGACTCAATGGGACTGCATAACTTGATCATAGAAGGGAAGGTTTTTGAAGAAAAAGAGTTACAAGAACAACGTAAGCACTCCACAGGGCTAAGTATCAGAGATGGTGAAATCAGTGCGAGTTCATTACCCTTTGTTACGGCATTCAGTGCGCAAAAACTAATAGATACTTACAGTATATTTAGTGGTGAGGGTAAAAGTGATGGTGAAGCAACAGGAGTAAGTGCCAGCTTTTTTGCATTATCTAAATTCAATTTAGCACAGGGGCGTTTACTCAACGAAACTGACGATCAAAACTTTTCTCAGGTGGCACTGCTTGGTTCATCGACAGCAAAGCAGCTTTTTCCACAAGGTAATGCTATTGGCCAAAATATTAAAATCAATCACCTTTGGTTTAAAGTGGTCGGAGTATTACAAGCGCCTTTTTTAAAGAAGCAGGAGTTTCAGGGTATAAAACTCGGTGGCGACCAACGTCAGGTGTTTATTCCCTTAAAAACAGCGATACATAAATTTGCCAGTAAAAAACTTGCAAGTGAAGTCACTAGCATTAAACTCAAACTTGATGACAGTGTTGATCCTATTAGCGCCGCGAAAGCGGTGAGTCATTTACTTGATCGTCGCCATAATGAAGTCGATGATTATAACTTGGTTATTCCCGCCGCTTTATTAGCTCAGCAAAAACAGACACAACAAATATTTAATATTGTGATGTCTTGTGTTGCCGGTATCTCTTTATTAGTGGGGGGCATCGGTATTATGAATATTATGCTTGCTACCGTATTAGAACGAACCAAAGAAATTGGTTTGTTGCGAGCGGTTGGTGCCACGCAAAAAGATATTCGTTTACAGTTTATTGCCGAGAGTTTTACTATTTCAATTATGGGGGGCATCTTGGGGGTATTTTTTGGGATCATGCTCTCAGAGCTTATCGCACTTTATTCTGAATGGGCCGTGTCATGGTCAACGAGTGCAATTATTTTGTCTTTTAGTATTTGTGCACTTGTAGGGTTAACCTTCGGTGTTTACCCTGCAATCAAAGCATCAAAACTCGACCCTATCGACGCCTTACAAAGTGACTAACGGCTTTCAAAAGCGTTTACATGTCTTGTAAACGCTTTTGGATAAATTAATGTTATCTTTTTCACAGGAACGTTAACGCGGTAGGTTTGCACTGAGCAAATGGTCAAGTCTATTTCTTACTTCGTTAAATGGTCCATCACATCTTTAATGACTGCTTAGTCTATTGACCTGTCGACTCGATAAATGAGCTTTCGACTAAGCTGTTTTTTAGTGATTTAGCTAAAAAACGATAGATTAATACACCTAATTAAAACGCCTGTTTAAATAATTTGCATTTATTTTTCTTTCAAGGCACACTCAATCGTCTATTATTATAAAAACTGATCATTAAATTATTATTTAATCGGTATCAGACCCTATTTTTATCCCACTAAACGAGGAAACTAGGCATGTTATTTCAAGGTCAAAACCTTTCTGCCGAATTACTGAATGACGGCATTGTTGAATTTAAATTTGACGCACAAGGCTCAGTGAATAAGTTCGATCAGGAAACTTTTAAAGAATATATTGAAGTGGTTGCTGCGATTAATAATTGTAGCGATGCGAAAGGCGTTTTAGTGACGTCTGGAAAGTCTAACTTTATTGTTGGTGCGGATATCACTGAATTTTTAGCAATGTTTAAACTGCCAGAAGCGGAACTTGTTCCTTGGATCAAAGGTGGTTCAGATGTTTTTGACTCATTTGAAGACATTAATTTGCCAACAGTTGTTGCGCTTAATGGTTTTGCTTTAGGTGGCGGTTGTGAAATGAGCTTAGCTTGTGACTACCGTATTGCTGATACAACATGTTCAATAGGTTTACCTGAAGTTAAATTAGGTCTTATTCCTGGTTTTGGTGGCACAGTGCGCTTACCCAGAATTATTGGCGCTGATAACGCGGTTGAATGGATGTCTACCGGTAAAGCTTTTAAACCAGAACAAGCTATGGCTGTCGGTTTATTGGATGCTGTTGTTGCCCCTGAGCATTTGCGTGAAGCGGCTATTAGCATGCTTAAAGAAGCAATGGCAGGCAAGTTAAATTGGCAAGCTAAACGTCAACAGAAACTCGACGCGCTAAAACTTAGCCCTGTTGAATCAATTATGACCTTCAATACGTGTAAAGGTATGATCGCCGCTAAAGCCGGTAAACATTACCCTGCACCAATGATGATGGTAAAAACTATCGAAGCTGCAGCTTTACTCGGTAGAACAGAAGCGATGCTTATTGAAAATGCTAACTTTGCTAAACTTGCTAAAACTGATGCTGCTACCGCGCAAATTGGCTTGTTTATGGCAGACCAAGTGGTTAAAGGCAAAGCAAAGAAAGCCGCTAAAATGGCAACTAAACAAGTGAATAAAGCCGCTGTATTAGGTGCTGGCATTATGGGCGGTGGTATTGCTTACCAGTCTGCCTATAAAGGTACACCAATCATCATGAAAGACATTAATGATGCGGCACTGGATTTAGGTTTAAATACCGCTGCTGGCATTTTAACGAAGCAAGTTGAACGTGGTCGCATGAATGTTAAGACTATGGCTGGCGTGTTAAATAACATCACACCAACACTTAGCTACGATAGTGTTAAAGATGTTGATATTGTGGTTGAAGCCGTAGTAGAAAACCCTAAAGTAAAAGGTATGGTACTTGCTGAAGTAGAAAGTTTTCTTTCTGAAGATGCGATTTTAACCTCTAACACCTCAACAATTTCTATCGATTTGTTAGCGCAAAGTGTAAAGCGTCCAGAAAACTTCTGTGGTATGCATTTCTTTAATCCGGTAAACAAAATGCCATTGGTTGAAGTTATTCGTGGTAAAGCAACTTCTGAAGAAACTGTTGCAGCTGTTGTTGCTTACGCCGCTAAAATGGGTAAGTCACCGATTGTTGTTAACGACTGCCCTGGCTTTTATATCAACCGTGTTTTATTCCCATATTTTGCTGGCTTTAGCCAATTAATGCTTGAAGGCGTTGATTTTGCAGCTGTTGATAAAATTATGGAAAAACAATTTGGTTGGCCAATGGGCCCAGCATACTTACTTGATGTTGTTGGTGTTGATACCGCTGATCACTGTACGGGTGTCATGTCATCTGGCTTTCCTACGCGTATGGCAAAAATCGATAAAGACCCAGTAAGCACTTTGTATAGTAATAAGCGCCTTGGTCAAAAAAATGGCAAAGGCTTTTATGATTACGGTCAAGACAAGCGCGGCCGTCCAACAAAAGTAGCTTCTGCTGATGCTTACGCATTGTTTGAAAGTACCTGTGCAGACAAAAAAGAATTCAGTAGTGAAGAAATTATTGCTCGCTTAATGATCCCTATGGTCAATGAAGTGGTGCGTTGTTTAGAAGAAGGTGTTGTTGATACTGCCGCTGAAGCTGATATGGGCTTAATTTACGGTATTGGTTTTCCTCCGTTTAGAGGTGGTGCAATTCGTTATTTAGAAACGTTAGGTTTAACTAACTTTATTGCTATGGCCGATAAGTATGCGCATTTAGGTGAAATTTATCAGGTAACTGACGGATTACGCGAAATGGCTAAATCAGGTAAATCTTATTTCAACACCGACGTAAAAACAGCATAAGCTAAGGAAAAGAACATGAAAGAAGTAGTCATTGTAGATTGTATTCGTACACCAATGGGACGCTCTAAAGCTGGCGTTTTTCGTAACGTTCGTGCTGAAGGTTTATCAGCGCATTTAATGCAGCAATTATTAGTGCGTAACCCTAATTTGGACCCTTCATTAATTGAAGATATTATTTGGGGCAACGTTAAGCAAACTAAAGAACAAGGTTTTAACATTGCGCGTAATGCACAGTTATTAACTGACATTCCAAAAACTGTTGGCGCGGTAACGGTTAACCGTTTATGTGGTTCATCAATGCAAGCTTTGCATGATGCAACAACCAATATTATGTGTGGCCAAGGTGATGTCTTTATCGTTGGTGGTGTTGAGCACATGGGACACGTTCCTATGATGTACGACGTAGATTTTGATCCGGCCTTGAGTAAGTATATTTCTCGTGCGGCTGGCAACATGGGTTTAACCGCAGAGTTACTTGGTAAGCAGTTTGGTATTACTCGTGAACAACAAGATGCTTTTGCAGCACGTTCACACAGAAAAGCTTATGAAGCACAGCTCGCTGGTCGTTGGGACAATGAAATTGTTGCCACCCAAGGACACGATGCAATGGGCGCGTTAACGCTTGTTGAACACGATGAAGTTATTCGCCCTGAAACTACGATTGAAACACTTGCTGGTTTACGTCCAGTGTTCGACCCAGTTAACGGGACAGTAACGGCAGGTACTTCTTCAGCGTTGTCTGATGGTGCATCAGCAATGTTAGTAATGTCAGCTGATCGTGCAAAAGAGCTTGGTTTAACGCCTCGTGCGCGTATTCGTGGTATGGCGGTTGCAGGTTGTGATCCTTCTACGATGGGCTTTGGTCCTGTTCCAGCCACGAAAAAAGCATTAAAACGTGCCGGTTTATCTTTAGCTGATATTGAATTAGCTGAATTTAACGAAGCCTTTGCGGCGCAAGCCTTATCGTGTGTTAAATCTTTAGGTTTAGAAGACCGAGCTGAAGATATGATTAACTTAAACGGTGGCGCTATCGCCTTAGGTCATCCATTAGGATGTTCTGGCTCGCGTATCACAGGTACATTATTGAACCTAATGGAAGGTCAAGATGTCAGCATAGGTTTAGCGACTATGTGTATTGGTTTAGGTCAAGGTATTGCAACGGTAATTGAACGCGTTTAATCACTCACGTTGAAAATTATGGTAAAGCAGTAAAAAGCTCACTTCGGTGAGTTTTTTTATGTCTGCTCTAAAGTGGATAAAAGAGTAATGTCAGTTGGTAAGTGAAAAAAAATGAATGGTACGAAGGCAGAGAGTTAATTCTTTATTTGATAGTAAGCGACGTTGCATTCAAATAACGGGTCAATATGAAGGTATGTCTTAATGTAAGACATACCTATATTCTTCATCACACCAATTGAACCGAGATTATTTTCGTCAGCAATGGCGCTAAATTTTTTGTATTCAGACTTGGCTGCTAAGACATCTTTAATATGTTGCGCCGCTTCACTGGCAAAACCTTTGCCCCACGAAGTTTGAAAAAATCGCCAGCCGAGTTCTAGATTATCAAATTCAGGTGAAGTAGAGAAAAAATTCATTGGCCTAACAAGCACCCAACCAATGTATTCATTGGTTTCAGTGATATTAACTTGCCATATTCCCCAACCTTTTGTTGAGTTAAGGTATTTTTGCATGCGAGGCACTAAAACGTTATAAATAGTCTCACGTGAAGATGGATTACCGTCGCTGATAAAACGCATAACTTCAGGGTCTTGATCAAGTTGATACAATAACTCTGCGTCGTCAATTGTCATTAATTGGTAGCTTAGTCGAGCAGAGTTATTAATTTTCATTTTATTGACCGAGGTATCGTTAAACTAAAGAGTCTTGTAGTGGTGGTACAACTTGTTTTTTACGGCTTAGTACACCATCTAACCAAACTTTACCATCAACAAGTGGTTTGCCATACGCTTTTTCAGTTAAGTCAGCATTGTCGCTGATCACTAACATTTCAGAGCCTTCTTTCATGATGTCAGTGAGCAATAATAAAACAGTATGGCGTTTACCTTCGGCTTTTAATTTTGCAATGTCAGCAAATAGTTCAAGCTTCATATCATCAAAGATTGCAAGATCGAGTACTTCCAATTGACCAATACCCACTAAGTTACCATGCATATTAAAATCTTTAAAATCACGTAAAACTAAATCACGTACTGGTGTGCCTAATACGGCTGATTTAACTTCAAACATTTCCATACCCAAGGCTTTAGCGTCGCTGATGCCAGCAATTTCAGCTAATGCTTCAACACACTTGATATCAGCAGTGGTGCAGGTGGGTGATTTAAAAATAACGGTATCTGATAAAATAGCGCACATCATTGCACCAGCAATATCTTTTGGAATTTCTACATCGTAAAAATCGTACATCATTTTAATGATGGTATTGGTACAACCAACAGGGCGAACCCAAATTTCTAGAGGTGTAGAAGTGGTAATGTCACCTAATTTATGATGATCAATAATACCTAATATTGTTGCTTCATCGATATCATCAGGCCCTTGAATACGGTCTGAATGATCAACAATGTAGATACCTTCACCAGCAAAACTTGTTTTTAATTCAGGTTGCTCAAAACCAAACTTGTCTAAAATAAACAATGTTTCTGGTGAAAGCTCTCCTAATCGGGCTGGTACAGTTTCTTCACCTAAAGTAGTTTTTAAATAGGAAAGGGCGATAGCTGAACAGATAGAATCTGAATCAGGGGTTTTGTGTCCAACAACGTAATTAGGCATAAAGTTTTCTCGTATTAGCGTTTATATTGAGGCTATATTTTAAATTGACAATATTTTAGCAAATAAACACCGCGAGTGAAAAGTTAAAGCTTACATTAAGGCACTAAATTATATTCAAATGGGTTAACTGAGCGAGTAATAAACCCAAACCAACAAAGGTTAGTACCAAAACAATAATAGGAAGTTTGATTATTCTTAGTAAATAAAATCCCAATAGTACACAACTAAATTCTACCACTGAGCTAACAGCACTACTAAAAATAGGATGATAAAGCGCAGAAAATAACAATCCAACGACCGCGGCGTTTACGGCCATCACTGCACTGGCTATTCTCGGTTTTGTTGCTAAGGAATGCCAAGAGTTCTCAAAGGCTAACAGTAATAAAAATCCGGGTAAGAAAATAGCTAAAGTGGCGATTGCAGCACCTAATAATGGGCTTTGTGTGAACAGCTCCGCACCTAGAAAAGTCGCGAGGGTAAACATCGGGCCAGGCACTGCTTGTGCCGCAGCATAACCGCTAAGAAAAACATCGTTAGATAACGCTTCCCCAATTGTTTGCTGTAATAACGGTAATACCACGTGCCCGCCACCAAAGACCATACTGCCTGCTTGGTAGAACTGATTGAATAATATAATAAGTTCAGAGGGGGCTTTAGTAACCCCAGCATAGATTGATAATGGTAAAGCAAAAAGAATGACGAAGAACAAAGTCAATGGCAGTATTTTAAACTGTCTTGAGGTGAGTACTGCAGGTTTAGCAACTTCAGAGCTAACCGATGTTAATGACTGATTGACGAAAAAACCAAAGCCTGCGGCGATGATAAGTATGAAAATTTGCGTCGTTAAACTCGGTAAAGCAATTAAAGCTATCGCTGTTATAGTCGCAATTAACTTATGCGTGTAATTATTACAAAAGCTTTTAAACATCGTGAAACAAGCATCAGCAACAACAACAACCGCTAATAATTTTAAGCCATGAATTACGTGACCAACCCAGGGTTTTTCAGCACCAGTAATATTTATAGCAAGTAAATAAAGCAGTGTAAATGAGGGGAGTGTAAAGCCCAAAAATGCGGCAATACCGCCTAATAGTCCAGCTTGTCTTAGGCCAATAGCAAAACCTAATTGGCTAGAGCCAGGACCGGGTAAAAACTGACTTAACGAGATCAAGTTTGCAAAGCTTGCTTGATCTAACCATTTAAGCTTCTCAACAAATATTTTTTGAAAGTAGCCAATATGCGCAGCAGGGCCACCAAAACTAATACAGCCTAATACTAAAAAACGCCCAAATACTTCGAATATTTTTTTCATAACAATTTCGCTAAAAGCCAACCACTTATATCGGTTATTATATCGTAAAAATATGAAGGGGATATTAAATTTAATGATAAAAAAAGCTCAATCAATTGAGCTTTTTTTATATTGGCAAACGAAAAGTGTTAGTTACTTGTAATAAGCTAAACACGCTTCTACTTCGTTTTTAGAGCCCATGATAACTTCGACACGCTGATGTATGCTGTTTGGCTGCATATCCATAATGCGGCCTTCGCTTGTCATTGCTAGTCCACCGGCTTGTTCAATGAGAAAACTCATTGGGTTGGCTTCATACATTAATCGCAGCTTGTGAGGTTGTTTCGGGTTTTTACTGTCTTGGGGATAAGTAAAAATACCACCACGTGTTAATACACGATGAATGTCGCCTACCATTGCTGCAATCCAACGCATGTTGAAGTTTTTTCCTCGCGGGCCGGTATCGCCAGCGAGTAAGTCACTAATGTAATTCTGCATTGGTGCTTGCCAAAAGCGTTGATTAGACATGTTAACGGCAAACTCTTGTGTATCGCTAGGCACTTGAACATTACGTTCAACTAATAAGAAACCACCGTGGGTGCGATCTAGCACGTAAAAGTGAGTTCCGCTGCCAGTTGTCATTACCAACATCGTTGATGGACCATACAATACATAGCCGGCACAAATCTGCTTATTACCCGCTTGCTTAAACATATCCGGATCACTAGCATCCATATCGCTTGGCGCTTCATGGATAGAGAAAATGGTACCAATTAATGAGTTAATCTCAATATTAGAGCTACCATCAAGTGGGTCGAAAGAAACAAGGTATTTCCCGTCTTTTTCACCAGCAACTGAGGTGTCTTCTTCTTCAGAAGAGATCGCTTTAACAAAACCAGACTCCAGTAAAATATCTTTAAGTAGTTCATTTGCAACAACATCTAATTCTTTCTGAACTTCACCTTGAATGTTTTCATCCAATGTTGAACCCATTAAGTCACTTAAATGGCCTTGGCTAACACGAAATGAAATTTCTTTAGTTGCCGCTAAAATTGTTTTGATCAGCGAAATTAAATCGAGTGGAACATTATCTTGGCGTAAAGCTGGTGCTAGTCGTTGCATCGGGTTACCTAATTGATTTAGAGTAAGACTCTGATATATCGAGTCATAAAATTGTTGGCTACTTAATGCCGTTACATAGCAAATAATAGCAGGTGCATTTTTAATTTATTGTCATATTTTATTATGGAAGGTAGCGATGAAATCGTTCAACCTTACCTTTGTGTCAATGATAACAAAAATAATGGAATGACTTGAATAAATATTTATAGAACCAAAAATAAAATAGGGAAAAACGATGAAATTCACACTTCGTGTCTTTTTAATGTTTATTTGTAGTACGTTTTCAATAGCCGCGCTTAGCGCAGATACTCAAAGTTATAGTGACTTTGTCAAAGCCAAAGATCATCAGCAAGGTTTTTTATTTCAAAGTGTTTTACCACAAGGGCTTGGTGCTCAGAATATTGGACTTGACCGAGGCCAACGGGGAGATAAACGATTAGTTCGCTTTGAAAAATTGGGCGAGAAAATTTTTCTTCGTCAGATCAATACTTATTACCGAGTTGATACAGACCCGATGGATGTTCGTTATAATGAGAGGAATGGTGTGTGTTAAAGGACACTTCACTTTTTTTCCTCGGAGATTGGCAAGTTAATCCCAGTACTAACACCTTGCGCCGTGGCGAACTGACTAAGCAGCTTGAACCTAAGGCAATGGATGTATTACTACTTTTATGTGGGCAGCAAGGGCAAGTATTAAGTGCTGATGATATCGCGACCCAATGTTGGGGTATGGATATTGGTGACAACCCAGTACATAAAGCCATTACCCAATTACGCAAAGCACTAAACGATAAACCCAGTACACCCACCTATATAGAAACCATCCGTAAACGCGGCTATCACATTATTGCTAAACTAGACTTTCCTCTTGATGACGAGCTTAAGGCCGTTCAAAGTCATTGGCAAGGGGCCTCCCCCTTTCCTGGTTTAGTGGCCTTTGAAGCCAAAGACGCTCAAGTATTTTTTGGTCGTAACACCCAAATTTTCACCCTGTTAGAACGACTATCAAACCAAGTTAGCGCACAACATACTTTTTGTTTAATCCTAGGCCCCAGTGGAACTGGAAAATCATCTTTAGTGAATGCCGGTTTATTGCCAGCGTTAACCAGTTCAAATGGGTATAACGGTATTGGCGTGATATCACACACCAGTATTGATTTTGCCGACATTAGCCTTGAACGACTGTTCATAGATTTAGCCTCTGCCATGCTCGACTTGGACGTAAACGACCAGCCAGTATTTGCTGGCATGAGTGCTGAAAGTTTAGCGGAACAGCTTAAAGGTGACTCGACTACCTCGATAGAACAATGTATTCAGTCACTTAAACAAACAGATAAACGTTATAGCAAGCCGCAGTTTTTGTTATTTATCGACCGACTTGAAGTGTTGTTGTCGTCACCTGTTTTTAGCAACGATACTCGAGGGGCGTTTTTAGACTTAATACAAAAACTCGCCACCAGCGGTGCCATTATGGTTCTCAGTGCCTGCCGCAATGATTTTTATCCTTTGGTTGTGAATCACCCCAGTTTAATGGCAAACAAAAGTAACGGGGGACATTTTGACTTACTTGCCCCGACACGGGCTGAACTGATGCAAATGATCAGATTACCAGCGAAAGCCGCTAATTTAACATGGTCAGTCGATGCCAATTCAGCGACCCCTCTTGACCAAATGTTATGCGCTGAAGCGGCCAATAACCCAGACGCATTGCCCATGTTGCAATACACCTTGCAAGAGTTGTATTTACAGCGCAGTGAGGCGGATGAGTTACAAGTGTCTGTCTATACATCACTAGGTGGCATTGAAGGGGCAATTGGTAAAAAAGCGGAGGAAATTTATCAACAATTACCTGAAGAACATCAACCGCAACTGGCCGCTGTGTTATCGCACCTTGTCACATTAAGCCCCGACGGCGAAACTATTACGAGTCGCACGGCGCGTTGGTCAGAATTATCCCAAGCCAGTGAAACCTCTTTTGTGCAGGCTATGGTCAACAGCCGTTTATTTGTGTCTCACTTACAAAATAACGAACCTTGTTTTAGTTTAGCGCACGAAGCTTTATTAAGACGTTGGCTCAGAGCCAGTGAATGGATAAGTACTCACAAAGACAGCCTTGTGATCAAAAGTCGTTTACAACAATCAACTGAGAACTGGCTAAGCGAAAATAAAAGTTCGGCTTACTTATTACCACAAGGCAAACCTCTAGAAGAAGCACTTAGCCTGCAAAATATGCCGGTGTTTACGTTAGATAGCAATGAACTGGCGTTAATTAATACCTCACAACAAAAAGTGAAGCGCAAACGCTGGTTAAGGCGCTCAACGTTCGCTTTATTATGTTTATTAACCTTAACCGCCATATTTATGAGCGTAAAAAGCCAACAGGCTGAAGGCCTAGCCCTGCAAAAACGTTTAGAAGCCGAAAGCCTATTGGGTTTTATGGTCGGCGAATTTGCTGATAAATTGCGTAGTGTTAAACGTATGGATTTACTCGATGGCATCAGTAATAAGGCCTTGGAATATTTTAGTCATCAAGAGGACGATTACGACGATAGTAGTTTGTTTATATTGTCGGACAGCTCACTTAACTTTAAAGCAAGGTTTCAGCATGCTTTGACTTTAGGGGCCATGGGTGAGGTGGCTTATTCTAGGGCTAAGGCTGATGAGGCTGAGCAGGCCTTTATTGCGGCGAAGGTTATCTTGGATAAGTTGTATGTTGAGCAGGCTGATAATCTGGAATTGTTAAAAACTTTGGGGGCGAATGCGTTTTGGTTAGGCCAGTTGGCAACAGATGAGGCTGCGTTCACTGAAGCCAAAATATTCTTTGGACTTTATCTTGAATATAGCCAAGCAATGGTTAAACATTATTCAGATGATAAAGTTGCCCAACTTGAACTTTCTTATGCTTACCTCGCCATGGGCAGCGTTAATACTAAACTACAGCACCCTAGTGCCGCCAAAATCGCCTTTGAAAAAGCTCTTGATATTCAATACGATTTAGCTAAAACGCTAACCAAAGATGATATATCCCACGCCAATACTGCCAATACATTAGAATGGCTAGCTGAAACCGAAGAACAATTGGGTGATTTGCAACAGGCTAAGCAGACTAGGCAAAAAGTGCAAACAATTATTGCAGCCTTGTTAACAAGGCATTTTGACAATGGAGACTTATTAGAAACCCAAGCTTATTCCTACTTTAATCATGCCAATAATCTCTATTATCTAACTGATTATCTCGCGGCTCATCAATCGATCCGATCATCTATTACTCATTTTAAGGCAATGTTAGGTCAAGATCCTTCTAATAAACTGTGGCGGTTGCAACTGCTCAGCGCTAAAGCTTTTCAGCAATATTTGGCTAAAATTGGCCATATTGAACCGTCAATACCACTTACTAGCCTTGACGATTTTAAAATAATACTGAAAGGTGCTGAAACATCATCTTCACTTATCGCTATGGTCATAAAAAACTATCAAATAAGTGAGCAATGGAATACGGCACAACACGCAATCAAATTAGCAATTCCAAAGATAGAGAAATTACTCGCGAATCATCCTAAGAATTTTAAGCTAAGCTCATCCCTAGCGAATATCTATTTAACGCAAGCCAAACAAGTTTCGAGTAATAAGGTTATTGACCGTAACAAGGAAAAATTCGATGCTTGTCAGCAGGCTATTTTAACAATACAGCCTATTATTAGCACATCTAGTAGCTATGAATTACTGCTGCCTTATGTGCAAGCCCACGATTGTTTAGGTAAATTGATGGAGGTACATAGTTATGTCGATAAATTAGCAAAAATGCAAATCAGCAATTACCAATTTTAATTCAATAACCACATAAAATGGAGTACATATGTTTCCAAAAATAAAGAAAACCAAAACTCGCGTAGTTATAAATAAAGGGTCTAAACCTGTCGTTGAATTTTATAATTATAATCAAGGCTTATGGGAAGAAGAGATTACGTTAAACTTTAACCGTCAGGGCATGGCCATTTTTACTTTAAATACTGATAATACACAAGAGCCCTATATCTTTTTCGGCGCATTACAAAAAACAGAGGATGGCTGTAACCCAGATACTAATTGGGATTTTATGATAAACGGTGCAGGTAATACCCTCAGTTTCAATAACGATTGCAAACACGAACAAAATATTGAAATTAAACTTTGTCTAATACCACGAGGTGACGAAAACCCTTTAGATCGATTGATTAGTGCAGACCCTATGATTAAAAATAAACCTGACTAAGTTTAGACGTGACCTTATAATGTTTTTATAGGGACTCCCACGATAATTTAATTACATTTTACTTAAATAGCTTTTATTAAAGTGATAGCCATTAACTCTTTGTTAATGGCTATTTCTGTCTTAATAATCTTCACAATTTAACTACTCTTCAACGGGTCTATGAACTCCCACCTCCCAATCATTACGCTGCTTTTCGCTGGTGATTTAATGCTTTTTTATTACGGTTTTTTTTGTGGACCAATAAGTGACATTAATGTTTGCACTCAAATTTGCTGCTTTAAAATTCAATCTTTAGCTAGCTAACAACTCCGACAAATAAAATAAAATATACACAATAAAACCAACACTTTGAAAATCAGAAGATTACCGGAAGGTCATTATGCGATTTTCTTACTAAATTATTTGACAATAAATGGATGGTAAAAAGACACAACAAATTGGTTGGAAAAAACACATGGATGAACATTTACATCACCTTGACAATATTTTAGGACCTTTTAACAAACACACTAATAGCAAGCAAGTTAGCTATGAAAAAAAACATGTGTTGCTGGTTGATATTCGTTCGCCAGATAAAAAACAACTTAGTTTTGAGTTAAAAACAATGGGTTATGTCCCAGTTGAAATCATCAATGCAGACAACAACGAAAGCCGCATCTTAAAAATCAGCAATAGCTGCCTGATCATTGTTGATGACGAAAGTCATGACCAAAAGGTGCTCAAGTCAGTTAACGAAGCGCAAAATACGATATTTTCTCAATCTAGGTTACACCGCCCTGTGTTATCACTTGTTGATGTCAACAAACGTAATAAGCATGAACTGTATACTCTTGGGGTATTTGACTATATCAGTTGTCCGTTAATCCCTCAGGAATTAACCCTCAGAATAACCCATGCCATCAATTATTTTGAAACTGCGCAAGCACCTTTGTACACCCTTTCCTTACCTAGAAAGGCTCGCCCAAAAGCGGCTTCACCATTAATTAAGCAAAAAACCATATCCTTGGCCAAAAATACCGCTGCATATCTGCAAACGAAACTTGGTGAAGATATCAAGCTAAATGAGCTGATCGTTAAAATGGGCACTAATCGCAATAAACTTAATGATGCTTTTAAAACTAGTTATGGCTTAACCGTGTTCGCCTGGCTACATGAAAAACGCATGTTATTGGCTCAAAAACTATTAAAAACAACCACTTTGAGTATTTTGCAGGTGGGTGATCACGTGGGTTATCCAGATTCTAATAATTTTTCAACCGCATTCAAGCGTGAGTATAAATTATCGCCGAGGCATTACAGACAATCCTTATCTTAGGATCATTTGTGCACCCAACAAAGGTATTAGGGGATTAGGCAAAGGTTTATTAATTTTCAGGGTTATATAGTAATGGTGTAGGAAGAAATGAATAAGAAATACAAAACATATATGTCTTGTTAATTCTTTAATTTAAAACAGCTGTCGAATCAGCATGGAGAAAATACAATGTCAAAAAATGATGCTTTATATCTAGTAACCCTCAAGTTCGAATCTGAAGTTCTCGGTGGTGGTTCAATGATTCTGAGGTTGGCGGTCGATCCCATCCATCAAACCCTGAGCGGTCAAGCGAAGGGAACAATTCTCAAAGGCACCGAGCACTCCCCCAGTTTTACCGCGTCGTGCAACGGCACTACACATAGCACTGGGTTTGGGGATGTTGTTAATGTTGGCGCAGTGCGTGGACAGGCAGCAGTTTCATTCGCACCACCAGCTATAGGTACCTACTTATCACCATTTAGTGCTGATTTCGGAGTCGACAATAATTGGAATGGGCAGGGAACGTTCACCGTTGGAGACAATACCTACGAGTGCAATGTGGAAAAAGTCTGAGCCATCTTTAATCTGCGGCGCGCTGTTTAATGTCTCAGAAGTTACTAGCTTTTTCTAAATCAAAAAAATTACAAAGTCACTAATCTTAATAAGTTGTAACTGTTTTAATCATGTGTTTTTACTTAGGAGAGAAAAAATGATAGGTAAATCTGTTCCCGCCGATCTCGCGAAATTTGCGAATGTAAATTCTGCGAAAATCAATGGAAGTTCAATTTTAATAAATCCGTCTGTGGCCGAAGTTGTTGCTCAGCCCTCTGGATTCAACTGGAAAGTCCATATCACAGTTGAAGATTTAGGCGCATCCGAAGTCATTCCAGAATATCTAAACTACTATGTTACGGAAGTTCGGAGTGGCCCTGGCTGGAATCCTAAAAGCGGGATCGGTCCTGTTGTTATACCTATAACCCTTTATGAAAACGTTTATCATACCGGTTCAAAGGGCATTGCAATCGTTGGTAAAAACCGGACGATCAATCTTGACGTCACCCCCCCCGGGCTAGGGTAAATTCACCCTCTAGTTTCCATGTTTCAAGGGTATGCGGTTAGTTCTGAGAACCTTAAAATTATTATTTTTTGAAAGGATTTAAAGATGGCTGATAACCAAGATGTAAAGTTGTCTGTTAATCTCTCAGGAATTAACCCTCAGAATAACCCATGCCATGAATTATTTTGAAACTGCGTAAGCACCTTTGTACGCCTTTAACTTTCCCAGTAAATATCGGCTAAAAGAGGCCACACCCTTAATTAAGCAAAAAACCATGGCCATGGCGAAAAATATCGCTGCATATCTGCAAATCAAGCTTTCTGAAGATATCAAAATCAGTGAGCTGATCGCTAAAATAGGCACTAATCGCAATAAACCCAATGATGCTTTTAAAACCCGTTATGGCTTAATTGGGTTCGCCTGGCTGCATTAAAACGCATATCACTAGCTAAAAACTATTAAAAAAAATCACTTTTAGTGTTTTGCAGGTGGGTGACCGCTTGGGTTATCCAGACTCTAATAATTTCTCAACCGGATTCAAGCTTGAGTATAAATTATTGCCCAGACATTACAGGAAATCGTTATCTTAGGAGTATTAATGCACTAAACAAAGGTATTAGGGGATTGGGCAAAGGTTTATTAATTTTTAGCGTTATATAGTCATTGTGCGGGTCAATTTCAACCTGCTTAAACAATCATATATTAGGAGTACTACCATGGGTTCTCAATCATCCTCTTCATCCGTTGTAAAGAACAATACCACAGTCATCATCAATATGATCAATGCCTCAGCTGCCTCTGGCGCACCGGGAATTTCCAAAATCCCCGCAGGCAGCGATGCTGCCGCTGTCGAAGCTACGCTAAGCAAAGCCATGTTGACCACCCTGGCCGTCGAATGGACCAAAGGCTTTCCGGGTGAAACCATGCCAGGCGATACCGATATGGGCTTTTTGATCGCACCTGCGATCCTGACAATCGATATGAAAGTACCTTGTGCGGTTCTGCAAATGTCACAAGATCTGGAAAACTGGGAGATCACCGCGCCGGAAGGCACATCTGAAAACATCGTTCACAGCATTTTGATGAATTTGATTATGAAAAACGGCACAATTGGCGGTTCTCATGGCCACAAAACGCTTGGACCGGCCCAAAAAATAAAGTGGGCCTGCGCGTCGATTTACGGTCAGGCAGGAGCCGAAAAAAACAACGAACATCTGATTGGCTACATGTTCGCAGCGTCCAGCTAGGGTCGGGAAGGTCGCTTGTTAAGGGCTACGTTTTCAGCGACGGGTTCCCCAAAAGTTTGGGGGGCCGCCCTATTGTAAGAGGGATTTCATGAAGACCGACAAGAACAATTTACGAAGACACCCACGATAATTTTTGCGTCGGTGTCTTGTTAATTCTTTTATTCATCGACTCAGCAGGCGACAAATAGCCATTTTCCTCTTGAATGGGCGCTAGCAGTTAGGAATGGAATTGTTACTGTGCGCTGCTTACTAGAGGATCTTCATTCTTCTAGCGAAAGTGGATCTGGAATATAGAACCGATGAGCCAATGTTTGTTAACACTCACTACCTAATTTGAAAAAATTTCTGTTACGCCGCAGAACAAGTGATGAATAACTTCAAACCCCATCCCCAACACCAAAGAATAGGGGCATAGGTAAGGCCAAAATTTTATTGTGTCAGGCTTGAGATCTTAACCTGAAACGGTAAATAGTATGTGACACTTACTCAGAAAAGTTTAAATAATTAAGAATAAATATCCCGTGTCATTAATTAATTTTTCTAACTAATACAAGTTTTTTCATAGCTATCAGAGACTTGAATGTTGATACTTTATCTTGCAGGTTTATAATCCGTCTTATAAAAACCTTAAATCCAAGCCTAAAAAATAAAAATAAATACTTTTAAAACAATGGGTTAAAAGCAGAAGATTATCAGAAGGTAGTAAGGTGATTTTTTCTTTAGAGTGTTTGACATCAGGTTGATGCCGTAAACACACTAAGGATTTATTGATGACTCCAGCTAACAATTCAAGACAGGCTAACAGTCATAATCTGGACTCATTTTCAGTGATTGAAAAATTTTCTATTTCCCTTTCAAACGAAAAAATAGGTGCATTTATTGAGATGATAAATGTTATTGCGGAAGGTATTTTTGTAGTCAATGCTGATGGTGTCATCGAAGTCATTAACCCAATGGCCGCGAAATTTTTTGGTGATTCCCAAGACGCTTTAGTTGGGCAGCGGTGGTTTCACTTTTTACATGATCGCTATCGGGAACAATATGAGTATATCTTCCTAAACTGGAAAGATAATAAAAAACAGCCATTAAGTCATGGTCCCAAAGAAGTGTTATTAACCCGTGCGGATAGCACTTGGTTGGAGGCTGACTTATCGATTTCTCGCTTGCCGGAATCACTAACACAAGGTAGCCCGATGTTTGTTGGCGTGTTACATAACTTAACAGAACATAAAGCTGAATATAGCGAGCTTCGCAAACAAGCCAGCACTGACCATTTAACAGGTTTGGCGAATAGGTATAATCTTGAAAAAACGCTGAATAAAAGTTGGAATGACAGCATTATGAATGGTCAACCCATTAGTTTAATCCTCATAGACGTGGATTATTTCAAGCACTTCAACGACCAATTTGGCCATGTTAATGGCGACAAATGTTTGCAAAAAATAGCGAAGGTTATCGATACTTGTTTGCCTTCGAACGATAGCTTAGCGGCACGTTATGGTGGCGAAGAATTTGCCGTCATTCTACCCCGCAGTCATACAGCAGATGCTGAGTTAATTGCCAAACAAATTCAGCAGCAGATAAACATCATTAATTTTAGCGATCTGGGTCTGCCTTCAACTCTACGAGTGAGTGTTAGCCAAGGTATATCATGCGAACATAGTGGCCAATACCGTACCCCAGAAGCCCTTATTTGTTCAGCAGATACCGCTTTGTACCGCGCTAAAGCAGAAGGAAGAGACAGAATTAATCTCAGTTTGTAGCAGTTGAGGTTCTTTGACCAATTAGTAGCTATGGTCGTAATATTTTGAAGGAAAATGATTTATTTATTGATAACACTGCAAGTAAAAAAATTATGGGGTTACATCTTCAAGAGAAATAGCAAAAGAGTATTGGAATGTATAGAAAATACAGTATGGTTGGGGAAAGCAAAGCTATTAGTCTTTTTGACTCTAATAAAGGGAAGTTGACTGCTGCGGGTCTAAATGACGTGAGTGGCTTTAGTCTTAATAAATCCACTCACAAATCTCAGGTATTATGTTGAAATTTTATTTTAAAGATAAGTATTTATCAGGATTAGTTAACAATTCAATTAACACATCAACATTATTATCGAGTTGTTGTTTTACACGGCCAGGAAATATTTCATTTAGTTGATCTAAACGGTCAAATTGCGTGTGCCAAATATTTCCCCAGTTTTTCTCGGTCTTTTTATCACAAGCGGTAGCGTTCTTTTGATCATAGCAAGTCCACAGCTTTTCTTTGGTCGATTGAGAATAACCATCAAAGCCATCCTTACCGTTAATAGAAAAGTTTGTTGATTCAACATAAGCAATGGGCACGCCAGCACAGGCAAAGCTCGCATGATCAGACCAAGAACCTGTTACACCTTCAGGGTAGCCCGCATAATCAGGATGAATAACATACTTATTGTCTTCACCTAAAACGTTAATTGATGCACTGAGTAAAGCATTGCGCATTGATGTGTCGCTGTTGTACTCATCACTTTTACAACGCTTATAAGGGGTTGAATGTGCGCTGTGTACATAAACTTTATCGCCACCGGCAATGGTGTCAAAGTTTATCATGGCAGCAATATTACCAATTTCGTTACGTGCTGATAAATCGCTAACGTAGTGATTAGAGCCTTTTAAACCTATTTCTTCTGCGCCAAACGCGACGAAACGAATATTATAATTTTTAGGAAGCTGAGTGGTGAGTGCTTCGGCTATTGCCAGCATTGCTGCTACCCCAGCACCGTTATCGGTTGCTCCCATTGAACCTGTTTTCATTGCGGTCGAATCATAATGAGCACCCAAAATTATAGTAGGTTTAGTAGAATCACCCCATTGGGCAATAATGTTTTTTGACTCACCTTCCATTTTTCCACTTTTAAATGAAAAATTTTGTTCAGTAACTTGGTAACCAAATTTTTCAAACATGGTTTTAATATAACTTGCTGTTTGCTGTTCTTTTTCAGTTCCAGCTTCGCGAGCTCCAATACCTTCGGTAGGTGAAGCGAGTTGTTTAAGATAGGTATAGGCTCGTTTTTCATTAATATCTGTATTGGTTTGATTTGCTGCTAAAGAACAAGGAGTGACGAGTAATAGCGAGCTGGTCAGGAAACAAGGTAACGCTAAAGGGTGGAAATATTTCATGTTTATCCTTAAGGGAGGACGAAAAAAAGCTGATTATTTTATGGTGATAGAATAATAGAGTTACTTATTATTAACAATAACGATGAATGAAAAAAATTAATCACCATAAAAAACGTCAATTAATATCAGGCGCCAATAATAACCTTTATATATAAGAGTCAATAATACGGGTAATACTTCCATTCACTTTTAAAGTTTGAATCGCATGATTGATTTGAGGCAGTAGGTACTCTAGTTCTTTTCGAAGTCTTATTCTTAAAAAACCATCAGAATGTATTGGGCCTAAAATAATAGGTACCGATAACGCTTTTGCCCAATACTGTGCAGGCTTGTCGCCACTAATGGCAAAGGTAATTCGTTTTCTAAAAAGTGCTTTCACCAATTCTTTTTCTGAAGGGTAATCTAGCCGATTAAATAAATGATCATTGTGATAGTAATAACCTCTAACAGTACCTAAACTTTGACCTTTTAATTGTTCATCTTTTCCTAGATCTTTGGGGGTAGGAGTACCTGCCAAATAAATAATATGCTCTTTGATTGGAATAACCGTATCACTAAAAACATAGCGGCTAGACTTTTTCTCTTCAGATAACCAATCAGGATTAATTAAATCAAAATCAACCACCGCATTTTCAAGCGATAAATTAGTGCGCATTGGCGGTAAAATAACTTTTTGGCCGTTGATATTGGCATTGACGAGTATAACGTCAACCACATCAGTTACGATGCCACGTTTTTCGCCCGTGTTAATATAATAAGGGTACCAAGCACTGGAACCCGAAGGGTCAAACTTTAACGTTGGGATAGGCGAATTACAAGCAATATCAGCTTGTTGGCATGCTACGCTCTTCAAAGGAAGTAAAGATAACGCTAAGATTAAAAATTGACACAATGAATTATTAAACATGCTGTCCCTAATTAATGATCTTTTAAAAATAGTAGCATTTGAATAAAAATATGTCTTTATTTTAAATAAATTTATGCTAAAAAAAACAGCGTAAACCGGAAGGTGTGTACGCTGTTGTGCCACTGTTTTTTCTAAAAATAGTGCACTAAAGTTTAATCGCTGTTAAATAGATTGATGCCGCTTGTTTCTTGTTAAAACCACCTGTTTTTAGGGTGTTGTTGGTATATTTATCTTTTCTTTTCTCGGTTTTGTTAACACCACTACATTACCGGCAACAATAATTAATAAGCCAATTACGGTATAAACATTCCAGCTAAAGCCTTCAAAAATCGTTGATATGACGACAGCAACAGCAGGAAACATGACACTTGCGTACGAAGCTTTATGAGCACCGATGTTATTTAGTAGTGTTAAGTAACTTGCAAAGGCGATAATTGAACCGAAAATAGATAAGTAAATGAGTGAGCTGATATAAGGTAAAGTATATGAAAACGTAAACGATTTACCTTGCGCCAATAACAGTATTGTCATAAATATCGAGCCATAAAACATACCCCAAGCATTGGCTTGCATCATCGGTAAGTTCATGAGTTTATTTTTCATTGAAACCATATTGCCGGTTGAAGCAAATAAAGTACCGACAAAGCAAAGTGATAAACCAAGTAACGTTTCTGTGCCTAATTCTGTATCGTTAATTTGTGGCCAAAATAAAACAACAATACCCATTAAACCCAGAAAAGCACCGAGGTAAGTCTGCTGAGTAATTTTAGTTTTAAACCAAATACGTGCGTTTATGACATTAAAAAACATGATCATTGAAAAAGCGATTGAGGTAAGGGCAGAGTTTATATGCTGCTGTGCGGAATATAAAAAATAGTAATTACAGCCAAATAGCATTAAGCCAAAAAATAAAAACTGTAAGTGCTGCCTGCTATTAAAGGCAAGTGAGAGCTTTTTAAAACGGCAATAGGCAAATAAAAGTATTGCCGCTAAACCAAAACGATAAACAATTGAAGCTTCAGGTGGAACATCACCCAATTGGTAATTAATGGCGATCCAAGTTGTTCCCCAGATAA
Source organism: Colwellia sp. Bg11-12 (assembly GCF_014076955.1). NCBI lineage: Bacteria > Pseudomonadati > Pseudomonadota > Gammaproteobacteria > Alteromonadales > Colwelliaceae > Colwellia > Colwellia sp. Bg11-12. The sequence continues at coordinate 142,919 of NZ_JACGUZ010000071.1, forward strand.
GTACGGTGATCACATATAATAGTGTGTTGTTCATTATTCTTTCCTGAAAATTTAGACGATCATTTTTCTACACTGCATTTAACTTAATAACGTTAACATCATTTTTGTTTGACGTTTTATTACTTCGTTATTTTACTCAGTTTAGATACATTTATATATTGTGTATTCAATAACAACAGGGCTTTTCAATCGATAATTATTTAATCAAATGTTTATCTAGCTACTAATGATTTCTTACAATGTAAAGTACTGGTGTTCTCTTTAATACTTTCGAACGTTTAAGTGAATAACTCTACTAGTGAATAACTCTACTAGTGAATAACTCTACTAGTGGATAGTTTATAGGACACTCTGTTGTGTAACAGATACAAAAAATGTAAAATGCAACCTGTACAGTTTGTAATGGCTAGATAAAATGCGTCTTTTAGACAAATCTTCCTCAGAGTTCCTCTATCAGCAAGTTATCGACTTTGTTGAGTTCCAAGAAAAAAGTGGCGCCATAAGAGCTGGAGATAAACTGCCTAGTTTACGAAAGCTCAGTAGACAGTTTGAGATTAGTATTCCAACCGTAAAGCAAGCCTATATTGAATTAGAACGCCAAGGTACTATTTCTGCAAGGCCACAGTCTGGTTATTATTTAAAAGCAAAAAAAGCACGTACTTTAAAGCCAATGCGCGCTATATGGGCAAGTTGCGAGCCTGTTGAAATTTCTTGTCGAAGTTTAATCGAGCAAGTGTACGATGCTGTTCATCTACCTGACTCGGTTGCGTTGGGAATTTCTAATCCGGTTAATGCGCACCCACCAGATAAAGCTTTAGCACGCTTAATGCGAACAGTGTTAAGTAAACATGCTGAGAAAGCGGTGAGCTATGGCCCTGTAAATGGCGATCCAAAATTACGTTTAAACCTCGCTTTTCGTTATCAGGAACAGGGTGTTGCTATTAATCATGACGACATAATTATTACCAGTGGTGCTCAAGAGGCGTTGTCAATTGCCTTACAATGCGTCGCGGAACGCGGTGATATTATCGCGGTAGAATCTCCTTGTTTCTTTGGGTTAATTGAATTAATTGAAAGCCTTGGCATGAAAGCCTTAGAAGTTTACACCTGTACTGAAGAGGGCGTTTGTGTTGAAGAACTCGCTAAGGTTATCAAGCAACATCCCGTTAAAGCGTGTTTGTTTTCTACCGCTATTTCTAACCCTCTTGGCTCTATGATGACCGACAAACAGCGCCAGGACATGGTCAGCTTGTTAGAATCGCATGATATTCCTCTTATTGAAGATGAAGTTTATAGTGATTTATATTTTAGCGAAAATCGTCCTGTGCCAGCCCAGCTTTATTCGGAAAAAGGCTTAGTACTTACTTGTTCGTCTTTTTCAAAAACAGCGGCGCCTGGTTATCGTGTTGGCTGGCTATTACCGGGGAAATTTGAAGAAGCAGCAAAGCGTATTAAGCGCGCTCAGTCTTGTTCAACCCCAATGTTACAACAATGGACACTAACCGATTATTTGATGAGTGGGGAGTACGATCGCCACTTACAAGTTTTAAGAAAAACCTTACGCTATAACTGTGAACGGATGCGCGCTTTAATCGCCAACCATTTTCCAAATGAAGTATGTATTTCACAACCTCAAGGAGGCAGTGTCTTATGGATCCGTTGTCGTTCTCATGTAGATACCAGTAAATTTTTCAGCCAAGCGATTGCGAAAGGCGTTAGCTTTGCTCCCGGTGAAATATTTTCACCCACAGGCCAATACAAAAACTTTATGCGTATCAGCTATGGTGTAAAATGGTGTGAAAAAATAGATAAAGCTATCGCCGACCTTGGCAAACTTGTTCACGATTATCCGGAAAAATCATGAGTAACTTAAAAATTAGCGAACAAGCAGAGCTATCCTTAAAGCTACTATTGCCATTATTAGCAGCAATTATTGCTATTTCTCCTCTGGCAATTGATATGTATTTACCGGCAATGCCTATATTGGCTGAGCAACTGTCTACAGATATGCCAACGGTGCAGAATAGCTTAAGTATTTATTTGTTAGGTTATGCCCTAGGTTTATTGTTTTTTGGCCCTCAAGCGGATAAGCGCAGCAGAAGAAAACTCGTTATGCTTGGTATATCCGGCTTTATCGTCATGAGTATAGCGATAACGTTTGTCACGAGTATTGAACAATTTTTATCCTTTCGATTTTTTCAGGCATTTATTAGTAGTGCGGCAACGGTTGTTGTGCCAGGTACGATAAAAGAGCGATATGGCAAAGATACAGCGAAAGGGTTTTCTTATGTATCTATGATTATGATGATAGCGCCTATGATAGCGCCTGCTATTGGCTCAGTGTTACTGCTGCATAGTTGGCAGCTTATATTTTTAAGTTTAGCGGGCTACAGCTTTATTATTTTACTTTTAGTCTATCGCTTTTTACCAGAAGTTAAACGAGAACAGAATTTAGCGCCAGTTAGTTTTATTCAACGCTATAAAACTGTGTTGTCCAATAAAAAATCACAATTAAATATTGTGAGTTCAATGGTTATATCGCTGGCTTTTTTTGCTTATATCACCGCAATCCCTTTTGTTTATCTGAGCGTTTTTAAAGTCTCTGAGTTTGAATTTAGCCTGCTTTTTGCGGTTAATGTGGTCGCGTTGATGATGGCACATTTTATTAATACGCGTTTAGTAAGCCGTAAAGGCTCAACAAAAATGCTGGCGTACGGTTTAATCGTTGCTTTATGCTTTTCATCTTTATTAGTAGTGGTTAACTTTTTACAACTTTCGCTCGTTTATACCGCGATTGCTGTGTTGCCATTAATGGGGAGTTTATCAATGATAGCGGTAAATGCTGATGCACTTATTATGCAAGAATTTACCCGTGAATCAGGTACAGCAAACGCTGTAATTGGTACACTACGTTTTGGTATTGGCGCCTTGGCGGGACCGATATTAGCGTATTTTTACGATGGTAGTGCTTTACCGTTTGCATTATTAATGTGGTGTTCGATAATAGTCGTTTTATTATGTCAATTACCGAATATGACAAAAAGTATAGTAATTAAGGATTAACATGAAAAGAGTAGCGATTATTTTATCTGGCTGTGGCGTTTACGACGGCAGTGAAATTCATGAAAGTGTTTTGACATTACTCGCTATCGAGCAGCAAGGCGCAACTTACCGTTGTTTTGCACCTAATATTAATCAGCATCACGTGATTAATCATTTAACGGGCGTTGTTAGTGAAGATGAAACACGTAATGTTTTAGTCGAGTCTGCACGTATTGCTCGTGGTGATATTGAAGATATTACCGAGCTCTATCAAGACGAATTTGATGCATTAATTTTCCCCGGTGGATTTGGTGCAGCAAAAAATTTATGTGACTTTGCGCTTGATGCAGAAAATTATCAAATTAATGCTGAAGTGCTTGCTGCGGCACAATGTTTTATTAAAGCAGATAAACCCCTCGGCTTTATGTGTATTGCACCCGCAATGATCCCCCTTATTTATGGTGAAGATACCCAAGGGACCATTGGTAAAGATCGTGATATTGCAGAATCGTTAATGAATCGTGGTTTAGCGCACGTTGATTGCGAAGTGGGTGATATTATTGTTGATGGAAAACACAAACTTGTTTCAACACCAGCCTATATGCTAGCGACGTCGCTTGTTGAAGCGGCCAGTGGCATCAATAAACTGGTGAAGAAAGTGATTGCCTTGAGCTAAGGTTGTTCAGCGTTTATTGCTTGCTCTTTAGCTTGTAATTCAGCTTGCTGTAAACGCCACTTTTCGTGTTCGCTATAATAATGGTCCCATACACAAGGACAACAAGCGCCACCACCGCAACAATCATCATCGGCAGGGAGTAAAGGTTTTTTAAGTAATTCACTCATAAGAAACATCGCTTACAAAATCGATTAATATTAATTCGACTCGCTTTCTTGAACCTGCTTTTCTTTTAAGGCAACTTGTTGCAGGCGCCATGCTTTGCGTTTCGCATAAAAATTGTCCCAAACACAAGGTGTACAAGCGCTATCACAACATTCACCATCAGCAGGTGGTAAAGGTTTTTCAAGTAATTCAGTCATATTTTAAAATTCAGTGAGTAAGATATAGGTTGTTCATTGTCAGCCATGATATCACGACATCGCCTATTTGGATGTCGGGGCTTCATTTTTGTTACTAGGTTAAGACCTGAACACCCATCCCAACATAAAAAAGCCCTGCGATGCAGGGCTTATCATTAAATCTACTGAAATCTATTCAGATTCAGCTAATTTTTTCTCTAAATAATGGATGTTTGCACCGCCATTAACAAAACCTTTATCATTTAAAATATCTTGATGTAAGGCAATGTTGGTTTTAATACCATCAATCACTAATTCGGCTAAGGCATTGCGCATACGTGCAATAGCAACATCACGATTATCACCCCAAGTGATCAATTTTCCAATCATAGAGTCATAATTTGGTGGAACCGAGTACTCAGCGTAAATATGAGAATCCCAACGTACACCTAAACCTCCAGGAGGATGGAAACGAGTGATTTTCCCAGGTGAAGGAACAAAGGTACGTGGGTCTTCAGCATTAATACGACATTCTATTGAATGGCCAGCGATTTTAATATCATCTTGGGTATAAGATAATGGTTGACCAGCAGCAACACGTAATTGCTCTTTAATCAAATCTACACCGGTGATCATTTCAGTAACTGGATGCTCAACTTGAATACGGGTATTCATTTCAATGAAGTAGAATTCACCGTTTTCGTATAAAAATTCAAAAGTACCGGCGCCACGATAATTAATATCAAGACAAGCTTTACAACAACGCTCACCAATTTTAGCGCGCATTTCAGGAGTAATTCCTGGTGCTGGAGCTTCTTCAACAACTTTCTGATGACGACGTTGCATTGAACAATCGCGCTCGCCCAAGTGAATTGCACCACCTTGACCATCAGCCATTATTTGAATTTCAACATGACGAGGGTTTTCAAGGAATTTTTCCATGTAAACCATGTCATTTTTGAAAATAGTACCAGCTTCTCTTTTTGTTAAAGCAATCGATTCTACTAAGTCTTCTTCGTTGCGCACAACACGCATACCACGACCGCCACCGCCACCAGCAGCTTTAACGATAATCGGGTAACCGATACGTTTAGCATGGGCTTTATTTGCGGCTTCATCGTCATTAAGTGGGCCATCTGAACCCGGAACACAAGGAACACCGGCTATCTTCATCGCTTTAATTGCCGCAACTTTATCACCCATAATACGGATGCTTTCTGCCTTTGGACCGATAAAGGCAAAGCCTGACTTTTCAACCTGTTCAGCAAAATCAGCGTTTTCTGCTAAAAAACCATAACCAGGGTGAATAGCTACTGCATTTGTTACTTCTGCTGCCGTTATAATGGCAGGAATATTAAGGTAACTGTCAGGTGCTGGTGCCTTACCAATGCAGATAGTTTCATCAGCTAATAAAACGTGCTTTAAGTTTCTGTCAGCCGTAGAGTGTACTGCAACAGTTTTAATACCTAATTCTTTACATGCACGTAATATTCTTAGTGCAATTTCGCCTCGATTGGCGATAACAACTTTATCTAACATGGAATGACCCTTTTGTTTTGATATATATAGGATTATTCAATGATGAATAGCGGCTGGTCAAATTCTATAGCGTCTTCGTTACTCGCTAGAATTTCTTTAATAACACCAGATTTGTCAGCTTCAATTTGGTTCATCATTTTCATTGCTTCGAGAATACATAAAGTATCACCCGCATTTACATGTTTACCTACTTCTACAAAAGCAGGTGAATCAGGAGAGGCAGAAGCGTAGAATGTACCCACCATTGGAGAACGTACTACGTGACCTGAAAGAACTGCAGGTGCAGCTGGCGTATCATTGGTAACTGGAGCTGCAACTGGAGCAGGTGCAGGAGCTGAATGCATCATTGGCGCGGCTTGTACTAAGGTACCACCACGGCAAATACGTACTGACTCTTCACCCTCAGAGATTTCTAACTCGTTAATTCCTGATTCTTCTACTAATTCAATTAATTTTTTTATTTTACGAATATCCATTTGAATACCTTTTTATCAATGTGTAATGTTTGTTGTCAATAGAACCACTGAATATCAGCCATCCCCTGTTGTTTATGCGTTAACTTTTATGTTGAGTTAACCATGTATACGCAGACCCTAATGCATATTTATATCCATCTGCGCCTAAACCGCAAATAACACCTATAGCTTTGTCTGATAGATACGAATGATGTCTAAATGACTCTCTGGCATGGACATTTGAAAGATGAACTTCAATAAATGGAATGTCTACACAAAGAAGAGCGTCACGTATCGCTATACTTGTATGGGTGAATGCGGCTGGGTTGATCACAATAAAGTCAATTTCATTATGAGCATTATGTATTTTCTCTATAAGCAGGTGTTCGGCATTTGATTGCAAATGGCTTAACTCAATTCCCAGTGGTAAAGCTTGTAGCGTTAAATCATCAATAATATGGGTTAATGATTGCGCACCATAAATTTCAGGCTCACGTTTTCCTAACATATTTAAGTTAGGGCCATTTATCACTAAAACTTTAAACTTTGTAGTCATTTTCTGAGAAAAACCTATTAAATAGCAAGTTAACAAATATCATCACATAAAAACTACAATGATGGAATAGATAATAACAAAATCGAACATTTCTGCTGTTAGGCGATTATTATAGTGTTTTCGCAGAATATAGCAGCAAAATACTGGTCTGATCACTTGGGGTGTATTTTTTATTGATAAGCTGACAATAAAGTTTTGTATTTCAGTCAAAATTTACTACACTATAACTATCTATATTTATTAGTTAATTCATTGGTTTAGCCTTATTTATATACAAATAAGTAACAGAAAGTATGCTGTTGTGTAGTAAGTAGCTTATTATAAATAGTTATTACAGAGTGCTTGGCTAGATAAAAAACTATCCACTTCCATTAACAAGGATTTAGTTATCAACCAAATTATCTTCAGGTTAATGGTGCTTGCCATGCTTTTTGGCAGTCCTACAGTCTCTGCCGTTGAAGTTATTACCAATAGCAGCGCTGATATTGCGTCAATAACAACAACTCAGCTTCGCCGTATATATTCTATGCGTCAAGTCAAATGGGCAAATGGTGTTCCAATTACCATTTTTGTTTTATCGAGCACAACTAAAATTCACCAACAATTTTGTAAAGAAACCCTGCGTTTATTCCCTTATCAACTTGACCGTATTTGGAACAAGTTAACTTTCTCAGGTATGGGCATTGCACCCACCATTGTTTCGAGTGAACAAGAATTAATACAGGCTGTTAAGTCAACAACAGGTGCTATTGGTTATATTGAAAATATTAATGAGGTAAGTGATGTCAATCGGCTTAAAATTGATGAATAAAGTGAATTATAAATTAATATGTTTATCAGCATTACTGACATGTAATGTCATTGCTCAAGATGACCATTCAGCAGAGCCTTTAAAAATACATGGTTTTGTTGCTCAAGGTGTTATCGATGTTGATGGCAGTAATTTTGTGAATGACGATGGTGAACTTTCGCTAAAGTTAACTGAAATTGGACTTAACACCTCTTATCAATTGTCTGATGACTTTCGCTTTGCTGCACAAGCTGTGTATTTAAATGGTGGTAATCGCTACAACGAAGGTTTGCGTGTTGACTATTTTTTGGTGGATTGGAATGCCTATAGTTCAGAGCAATTGCAGGCAAATTTGTTTGTAGGGCGCTTTAAAAACGCTCACTGGCTTCATTCAAGCACTCGAGATATTCCTTTTGCGCGTCCTTCCATTATTTTACCGCAAGGCACTTATTTTGATGGTTTTCGTGATATCGCTATAGGCGGAGATGGAGCTGCATTAAAGATAACCTATAATAATGATGAATATGGTGAATTCGATTTCAATTTTAGTCGCGGTAAAAGCCCGATTAACAGTGACGACTCAGAAGTTATCTTAAGTAGATTAGCGCAAGGAAGTATAGAAAGTGAACTCGATACACAGGCGAGTGTATACTGGCGCCCTGTGTTTTCTCAATGGAAATTTGGTTTAAGCTTATTAGACTCTGAGTTTAATTATCACAAAGAAGCGGTAGACTTTTTTGTCGATGGACGATTTGTCTTTCAGTTTTACACGATGAATGCGTTGTATGAAGGGGAACAATGGGAATTTACTTCAGAGATTTTGCAAACAAGGTTTTTAACGGAAGGCTTTTATACTCAACCATTTAATCAAGACAGCATTGGTCAAGGGGGCTATTTTCAAGCTCGCTACAAAGTTGATCAACAACTCACACTGATTGGTCGCTACGAAAAATTTTATATAGATAAAAATGATAAAAGAGGCCATAAGTTACAAGAGCAAAGTGCTGGATTAGTGCCGAGCTATTTTGGTTATCAAGATGACGCCATGATAGGATTTTCATACAACTTTTCTGATAACTTTAGAGTTAATGCTGAATACCACTGGGTAAAAGGCACTGCTCGACTTAACCCTATTGTTTTACCTAACCCTCAAGCAAACAGTGAACACTGGAAAATGTGGGCTGTACAATTAATGTATTGGTTTTAAGTGATGAAAAAAATATTTATTAGTGTTCCTGTTAAATTATTAGTGTTAGTCGTTGGTGCTTTAATATTATTGAGCGCTATTTTTTCTTATCAGTCTTTATCAAGATTAAATCAAGAATTTACACAATATCAAAGTGACACCTTAAGAAAAGGGCATGCACAATTTACCGTACAAAATAACGTTTTGCGGCAGCAACGACGTATATGGCTGGAATCTTTTTCAGACATTGTCCGTTTAAAAGAGCAACAAAATTTTGATGTGTTAGCCCAAGAATTTTCTGCACAATTTGATACGTTACAAATGAATCAAAATGTTGAAAATGTTTGGTTAATTTCTGACAATAATGAACAACTATATCTGTCTAACCCCATCCCTAGGTTTGTTCAGGCGAGTATCGAAAATGTACTCGAACTTCAACAACCGGAACATTCATTATTTTGCCAAGCGCAATGCGTGCAGTTAATAACCGTACCCGTATTAAATGGCAAAGGTGATATGGCCGTTGTTGCCATGACGGTGTCGCTTGTTGATATGATTTTTGATATTAATCAAGCACTTGAAAATGAGCTGGCAATGGTGAGCTTCTCTCAGGTTGATAACCCTATATCAACAACAAATAGTGTGATGACACTTAAACTTGCAGATGCTCAGTTTATCTCTTCTACAAATACCTTACTTGTGAGCGAGTTGTTTGTTGCTAGCCAGAAAAATTTTAACAACGAAACCATTAAAACTCAAGGGATAGAAGCCTCTGTAAATGATAACAGTTATCTTATTAATTTAATTCCAATCGCTAATGTCAATGAACGTTATTACTACCTTGCTCTTATCGATGATGTCACCGCCTTTACTCGAAAATTTCAACATAATCGCCAACAATTTTTGATTTTTACGCTTGTTATTCTTATTGCATTAGCTATTGTTGTCCACTTTGTTGCTAGCCCTCTTACGCGCCGCTTACTGGTGTTATCAGATGTTTTACCTTTGCTGGCGAAAAAAGAATTTGATCGATTTCGTCAAACAGACCTACAAAGAAATGGTAAATATATTGATGAACTAGATGTTTTGGCAGATGCGGCCACCGAGTTAAGTTTTGAACTTGAACAATTAAACATTGAAGTTGATCAAAAAACGAAAGAGCTCGAAAATATTGCAATGTATGATTTATTAACGGGTTTACCTAACCGTAATATGCTGAACTATCAACTGCGTAAGGCGTTGCTGAACGTTTCACGCAGTGACGGACAAATTGCCGTTTTATTTTTAGATCTCGATGACTTCAAAAAAGTAAATGATAGCCATGGTCATACCGATGGCGACAAGTTATTAATTCAAGCGGCTAATCGTTTACGCTCTAGCATCAGGGAAATTGATATGGCTTGTCGTTTTGGTGGCGACGAGTTCGTTGTCGTTCTTGGGCATCTAGACCATGAAAATGACGCAGTGCTTGTTGCAGAAGAAATTTTAGAGGCGTTTAAAGCACCAATTAAAATACAAAATAGCCTTTTTTATGTAAGTACAAGCATTGGAATCGCTTTTGCTCCTGAAGAAATGACTAAGTCAGAAGATCTCATCAGCTATGCCGATATAGCTATGTATGAAGCTAAAGATGACGGTGGCGCCAAATATCATATTTACCATGAAGAGATGTATAAGAAAGTTGCGCTTCGGGTGATGATGGAAAGTGAAGTCAGGCAGGCATTAGCCAAAAACCAATTCAGTTTAAGTTTACAGCCTCAATTAGATGCAAAAACAAAAAAACTATACGGCTTTGAAGCGTTACTTCGTTGGCAGCATCCTGAGCGAGGTATGGTTTCGCCAGAAGATTTTATTCCTCTTCTTGAAAATTCTCAGCATATGGTTGAACTGGGTTATTGGGTGATCAGACGCTGTTTTGAGCTCTGCCAAATATTTATCAACAAGGGCCTAACGGATGTCCGTATTGCAATAAACTTGTCGGCAGGGCAATTCGCAGATCCTCATCTAACCCCTTATTTAATCGATTTACTTGCTGAGTTTTCGCTCGAGGCAAGTCACTTCGAGCTAGAGTTGACCGAGCAAACTTTAGTAAAAAATATTGATAGTGCAATTGAAATGATGAATGGTTTAAGAGATGTAGGTTTTAGCTTTGCTATTGATGACTTTGGTACCGGTTATTCGTCCTTAGCTTATTTGAAAAAAATGCCAGTCGACGTTATTAAAATAGATAAAAGTTTTGTTTTTGGCATGTTAGAAAATCGAGCTGATTATCAAATTATTATGTCAACCATTGCTATGGTGAAGAACTTAGGTTTGCAGGTCATCGCAGAAGGTGTTGAAACGAGTGCTCAGTTACGCAGTTTAACGGAAAACGACTGTGATATTATTCAAGGTTACTACTTTTCTAAACCTATTCCTGAAATACAACTGATGGAATTTATTGACACAAAAATTGTCAACGGTTATTGGAAAGTATCAGCACTTTAACCCGCAGATTTGTGCGAGTTAAAGTGTGCTTGTTTATTGAAGGCGAGGGGTTAGAGAATTTTCTGTAAGTGCTCAGTAAATTCTTCAGCGCCCATAAAGCCCGTTACCCTTTGCTGAGTTAACTCTTTACCTTGTTGATTAAAAAACAAGATAGAAGGTAAACCTAAGACTTGGTATTTTTTAGCAAACGCCGCATTATCAACAGAATCAAACTCAGTCATATCAACTTGCAGTAACAGCGTATTGTTGAGCGCTTCTTGTACTGAAGGCGCATTGAACGTATATTCTTCAAACTCTTTACAAGCGATGCACCAGTCAGCATATAAATCTACCATCACGGTTTTGCCTTGTTTATTCGCTTGTTCTACTTCCGCTAATAATTCAGTCAGTGTTACTACCTTCGTAAAGTGTTTTTGCAATACTTGTTGATTGATTGCGGCAACTTGTTGGCTAGGATTGATTAATTGATAAGCTTGATTAGCGCCAAAAAATATCATCACAAATATCACGATACTTCTAACACCAAACCAAAAATTATTTTGTGTCTGTTGATTAACCGTATAAAAATAACCTGCACTTGATAAGACTAATATTGCCCACATGGTTTGTGTCACAACTTCTGGTAAAAATCTTTCCATTAAAAAGATGGGTACAGCTAATAGTAATAAACCAAAAACGTTCTTAATTACGGTCATCCAAGTTCCTGCTTTTGGTAGTAACTTACCACCAGAACTTCCTAAAACAAGTAACGGAATACCCATACCTAAACTTAACGCGTATAACGCTGAAGCACCTAGCCAAATATCACCAGACTGCGAAATATATAATAAAGCACCGGTTAAAGGAGCCGTAGTGCAAGGTGATGCCACTAAGCCAGAAATTGCGCCCATAACCACAACGCCAAAATATGAACCTCCTTTTTGGCTGTTACTGATGTTATTTAGTTTGTTTTGCCAGCTACTTGGTAATGCAAGGTTAAAAATGCCAAACATAGAGAGTGCTAAAAATATAAATAAAACACTTAGTACAATTAATACAGCAGGGTGCTGAAACATTGCTTGAAATTGTGCGCCAGCTAGAGCAACAACAATACCTAATAATGTGTACGTTATTGCCATACCTTGCACATAAGCAAACGACAAACGAAAGGCTTTTGCTGTAGAAAGTTTGTCGCCTTGACCAACAATAATACCGGTCAAAATAGGGTACATAGGAAAGACACAAGGGGTAAAGGAGAGCAGTAAACCACCCACAAAGAAAGCTAATAGCGTTAGCCAAATATTATCACTTTTTAACATGTCAGCTAATTGATGCTGTTCGCTAGCACTTTCAACAGTTAACGATGTTGTTTCAGCTTCATTATCAGCCGAGATAGCCGTTAAAACATTGTTAGCATCACTGATGTTTTGATGACTAAATTTTGATAACTCGACCACTTTACTTTTTGGTGGAAAGCATAAGCCTTTTGCTGCACAACCTTGATAACGTATTTTTATACTGGCGTCATTTTCAACATTAACCAGCTTAATCGTAAAGTTAAGTTGCTCAGTAAATATTTGTTGAACACCAAAAAACTCATCTTCATGGTCTTCACCTTTAGGCAGTTCAAAGGGGGTTATCTCTGCGTTTTCAATGCTGAACTTAAACTGATGACGATATAAATAATAGCCTTCAGCTATTGTAAAGGTGACCTCTAGTTGATCCTCTTTTTGATGGAAATTAAATTCAAAGGCTTCCTCAACACTAAGGAACTCATCATCGTTACTAAATAAAGACGAAGATGAAGTGTCAAAAATTGATTCCTGAGCTTGAGCATGGGGTAATTGTAAAAAGATACTGGTTAAGACCAACCAAAAAAGTAAGACAATTTTTTTCATAACAACTATTTTAAAGACTCATTGATCCAGTTTAAATAACTATTGTCGCCTTGCTGGATGTTCATGGCGATAATTTCAGGGGTATCATAACGATGTAAGCGTTTTATTTCATTAGCTACCTCGTTAAATTTGTCGCTTTGTGTTTTTATGATTAACTGTATTTCTTCATCACTTTCAATCGTATCTTGCCAGCGATAAATAGAGATAACGTTAGGAATAATATTGACACAAGCGGCAAGCCTTTCTTTTATTAGGTGTTGTGCAATAAGTTTTGCATTGTTTATATCAGGGCAAGTACACATTATTACTTGAAACATTAACTGACTTTCCTTAACAAAAGCTTAAGTGCTTTTAATTTAAATGAGTCACTGGTCATTATTTGAAATCCTTTGTTATTACCTGATGCTTGAAAAAGACCTGCTCAACCCCATATATGTTTCATCTTATATCAATTTTCTTAATGAAGAGATGTTAAATGTTTCGATTTTTATTTATCCTTTTTATTGCCGTGCCTATTATCGAAATTATGGTACTGATTAATGTTGGCGCTTGGCTTGGCGCATGGCCAACGATTGCGATTGTTATTATTACCGCATGGTTGGGCGCAAAAAATGTTAAGCAGCAGGGGATTGCCACCTTAAACTCAGTACAAACTAAAATGGCACAAGGCGAAATGCCGTCAGATGAAATAGTTGCAGGACTACTTTTACTGGTTGCGGGCATACTTTTGGTGACCCCAGGGTTTGTTACTGACATTTTTGGATTATCATTGCTGATACCGAGTGTTAGAAGCCTGTTAATAAAATCAGTGCAGTCGCGTCTTGTTATGAATCAAACCGCAGCGGGTTTTACTTATCAAAGCTCGGTACATACACAACAGGAAGAGCCCGTTTCATCCGAACCATTTGAACATCGTTCAGACACCAAAAAGCCGATTGCACATCATCAAGGGGAAACGCTTGAGGGTGAGTATGAGCGCAAAGAATAAAAAATGTTTTAACGGGGCTTGTGAAGTTTTAAATTAGCCCCATCTTTAATTGCAACAAAGTTTTATAACCTTTTATTTTAAATTTATTGAGAGCGAACAAACTCTCAGGAGAAAATTAATGAGCATTCGTCCATTACATGACCGCGTAATAATTAAACGTAAAGAAATAGAATCAAAATCAGCAGGTGGTATTGTTTTAACAGGAAGTGCTGCAGAAAAATCAACGCGCGGTGAAGTTATTGCTGTGGGTAACGGTCGCATTTTAGAAAATGGCGAAGTACGTGCTTTAGACGTAAAAGTAGGTGACCAAGTTATTTTTAGTGAAGGTTACGGCGTTAAAACTGAAAAAATTGATGGCGAAGAAGTTTTGATCCTTTCTGAATCAGACATTTTGGCGATTGTTGAGTCATAGTAACGTTAATGACTTTATATAAACTGTAGGAATTCGTTAGGCTAAGCCTCAACTTACAGTGCATAAATTATTGTAGTCGAACGATGTTCGACAAACTAACAAAACATAGGAAGAAACAACATGGCTGCAAAAGACGTATTATTTGGTAATGACGCACGAGCAAAAATGCTACGTGGTGTAAATGTTTTAGCTGACGCAGTAAAAGTTACATTAGGCCCTAAAGGTCGTAATGTTGTATTAGACAAATCTTTTGGTGGTCCAATCATCACTAAAGATGGTGTTACTGTTGCAAAAGAAATTGAATTAGAAGACAAGTTTGAAAACATGGGCGCACAGATGGTGAAAGAAGTTGCTTCTAAAGCCAATGATGAAGCCGGTGACGGAACAACTACCGCAACTGTTTTAGCGCAAGCTATCGTTAACGAAGGTTTGAAATCAATCGCTGCGGGTATGAATCCAATGGATTTAAAACGTGGTATTGACCAAGCAGTTATTGCTGCTGTTGAAGCGTTAAAAGGTTTATCGCAAGAATGTAGCGATAACAAAGCGATTGAGCAAGTAGGTACTATCTCTGCTAACTCTGACGAAACAGTGGGTAAAATCATTGCAACAGCGATGGAAAAAGTGGGTACTGAAGGCGTAATTACTGTTGAAGAAGGTCAGGCATTAACTGACGAATTAGACGTTGTTGAAGGTATGCAATTTGACCGTGGTTATTTATCTCCTTACTTTATCAACAACCAAGAAAGTGGCACTGTTGAATTAGAAAGCCCATTCATTTTATTGGTAGACAAAAAAGTAGGCAGCATTCGCGAATTACTTTCTACCTTAGAAGGTGTTGCAAAAGCAGGTAAGCCATTATTAATTATTGCTGAAGATGTTGAAGGTGAAGCCTTAGCAACATTAGTCGTAAATAACATGCGCGGTATCGTTAAAGTCGCAGCGGTTAAAGCACCTGGTTTTGGTGACCGTCGTAAAGCAATGTTACAAGATATAGCGACATTAACGGGTGGTACGGTTATTTCTGAAGAAATCGGTATGGAGCTTGAAAAAGCAACATTAGAAGATTTAGGCCAAGCTAAGCGTGTTGTTATCACTAAAGATAATACAACGATTATTGACGGTATTGGTAACGAGGCTGATATTCAAGGTCGCGTAATGCAAATTCGTGGTCAAATCGAAGATTCATCTTCTGACTACGATAAAGAAAAATTACAAGAACGTTTAGCTAAATTAGCTGGCGGTGTTGCGGTTATTAAAATTGGCGCAGCAACAGAAATTGAAATGAAAGAGAAAAAAGCCCGTGTTGAAGATGCATTACATGCAACTCGCGCTGCGGTAGAAGAAGGTGTTGTTGCTGGTGGTGGTGTTGCATTAGTTCGCGCTGCTGACCTTATTAAAGATCTTGAAGGTGCCAACGAAGACCAAACTCATGGTATTAACGTTGCAATTCGCGCAATGGAAGCACCATTACGTCAAATCGTAGCTAACTGTGGTGATGAAGCTTCAGTCGTATTAAACGAAGTGCGTAACGGTAAAGGTAACTTCGGTTACAATGCGGGCAACTCTACTTACGGTGATATGCTAGAAATGGGCATTCTTGACCCAACTAAAGTAACGCGTAGTGCATTACAATTTGCTGCTTCTGTAGCCGGTTTAATGTTAACAACTGAAGCTATGATCACTGATTCACCAGTTAAAGATGCCGGCGCTGGCGGTATGCCTGATATGGGCGGTATGGGTGGAATGGGCGGCATGATGTAGAGTGGGGCTTTAACTCTATTCTTGTGTAATTCAAATCATTAAACGAAAGCCCGAATAGCGATATTCGGGCTTTTTTTCAACCCTATCTAGTTTTCTGGTGAAAGGATATCTTGTCAAATGATCATTATCTAAAGAAGGAGAAAATGAAAAGTATAAACTACCCAGGTGCTCACTGTGGGCTTGGTTTAGAAACGTTTATGCTACGTTATTCATTTCGAAAAGAGATCTTCTATTTTTATCAACTAATCAAGTTTTCCTTTTACAAAAAAACCATAAATATCGGCATTATCCATATTGCAGGTGGATGTATAATTATGTTGCCTGAGTGATTAATATAGGGAGGGAGATTATTTATACTTATGTCCTTAATATAACCTTTTGATATAAAATGAAAAATCATAAATTAGATACGTTCATAAACTCTAAACGTGATATTTTGTAAAAACAAATTTTTTGGTAAAGATAAATATCATCCATGTGGATCCTTACTGATCTTAACTTTTCCGAAAATATAAATAGGATCTATACTATATTTTTTCTGTTATTAGTTAATATTTTTGCTAGATGTAGACCTACAATCAGTAACAACTAGGATTTTTTATAGTCGTATTAAGTATCAAAATTCAGAAAATTATATTTATGGGTAATGATAAAATATTTATGAAATAGGTCTTTGATAATATATTAAAAATAAAAACATTATAATTTTTCATGTTATTCATAAGAAAGAGCATAATGTAAGAGCGTATACCGTTGAATAGAGGTATTGTTCATTGAAATTAATCTATTGCATGCTTATAGTTAATGCTAAGGTTTTTTGTGGACTTCAATATAATATGCAGGTGTTTCCTTCACGCTTTTCTTTAAAGTTTGTAGTTCCTTTCTTTCTATTATCTTTTTTCTCTTCTGCTCAGATGCAGGAAGTACTAGTTGTAAATGAACAGAGGGAATCGGCGTCAAACGTAGATTTTTTAGTCTTATCAGAACCATCAAATATAACCCCAAAGCCACATCCAATGTTGGAAGTCATCGTGGTAACGGCACAGAAACGCACTGAAAACATTCAAAAGGTGCCGGTTTCAATATCGGCTTTTGATAGCCAATCATTGTCGAGCTTGGGTATTCTCTTGCCATCAGATATTGCTCAACAAACGCCAAATCTACAGGTGTCAGAACCTTATGGAGATGCGCAGCCTATTTTCACATTACGTGGAATTAGTATGACGGATTTTAATACCAATCAATCTAGCCCTGTTGGTATTTATTTCGATGAGTCACCAGTTGAGGCATCTTTTATGCAAGCTTCACAGTTGTTTGATATTGAGCGTGCCGAAGTTTTACGTGGTCCTCAAGGAACGTTATATGGTAAAAATACGACCGCTGGAGCTATCAATTTTACGAGTAGAGTCCCTGAATTTGAGCGAAATGCACGCTTGCATTTATCCTACGGCAATAATAATAACCTTCGCGTTTCAGGCGCAGGTGAAACCGTATTTCTTGATGATACTTTGGGACTAAGAACCGCTTTTACCTACAGCGACAGTGATGGGTTTTATGAAAATAACTATGAAGGCGCTGAAGATTTACGAGAAATTAACAATTGGGCGCTTCGAACCTCGTTACGTTATAAAACAGAGTCGATTGATGCAATATTACGTTTACAGTCGGGTAAAACGCTTGGCAATACGGCGGGTATTATTGCTAAAGGGCGAGGTCCAAATGGTTATGATGTGGCGGGCTTTTTTAGTGGTGGCGTAATAGAACAACGTATTGAACAAAACTATGATGACTTTGAAGGCTCTGAAGATAAAGTGGGTGCCTATAACACAGAAACAGATAGTCTTAATTTAACCGTAAAAGGTGCATTGACAAAAGATATTGATTATACCTCCGTGACAGCATGGTCGAAGGGTAAAGCGTTAAATGAAAACGGCGATGGTTCACCTGTCTCAATTCTTGAAATAGATTGGAGTAGTAAGATTGAACAGTGGTCACAAGATCTACGTTTAACGACCAATTTTGAGGGCGACCTTAATGCTATTGTTGGTGTGTTTGTAAGTCACGATAAAATGAAAATTCAAAACGACCTGAGCTTTTTGTTATTCACTGAGTCTTTAGGAGTGCCTTTTGATCCTTCTTTGGCGACCAGTGGTTTTACAGTGGGTCAAAGCTATCAACAACAGCGTGATTCTAAGGCTATTTATACGCACTTAACCTACGACATTAATAAGTTGTTAGAAGGTTTCTTGGGGGTGCGTTATACCAAGGATAAAGGAAGACTTTCTAATGTACATTCATGGGTGGGCGATTATGATGCTAATCACGTCTATGACTTAATTGTAGATCAGTCATCTAAGCGTTACAACGATGACAAAGTAAGCGGTAGTATGGGGTTGAAATATCAATTATCCGATGAGTTTATGCTTTATGGTAGTTATAGTCAGGGGTATCGCAGTAGTGCTTTCAATGGTGGTGCAACCTTCAGCACAACTGAATTGACAATAGCTGAGCCTGAAACGGTAGAGGCTTACGAAATTGGGATAAAGTCTCGTTGGTGGGATAACCGCTTACAGTTTAATGGTGCGCTATTTCACAATAATTATAAGAATCAACAACTGGTTAATATTGTTGGTGCTGTACGATTTCTGGAAAATGCAGGTAGCTCGTACATTGATGGTGCAGAATTAGAGTTTCGTGCGCTACTGTCCGAAGACTTATCAATTAATATCGGTCTTGGTTTACTCGATACAGAGTATGATGAACTTAGCTTAACAAACCCGGCTACAAGTTTACCCGTTGACCTTTCTGGTAACGAATTACCTTCAGCGCCCAGTGTAAATATGAACATTTCTGTGGATTACATTGCGGCTAGGGGGAGCTGGGGAGAGGTATCAATGCACTTTAATAGTCAATATGTGAGTAAACAGTGGTTCTCTGCTTACAATGATGACTATGGGTATGAGGGAATTAAAGCAGACGGTTATATGCAGTCAAATGCTAGGTTTACTTGGTCGTCTGCAAATGAAAGTTATGATGTATCACTGTGGATTAAAAATATTGAAGAAAACAATGAGCCCGTTTATGCCATTAATGCACAGCAAACGTTTATGTTTGATTATTATATTATGCCAATGCCTCGGCATTTTGGTCTTGATGTAAATTTGCGATTTTAAAAACCTCTGCTATTTAACTATTGCTGTGTAGCGCTTCTAGTCTTATTAGGTTGATTGACTTTATGTTAAGAAAAACATTCATATATGCTAATGCTTTGTTGTGTGTCGCTCTGTTGTGTGTTATGTCATTCAGTGTAAGTGCTACAAAGGTAGAGCCGCTAATATTAAATTCTTCTACCGTTGACCGAGACTTTAGCGATCTTGTCACATATTACCAAGCAGACGACGTACAATTTCCTGCCGGTTTAGATGACATACCTGGGTGGCTTGAAGATAAAAAAGTATTACCTCCTACAGCAATCAACGCCAGTGGAGATAAATTCTGGTTTGTGATAAAAATTTATAACCAGTCGGAATACAGTGACTTTGTTTTGTACCCCTATAATACGTTAATTGAGGAAATGCGCTTCTCCATTTATTCTCAAAACGGAGTACAGCAGGTATTCTCAGGAGAAAACTATCCAACTGAATACGATTTTCATTACGGTAATAACATCACACTAAATAGAGGTGAAACACACTATATTATTGGTTTTATTGAAAGTAGCTATTTTTACTTATCACTTAATATACGTGTCACACCGGTTGAAGCGTTTAAAGATCAAGTTACGCTAGAAAATTTAATTGTTGTACTGTGTTTGGGGATCGGACTCTCGCTGTGCATCTATAATTTTTTGATATACATGGCTTTTAAAGATCTCAGTCATCTTTACTATTCATTATTTACAGGATCATGGGTTTTCTATTGGACTCATTTTCAACTGATTTTCCCTCGAATATCAGGCGACTCTTATCCACATCTACATTGGTTAGGTGTTGCTCTGATGATAGTTTTTGGTATTTATTTTTATTCACATTTTTTGAAGTTGAAAGAGTTTCATCCAAAACTAAATAAACTTTCCATTTACTTTGCTCGCTTTGTTATTTGTTGCATACCTGTTGTTATGGCAGATCCTGGAACAGGATTTTGGTTGTTGACGATAACAAGTAGTATTTATGTGCTGTTAGCTTTTTATGCGGGTATCTATTCTTGGCGACTTGGTTTTAGGCCTGCAAGATATTTTGTATTGGCATATATAACGCTATCCGTGCCGAATATGCTTAATAATTTGATTACGTTTGATCTATTACCTCCTATAAGTATTACGGGATATCTTTTGGGGCTGATTGGTTTTGCCTTGGAATCTATATTACTTGCTTTTGCGATGGCCAATAAATTTAGTTTGATTAATGAAGAAAATATAGAATTAAATAAAGGCTTAGAGGTTAAGGTTGATCGAAGAACTTCAGAGCTTGCAGTATCTAACTTAAAGTTAAAAGCAGCCAGTGAAGCTAAATCTGACTTTTTAGCAAAAATGAGTCATGAAATACGTACACCGATGAATGCGGTGATTGGTTTAAGCCGTTTAACTCTTAAAACTGACTTGGATAATGAACAAGAAGAGAATATTAAAAGTATTTTGGAGTCAGGTGAAGACCTATTAATATTAATTAATGAAATTCTCGATTTTTCGAAGATAGAAGCGGGTAAGCTAACTCTTGAAAAAAGTTCATTCTCATTAGAAAAGTTATTATGTAGAGCAATCAATCTTAATGCTTTAAAGGCTCATGATAAAGGTCTTGAGTTGATTCTGCATGTAGATAAAAATATACCTCCCAAGCTTGTAGGAGATTCTTATAGGCTCCAGCAAATCCTTGTTAATTTAATTAGTAATGCCGTTAAATTTACTGAAATAGGAACTATCTGTATCAAATTACAGATTAAAGAAGACAGGAAACAACAGTTAATGTTGCAATTTTCTGTTATTGATACAGGCATTGGCATGACTGAGGAACAGCAATCCAGATTATTCCAGTCTTTTTCTCAAGCAGATGATTCTGTGACACGAAAATATGGGGGAACAGGTCTTGGCTTAGCGATATCAAAACAGCTGAGTGAATTAATGGATGGAGAAATCTGGCTTGAAAGTGAAGCAGGTAAAGGTGCCGCGTTTCACTTTACAGTAATGGTAGACAAAGTCGATTTCAACTCGGAAATATTGGTTGATAAAAATAAGTTATCAGGGCTGAAGGTACTTATAGTCGATGATGCTCCTCTGGCTAGAGTTGTATTGCAGTCACTTCTAAATGACCTCGGTATTCATGCTGATGAAGCTGAATCAGGTAGAGAGGCAGTTGAGTTTATTAAACGCTCTGAAAACGATGATATTTACTATGATATTATTTTTATGGACTGGCGAATGCCCAATATGGATGGCATTGAAACTGCGCGTCATATTAGTGAGTTGGCTATCAAGAAATCTCCATATATTCTAATGGTTTCAGCTTATGACAAATACGCGGCTCAACCACTCATCAGTGGTACGGCTATCCAAGGATTTATTGAAAAACCGGTTAATCAATCGATATTAATAGATTCTATTATGAATGTTCTACCACCTCTTATGGAAGTGCGGCCGAGCACTTTTAAAACCCAAGTTACTACGCCGAATTTAGCTTCGTTTCATATTTTATTAGTGGAAGATAACTTTCTTAATCGTAAAGTAATGTTAGGTTTTTTGAAGGAGACGAATATTCAGGTAGATATTGCAGAAAACGGTTTGATAGCTTTGGAAAAGTTACAGAAATCGACTTACGACTTAGTTTTTATGGATATTCAGATGCCGGAAATGGATGGATTAACTGCCACTAAAGAAATTCGCCAGACATTGAAATTGGTTGATTTACCGATAGTCGCGATGACAGCCCATGCGATGCAAAGTGATGTTGACAAAAGTCGAGAGGTTGGCATGAATACTCATCTAATGAAGCCGATTGATCTTGATGTTTTGTATAAAACATTGGTCAGTTTTTTGAGTGTGAAGGTTGAAACGAATGTAAACACATCTATAGAGGCAGAATTCAATATTGATAATACGGCTGTTTTACTCGCTGATATTCCTAAAAATATGCAAGACCAATTATCCTTAATTATGCAGTTAAAAGGAATTAAATATGATTTAGCCTTAGGGAATTTAAAAGGCAATATTGAGTTTTACTTAGGTTTAATAAACGATTTTGTGAATGGTCAAGAAGGGAAAGAAGTCCTTGAACAGTTGTATCAAGAGGGCGACTGGGAGACTCTCCATCGTATTATACACTCACTAAAGTCGAATGCTGCTTATATAGGCGCTGTTGAATTATCGACATTATGTGATGAGCTGGAATACACCTTACAAGAGGGATCCCCAAACAGGGCTTTATTTGATATAACATTAAAGGAATTGGATATACTACTTACAGAGATTGCTCGCATAATTAATACCGCTCAAACTGAGTTAACAGTTTCATTTTCAATCAAAAATCTACTCAATGATTTGGATAAAATAAGACCGTTGCTGAAAGCTTCTGATTTTTCAGTGGAAAAATATTTACCCGGAATACAATCAATGTGTAAGGATAGTGAATATTCATTTGTTATTAACAAAATAATTGAACTTGTTGATAATATTGAGTATGAAGAAGCATCGGAATATGCCGATAAACTGTATGCTCAAATTAGCCATTAGCCATGTAGAATTTATCTTTGTCTAATATCTGAGTATAGCTGGAAAAAATATTTATGAAAAATTTAATATCTGAGCGACAAACTGTCTTAGTCATTGATGATGAAAAAGCTAATCTTAAAATCTTAAGTGAACTTTTTAAGTCAAAGGTTAATATTATTTTGGCAAAAAATGGTACGCAAGGTATTGAAAAAATAATAAAATTTAAGCCTGATCTTATTTTATTGGATATTATCATGCCGGGAATGAGTGGGTTTGAAGTTATCAAGCAACTGAAAAAGAATAAGGAAACTTCTGCTATCCCTGTCATTTTTATTACAGGTCTGACAGATGTGGTCGATGAAAGTCAAGGCTTGGCACTAGGTGCCTGTGATTATATTCAAAAACCTTTTCACATTGATATAGTACTTGCGCGTGTTAATCTACATTTGAAATTGGCAGAGCAGCGCATACAGCTTGAGCAGTTAGCAAATTTAGATTCGTTAACCTGTGTCCCTAATCGTCGAAAGTTCTACGAAATATTTGCTCTTGAGTGGCGAATGTCCGTCAGAAAAAACACACCTTTATCTCTGATTATGATTGATATAGATTATTTCAAACAATATAACGACCAATACGGGCATGCGGCAGGAGATCAAGCTTTAAAAATGGTGGCACAAGTGATTTTTAAGCAATTAAAAAGACCTTTTGATTTTGTTGCTCGTTACGGAGGCGAGGAATTTGTGGTATTGCTGCCGAACACTCCAGCTCAAGATGCATTTAGTATAATGGAATCTTGTTGCCAAGCTGTGGAAGACCTGAAAATAGAGCACGAAAAAAACACCTGCAATAAATACCTGACAATCAGTATTGGTGGAGTCAATTGTTTTCCAACGCAGCAAATGTGTTCTGAAACGACGTTTAAGTTGGCTGACGATATGTTGTATCAAGCAAAAGAAGAAGGACGAAATTGTGTTGTATGGCACAGTTAGCTTTCAGGAAAAAATCGTTGGTTTCTGTTTTTTTGTCACTATTTATTCCAAAATTTTTTATTTATTAACTGGACGCTATATGTAAAAGGAATTACATAACAGATGGGTCGATGAACTATCTGTTTTTGATAGGGTGTCATAGAGAAAAGTACTTTTGCTATCTGGTGAAGCTAACCTATAACAGAGCCGAACATTTAGTTTGTGACCAAGCTAGAAATGAAATGGTTGTTAACAGCATCAAGCAGTCTGTTAATAATGACAGGTCAGTCATGGTGCTTACCGAAAGAAAAGAGCACATTGAATTACTTGCTAAAATGATGACTAATAAGGGGATAAAGGTTGTTGAACTACATGGAGGTATTTCAACAAAGCGAAGGCAGGAAGGAATAGCTTTATTATCTGATAAGGCTGAGGGAGATGAAGCTTTAGTCATATTGACTACATGAAAATACGTTGGTGAAGGTTTTGATCTACCGCATTTAGATACTTTATTTATAGCACTACAGATAGTTTGGGAAGGGATTTTAGCGCAATACGCTGGACGAATTCAGCGAGAATGGAGTAGTAAAACTGTTATTTAAGTTTACGATTTTATTGATGATTTCCCGATATTACAGCGTATGTGGAAGAAACGGGAAAAAGGTTATAAAGCGTTAAGATATCAATTCAATGAATAAAAAAAATTATTGATTTGAGTCGAAATGTTAAAAGAGAGGGGGAGGGTTATAATAAGGGTATTTGATTTTCAGAATATTTCGTGCCCATATCTGTGTGGTCTATAGCTCGTATGGGCGGCATGATGTAATAGATTATGCTGGTCTAAATCAGTGGTAACAGTGTTACTTCGTAACTCGTTTAAGGAAAACTAAACAGCGTTGCGAAGTGCCTTGTTCTAACATGATTTATTCTGCGCATAAATAGTCATATCATTTATAGCTCAACATCGAAAAAGCTCGAATAGTAATATTCGGGCTTTTCTATTTATTACTGTCTGTAAATTTCAATTGTTAATCGTGTGAATGCATAGTACCTGCTAAGTTTAATATCCCCGGTTATAACGTTACATGAGTCAAAGTAAATCACTCGTCAGAAGTTATATAGGCTTTTAATATCGGTAAATTTATCAATAAATTTGACTGTAAATAAAAAATTATCCTGCTAAGTTTATTTGCTATAGTTAAAAGTCAGTCATATCAAATAATATCAGTTTATACACATGATCAAGCTCAACGTATAACGCGTCAGTATGAAACATTTTATCGGTGTTTTGTAGTATTGTCATATCACCCGTTTTAAAGTTAATGAGTAAGGGCCCTATGAAGTTTCATCAAAACACTTACCTTTTAGGCCGATGGGAAAACCCCATCGAGAGTATTGAAAAAGCTAGCCTGGTTTTACTTTTTGGAAATCGAGACCTTGTTAAAAACGAGGCGATGATGGCTGATATACGCTGCCACTACCCAAAAGCAGATATTATTGGCTGTACAACAGCAGGTGAAATTCAAGGAACAAAAATCTATGACGACAGCTTATGTTTAACAGCTATTGAATTTGACCATTCTTTTATCTCTGTTCAAAGTGCATCAATTACTAATAGCTCAGTACTTGAAGTGGTGAAAAATCTTGCTGATGGTCTTAATAAAGAAGGGCTTCGATATGTAATGGTATTGTCAGATGGGCATCAAATAAATGGTACTGAACTGGTCAACGCTTTAAAGGCTTCTTTACCTGAAGATATATTAATCACAGGAGGTTTAGCCGGAGATGGCACCAACTTTAATGAAACACTTGTCTGGCATAATAGTGCTACTGAATTAGGCCAAATTGTTTTAGTGGGTTTTTATGGTGATAGGTTGTCGTTGGGCTATGGTTGCATCGGCGGATGGGATGCGTTTGGCCCTGACAGAACTATCACTAAATCAAAAAGTAATGTGCTTTATGAATTAGATAATCTTCCTGCTCTAGCTTTATATAAAAGATATTTGGGTCCACACGCCGATGATTTACCCGCCTCAGCTTTATTATTCCCTCTGGTCTTAAAAATTGACAATAAAAGAATGACAAGAACCATTTTGAGTATCGATGAAGAAGATGGCTCTATGACGTTTGCAGGTGATGTGCCAGAAGGCGCAACAGTACAATTAATGCGTGCTAATACGAGTAGCTTAATTGATGGTGCTGAAATCGCTGCAGAGCATGCGTTAAGTAGAATACCTGCTAATTATAATAATGGCTTAGCTATACTGATTAGTTGCGTAGGTAGAAGAATAGTTTTGGGTAATTACTGTGAAGAAGAAGTTGAGGTTGTTAAAGATATTCTGGGTGAAAAATGGGCATATACAGGCTTCTACTCTTATGGAGAGCTTTCTCCAATGTTAAACAGTGAGGCTTGTGCATTACACAATCAAACGATGACCATTACTACTCTATGCGAAACAGATGAATAGGTTACTCAATCGTCTGATAAAAAGACATTTACATGAATATGATGATCATAAAAGTATTAAAGACTTTATTAGTGGTATTGACGAAATTTTTGCCCAACAGCAAGAAGAACGTGAATTTATGGAACGCACACTAACGCTGTCTTCTACTGAACTCAATGAAATTAATGTCAGTTTAAAAGAAAATCTCGCAAAAAATGAAAAAATTCAGCGTCATTCAGAAAAACTTATTGCTAAGCAAGATGCTTTATTTAATGCAAGTACAGAAGCAATTTTTAGCTTTAGTCCTGATAATATCATCGAAAAACTTAACCAGGCAGCCATTGATTTTTTGGATTTAGATGTTGATCGCCTCAATAATGGCGAAGTACTTACCTGTGACTTATTTCTGGCAAGATTAGTAAATCATGATAGCTTTTCTAATGATATTCAGCCGATAAGAGATAATGAATTAGCGGTAGTGCATGGCTTCTTTGATACTATAGATCACCGTTCTTACGAGTTTTACTCTGTGCCTGAAGTTGTCGATGGTGATTTTTTTGGCCGAGTTTGGTGTTGTCGTGACATCACTGATGTTAGAAAAAATGAAGCACTATTGAAGTATAGAGCTAACCATGACGCCTTAACTGACTTACCTAATCGTTCATTAATTTTAGATGTGTTAAACCATGCCATTGCCATGGGACAACGACATAACCTAAAGGTAGGTTTATTATTTATTGATTTAGATGACTTTAAAAAGATTAACGATACTGCAGGGCATCAAGAAGGCGATCGGTACCTTATCGAATTTGCAAGTCGTATCCAATCAGCATTAAAAGCGGGTGATATTTTAGGCCGTTTAGGGGGGGATGAATTTGTTGTTATCCTAGAAGACATAAATGATATTTCACATGTTGTTCAAATTAATGAACGCATTTTAACGTTATGTAAAGTTCCTTTTTATATTAAAGATAAAAAATACTATATGTCGTGCAGTATCGGGGTGAGTTTATCGCCCGATGATTCAGTTAGCTCAGAAGAGCTGATTCGCAAAGCTGATATGGCAATGTATCAAGCCAAAGAATCAGGGAAGAATACCTACCACTTTTTTGATAAAAAATTAGAGAAAATTGCCCTTAGTAGCGTACTGATTGACGGCGAATTACGTGAAGCGATTAAAGAAGAAAATTTTGTCCTGCATTATCAACCCAAAATGTGTCTAAAAGATAATTCTTTGTGTGGTGTAGAAGCGCTTATTCGTTGGCAAAAAACACCCAATGAACTTGTTTACCCTGACTGCTTTATACACATAGCAGAGAAAAATGGTTTAATAAGAAACATTACCCATTGGCTACTAAACCAAGCTTGCCGAACATTAAAAAGTTGGGAAAACACTGCGTTAGCTAACATTCCAATGTCATTAAATATTTCAGCAATAGATTTTGCTGATCCGCTTTTCGTTGAACAAGTTTTTCAATTTATTGATCTGTATAAAATCAACCCAGCATTGATAGAGCTAGAGTTAACAGAATCAACTTTTTTTAATGATATAAAATCAGTACAGGAAAAAATTGATAAATTAAAGTCAAAAAAGATTAAATTAGCCATTGACGACTTTGGTACGGGATTCTCTTCATTTGCTTATTTACGTGATATGGAGTTAGATTTTTTAAAAATTGATAAGAGCTTTGTACTTGGCATGCATAAGGATGAAAAATCTAAAGCGATTGTTAAAAGTATTATCGATGTAGGTATTAACCTTGGCTTTAAGGTTGTCGCTGAAGGCATTGAATCTGAGAGTATAATGGCGTTACTTGCTAAGCAAGGTTGCCATATAGGGCAAGGTTATCATATGAGCAAACCCGTTACTGAAGAAATACTTTTTCAGTTTGCTACTAAAGTGTTGCCGCACCCCTGATAAATTACGAATAACAATCAATAATGTAGCCAAGGATAACGCAAGATTTTTCGTTGCACGACGTTACCAGGGAAGTCCAATCAATTAAATTAATTTCCCTAAGAATTTGGCAAAGACTAAATAAGAAAGGGGGAGTATAAACATACTCCCCCCTTTTTAAATAACGTAGATAAAATTACTTAACTTTATTTAATAATTTTTTCTTTAACAGTCGTTTCTATTTTTGCAACAACTCTACGATTTACGCTATTGTCAGCACGAGTAGAACCTGTAGTAATCAACTGTGTTTCACCAAAACCTTTCGCAGATAAGCGACTAGCATCGATGCTATGTTTATTGATTAATAGGTCTTTAATGGTATCAGCA
The DNA here is from genome assembly GCF_014076955.1 of Colwellia sp. Bg11-12. NCBI lineage: Bacteria > Pseudomonadati > Pseudomonadota > Gammaproteobacteria > Alteromonadales > Colwelliaceae > Colwellia > Colwellia sp. Bg11-12. The sequence goes on from NZ_JACGUZ010000071.1 coordinate 171,431, forward strand.
CGCTTTTGAGAAAGCATAAGGTTATACTCTTCAGTACCAGAAGCTGAACTATGTCCTTCAATAACAACACTTGTATCTTTGTATTCTTTCATGAAGTCAGCTAAACGCTGAATATCATCAACCATTGCTGGCTTAACCAATGAACTGTTATTTTCGAAGATAACATTTAATTTAATCGCTACCGATTTTTCTGAATATAACGCACAGCCTTTTGAATCAACTTTTACATTCGCTGGCGTATTCGCACAACGGTCGTTTTCATCACTAACACCGTCATTATCAGTATCAATCACCATTACTTTTGTAACGGCTGGCTTCACTGTCATTACTTCTTGTTTTACAGCTTTGTTAACAATAGGTGCTTGCTTTACATCGCCAAAAGCATATTTTATACCTATTTTAAAGCCTTGGTCTGTATGGCCATAATCAACATCACGGTAAACAGCTGCTTCACTGTATAAAGAAAAGCGGTCATTTATTTGAAAGGAATAACCAGCACCAACATTTACGGCATTGTAGCTGTTCACATTGTTAAAACGTCTTACACCAGAGAACATGTAAAGGCCACTATCTTCAATTTTATAAATAGCGTCAACGCCATAGCGCTTACCGTAATCAGTATCATTGCCATTTTGAATGTCGTAGCGAGTTTTCGCTAATTCAAAACGAACATTCCAACGGTCATTAATGATTTTTTGTAAATCAATACCTAGGCCTCTGCCTGCTTCAATTTGTTGCCAGTCAATGCTGTTTTCTTTACTGGTACTTGATTTTACGTAATCGCCAAACACACCAAGTTCCCATGTTTTATCAATGGTTTCTGCAGCGAGTGGTGAGCTGATTAATGCGGCTAAAAGAGTAATGTTAAAAGTTTTCATGAATAAATCCTTATTGAGTTTCATGCAATATTAAATAATTTCTGGCTCTATAACGGATCATAACCTCAAAAGTCACAAATTTTTATTTATTTTTTAACATTAAGGCTAAAACCATGAATTTATTAGCGTAGAATGTGCATCGTTAAAAAATTGAAGTGTATAGACAAAAAATAAGAATAAAATTTATACAAATTTAATGTGACTTTTTAATTATTCAGACGTTAAAGAGTAAAGCGATAAATTATTGCTAGAGGATGAGATGAAAGACATAGAAAAGAGTTTAGCTGAGCAATTAAGTCATGATAGTGAATTGACCTTTCGTACTTCAGATGATGAGTTTTTTAAGCACGCAGCAATAACCGCCAACAATCAGCAAGGAACGAAAGATCTTGTTGCACTAGGACTGGCGTCTATTTGGGTGGTTTTTATTAGCCTATTTATAAATATTTTAAAGCCTGTATTTAAACAGATGGCAACGACCTCGAAGACAACAAGCACCAACACAACTAATAATGAGAGAAAATAATGGATACTGAAAATATTACAGACAAAGCTTACTCTGGCTTTATGACTGTTTGGCATAAAGTGGTCACTTTTCTACCTGATTTAATTGTTGCCATTCTCTTTTTACTTGTGGGTTGGGTAATTTCTTCAATGATTAAGAAGTTCCTTAATAAGTCCTTAATCAAAATTGGTTTTAATACTTTTTTAGATAAGCTTGGTTTTGACTCATTATTGAAAAAAATGGAAGTTACCTTGACCGGCAGTCAAGTCGTTGCAAGCCTTATTTCAACATTTTTCTTGTTAATATTTTTATTAGCGGCTTTAGATATCGTTGGTTTAACGGTGCTTTCAGGTTTAATTGATACCTTAGTGTTATTTTTACCTAAATTGCTGGCTTCATTTGCGGTATTAATTTGTGGTTTTTTTGTCGCTCAAATTGTTTTTAATGGGGTAAAAATAGCGGCCAAAAATACGGGAATTGATTATGGTCGGTCTGTTGCTGAAGTATGCCGCGGTATTATTATTGTTATCACTGTTTCATTGTCTATTACTCAGTTAGATATAGATGTTTCTCTCCTTAACAACATTATGACTGTACTTATTGGTAGTGTCGGTTTGGCGGCTGCTATTTCTCTTGGGATTGGTACTAAAGCAATGGCACAAGAAATTGTTGCCGGTGTTTATTTACGCGAGATGTACCAAGTTGGGGATAGCATAGAGGTAGAAAACATTAAGGGTACCTTAGCCTCTATTGGTAGCGTAGCAAGTAAAATTATGGGGGAGGAGGAGTCGATAACGACGATACCTAATACCTTCTTATTAGCTAATAAAGTTATTAAGCAATAATTAGGGCTTTTTTAACGGTTTGACTTCGCCTAATGAACGGCAGCTTGTGGCCTTAGTGCAAGCAAATCTGCCTTATGATACGCGTCTTTTTCAGCAATTGATTACGCCCTACCTACCTACTTTGAAGGGGTATTGTGTAAAATTACTTAATAATCTGCCTGATGCTGAAGATGTTGTACAAGAGACCATAATAAAGGTACTCGCTCACTTGAAAACATTTAAGTGGGCGGTATCTTTTAAAGCATGGCTATTCAAAATAGCGCATAACGAATGTATTAATAAAATAAGAGATCGCCGTTGGGATAGCATTGAGCCAAGTGACGAATACTTAGAAAACTTAATTGCTGATGAAAATAATAACGAAGACCTTGCGACGTCGCTCTCGGGGCTATTAATGCATTTATCATTTGCTGATCGCAACATTATGCTACTGCGTTATCGTACTGAATTAGAATTTAAGGAAATTGCTGATATTTGTCATTTAAAGCTTTCTGCTGTAAAAATGCGTCATAAAAGGGTAATAGCGTTTTTACAACAGACATTAAAAACGTAAAGTGAACAACGTCTATTGAACTATAATTAAGATAACGCTCGGGCCGCTTTTTATTTATGGTAAATATACATAAACTTATCGGTATTAATAAACTTTATAGTTAAGGATAAATGATGATTAAACCACTACTTACTTTATTGACTGTTTTAGTACTGGGCTGCATGATTATAGCGCTACCTACGGCCCACGCTGCCAAGGTAAATGTAACTTGGACCGAGCCTAGTAAATACCGAGATATTGATGCGGGTACGGAAGGTCGAAAGCGCTTTCGAGAAAATATGTTTAGCGAATTTGAAAAACATTTTTCAAAACTCGCCAAAGCATTACCTGAAGATCAGACACTTGACATAGAAGTGACCGATGTTGATTTAGCAGGCGATGTACACGCGAGTGGTATGAATCAAATAAGAATTATTAAAGATCTTTATTTTCCAAGAATGAAATTTTCATTTAAGTTAATCAATGCTGATAAAACCATCATTCATAGTGATACTGTTAATTTGAAAGATATGAACTTTATGGCAGGTGGTAGCTTAAGGTATAGAAATCAAGCGTTAGGTTATGAAAAGCAATTGCTTGATGATTGGTTTAAAGACACGTTCAAAAATTATGTAGAAAAGTAAGACTCAACTTTTGAAAGTAACCCAAAAAAAAGCCACCTTTATCGTCTACTAAAGGTGGTTTTTTTATAGGTGCTTTAAACAAATAGTTTAATGAGTAACGGTTGCACTTTCTTCAAAATTAGCGAGTACCGTAAAAAGTTTCTCTATTTTTTTGACTGTATCTATTAATGTTTGTTGATCTGAAGTTTTCTGCCAAAAGATCAAATCGTTCGCGACTTCTTCCACGTAAGGCTGAAAAGTATTTGCCGAACACTTGAAGCCGGCGTCCGTTTTAAAGATGGCTTCAAAGCTTGCTTGTTTGTTTGTTCTTAAATCAGCTAAAGTCGCATCAGCGGTTAACGATTTTTTTAAAATAATTGATATATTATCAACGAGTTGCTTACTGACAGTTGCGCTCATGGTGTCTCTATATAAAATATTGTTTCGATATAACGCTATTATGCCAAATTGATTGGGGTTTTGTTAGCCTCTCCAGCAATTTCTCTCACTAATTTAGGCATGAGGAAGCCGGGTAGGGTTGCCATCATTTCTTGTACAATTATTTTTGCCTGGTTTTCAGAAACATCAAAGTGCGCAACGCCTTGCACGGGGTCAAACATATGCAAGTAATACGGCTGAATACCACTATCAAATAATGTTTCACTGAGTTGACATAATAGCTTGGCATCATCATTTACACCTTTTAGTAAGACACTTTGATTGAACAAAGGAATTCTCGCAACACGTAGTTTTTCAAGTGCCTGATTGACATTAGCGTCTATTTCATTGGCATGATTGATATGCAAAACCATCGTTGCTTTTAAGCGAGTTCGAGACAACATGTCTACTAACGATGTTGTTATACGCTGTGGAATAACAACAGGTAAGCGCGTATGTATTCTTAGGCGTGTTACATGCTTAATAGGCTCTAGTTGTTTAATAAGCCATTCTAAGTGTTCATCATTGGCCATTAAAGGGTCACCGCCACTAAAAATAACTTCATTAACTTCAGGGTTGTCTGCAATGTATTTTAGTGCGGGTTGCCAGCGAACTTTATTGGGACTATTTTCACTATAAGGAAAGTGGCGGCGAAAACAATAACGACAATTAACCGCACAACCTGACTTTATAATCATTAATACTCTATGTTTATATTTATGTAATAAGCCTTCAGCAACGGTATCGTGCTCTTCAAGGGGGTCGGTCGAGTAGCCCTCTGTGTTAATAAACTCATCAGACAGCGGCATAACTTGTTTAAGTAACGGATCGTTAAAGTCACCTTTTTTCATTCTTGTAATAAAAGGTCGGGGTACACGCACAGGAAATAACTTACGTGCGGAAAAGTGTTGCAGATAATCTTGGCTGTCAATTTCTAGCATTTGTAAAAGCTTTTTCGGATCTGTAACGACATTACTTAACTCTTTTTGCCAAGAAGTGTGCAATTGTTCGCTTATTTGGGTTATTATCTGCGGCATTTGTAATTTCAATTTAAATCTCTGCGTTATCTGTCTGAGTATAAGAGAACATTAATATGGCTAATTTTAGTACAAACCAATTTAAGGCTGGCCTTAAATTAATGATTGACGGCGAACCTTGTAACATTTTAGAAAACGAATTAGTAAAACCGGGGAAAGGCCAAGCCTTTAGTCGCGTAAAAATTCGTAAACTTATTTCTAATAAAGTCTTAGAAAAAACCTTTAAATCAGGCGAGTCTTGTGAAGGCGCTGATGTAATGGAAACCGAACTAGCTTATTTATATGCTGATGGTGAATTCTGGCATTTTATGAATAATGAGACCTTTGAGCAAATTGCAGCTGATGAAAAAGCAGTTACAGATTGTATTAAGTGGTTAAAAGAAGGCGATATTTGCACCATTACTTTATGGAACGGTTCACCGATCACAGTAACAACACCCAACTTTGTTGATCTAGATGTTACAGAAACAGATCCAGGATTAAAAGGTGATACTGCGGGTACAGGGGGTAAGCCAGCCACATTAAATACCGGTGCTGTTATTCGCGTACCTTTATTTATTCAAATTGGTGAAACAGTAAAAGTAGATACGCGTACCGGTGAATACGTATCACGCGCAAGCAAATAAACGTTTTTAACTATTTTACTGATTTAAATAAGTGTTTTCATGAGTAGCTAGCGTTATTTAGCGACTCATATTTATCATTATTTGATAACACCCAAAAAATTATATTAAAAAACCTGCTTCTGCAGGTTTTTTTATAGATAAACGACTAGTTTATTTGTCTAGTATGCAGTTTTAGATAATCAAATAACTCTTTATAATACTTACCTAGCTTTTCTGCTTTTTTCTCTTTTGACGCTTGTCGCACTAATTGACGGAGTTTTTGTCTTTCCATCGACTCATGCTCGTTCAGTAGAGCTTCTACAAAGTCATTGCCTTGATCAATAACGTCATCACGCATTTTTTCAAGTTTAATAAATTTGGCTGTCTCTTGCTGATGTTTATTAGCCATAACATCAAGCGCATGTTTAATCGGCTCTAAATCAGCTTCAGATAACATTCTAGCTAAGTGTCTAACATGACGACGTAATGCTTCATGTTTGTTTTTAATTTTATCAGCTAAAATTAAGGCGTCCTTAATCTCCTCAGTAAAAGGAATTTTACTGCGCTGATGCTTAGATAAATCAATAAGCGACTGTCCAAAGATTTGTAACTGGATCATTTCACGCTTTACTTCTGATTTACTTTTTAATTCTTCATCTAATTCATCGATATCGTTAGCAGAGTCGGGCATAATATTCGTTATTAAAGTGATAATTATCGCTATTATACTCGTAAGTGCTTATGGTATACAGCGCATATTCTCCAATTTCCTGCATTTATAGAAGAAAACAATAAATTATGACTGAAACGATGAACGCTAAAGAATCGATGAAAGAACAATTAAGAGAAGTTGAGCAACGTGTAGCACAAGTACTCGACTTAGCAAAATCGCTAGGGGCGGACGCTGCAGAAGCTTCTATAAGCCGTCAACAAGGGTTAAGTGTTGGCACGCGTTTTGGTGAAGTAGAAACCGTTGAGTTTACGAATGACGGTGCATTGGGTATTACGGTTTATCAGCAAGGCCGAAAAGGAAGTGCTTCAACCGCTGATTTATCTGAAGCTGCGTTAAAGCAAACGGTACAAGCGGCGGTTAATATCGCTAAATATACTTCTGTTGACGACTGTTCAGGCTTAGCTGATAAGAATATGCTCGAAATGTCGCCTGCAGATTTAGACTTGTATCATCCAAAAGTATTATCAACAGACCAAGCGATTCAATTAGCCAAAGAATGTGAAGACAGTGCGTTAGCATTTGATCCTCGCATTACTAATTCAGACGGGGCATCTCTGGATAGTTTTGAAGGCTATAAAGTCTATGGTAATACCAACGGACAAATTGTTGGTTATCCAAGCTCTCGCCATAGTTTAAGTTGTGTAATGATCGCCTCTGAGGGCGATGATATGCAGCGCGATTACGCTTATACCGTTAATCGTGATTTTGATTTAATGGACAATGGTATTGATATTGGTGTGCAAGCATCAAAAGAAGCGCTATCGAGATTAAATGCGCAGAAACTATCCACAGGAAAAGTGCCGGTAATGTTTCGTGCCGATATTGCCAATTCAATCTTTGGACATTTTATTGCGGCGATAAGCGGTGGTAATTTATACCGTAAATCATCATTTCTAATGGACTCAATTGGTAAACAAGTTTTTCCTGACTTTTTAAATATCAGCGAACGCCCTCATATTTTAAAAGGGCTAGCGAGTAGTGCCTTCGACAGTGAAGGAATTAAAACTGTTGACCGTGAAATTATTGTTGATGGTTGTTTAGAAACCTATCTATTAACCAGTTATTCAGCACGTAAATTAGGACTTAAATCTACTGGCCATGCCGGCGGTATTCATAATTGGCAAATTAATGCCAAAGGCTCTGCCAATGGTGGTGACTTTGATGCTATGTTGAAAAAGCTCGGTACCGGATTTTTGGTCACTGAATTAATGGGACAAGGCGTTAATGTGGTTAATGGAGACTACTCACGAGGCGCTGCCGGTTTCTGGGTTGAGAACGGAGAAATTGCTTACCCGGTATCAGAAGTTACCATTGCGGGTAATTTATCTGATATTTTTAAAGGCCTAGTCGCTGTTGGAAGTGATGTCGATTTACGAGGCAGTATTTTAACGGGTTCATTGCTCATTGAAGAGATGCAGGTTGCTGGAAATTAAGTAGTAATTGTCATCTTAAATATAAGATAAAAACTAAGCATTGATGAGATCTTGAGGAAGTGCAAGATCTCAATACATCAATATTTAGGTAAGTGTTAAGTCAGTAATAACGTTGCTGTTCCTAAGAAAGCAAATATCCCCACGACATCAGTAATAGTTGTCAATATCACACTGCCAGCTAATGCTGGGTCAATGTTCATCCGTTTTAAAAACAGAGGAATGGCAACTCCCGCAACTCCCGCAGCGGTTAAATTCATCAACATCGCAAAAGCTATTACACCACCAAGCATTAAATTTTGTTGCCAAATAGCCACGACACCGGCAATTAATACTGCCCAAATAATGCCATTAAGAAAACCAACAGCCAGTTCTTTTTGCAGTAATATTCTGGCATTCGAGTCTCCAACATGACCTAAGGCAATTGCGCGAATAACCAGTGTTAATGTTTGGTTACCAGCAACACCGCCCATGCTGGGTACTAAAGAATTTAAAATGGCTAAAATCGCCAGTTGGCTTAAAACACCTTCGAACATACTTGATACAGCAACCGCTAATAACGCGGTTATAAGGTTAACTCCCAGCCAAATAGAGCGTTGTTGGGTACTTTTTAATACTGGAGCAAAGGTATCAGCTTCATCATCTAAACCGGCCATACTCATCATAGAGTGCTCAGCATCTTCACGAATAATATCAATAACATCATCAATAGTGATACGTCCAAGTAATCGGCCTTTATCATCAATGACAGGCGCAGAAAACCAATCAAATTTTTCAAAAATCTGTGCAACGTCACTATCAGATAAGTGGGCTTGAATGGCTTCAATATCTTTATTAATTAACGTTGAAATTATAATTTCAGGTTTAGCGGTAATTATCGCGGCTAAAGAAACGGCGCCAATAAAATGATTGTTATCATCAACCACATAAAACGAATCGGTAGCTTCTGGTAAGTCACCGCGTAAACGTAAATAACGTAATACCACATCAACAGTCACATCAGGGCGAATTGTTATGGTATCGGTATTCATGATACCGCCTGCGGTATCTTCCTCGAATGATAAAGCGGCTTCTACACGACCTCGGTCTTGCGAGTCCATAGCACTTAATACTTCTTGATAAACACTATCAGGTAAAGTACGTAAAACCTCAGCTAAATCATCGACATCCATCCCTTCAGCAACTTCTGCTAATTTTTCAGGGCGAATGGTTTTTAAAATACCTTTGCGAACTTCTTCGTTGAGTTCTTCAAGGACTTCACCGTGGTTATCTACGTCAATGAGTTGCCATAAAACGGCACGACTTTTAGGGTGAGATGACTCTAATATTAAAGCAATATCATAAGCTGGCATATTCTGTAGTAATTTTCGAACGTGCACAAACATACCGCTACCAAGTGCTTTATTGACTTGTTGCAGGCGTTGATGATTTTGTTGTTGCTCTGAAATTTCCGGCATAAAGTTTTCCTGTGCCGCAGTAATACGAAAATTATATTTATCATCTTAGTCAGGGTATGCTGGCTAAGGTGTTGTAATGAATGATAACTTAACTTTATTTTTTATTCAGTATTTTTCTTATTCATCTTCATCAAACTTATCAGAAAATAACTGACAAACATCAAAGAGGGCTTGCTGAGCATCTTCTCCTTGGGTGATTATTTCAACGGTTTTTCCATAACCACCCGCCAGTAACATTAAGCCCATAATACTACTGGCATCAGCTTCTTTGCCGTCTAAGCAAACCGTTACATTAGCATTAAGCTTTTGACTTAACTGGGCGAGTTTAGTGGCAGCACGTGCATGTAAGCCCAACTTATTGCTAATGGTTAATGATTTATTATATTTTGGCATGCGATGATTATTCTTAGGTACTTTGTATTTTAATATCGCGATGATGAGATTGAACATCTTCGCGCTCTTTACGTAGATTGTTCGCTAATAGTTCCGCAATATAAACCGAACGGTGTTTTCCACCCGTACAACCAATAGCGATAGTAATATAGCTACGGTTATTTCTTTCTAAGTGGGGCAACCACGTCATCATAAAGCTGTTAATTTGCCAGATAAATTTGGTGACTATCGGTTGGCTAGCAAGGAAGTCTCGAACAGGTTGGTCTAAGCCAGTAAAACCTTTTAAATCTTTTTCCCAAAAAGGGTTGGGGAGAAAGCGGGCATCAAATACATAGTCTGCATCTTGAGGTACACCATGCTTAAAGCCAAAAGATTCAAATACGACAACCATTGATGCAGACGTTTTACCCAAAATTCGCTCACGCACCAAGTCAGATAACTGATGAGGTGATAACTGGCTGGTATTTATATACAACCCCGCACGTGTAGAAATAGGTTCAAGCAGTTTTTTCTCTAAAGAAATCGCTTGATCGAGTGGAATATTTTGTTTTATTAACGGATGTAAACGACGCGTTTCACTAAAACGGCGAATAAGATCAGAGTCATCGGCGTCTAAATAAAGTATATCGAGTTTTACTGTTTTAGGCAGATAATCTAATATTTCTGAAACGTCATTAGGGTCATTGGGCAAATTACGGACATCTAGACTAACCGCTACTTTGTCATAATCATTGATGACGGTATGGGCTAATGCAGGCAACAAGTTAACAGGAATATTATCTACGCAATAGTAGCCTAAATCTTCGAGCACACGTAATGCAACACTTTTACCTGACCCTGAGCGACCACTGACTATCATGAGTTTCATTTAAATTTTCCTGACTTTTTATTGTATTTATTAACGTGCAGCTTGCTTTATTAAATTAAAAAGCTCTTGCGAATTTTGACACTTTCTTACTTGTTTTGCGATTTGTTTGGTACTAAATACTTGTGCAATACTTTGTAGCGTTTCTAAATGTTGTTGGCAGTTCTCTTCGGGCACAAACAGCGCAATAATAATATCCACCCCGCGATTATCTATAGAGTCAAATGCCACCGCTTGTTCACTGGTCAGTAAAACGGCAATGACTTGTGAGGTATTTGACAAACGCCCATGCGGAATAGCTATACCATTACCTATGCCAGTAGAACCTACTTTTTCACGCGCCATTAAACTTTCAAATAGCTGATGCGTATCAAGGTTATCAATTTTTTTTGCCGCAGTGGCGCTAATTATTTCAAGGAGTTTTTTTTTGCTAGTGCCCTTAACGGCACAGAGTGTGCAGTCAAGGGTTAGGATATCTTGCAACTTCATTACACTACTTACATTTTTTGATTAGAGAAAAGGTGAAAAACAGCATTAATGCTGATTCGTTTTGCCTTTGTATTTTAATATTTGCCGATCAAGTTTAACAACAAGACTATCAATAGAGGCGTACATATCTTGGTTTTCAGCTTTGGCATGTAAATCAGTGCCACTAACATGAACCGTCGCTTCTGCAATTTGGTTTGATTTTTCAACGGTGAGAACAACATGAACATTATTGATATGGTCAAAATGTCGGGTCAACTTTGCCATTTTTACATTGACATTTTCTCGTAAAGCTTCGGTAATTTCAACATGGTGACCAGAAAGGTTAATTTGCATAAGCTTAATTCCTCATCTTTTCGTTAAAGTAAACTTTTTCGTTGGTTAGAAGGAGGAATAGAAAGTGACTCGCGATATTTTGCAATGGTACGCCGAGCAACATTTATTCCTTGAGTGGCTAATAAATCAGCCATTTTACTATCACTTAATGGTTTTGCGGGTATTTCAGCCGCGACAAATTTTTTGATTAATGCACGAATAGCGGTTGATGAACATTCGCCACCACTTTCTGTCCCTACATGACTTGAAAAGAAAAATTTCAGTTCAAAAATTCCCCGTGGCGTATGCATATACTTTTGTGTCGTTACCCGAGAAATGGTTGATTCATGCATATCGACAGCTTCGGCAATATCATTTAAAACCATAGGACGCATGGCTTCATTACCATGTTCGAAAAAACCAATTTGTCGTTGAACAATACAGTTCGATACTTTCAATAAGGTATCGTTACGACTTTCTAAACTTTTAATAAACCATTTAGCTTCTTGTAAATTTGAGCGAATAAACTGTGTGTCTGCCGTTGACTTCATCGAGCGAGACATCGAAGCATATTGCTGATTTACAGACAGCTTTGGTGCTGTATCAGGATTTAGTTCAACAACCCAACGACCATTTTTCTTTTCAACAGAAACATCAGGAATAACGTATTGATCATCACTTTTGATAACACTGTCGCCAGGTCTAGGATCAAGTGATTGAATAAGGCGGACGACTTCGCGAAGTTGTTCTTCTTTGAGTCGAGTTTTACGCATTAACGTACGATAGTCTCGGCTACCCAGCAGATTGATATGGTCACGTAAAACCAACTTACTTTCTTCTAACCACGGCGTAGCGGGGTCAAATTGGTTAAGTTGAATAATTAAACATTCTGAAATAGAACGTGCAGCAACGCCAACAGGGTCAAAGAGGTTAATACGTTTTAGTACCACCTCTATTTCATCAAGTTCAACACCTTCAATGGCAACACTTTCTAGAATATCTTCACTGGAAACGGTTAAGTAGCCAGCATCGTCAACGGCATCGATGATTGCGGTAGCTATAGCACGATCGGTTTCGGTGAAAGGGCTTAATTCCATTTGCCAGCGTAAGTGATCTTGAATGGAATCTTGAGTTTCGCCTTGGTAAGTATAATCTTCTGAAGCGGGTCCTGAACTAGAACTCGCCGCACCTGCGGTGTAGTTGTCATCCCAGGTAGTATCCATGTTTAATTCTTCAGGGATATCATTTTTATCCATTGCTTCAGTGGTGGTGATTTCATCGATGGTGGGTGTGGAGTCTTCGCTGCCATCAGAAACGGCTTTCTCTTTAACATCACCTGTACCAGCTGTGTGAGCTTCTTCAAGGTTGTCAGTACTTTTATCTTCAGCATTGTTTGATGATTCATCCATTTCTAATAATGGATTATTTTCTAAGGCCTCTTGAATTTCTTGCTGAAGCTCTAACGTTGACAGTTGCAGCAATTTGATTGCTTGCTGCAATTGAGGCGTCATGGTTAATTGTTGTCCTATGCGGAGTTGTAGAGTAGGGCGCATTTAGGTCATTAACTTCCTATTATTTTTAATTGAATATTTTCGACATACGAAGATATTATTAACTTATTAGCTACTATAGCGTGAATTGTTCACCAAGGTATACATCTCTTACATGTTGATTTGCAAGAATTTGATCTGCATTACCTTCTGCAATAAGTTCACCATGGCTAACGATATAAGCATGTTCACATACATCGAGGGTTTCTCTTACATTATGGTCGGTGATCAAGACACCAATACCACGTTCTTTTAAGTGTAGAATAATTTTTTTGATATCACCTACTGAAATTGGGTCAACACCCGCAAAAGGCTCATCTAATAAAATAAACTTAGGCTCTGCCGCTAAAGCTCGAGCAATTTCCACTCGGCGACGTTCACCACCTGATAAGCTCATACCTAAATTATCTTTAATATGACCTATGTTAAATTCTTCAACTAAATGTTCTAGCTTTTCTTCACGTTCTGCATCAGATAATTCTTTTCGTGTTTGCAAAATGGCCATAATATTATCGTAAACACTGAGTTTTCGAAAGATAGAGGCTTCTTGTGGCAAGTACCCGATCCCTTTTCTCGCGCGTTCATGCATAGGCGCTAACGTAAGGTTTTCATCATTAAGAATAATATCGCCACTATCGCTTTCAACCAAACCAACAATCATATAAAAAGAGGTGGTTTTTCCTGCACCATTAGGGCCGAGTAAACCCACTATTTGTCCTGCCGAGACTTGCATACTGACATTCTTAACAACTTTTCTGCCTTTATAAGCCTTGGCAAGCCCTTTCGCCATTAGCGTGCTCGTACTCATAAGTTACCTTTTTCCAGAGTCTTTGTGTCAGTTTTTTTCGCTTGTACTTTTTCTTTAGGCTGAAAAATTGTTTTTGTACGCTCGTTCGTTTTACTTTCAGCATTAACATATTGAGTATCAATATTGTAAGTAATTCTATTACCACTGACTTCACTGCCTTCTTGTTGCAATAAAGCATTACCTGAAATGATCACTAGATTATTACCGGGCTCATATCTTATTTCATCTGCTTGTAAACTAAGCGGGGTACCATCGGCTAGTGTTTGTTCAAACGTTGCTGGCTTTCCTTTTGCAATATAAGTTTTTTCTTCGCTACCCGATTGAGTTAGCACTTGAACCAAGTCAGCACGTATGGTCAATGTGCCTTGAGTGATCACAACGTTATCGATATAGCTAAATATTTTATTTTTAAGATCAACGGCTTGTCTTGAAGCGTTTATTTCAATTTTTTGTTTGATATCAAATTTTTCAGCGAAAGCTGATGAAAAAAGGGTGCTTGAAAACAATAAGCACAATAGGCTATTTTTTAACAATTTCATAAATGGATTTCACATGTTTAGTTAGTGTCATTTGGCTGGTGTTTAAGTCGACAATTAAACCTTTACCATCGATGGTAAATCCTTTACCAATAATTTTAATTTCTTGTTCTGAACTTATGATGTTAGTTTTTAAATCAAGTTCAAAGTATTTTCCTTGAACTTCTTGTAATAAGCTATTTGGATCGGTTGCTACCAAGCGCACATGCTTCTCTAACTTCACTCGGTTGTTGTTATATAATATGCCTTCATTTGCAGATACTTTCCATGTGGGGGCATCATTTTTTGGATGAAGGGTGTATTGAGGAAACTCAAAATTGGTAATGTTTAGCTCAGGATAATGTTCCATACGCTGTGCATCAACAACATAAGCTAAACTTCCTTCATTCTTGTAGACATTACTGTGTAAATTCTCAGCAATAAAATCAGGCGTAAGTGTTTTGTCAATCGCTTGTAACTGCGGTATTGAGGCATTTCTCCATTCAATAACCCCATAAATAGCGCCCGCTAAAATAAAAAATACTAACGTTAAACTATAGAGTCTATTCATATCATATACTCGCGCCACTAGCATTTGCTAAAGTGTTTTGGCTAAGCATGATTAAGTCGCAGATTTCTCTAACGGCGCCAAAACCGCCACGATTAAAGGTTGTGTAATTCGCTATTGATAAAATTCTTGGATGAGCATCTTGTACGGCAATACCAAAGCCGACATAGTCGATACACTCATAATCAGGCATATCATCACCAATATAGGCAATTTCATCGAGCGCTAAATTTAATTGCTGAGCCATCTTTTTCAAAGCGGGTAATTTGTTTTCTTCACCTTGTACTATGTATTTAACATTCAAGGCTGACATACGTGTTGCAACAATATTTGAAGTTCGACCCGTGATCACAGCAACATCGACACCGCTAGCGCCTAATGCTTTTACGCCATAACCATCTTTAGTATGAAAAGCTTTTAATTCTTCACCATGGTTACCTAAATAAATACGACCATCAGAAAAAACACCATCGATATCGCAAATCAGCAGCTTGATTTTCTTCATCGCATTGAATGCAGCGTCTGTAATTTCACCATAGTATGTGTGCATATTAGATAAGACCTGATTTAAGTAAGTCGTGCATATTCATTGCGCCAATTGGCATTTTATTACTATCAACAATGATTAAACCATTAATTTTTTTATCTTCCATAATCTTCAAACCTTCAGCAGCAAGCATATCTTGATGAGCAATAGTCGGATTTTTTGTCATCACAGACTCAATAGTGTCTTGATGAATATCGAGACGTTCATCAAGGATACGGCGTAAGTCACCATCGGTGAATAACCCTTGTAAGCGACCTGTTTTGTCAATGACTGCAGTCATCCCTAAACCTTTTAATGACATTTCCACTAAGGCGTCTTTAATTTTGGCTTGAGCATTTACCGTAGGTAAACGTTCACCACTGTGCATAATATCGCCCAATCGCAGTAATAGGCGCTTTCCTAGGCTACCACCAGGATGAGATAGTGCAAAGTCATCGGCGGTAAAGCCACGAGCATTTAACAAGGCGACAGCGAGAGCATCACCCATCACCAAGGTTGCTGTAGTGCTTGATGTTGGTGCTAAGCCAAGCGGACAGGCTTCTTGTGAAACGGCGACACATAAATGAATGTCGCCAAGTTTTGCTAGAGTTGATGCAGGGTTGCCCGTCATCGAAATAAGCTTAGCGCCAATGCGTTTTATCACTGGCACTATGGCTAAAACTTCACCAGTTTCACCAGAGTAAGAAATAGTAAGCACGACATCATCGCCAGTGATCATGCCTAAGTCACCGTGGCTTGCTTCGCCTGGGTGCACAAAAAATGAAGGCGTACCGGTGCTAGCTAAGGTCGCAGCAATCTTTCCACCGATATGGCCTGACTTCCCCATACCAACAATGATCACTCTACCTTTACAGTTAAACATTAACTGACAAGCTTCTTCAAACTTTTGATCAATGTACTGGGTTAATTCTGCAATAGCCTGTTGTTCTATATGAATAACGTCTAACGCTAGTTGTTTAAAATTGTTCATTATTAGCCCATTTCTATTATATTAATCACTATTTAGCATGGTTTTTATTATATCTGGCTAAAAAGTAAGATTTGATAAGCAACAAAAGCGCCAATCAATAATAAGCCTTTCATGCGGGTTATACGAAAACTGCCAGCACGACGAGTGAAACACAAAATAAATAGTAAGACGGTAACACCTAACATATAAGGCGCATCGCGTGTTGCAGCATCTGAGTCTACTTCGCCTGGTGCAATAAGACCAGCAAGGGAAAGTACCGCTAAAATATTGAAGATATTAGAACCAATAATACTGCCTAACGCTAAATCATCTTCTTTTTTAATGATACTCATAATACTTGCAGCAAGTTCTGGTAAGCTCGTACCAACGGCAATAACGGTTAAGCCAATGACTAAATCACTAATACCAAAAGCCTTGGCAATAAAAACAGATGAGTCGACCAAGTAAGCCGCGCTCAAGGGTAAAAAAACCATTCCCGTAACGAGCCAAAATAGCGACTTAGGCTTACTTACCGCGTCAGGTACTTCTTTTTCTGCATCGATGATCAATCGATCATCAAACGGTCTATTCTTAGAGGCTCTCAGGGTAATTAGCAGCAAAGCAATAATATACACAAAAAAACCAATCATTAACGATAAGCCCTCATTAAAGCCAAAATAATCGTCTGATAGCATCCAATAGGCGAGCGCGGTAATCAGTAAAATTAACGGGATTTCTCGTCTTACTGTTGAAGAAGAAACGCTTAATGGCTGAAATAATGCAGTAATACCAAGCACTAAAGCGATGTTAGTTATATTTGAACCGATAGCATTACCAATAGCGGTATTGTTATTACCATCTAAAGACGCGGTCGCTGCTATCATCATTTCGGGTGCTGATGACCCCATAGCAACAATAGTCAAACCGATAATCATAGGTGAGATACCAAAATTTCTTGCTAACGATGAGGCACCAAAAACAAATTTATCGGCACTCCATACCAAAGTAACAAGTGAAAAAAGTAAAATTAGAATCTGTATTAACATTAAGGGCTCCTATATTGAGAGGGTAAATTGTCGCTGGTTGCGAAGGAAAAACAAAGAGAAATAATCGGATCTAAGGAAAAATAAGTAAAAAAGTACGTAAAAGACTGTTTTTTGGTATCGAGTTGTTAAAAAATAGTGAAAGTTAATATTTCATTAAAGCAAAAAATATCAACTGAGATAAGGATCTTACACTTTATTACGTTTTTACACGCTTTCTTACGATTTTTATTTACATTTTTAACGCAATTTTAATGACGTTTTTTGATTGCTCAGGTAAAATTCATCTGACTTTAATAATAACAAACAGTGACGTTATAAGAATCTTATGCTTGAAAACTTGGTCGATATCCAGAACCTTACGTTTAAACGTGATGAACGAGTGATCTATGATGATATTAGTTTGTCGATCCCGAAAGGAAAAGTGACCGCGATAATGGGCCCTAGTGGTATTGGTAAAACCACCTTACTACGTTTAATCGGTGGGCAACTCAGACCCAACGCTGGAAAAATACTTTTCGACGGACAAAATATTCCCACATTATCCCGTAGCGCACTTTATGAAGCACGCAAACGCATGAGTATGCTTTTTCAAAGTGGCGCATTATTTACCGATATGAGTGTTTATGACAATATCGCTTTTCCGATGCGCGAACATAGTAAGTTGTCAGAGTCGTTAATTGAAAAAATGGTATTAATGAAACTTGAAGTGGTGGGGTTACGTGGTGCTCGAAATTTAGCGCCGGGGGAGCTTTCTGGCGGCATGGCGCGCAGAGTTGCCCTTGCCCGTGCAATCGCTTTAGACCCTGAACTGATTTTATACGACGAGCCTTTTGCGGGACAAGACCCTATTTCAATGGGCGTTATTGTTCGCTTAATAAAAGATTTAAATGAAGCGTTAGGTTTAACATCAGTGGTTGTTTCACATGACGTTACTGAAGTCATGAGTATCGCTGATTATATTTATATCATCGCTGAAAAGAAAATTATCGGCCATGGCACTCCATCAGAAATCAGCAAACAAACATCACCGCTGGTTCAGCAATTTATCAAAGGTGAAGCGGATGGTCCTGTACCCTTTCATTTCCCTGCGGCATCTTATCAAGATGAGTTACTGGGTAAGGAACCGATATAATGAATAGTTTACAAAGTTTAGGGCATAATATTATTGCTACTATTGCAGGCCTAGGGCGAGCGATAATCTTGTTACTTTCTGCATTGTTACATGTCCCCAATATTCGTAAAGGCTTCCCACTACTGGTACAGCAGTTATATTCTGTTGGTGTACTTTCACTCTTGATAGTCGTTGTGTCAGGCTTATTTATTGGCATGGTTATTTCGTTACAAGGCTATACTATTTTAGTGGGCTATGGCGCTGAGGGTAGTTTAGGACCCATGGTCGCGTTATCGTTACTCCGTGAATTAGGTCCCGTTGTTGCCGCATTATTGTTTGCGGGTCGTGCAGGCTCTGCATTAACGGCTGAAATTGGTTTAATGAAAGCGACCGAACAATTGTCGAGTTTAGAAATGATGGCTATTGATCCATTACGTCGTGTAATAGCACCACGATTTTGGGCCGGATTTATTAGTTTACCTTTGCTTGCCGCCATTTTCTCTGCGGTAGGTATATTTGGGGGACATCTCGTTGGTGTCGAATGGTTAGGTGTTGATAGTGGAACATTCTGGTCAGTAATGCAGTCCCAAGTAGATTTTCAAAAAGATATTCTTAATGGGGTGATAAAGTCTGTTGTTTTCGCTTTTGTTGTAACTTGGATAGCGGTTTATAAAGGCTATGATTGTGTTCCAACGTCAGAAGGCATCAGTCGTGCGACAACGTCAACGGTTGTTCAATCATCGTTATTAGTTTTAGGTTTAGATTTTGTATTAACAGCATTAATGTTTGCAAATTAATGTTTGCTGTTAGTTAATTTTATAATAATTTTTATTTTTAGGTTTGGTGAAAGACATGGTGTCGAAGAAAATTGAATTAATGGTTGGTTTATTTGCTGCTTTAGGTATCGCAGCGTTACTTGTACTCGCGCTAAAGGTTGCGGATAGTGGTATTTCTGGAAACAGTGAAACATATCAACTTTATGCTAAGTTTGATAATATCGGTGGCTTAAAAGTACGTTCAGCCATAAAAGTGGGTGGTGTTGTTGTTGGTCGTGTTAGTCACATTACCATTGACGCAAAAGATTATACGCCGGTAGTGACTTTAGATATTTATACACAATATATTAATTTTTCAGAAGCAACGTCAGTATCTATTTTAACGGCGGGTTTGTTGGGTGAGCAATATGTTGGATTACGACCTGGTTTTGTTGATGAATCGGTAGGTACCCTAGTGCCAGGTGACTTTATTGAAGATACTAAACCGGCACTCGTGCTAGAAGAGTTAATTGGACAATTTTTATTTAGTCAGGGAAGTGACTAGTAAGTTTACAAATGGAGAGTATTAATATCATGAAAAAATTATTTACAGCAATAATAATGGTCGCTTTATTTAGTAGTTTTAGCGTGACAGCAAATAACGTTGACAAGAAAAACCCTTACGCCATGATCGAAACTGTGGCAAAAGTGACTTTTAAACGTTTTTCTGATGAACAAACTGAAATTCGCAAGAACCCAGAAATATTAAAGGTTATTGTTCGTGAAGAACTAATGCCTTATATAAATTACCGATATGCGGCATTGAAAGTTATTGGTTATAAAAACTTTGATCAAACAACTACACAAAGTCGAGCTGATTTTGTTGATGTATTTAGAGAGTATTTGGTTACCTCATACGCACAAGTTTTTACCTTGTATAAGCAACAAGCAGTTGAATTTGAACCTGAAAAAGACTTTGATGAAGCAAAAGTAGTTGCTGTTAGAACATCAGTCTTAGACCCAGGTAGACCTCCTATTGATATCTCGTTTCGTGTGAGAAGAAATACCACAACGAACGAATGGAAAGCTTACGATATGGTTGCAGAAGGTGTTAGCTTACTTGACAGTAAAGAAGCAGAACTGAGTGGTTTGATCCGTCAAAAAGGTTTGCCGTACGTTACTGAAATGTTAAAAACAAAAAGCGATCAAAAAATCGTTTTTAAGTAGCGTTATTATGCTATTTCTGTGAAAATTAGGAATTGAAGTGAAGCAAATTAGTTTTATTGAAAAAGATTCACGGGTTACTTTTAGTGGTGAATTAACCTTATTAACTATTGATCATTCATTTGAAAAAAAATCAAAGCATTTGATTAAATCAGGGAACCTGATCTTTGATTTATCAAATGTTTCAAAAGTCGACACGGCTTGTTTGGCCTGGCTACTGGCCATGCTAGAATTAAGTAATAAGACAAACTGCCAATTAACTTTTGATAACCTACCAAAAGATTTAATAAAATTAGCCCAGTTAAGTTGTGTTGATATGTTTTTACCAAAAACTGATCGTTAGTCTAGTCAGTAACCGGAGATAAATGTGGAAGTTTCAGATATAGAAAAATTACTTAATGATGCCCTTGAACTTGATGAGTTACATGTTGCATTTGATGGATCACAATGTAGAGTGATCGCAGTTGCCGATTTTCTTGGCGAATTAAGCCGAGTAAAGAAACAACAAGCAATATATGCGCCTTTAGCCGAGACAATTAAAGCGGGTGCAATTCATGCGGTATCGATTAAAACGTTCACAACGTCAGTTTGGCAACGTGAAAAAATGTTTAATCTTCCGCTTTAAATTTTCATAACTAGATAAGAATATTCTATTGGACGCATTCAAAATAACAGGTGGCACTGCCCTTAAGGGTGAAGTGACCATCTCTGGCGCAAAAAACGCTGCTTTACCTATACTTATGTCAGCACTCCTCTCTAAAACACCTATTACTTTTAGTAACGTACCTAAGCTAAACGATATTGAAACCACGATTAAATTATTAAGCCAATTAGGCGCTAAAGCGCACTGGTCAGGTGATAATGAATTAGTGATTGATGCAAGTACGCTTGATCATTGTCGTGCTTCTTACGAACTAGTTAAAACTATGCGCGCTTCTATTCTGGTTTTAGGACCACTATTAGCGCGTTTTGGCCATGCGGAAGTTTCATTACCTGGTGGTTGTGCTATTGGTGCAAGACCCGTGAATTTACATATTCACGGTTTGAAACTAATGGGTGCAGATATCGACGTTGAAAACGGTTATATCATCGCTCGTAATAAAGGACGCTTGCAAGGTGCCACTATCTTTATGGATACGGTCAGCGTTACGGGAACTGAGAACTTAATGATGGCGGCAGCGTTAGCGGAAGGTATTACCACGATTGAAAATGCTGCACGTGAACCTGAAATTGTCGATTTAGCTAATTGTTTAAACGCGATGGGCGCAAAAGTTTCAGGTGCAGGTTCAGGTACACTGACGATTGATGGCGTTGCTGAGTTATCAGGTACTGAGTATCGAGTTATGCCAGACCGGATTGAAACGGGCACTTTTTTAGTTGCCGCTGCGGTTACTCAAGGCAAGGTTAAATGTCTAAATACTGATCCTAAAGCATTGGAAGCGGTAATAAGTAAACTGCAAGAATCAGGTGCTGAAATTACCACGGGTGATGATTGGATAGAGTTAACGATGAATCAACGGCCAAAAGCGGTTAATATCCGTACAGCCCCTCATCCGGCTTTTCCTACTGATATGCAGGCACAGTTTGTTACGTTGAATGTGATTGCAGAAGGTAAAGCAACCACAACAGAGACTATTTTTGAAAATCGTTTCATGCATGTTCCTGAATTACAACGTATGGGCGCTGATATTAGCCTTGAAGGTAATACGGCTATTTCTTGTGGCGTTGAATCGTTAAATGGCGCACAAGTGATGGCAACAGATTTACGTGCTTCAGCAAGTTTGGTTATTGCTGGGTTAGTGGCGACTTCAGAGACACAAGTTGATCGTATTTATCATATCGATCGCGGTTATCAAAATATTGAAGATAAACTGCAAGCACTTGGCGCTAATATTACGCGTATAAAAGCAAGTTAGTCTTTAGTTAAATAAAATATACGTTTTATCAAAGCACCTTTTTAGGTGCTTTTTTTATCACTTAATAAAATGAATGGCTTGGCTGCAGATTATCGGTGTTATTTTTAGCTGAAATTATTAAACAAGCAAAACTATTTAGCTCATTAATTAATCATATCCTATTTACGTAAACTGTTAGAATACGAGATGTTGAGCATGTATAAATTTTTATGTTTATTTGTCGACAAGTTTGGTTAAAGCACAATATATTGGCAAATTATAAAGCGTTCAACACAAATAACACAGCAACAGAATGAGAGTATCCAGATGAATAGCATTGATCTTTTTGTAAAAAATTGGGGCAGTAAAAACGCTATGGTGCCAATAGCCATTGAAGATATTAATGAGCTTGAAGTCAAGTTGGCGGCTTATTTACCTGATTCATATAAGTACTTAATATCAAATTACGGTTTAGTTCACACGCCTAATGTTCTTACTAAAATCTGCGATTTAGGTGTTGATATTACTGAGGTACAAGACTTTTTAAGCTTAGATGATGTATTCACACTTTCAAAGCTGTATGAAATGAGTGGTATGCCGAAAGGTCATATATTATTCGCCTCTGACTGTAAGGGCAGCATGTTTTGCTTCAAGCTTAGTGATTGTTTAGCTAGGCAAGTTGACAGTGCCGTTTGGTTCTATGACCATGGCGCTTCAACCGTTAAAAAAGTCGCTAATTCTTTTACCGAATGGCTGGAGGCGTTTAATGAACTTTGATATTACAGAGCTTGGTGTTCAGGAAAAATATCGTCTACTAAATGGGGGGGTCACACCCAGACCAATCGCTTGGATCAGTACACGTTCAAAATCTGGTGTTGATAATCTTGCTCCTTATTCCTTCTTCACCGTGGCAAGTTGTAATCCTCCTGTGCTTCTTTATACACAAGTAAATCAAAGAACTGGCGTTGATAAAGATACCTTACAGAACTTAAGAGAAACGGGTGAGTGTGTGATCAATATCGTGAATAGCCACTTACTGGAACAAATGAACCAAACCAGTGCGAGTATTAGCATTAATGAAAGTGAGTTTGATCTTGCCGGTATTGAGCAAAGTACCAGTCGCACAGTCGCTCCGCCTTCTGTTAAAGGGTCACCTATTCGTTACGAGTGCACTTTGAGGGAAATTATCAGTTTAGGTGATTTACCCGCAGGAGGCACTCTTGTGCTATTAGATGTGAAGTCTGTTTTTGTGAGAGATGATATATACAGTGAAAAAGGTATAAACCAAGAACTTATCGACTCAGTAGGTAAAATGGGGGGGGATGGTTATTCCTTCACGACAAAATATTTAGCGCTTAATCGTCCTTGAAATCATCAATAATAACTGGCTGAAATAGCGGGTTTACCTAGTAATAATTTACCTTACCAAAAAATATTACCTTAATGGATTGATCAACGCGACTGCGTCAGTCTAGAGTATTCAATAAGAGCCATGTACATGCATTCAAAAATTCAGTTAAGTAAAGAAGACATCAGACAAAATAAACCGACCCGCGATGAATACATAAAGCAGGCAAAAATTCCCTTAGTATTGGTTTTAGACAATGTCACCAATAGCTACAATATCGGTGCATTCATTCGTTTAGCGGATGCTTTTGCTATTGAAAAAATCATTATCTGTGGCGAGTTAACTATTTCAGATAAAAAATTGAAAAAAGCTTCTAGAAATGAAGCTAAATGGGTAGATATTGAATACAGCAATAGCACAACTGAAAGCTTACAAACATTAATAGACGATGGTTATACTGTTTTTGGTGTTGAACTCTGCCAGCAGTCGGTTGATTATAAAGATATTACGTATCCATCTTCTTGTGCATTAGTATTAGGTAATGAACGCAAGGGCGTCAGCGAAGCAGCATTAACGCTCAGTCATCATCAAATACACATTTCTATGTTTGGCATGGGGAATTCTTTGAATGTTTCAACCGCTGGCGCTATTGTTTTAGCTGAATGTACTGATCAAATTCGCAAGAAATTAGCGCTATAAGAAGATATTCAAAATGCAGGAAAAGTCTCTTTTATTTAAAGGGACTTTTCCTGATGTGGTTAAGTAAAACGAGTGAGAATGCTTAGTGATTTTCGCCGGGCTTTGGCACATCACTCTTTTTAACCTTGTTTTCTTTCGATATATCTTTCGCCCACTCATGCTCAGATTTATTCGCTTTTATACCCACTTGGTTATTACACTTTAACGCAGTAAATGATAATCGAGTGAGCAAAGGAAAATGATCTGAGCCAATTGACGGTAAACGCTTAATTTTTTGTAGCGTAAAATGTTTGCTGTGAAACAAATGATCTAAAGGCCATCGAACCAGTGGGTAATCGACATGAAAAGTGTTGAACACTCCTCGCCCAACGCGTGGGTCAAGTAAACCACTGATTTTACGAAATAGTCGAGTCGTGGCTGACCAAGCAACATCATTAAGGTCGCCAGTTACGATAACGGGTTGATTACTCTCTGCTACGCTCCTAGCGACAACAAGCAACTCAGCATCTCGCTGTGCCGATTTAGTGTTCTCTGTTGGGCTTGGTGGAGCAGGGTGGAGAAAATGTACTCGAACTTTGTCTCCTGTGGGTAACTCTACTGTTGCATGTATAGATGGCACATCCTTTTCAACTAAATAGCAGATCTCTTGTTCAGCTAAAGGCAATCGCGAAAAAACATGCATACCATAGAGATTATCAAGTGGGCATTTCACGCTGTAAGGCATATCAGCCTCTAATATTTTTAGCTTGTCTTCCCACCATTGGTCTGATTCAAGTGTAACCAGCACGTCAGGTTTATGCTGTTTAACCAACTGTATTAATTTATCTGCATTGCGATTTGGTGTGAGTACATTCGAGGTAATAATACTGAGTTGTTTGTCGATATCAAATTCAGTAGAGGTTTTGACTTCTTTGGGATATATAAACGTATAAGGCAATATCCAAGATAATTGCCAAATTAAACAAAATGCGGTGGTTACGATAAGGGCTTGTGTACTTAGTATTTGCAGATCAAGAAAAATAAATTGGGCCATCAATAAAACTATTGCAAATATTGTGAACTGTAAGCGAGGAAAATCCATGCCCCTGATAACCCAATGTGAATATCGTGATAAAGGAAGCAGAGTGGTTAAAAGAGTAAACAGTGTGAAAAATGTGAGTATTATTAACATTGATAGCCTATTTTTCCGTTAATCTTAATATGACGCGGTTTATTCGATTATGATTATTGATTTTTTGCTTAACGATGACATCTATAGTTAGATAAATATTTTTAATATAAATAGTTGTAAGGTATTAACCCTTCGCTTTTATTTTAACCTGTTGATCCAGATAAAAAAAGAAATAAAAGCATCGATTAATATTATCTAAGGCTATGTGGGCTCATTACCTGCTATGGCCTATTTAGCTGAGCGCTTACTCAATTATAAATGTAGCACTTATTTGATATTATCATTAATAATATGATACATTAGCTTTTTCTAATTTAGCTTTATCTAAATTACTTTTTTTTAATGTAAGGTGTTAACATGACTATAAACGATGCATTGCGACTGATCGCGGGAACGATGATACTTATTTCACTCATCCTAGCGGTTTCATTATCAATTAATTGGCTATGGTTTACCGCTTTTATTGGCGGCAACTTAATACAATCGGCATTCACCAAATGGTGTCCTATGATTTTTTTGCTAAAAAAATTGGGTTTGAAAGATGAATAAAAAAAGATTATAGCGAGAGATTTATTCTTGGCCGTTATTAAAAAGTTCAGGGATTCATGATACTTATAAAGGTTTACTCCTCTTTTATTTAATCGCAGATATATAAGTTCAACCCGTAAATAAAGCTTGGCTGATTTTTCAGGTTAAATAGGGTCAGCATAAAGCTTATATGACCCCTTTTAAGTTGTTTATACCAGGCTAACCAAGTGTGCAATTTTTCATTGAAAGGTATTAACGATAAAATGCTTCAACAGTTCCCTTTATCTTTACCAAAAGTGGTTGGCCGCGACGGTCTAACGCTTTGTTCATTGGAACTTTTACCCAACCTTCACTGATGCAATACTCTTCAACATCAAAACGCTCTTTACCGTTAAGACGAATACCAATATCGTGTTCAAAAATTTCTTCCACATGATGTGGGCTGCGGGGATTACCCGAAAGGTGATCTGGTAAATCAGGTAGCGATTTAGTGTCGTTCATGTTCATGACCTGTAGTAAATAAATAGGGCGCTATTGTAGGCAATATAGGCATACCCCTCAATAGCCGTAGTAATAAATGTTAGCACCAAGCGTTATAAAATTGATAAAATCAATGTTTGTAACGCCGATAAAAGTGTTAACGTGGGGTAGTTATAGATTTCATTCATTATAAAGTCGATAAAAAAACAGATTATTTTGAACAAGTAAAAATTGTATGGTGTTTACAACACCTGTTATTGCTCTTTTATTGAACATTGATAAACAATTAAACACATATACTCCCTCTTAATTTTGGCTACATACGGTGTTGTTCTTTTTAAACAGTAGGACCTTCTCTTTTGAAAACAAATTATATTAAAACACTGGCGAGTACGCTCTTTGCGCTTTTGGCATTCGCCGCAAACTCAGTGCTATGTAGATTAGCATTGGGCGAGAATGCAATTGATGCAACGAGTTTTACCGTTATAAGACTGCTTTCTGGCATTGTTATTTTGATCATCGTAATGCAACTAACAAGTAAATCAAATGAGAAAAAACCGAAAACGAAGGGAAGTTGGTTAGCGGCAAGTATGCTTTTTATTTATGCTATCGCTTTTTCATTTGGCTATGTGTCATTAGATACAGGAACAGGAGCACTTATTCTCTTTGGCGCAGTTCAAATAAC
Source organism: Colwellia sp. Bg11-12 (assembly GCF_014076955.1). Classification (NCBI taxonomy): domain Bacteria; kingdom Pseudomonadati; phylum Pseudomonadota; class Gammaproteobacteria; order Alteromonadales; family Colwelliaceae; genus Colwellia; species Colwellia sp. Bg11-12. The sequence goes on from NZ_JACGUZ010000071.1 coordinate 198,452, forward strand.
GATGATTATGGTAAGTGTTATTTCAGGAAATAAACTTCACTTTACTGAATGGACAGGTTTAGTTATTGCGTTCACAGGCTTTGTTTATTTAATTATTCCAAGCTTAGTGACTCCATCATTTATTGGTTTTATTCTCATGGCCATTTCAGGTATTGCTTGGGGACTTTATACTCTGCTAGGCAGAACATCAAAAAATCCTCTGAGCGACACGGCTTATAATTTTTTACGTACCTCTCCTTTTATCTTAATACTGGTAATTTTTGGTCTTGATAATGTTCATATAACCTCAATGGGAATTTTACTTGCCATTTTGTCTGGTGCTATAGCCTCTGGAATAGGTTATTTTGTTTGGTATATCGCACTTAGAGGGCTCTCTGTCACGCAAGCGGCTGTTGTTCAGTTGTTCGTGCCAGTGATTGCTGGCGTAGGAGGTGTTATTTTTACCAACGAACTTATTACTCTTAGGTTAATTGAGTCATCTGCGTTGGTTCTTGGTGGTATTTTGATGGTTATTCTGGGGAGATATTACTTTGTTCAGTTGGCATTAAGAAAGAAAAAAATCGTTTAATGGAAAGTGATTGTCCAGTAAGTTGTTAGGTTATCAATGAATTTGCTTGATAGACTTTATTTATTATTTACCAGCACAAGACAGGGAATTAATGGCTGAGCGCTCTATATCGCTAAATATTATTTTCTTCGGTCCAATCTTTTAGTCTTTCTAGAATATCTAATGCTGTGCGGCCAAAATCTGTTATTTCATAGGCAACAGCAATAGGGCGATCGCTAATGACTTCTCGCGTAACTAAGCCTTGGACTTCTAACTCTTTTAGACGTTGATCAACCATTTTCTTGCTTGCGCCAGCTAACATCCGCGATAATTCGTTAAAACGTACCGGGCCATCTTTTAGATGCCAAAGAATAGACGCTTTCCATTTACCCCCTAGTACTCTCATACCCCGCTCAATAAGACAAGGTTGCTCACAGCTTTTAGGATTTATTTTATTTACGTTATCCTTTGTTTTTATAGTGTTTTTCATTATATTTTACTTATGAGCTTAGTGGTTACTAAAAGTATACTAGTTGATTTAATTAACCACTCTAGCATAATACTGCTCTATAGAGCTACTTATCAAGAGGCATTAATATTAATGCCATTTTAGGAAAAATTTTATGCCAACACTCACCTCTTATGATGCCATTAACAGATCGCCATTGGGTGATGTTCCTCTTACTGAACCTTTGCAGATGCAATCGGTTGTTTTGCGCGCAAAAAAAGCGCAAAAATCTTGGTCGGCACTTCCTCTTGAAGTACGTCAACAAAAAGTCGTTCAGGCTTACGAATGTCTTATTTCAGTTGAAGATCAGCTTGCATTACTGATCAGCAAAGAAATGGGTAAAGACTACCGCAGAGCAAGGTACGAAGTCGCGGGCACTATTGAGAATGCAGAATATTTTACACAAGAAATCGCTCAAGCGCTAACGAGTGAGTCAATCGGACGCGAGGCTAAGATGCAATACCGACCTTTAGGCGTTGTTGCTGTTATTTCACCTTGGAACTATCCATTAGCTATGGCGAACAACTTGTTGTTGCCTGCACTAGTCGCGGGTAATAGTGTTGTGCTAAAACCGTCGGAAGAAACACCGTTAGTTGCTGATCTTTTTATTAAAACATTGAACCAGGTACTACCTGAGAACGTATTACAAGTGGTGCATGGCGATGCAGAAACGGGCAAAGCTTTAGTTAGTGCCGATATCAATATGGTTGCTTTCACCGGTTCCCTTGCTGCAGGTAAGCATATTATGGCAAGCGCTGCTTCAGGGCTTAAACGTTTAGTGATGGAATTGGGTGGCAACGATCCACTCATTGTGATGGCAAGTGCTGATATTGACAAGGCAGTACAATTTGCCGTAGCGAGCTCTTTTGAAAATACTGGACAAATGTGTACTTCTACAGAGCGTATTTATGTTGACGAACGTATAGCTGATGAGTTTGAGCATAAAGTAGTTGCCTTTGCATCTCGCTATCAAGCCGGAGCTTGGGATGAAAAAAATGTCAATATTGGTCCAATTGTTAACCCTAAACAGCATGCGAAAGTGCTGTCTCAATTAAAAGATGCCCATGCCAAAGGCGCGGCATTTTTGTTGGGAAGTCATCATTATGAACTGCCCTTTATACAGCCAACTGTCGTGACTGGTATAACGCCAGATATGCTTTTAGAGCAAGATGAAACCTTTGGTCCAATTGTAGCTATAAGTCGTTTTAACGTTTTATCTGAGGCGATTGATCGCGCCAATGCCAGCCCATATGGTTTAGGTGCGGTGGTCTTTGGTGGCTCAGACGCAAATGACGTTGCTGAGCAAATGGAAGCAGGCATGGTGGCAATTAATCAAGGGGCAGGTGGTCCAGGACCATGGGTTGGCGCCAAGCAAAGTGGCTTTGGCTTTCATGGCACAGCTGCTGGTCATCGACAATTTTCGCAATTGAGAATTATCAGCAAATAAGTGCTTTAACTCAATAAGTTTAATTGTCGATTGCTGAACAAAAGATATGCTGCAATACCTAACAACTGTTACAGATAGAGTAAAATATGAATGTAAAAATAGACACAGTCGCTGATTTTTTTGTCGCGGCTTTAGAGCCTGGCGCAGAACACACTGCTTTACCTGCATGGGGGAACCGTCAATCAAACCCAGCGAAATTGAATGATAAATTTGATACCAGTCATATTGAACGACATGATTTGGCGCAGGTGCCTGGTGCATTTCAGTTATTGAATGTATTGAGCAAAGAGGAATGTGAAACGCTGATCAGTATTAGTGAACAGTTAGCGTTCTTGCCTGATGCGGCTGTTTCTTTGCCACGAAGTGTTCGCCACAACGACAGTTTAACTTGGATAGTTGATGAGCAAACAGATGGTATTATTTGGCAGCGTATGGCGCATTTAATGGATGACCGACAGGCTATTTTTGCTGGCAGTAAAGCGTTAGGTATTAATGCGCGTTTTCGTTTTTATCGATATAACCCTGATGATTATTTCAAGCCTCATTCTGATGGCTCTTGGCCAGGAAGCCGTGTTATTAACGACCAGTTGATTACTAATGCTTACCCTGAACTTTATAGTCAAATGACTTGTTTAATCTTCTTAAGTGAAGATTTTCAAGGGGGAGAAACACGTTTCTTAGTGAATGCTGATGATGCAACTAAACCAGCAACGAGGAACGACAAAGTTAAAAACGTTGATATTCGCACCCCCGCTGGTGGTATATTGTGCTTTCCTCATGGCATGCACCCGTTGCATTGTATACACAGTTCAGTGCCGATTACGGAAGGTATTAAATATATAATTCGCAGTGATGTTTTGTTTGAACTTTAAACAGACTTAATTATACAACGGGGCTAATTACAACAATCATCTAAAATTTAAATAGATGATTTTTTTAGTGATTTAGCCTTAGAGAAAGCGTTTGGTAATACTTGCTTTATCAGAGGTTCTTTAGCTTAAATGTTCATAAATAAAAACAGTGAACTGCGTTTATTTTGTACTACAATTGTTTTGTAGACCATGTTAAAGAACAATTAATGTAAATATTTTCGGTAGAAAGGTGTCAATGCATGGCTAGTCAGCTATTTCATTTGTTGGAAAAATGGCAAGAAAATAAAGACAACTATGAATGGGTTCTGGGAGTTGTATACAAAACAGAAGGCTCTAGTTATAGAAAAACCGGTGCGATGATGTTGTTTAACAGCCTAGGTCAACAATTTGGTATGTTAAGTGGTGGCTGTATTGAAGGAGATATATTGATTCACGCTAAAGCTTGTATGAGTAGTAATAAACCTAGTTTGTTAACTTATGACGGTAGCGATGAAGATGATTTATCATTTCAGTTAGGTATTGGTTGTGGTGGTAAAGTTCATATATTGCTACAAGCAATTAATCAACAAAACGATTACCTTTCATTATTAGTTGTTTATCAGGCATTAGCTAAACGTAAATCAGGTACTTATTTTCAAGAAATATCAGCAAGCAGTACACAAGCTTATTTCACCGAACAAACAGATGCAACACAAACGACACCATCAGTTAAGCCAGTACTTATAGAAAAAAATAATCAGCAATGGTTATCTACTCCAATTAAACCTGTGCCACACTTATTGGTTATTGGCGGCGGTGTTGATGCTCGCCCAGTTGTTGATATAGCATCTACTTTAGGTTGGACAGTAAGTCTATGGGACCCTAGAGCGGCCAATGCAAGAAAAAATTACTTTACAGCCGCAGATACTATTCTTAAGGGGAGCGTTGAATCAGTTGGTGAGTATGCGCGTAACAATCTTGTTGATGCGGTCATTTTAATGAGCCATAGTGTTTCTTTAGATGCCGCATGTCTATCGGTATTACAACAAGAAACAATCAGTTATATGGCGTTGTTGGGCCCCACCCATCGAAAAAATCAGGTATTGGACGTTGCAAAACTTAAAGAAGAGGCGTTAACGGTCACGTTGTCTGGTCCTGCGGGGCTTGACTTAGGTGATGAGTATCCTGAGAGCATCGCTTTATCGATTATTAGTGAGTGCCAAGCAAGCTTAAATAAAAAAACAGCCACTTCAATAAGTGGTGTACTTAATAAATTTATGAGTTGTTAATTTCAACTCACTTATTGGAGAGACAAATATGATTGCATTCAAGTTAAATGGGAAAGATGTTTCCTCTACTTCCGAGGGCGACACACCGCTGTTATGGGTTATTCGTGACGAACTTGGTTTTAAAGGAACAAAATTTGGTTGCGGTATTGGCATGTGTGGGGCCTGTACTGTGCACATTGACGGAGCTGCAGTTAGAACATGTTCTTTTCCATTACAAGCGGCGATGAATAAGAATATAACCACAATAGAGGGGTTGAATAACAATCATCCATTACAAAAAACATGGATTGATGAACAGGTACCCCAATGTGGTTACTGCCAATCGGGACAAATCATGCAAGCAGCAACATTGCTAGCAAAAAATCCATCGCCGAGTGAACAAGAAATAGTTGACCATATGAGCGGTAATTTGTGTCGCTGTATGGCATATGCTCGTATTAAAAGTGCGATTAGCAGTGCTGCAGATGTTATGTCAGCTGATGTGCAGTATTTTGATCCCACCTCTTCAACACAACAATCATAGGGCGTATGACAATGCAAAATATTAAAGATGCAAAAAATAATGTCAGCTTATCTCGCCGTCGTTTTTTAGTGGGTACCGTTAGCAGTTCACTTGTCATGGCTTTTGCGCCACTGGCTAGCGCAGCGAGTTTAACGTTAAGCCCACAAGAAACGCTACAAAGTAAATTGTTTTCACCCACCGTTTGGTTTGAAATTAATCCTATGGGTGAAATTAACATAAATATCGCTAAGGCTGAAATGGGACAACATATTGGTACTGCGCTTGCTCGCGTTGTTGCTGATGAATTAGGTGCTGATTGGTCGAAAGTATCGATAACTCATGTAGATACTGATCCTAAATGGGGATATATGGTTACAGGGGGGTCGTGGTCTGTATTTCAAACATTTAAACCTCTTTCTCAAGCCGGCGCCGCAGGTCGTATTGCATTAATAGAAGCCGCAGCCAAAATATTAAATTGCCCTGTTGACCAATGTCGTGCTGAGAATGGAGCAGTCGTTTACCAAGACCGTTCAATTAGTTTTGGTGATATCGTTGCCAAAGGTACGTTTAACCGTGCTTTTACTCCAGAAGAAATTGACGCATTACCACTTAAGCCAGCAAGTAAAAGAACGCTCGTTGGAAAACCTGGTTTAGCGCTTGATATCCCTGCTAAGACTAATGGCTCAGCCGTTTATGGTATTGATGTCGAATTGGCTGGTATGGTCTATGCTCGGCCTATTCTTCCGCCTACCCGATACGGTAGTAAAGTAACAAATGTTGATGATAGTGCTGCCAAAAAGGTAAAAGGTTATCTTGGTTATCATATTTTAAAAGACCCCAGTGACCTGATTCAAGGTTGGGTTAGTGTTCAAGCCGATACATATTATGGCGCGATAAAAGCTGGTGATGCTTTAAAGGTAAGTTATCAAGCAGGTAAAACAGCTAAAGTCAGTGAGCAAGATATTATAAAAGAAGGTGAGCGTTTAGTTGCTGATGAGAGTGAAGGTGGCTTGTTTGTTAACGAGGGCGATTTTTCAGCAGCGAGAGCGAAAGCCGATAAAACTATCGAAGCGACTTATCGTACGCATACCGCGTTACACTTTGCTCTAGAGCCAGTTAATGCAACAGTGGAAGAGAAAGATGGTCTCTGGCACGTTTACACGGGTAATCAATGGCAATCGTTAACTTTGCCAGCGATCGCCAAAGCGCTACAAGTTGCTGACGATAAAATCGTTATGCACCAGCAATATTTAGGGGGTGGATTTGGTCGCCGTTTGTTTGGTGATTATGCTATTCCTGCTGTGCTGACCTCTAAAGCGGTTGGTAAACCAGTGAAAATGGTCTTTACTCGAGAAGATGATTCTAGATTTGATCAACCAAGATCACCTTCTGTTGCTTTATTTCGAGCTTCATTTGACCAAGAGAATCAGCTGACCGGTATGGAGCATGTCTTTGCCGCTGGCTGGCCAACTTTAACGATGGCGCCAGGGTTCATGCCTGAAAGTCTAGATAAAAAAATTCGTGTAGACCCTTTTTCAACGAGTGGTGCTGACCACTGGTACAGCATAGAAAATAATCGTGTACGAGCGATTAATAATGACCTAGCACAGCAAACCATTTTGCCTGGATTTTTAAGATCAGTCGGCCAAGGTTGGATTGTTTGGGGAGTGGAGTCGTTTATTGATGAAATTGCGCATCAAATGAAAGCTGATCCGATTGATTTTCGTTTATCAATGCTCGATGGTCTAGGTAAACAAGCCGGTAAAGCGCCTGAAAGTGTAGGTGGTGCCAAGCGATTAGCGAATGTGTTGAACATACTTAAGCAAAAAACAAAGAATGTTAAACTAGCAAAAAATGAAGGTATTGGTATTGCAATCAGTGCCGGACAAGAAAGAACTATGCCAGCTTGGATGGCTTGTGCGGCACAGGTACATGTTGAACCAAGTTCAGGGAAAGTGACGGTTAAAAAGCTCACTATGGTCGCTGATGCAGGTGTTATTGTTCATCCTGATGGCGCATTAGCGCAAGTACAAGGTTCTATGCTCTGGGGAACGAGCTTAGCATTACATGAGCAAAGTCCAATAGAAAATGGTCAGGTGAGTAATACTAATTTACATACGTACTCACCATTGCGTATGAATGATATGCCTGAGTTGGATATTGAATTTGTAGAAAGTGATGAGTTTCCTGTTGGTTTGGGGGAGCCTGGAGTGATAGCGATAGCGCCAGCCATCGCCAATGCTATTTTTCAAATAACAGGGGTTAGAGTGAGAGACCTTCCTATTAACGCTGAAGCATTAAAAGGTGCTTAAGGCATCGTTTATACAGTAATAGGCGATAAGTAAACTAACCCTTATTCGTTGATTTATTAAAACCCTTTGTGTCGTTAACTACGCACCAAGGGTTTTTTTATGGAAGGTCAATAGAGGTTAAGCGAGTCACAGCAGACTATTGCACTATAAAGGTTTTATTTCTCAGCGAGATTACAGAGTAGTTACATGCATAATATTAAACTCTCGCGTTTTGATAAAAAGTAACCTATAACTAAATATTAAATCTTTATTATCATTATGTTATAAATTTTTTGAGGTTGATTAAATGCAAAGAATGGGTTCAATGACAAAGTATTTGGCATTTTTATCTGGTGTGCTATTTAGTTTAATGATCATATTTTTCATATATTCCTACATATTAAAAAGTCAGCTTTTGGAACAGGGAGAAAATATACTTGCCGATTTAGTGAATACCACAGAGCAAGGATATAGTGTTTTAGCATCATTAAATAACAAAGGTTTTTCTAACTGCTCTAATGAAAATTTATTGGCGATGCGAAAATCTCAATTTGAATCGAACGATATTAAAGATATTGGTTTCCTTAACAATGATTTATTAACCTGTACAACGGGTATTGGTCTTTTAGCTAAACCTATAAAAGAAACTTCACCTAATTTGATACTCGACGGGCATAAGTTTTGGTTTAATCATAAATTGATAACCTTTGATAGAACGCTTCAAGGTATTGTTATACGTAAGGATAATTACAATATAGTCGCGTCGTTCCAAGGTATTTTATATGAACACAGAAAATTTAATGAGTATGAGTTATTAGCTGTTAAGGGTGATGAAATAACACACCTTTTTGGAAAACCAGATCTTTATCAACAAAAAGCAAAAATGGGTAAGCCTTATTTTAGTACGGGATTGTTATCACACTCTTTAGAATTATGTGGCCCTAAAGGGATAATATGTGTGGTTATTCAACAGAAAAACTTTTCAGAATTTCAAGTCGGCCCTGTTTTATTAATTTTAATGTTTATATCTTTAGTCTCAGGCGTTGCTACTTTGCATGCGTATCAATGGATGTACAGTTACATCTATAGTACGAAAAGAAGAATAAAACTAGGCTTGTCTTTTAAGGGCATTAAACCTCATTATCAGCCTATAATTGAACTAAAAACAGGTAAAGTTATGGGGTGTGAGCTACTTGCTCGATTTGAAGATCATATTGGTCCTCTTTACCCTGACCAATTTATTTCTGTCGTTAGTGAGTTAGACATGTCTTGGCTCATGACGGAACATCTTATTTTACAAGCAATAGATGACTTTAAAGAGATTAAAGTGATTGATAAGCCATTTTACCTCTCCATTAATGTTTTTCCAAAAGATATTAATAATGGCAATATTCTTAAAGGTGTTGAGCTGTTAAAAAATATAACGCCTAACCTGCAAATTTGCTTTGAGGTAACAGAAGATGAAGAGTTACATTATAGTAAGGTAGGAGATACATTAGAAAAGCTTTCAAAAAGCCACATAAAAATATCTATCGATGACTTCGGTACAGGTTACTCTAATTTATCTCAGTTAAAGTTGTTAGATATTGATACATTGAAAGTAGATAAGTCATTTATTGATGAAGTGGAAACAGGTTCTATTCGGTCGACATTAATCCCTAATATTGTTTCGATAGCAGAAAAATTAGAGGCAACTATTATTGCTGAAGGCATTGAAAATAGATTACAAGTTGACGAATTATTGAAAATGGATATTGAACTTGGACAAGGTTGGTATTACGCAAAAGCTTTACCCCTTAATGAGTTTAAAGAGTATTTGCTCAGTAATAGTGATTACAAGTTTACTGATAGCATAGGATCATGAGCTAAATTTGGCACAAACAGTGAAGTTTCACTGTGACCTTTTTCGATTGATCCATGTACTATCCATCTATAAAAGTTTGAAGAAAGACAATTTATTTTCCAATGCCTATTGATGAAGCCTCAGTAAATACTGAGGTAACAATTTTTTATTTTTTAAAAAAAGAAACTTTAGGTTCATTGTTAGTTCTTGTTATCTATTACTTTTATTTCTCGTCATTTCTTGTTGTGATTTATTGTAATTTCATGTCTAATGCAAACATAACAAGTTAATAGCAAACTGATCGTGAGATCAGGACGCAAAGCCACCAGTCTACTGCAGATTAGATAGTGGGGCTACCAAGGTTATTACGTATATTCATTCTCTACTATACGTTTCTCGGGAGGACCTTCTCTCGGCGTCCTAACTTTCTTCTATTCGCTTTTCTTGTTTATTCAAATTTACGTGTAAATCATAAATGGATTTCTATTTTTTTATACTAAAGCACTTAGCGTATTTACTTTTTTATCAACGCTTTAGCTCAAAGCAAACTTATTTATAAAGACGTTTGCTTTAGTTAAAACAATATAATAAAGAAGTATCTCGGCCTTACAGAAGTAACAAAGCTAGCTAAGTCAAAATATAAGGATGCTTACAGTGTATTTAACTATTTCAGTACTGGTTGTTCTCTCTTTGTTATTAGGTGTATTAGTTGAATTTATGAAAAGCATAAAAGAGAGAAAGTGGGTCGACAAGAACAAAAAATACGTGAAGTTACAACAGATTGTAACGCGTGGACAGCGATTACTTCAGGGCTGTATGTCATTATCTTTAACCGCAGTCAGTTCGATAGTTTGCTTAGAAAGAAATTTAACGGCGCTAAATGCATTAATAAAGATAAAGCGTACGGAAAATCGTCTTGAGGCTAAAGCTGAAATAGAAAGTAAACTGCTCCATTTTCGCCAACTCCCTCCAGCGGAAGATAATTTTTATGCGCTGCTATCCATACCTCATAACGAAACAGAATTGCGGGCGATACTAAATCACAGCATGATGTTAATGATGACTTTAAAAGCAGATCAATTTAAAGGGTATGTGAATGTTGCCGATGTACAAGAAGAATTGGATCAGCTCGACATATTAACAACACGTTTAAAATCTTCGATTTTTCATATTCAAGCGAGACAAGCCTTAGATAATAAAATGTATCACGAAAGTGGTGTCTTAAATGAAAACTCACTCGCTTTATTAACAAACATAAAATCTACAGATGAGGCGATAATAAGTTTAATAAACGAAAAAATTGATGTCATAAAACTTTTCAACGAAGGTGTGGCTGGGGTTGTTGAGGCGAAGAACCATGATTTTCACGATAAATTTAAAAAACAGAGTGAAGGGCAGGAAAATAATGTGCTTAGTGACGGTTTAGATGATTTTATCTGGCAAGGTCGTAAAAAACCTTCTAAAACAACCAGCTAAAATCTTATTGTCATAAAATGATTTAGTATGTTATTTGACGCAGTTAAAATTGATACCGCTTTAGGTGATATGAAAGTTAATAAAAAAGGTGATTTTGGGTTAATAGATAGATTATTACCCGATCTATTTATTATTAATTTAAAATTTAAATAATAGTAGATGACTAAAAATGAAATGTTTTTTTATCTTCGCTTCGCTCAAATTCCTGACGGATTAGGAGAATAATAATTATGAAAGTATATACCGCAAGACAAGCCATATTGAACCGAAAAGAAAATGTTGTAGCATATGAGTTGTTATATCGAGGCGGGCCTGAAAATTTCTTTCCATCAATTAATCCCCATAAAGCAACGTCAAAATTAATTATGAGAACTCATCTTAATCAAGGGTTAGGATTAATAACTGATAATAAACCCGCCTTAATTAACTTCCCTGAAGAGTCTATTTTAAATGGGTTACCTTTAATTTTACCGCCAAAGCAAGTCGTGATAGAAATACTTGAGACCGTTTCCCCTTCTGATGAAGTTTATCAAGTATGCAAAGATTTATATCACCAAGGTTACCATTTAGCCTTAGATGATTTTGTTTATAAGCCTGAATGGAATCGTTTTTTCAATTTAATGAAACTGATCAAGTTTGATATTCAAGCTACGCCACTTGATAAAATATCCCCGTTAATTAAGAAGCTAAAAGCGAGAAAGAATCTTAAGATTCTTGCCGAAAAAGTTGAGACTAAAGAAGAATTTTTACAAGCAAAAAAATTAGGTTTTAATTTTTTTCAAGGATATTACTTCTGTCGACCTGAAATGTCAGAAAGTAATGAAATAGATAGCCACCAACCCATTTTGTTAAGTTTGATTCAAGAGTGTCTGAGAACAACATTGAATATTAAACGTATCACCAGTTATTTTGAGCGAGATGTAGGGCTTTCCTTTAAGTTATTTAAATTTATTAATTCTGGCATCTTACCGATAAGCCAAGAGATAACATCGATTAAAAGCGCATTAATATATTTAGGCGAAGCCCAAACTAAGAAATTAATTCTACTTTTAGCTGCTGGGTCGTTAGCTAAAAAAAAGCCAAAAGAATTAACACGACTCGCTATTATTAGAGCAAGATTTTGTGAATTAATCGCAGAGAAAACGATACCTGAACATACAGAGGCTAGTTTTCTGGTTGGGTTGTTTTCTTTGTTAGATGCAATGCTAGATGCACCACTTGATAAAATAGTGAATAGCTTATCGTTACCTGCTGAGGTAGTCGCAGCACTAACAAGCGATAAACCCTCTACGTTAAAATATATTCTTAGCACGGTTAGCTATTATGAAAAAGGCAGTTGGTATAACACCAAAAGAAATGCTCAAAGGATTAATGTTGATTATGAAGAATTAGCTGATTACTATCAAAATGCATTGGTGTGGGCACGTAAATATAATGACGATCCTGTGACAGATTTTGAATAAACCGGTTTTGAATAAAGTATATGATACTTTATGTCTCTTCTTCGATAGAAATAACCGTCACTATTGCCGTTAAACGGTTAATTTTGGTCATCCATAATCCTTCCCTCCTAAGGTACCGCTTAGATACAATAATGGGCCTTAAATAATTATTTTTAATCATTAATTTATTTTATAGACTGCTTCAACACCGTAATAAATGTCAGTGCCCGCTTTATCATGCACAATACGTTGCTCTTGATAGGTACCGGTAGCATTATTTTCCCAAATGAGCACACCTAATAAAACAGCGGCAGTAAACGACTCCCCGTGAAATATATAATAATGGGCATCAATTGTTACGCCTGCTATTAAAATAGGCATCACCGGAAAGACATTTTAGAGGTATTCAACCACCATAAGCTGTGAAGACTCGTTTCCCAAATAAAAGTTGTTACACTTGTCATGTTAATTCACTTAGTGAGTTGGCATGTTGTTTTTTACAATCAATTGCCCTTTGGGAGTCAGAGACAGTTAGCTTCATTTGCGCAGGAAATGCCCTTGATATGTTTGTTTATGTGGTGTTATTTATTGATGAGGCAAAAGCTAACCATGGGCTATACCCGAAGTGTTTGAACGTTAAATAATAATGTTGTGCTGGTGTTACTCAGAGAGTTACTAAAAAGGCTGGCTATTGCAAATTGTTAATGGATCGTCTTCGACACTAAAATTGATAGTACCATTGGTTTTAATAAAGTTTTGGATTTTTTTGGACTTGATTGGAAGAAAAAGTGGTGGCCCCTCCCTGACTTGAACAGGGGACCTGTCGATTATGAGTCGAATGCTCTAACCAACTGAGCTAAGGGGCCATCTTTTTATCCGCTTTAAATTGAGACTTCAACTTAAAGCGGCGTGAAGTATAAGCATTTTTTATTTTGTTGTCACTAGCGTATTTTTAAAAAATGCTAAATTTTACATTGTTCGCTTAATTGTTAGGCAATATGGGTGATTTTATATCACCATTGCCTAGATACTATTTATTGATAATGACTTTTCTCTTGGTTAATAAAGATAATGAAAGGATTGTTAACCATAATATTGAGCCACCGCTACTTTTTGTATTGGGGGTTGGTGTTACTACAACGGGGGCGACTACTGAAACAATAACACTTCCTGTACTTGATGCCCCTCTGAAATCAGTAGCGGTAAGTTTAAATGTTAACGAGGCTGAAGTATTTGGGGCTGTAAAGCTGGCCGACAACATATCAGCGTTAGTTATTGATACCGCTGAGCCTGCTGTTTGCTCCCATAAGTAGGTCATACTGTCGCTTTCTGCATCTACGGCTTGAGCCGTTAACGTTACACCTTGGTTAGTATTTACTTCAAAATTTTCTCTTAGAGTAACTACAGGTGCTGTATTTTGATCATCATCAGCAATCGTGAATATAATTTCTGCATTGCCACCTAATCGGCTATTATCGATGCTTGATAAGGTTAAGGTGAACGTTTCATCTTCTTCTTCTTCAATATCATCAATAATCGTTAGTATGATTTCTTTAGTATCACTTTCACCTTCGCCCCAAGATACTTGCCCCGATGCATCAATAATATCGCTACCAATAATCGCTTGTCCTGAAGTGAGTTGATATTGGAATGATATACTGCCCGATGTGCTACCCATTCGGTTAACGTTTACGGTGTATTCCTCAACATTCTCTGCAATTGTTTGCTCGTCGAATTCAAAGCTTCCCGTTCCTTTGTCTATTAACCCAGTAATATTGATGGTGTTGTAACTGTTTGAGCCAAGTGTTGCACCATTAGTTGGATTATATAAACGTATAAAGAAAGACTCTGACAATTCGGTATTTGTTAGGTCATCTGCAATATCAATACTTATTGTTTTATCCGCATTGTCGTTTGCAGCCCAAGTGAGTGTGTTGTTTTCTATATCAAAGTCGGTACCTTTTTTGGCGCTACCTTGAATAACTTGGTAACTTACCGCAGTACTTTCTGTAATGTTTGAACCATTACGTTGCACAATGAGGTTCAGTGTTGTTCCTTGAGCGGTTTGCGTGCTTTTACTGGTAAAGCTGAACATTCCTTTCGTTGAAGCTTTAGCGTTATCTTTTAGTACATACAGACCACTGTTAATATCGCTAACAAGAATATTTCCTGACGGTAAAAATGGATACACGCCCCATGCACCATTAAAGCTCGCTGAGTTACTCGGTGTGAAAGTATCAAAGAACCCAACTTCAGTAGGCGTTGTAGGATCCGTAATGTCTAAAATGGTTAAGCCACGTTCGTAGTTAGACATATAGTATCTATTACCTCGAACAAAACCGTTATGATCAATCGCTTGTGTAGGACCGGTCCATTGGCCAACCTGTGTTGGGTTCGTTAGGTCCCCAATTGAAAATATTCTAACGGTGGTGTTTAATCCACCACGAAATTCATCAAATTCATCATGTAATAAAATGAACTGCTTATCTTCAGTGCCCCAACCAGAATGTACATATTTATTGTTCGGAGCTACGTCGTTATATTCAGCCGCACCTAACTGGGTTGAGTTATTTGGATCGGTGATATTCCATAACTTCATGACGTCTTCATTAAAATCAATGAAAACAGTACAACTACCAGATGTTAAACCACAATCATTAACTGAACGTTGATCATCTATAACAAGAGAAGCCCCATCATGGGTGTAGCCATTACCAAAATTGTTAGCAGTAACGTTGACTAATGTTTTTGGGTTTTCTAATGAATAGCTTTGGAAAGCTCCACCCCTACTGTTTGTGCCAATAAGTTGCAGTGAAGCTGTTTGATCTGGAAGCGTTATATTAAGGGTATGATCAACATTAGTGATATAAACATTATGGGCTCTACTGACCACTTTATTCTTTTCAACTAAGGTTATTGAATGAGGAAGATTGTTAAGGTCAATAATAGTCACATAATCTGTTGGACCATTACGAACACCTTCGGTTGTAACATAAGCATAGGCTTGCCATAAATTGATAGTTTCATCAAAGTATTGGTAAACTTTTACATCTCTCCATTGAGATGTTACACCTGCAATAGTTCCTACTTCTACAGGAGTCATGGGGGCTGTTACATCAACTACAACGACACCATTTGTTACACCCATAATAGCAAATTCATTACCCGTATTTAAATCTACATGTCCCCAAATGTCGTTGCCTTCAACAGGATCACTCGACATTGCAGTTAATGGGAGATGAGCGAGCAAATCAATGTTATTACAGTCAAAAATATCAGCTTTGCCATTAACACAAGGTTCATTTGCTTGGCTTTCACTGAGTTGATAATAACTTGCAAGTTTTTGTTTTAAATCTTTATCATTAGCAAAGGCTTTACCATCAGCAATAACGCGAAAACCGTTACTACGAAGCTCATCAACCATTTCAATTGGAATATTATGTAAAGTGGTCACATTTGACTGAGGGCTTTGCGATTGGTAATGATCAAATTGATTATAGCCTCCAACGACTGACACAAGAGCGCTTTTTAAATAAAATAGTTCTTCGCTTGAAGTGATTGTAAAGTCGCCTGAAGCAACAAGTACGTTGTCACCCTTGTTTGCCTGGCTAACAGCATAAGCAATTGTTTTGCAGGGTCTAAGAACATTATCACAGCGGTCTTTATCTACGCCATTAATAGCAACAAATCTCGACTTATCATGCTCTGAATGAGCTAATGTATTTGAAGAGAGTAAAAAATAGGATATTGAAATAATTGCAATGCCAAGAGGTAATGATATTTTAGCCATAATGTGCTCGTTTTTTATTTAGCTGTTCAATATTTGATGGCTTTACCATAGCAAGTTAACGTACAATTTAAAACTAACTCGTTAACATTACCTTAACCTCATGTAAATATTACTTTGCATTCAACGATTAAGCCTTATTCAAATGAACCGTTATATATTAAAAAAAATTTTATCTGTCACTACTATTTTTGGGTTAAGTATAACCTTACTTTCAGGATGTTTTCAAAAGGCACTCCCCACCAAAATTACTTTTCAAGCTGTTTATAAAAACACTGCCATCAACTGTGTAAGCACCTTCTCTGATGTTCATGAATTAAAAAGTAGCGAACCACAAAAGTGGCAATATCAGCAGTTACAGTTTTTTATCCATGGCGTTGAAGTTAATACCCGCAAGAATGGTTGGCAGCCTTGGTTGATGACAACAAATGTAAATCAAGCAGACAATGTCGCTTTATTGGGAGAGATCTGTGATAGAAAAAATGGCAAAGGTTATTGGCAACTCGAATTAATACCCTTAGATGAATCGGTTGTTGTTACTGATATTCGTTTTACTTTAGGTGTACCATTTGCACTTAATCACCTGAATCCATTAACCCAACCTAGTCCATTAAATGAGGCTTCAATGTTTTGGGGATGGCAAGGGGGGCATAAATTTATGCGGGCCGAGTTAGTCTCTCAAAACGATGACTGGCTATTTCACCTAGGCTCTACCGGTTGTAAAGCATTAAGCCCAGTACGTGCACCAAAAAATGAATGTTTGTATCCTAATCGCGTGTCTGTTTCTTTACCTTTTACCTTGGAAAATTCTACAATTGAATTTGATTTAGCGTTGTTAGTGCGAGATGTTGGATTAGCACGCAAAAATAGTTGTCAATCGGCAGCCGACGAAGAAAGCTGTAAAATGTTATTTAAAAATTTAGGTTTGGGAGCGAATAGTAGTAATGAATCGTTGTTATTTAAGACAAAAAATAATGAGTAATGGGCTTCTACATCGGGTTAAATTAACACTTCAGTGCTTATTCACTTTTGGCATTTGCTTGGTTTTGCAATCATGTAGTGATAATAAGAAGCTAGAAAGTGATTATCAGTGGCCAATTATCGCGGGATTCCCTAAACCACAAGTGCCGCAAGATAATCCGATGACTCAAGCAAAAGTTAATTTAGGAAAGAGCCTGTTTTTTGATAAGAATTTGTCAGCTAATCAACAACAAGCGTGTGCAAGTTGTCATCATCAAGAGTTTGCTTTTGGTGAAAATATCCCACATTCATTTGGCAGCACAGCACAACCACATAGACGTAATGCCTCTGCTTTAGTTAATATTGCGTATAACAAAACGTTAACGTGGGCACACGACGGTTTAACGTCAATTGAGCAACAAATACTTCTTCCGATGTTTGGTGAATCGCCGGTTGAGCTAGGCATAACCGGTCATGAAGAAGAGGTTTTAGCACGCTTTAGCTCAGAGACTTATCAAATATTATTTACCGAAGCATTTCCAAATCAAACCGTTAATTTCGACTTAATTGTCAAAGCATTAGCGAGTTATGTTCGCAGTTTAGTCTCTTTAAATTCACCTTTTGATACCTACGCATATTTGGCTGACGACAATGCTATTTCGGCAGAAGCTTTACGAGGGATGAATCTGTTTTTCTCAGAAAGGCTCGAGTGTCATCATTGTCATGGTGGATTTAATTTTACGCAGTCTACCAGCCATGAAAAACAGCTAATTGATCGCAGGCCTTTTCATAATACGGGTTTGTATAATGTAAGTAATAGTCACAAATCAGGTTACCCAAAACATGATACAGGTTTAGCAGAAATTTCAACCTTAGCAAGGGACGATGGTCGGTTTAGAGCGCCCACTTTACGTAATATTGAAGTCAGTGCTCCCTATATGCATGATGGCAGTATGGCGAATTTATCCGACGTTATTGACTTTTATGCGGCAGGTGGAAGAAATATTACAACAGGAAAACATCAAGGAGATGGTCGAAATAATCCATTAAAAAGTCAGTTTATCAAAGGATTTACTTTGACCACCGCAGAAAAAAACGATTTGCTGGCTTTCTTGAATACACTCACGGACCAAACATTTTTATCTGATCCCAAGCATATTATTGTTGAGAAGTAAGTCTTAAAACGTGAAGGTTAAACCTGCTGATAATTCACTTTGCACCCACATGTCGCTTGATATTGCGACTTCACAGGTATTGTTATCACAGAACATTGCATCTTTAGCGTCAATAAGTGTTGCATAGACTCTTGCACCTAAGCGAATAGCTACCTGTTCACTTAATTGTAATTTGCTATGAAACCCTAAATTAACCGACAGTTTGGTTTCATCATCAAGTTCTTTTGCATCAGGTGAAAAATGCGTAACACCAAAGCCACCAGAAAACCAAACGGGTATTAAGGTGTTTGAAATTGGTACATTACCGCCGATGTGTAGATAGCTTACTGACAGATCACTCGTATATGGTGTTAATAAACTTGCAGGTATTAGTTCACTCTCATAGTGGCTGAACAGTAATTCTCCTTGGCGTTTATCATCATAAGGCCAAGCGACAATTACGCCAAAACTTGAACCTTCATCTATCTCAATTTCTAACGATTGGGGTTCACTCATATCATAAAAGTCACCTGCAATATCAAAGTCCCCCCCTAAACGGTAACCTGCAAAGGGAGTTACTTCGATAGGCCCAGATTTAGACGCTAAAGTAGGTAGTGTTAAAAATAAAGAAAGTAATAGAATGATAAAGCGCATTGAAAGTCCTTTTATAAAATATGGGTTAAGTCGAGTTAATTTTAGGTAAAAAAAATCCAGTAAGTAATTACTGGATTTTAAGTCATCTATTTAAAAATGAAAGGTTTATTCGCCGTCTAAGAAACTTTTCAGTTGTTCAGAGCGAGAAGGGTGACGTAGTTTACGTAACGCTTTTGCTTCAATTTGACGAATACGTTCACGCGTAACATCAAATTGTTTACCTACTTCTTCTAAAGTATGGTCGGTATTCATATCGATACCAAAACGCATTCTTAGCACTTTAGCTTCACGAGCGGTTAAGCCAGCTAATACTTCGTGTGTAGCAAATTTCAAGTTTTCTGCAGTAGCAGAATCAACTGGTAGCTCACCGTTACCATCTTCAATAAAATCGCCTAAGTGTGAGTCTTCGTCATCACCAATAGGGGTTTCCATTGAAATAGGCTCTTTAGCAATTTTTAATACCTTACGGATTTTATCTTCAGGCATTATCATACGTTCTGCTAATTCTTCAGGTGTTGGCTCGCGTCCCATTTCTTGTAACATTTGACGTGATATACGATTCAATTTATTGATCGTTTCAATCATATGTACTGGAATACGAATCGTTCTGGCTTGATCAGCAATTGAACGAGTGATCGCTTGACGGATCCACCACGTTGCATACGTTGAAAATTTGTAACCACGACGGTATTCAAATTTATCAACCGCTTTCATCAAACCAATGTTACCTTCTTGAATTAAATCTAAGAATTGTAAACCACGGTTGGTGTATTTTTTCGCAATTGAAATAACAAGACGTAAGTTAGCTTCAACCATTTCTTTTTTCGCACGACGAGCCTTAGCTTCACCGATAGACATACGACGGTTAATATCTTTAATACCGTGTACATTTAAGAACGTTTCTTTTTCTAATTGGTTTAATTTATAAATACAGCGTTCAACGTCTAGTTCAATATCAGACATTTTTGCTGAGTAAGCATGACCCGCAGCTTTTTGTTCGTTAAACCAATCTTTAGAGGTTTCATTACCAGGGAATATCTTAATAAACGTTGTTTTAGGCATGCCCGCACCAACAACACAGTGCTTCATGATTAAACGTTCTTGAATACGTAATCTATCCATTACGCTACGCATGTTTTTAACAAGCTTATCAAAGAGTTTAGGTATTAAACGGAATTCTTTAAATACTTCAGCTAGATCATCAATTGCTGATTGTGCGTCTTTATGACCACGACCTTTAGCATCAATAACTTTATTTGCTTTCTCATAGGCATTGCGAAGCAATGTGAACTTTTCTTTAGCAAGCTCAGGACAAGGACCTGTATCTTCTTCTTCCTCGTCTTCATCATCAGATTTGTCTTCATCACTTAGATCTTCTTTCGAAAGTTCTGAGCCAATATGAGTCGCTGCCGCTGGAATTTCTTCTTCTTCGGCATCAGGGTCTAAAAAGCCAACAATAATGTCAGTTAAACGTACTTCTTCAGCTTCAAAGTTGTCCCACATATCGAGTAAGAAATTGATTGCCGGCGGATATTCAGCAACACTACGCTGAACTTCCTTAATGCCTTCTTCAATACGCTTGGCGATTACAATTTCGCCTTTACGTGTTAATAGTTCAACCGTACCCATTTCACGCATGTACATGCGGACAGGATCTGTTGTTCTACCAATTTCGCTTTCAACCGTAGCAAGTGCCTGGGCTGCTGCCTCAGCAGCATCTTCATCAGTATTACCTTCTGTCATCATCAAAGTATCTTGATCTGGAGCAGTTTCGAATACTTGAATACCCATGTCGTTGATCATTCTAACGATGTCTTCAACTTGGTCTGAATCGATTATGTCTTGTGGAAGGTGATCGTTAACTTGTGCAAAAGTTAAGTAACCTTGCTCTTTACCTTTGGTAATGAGCTCTTTAAGTCTAGATTGTGGGGCTTGATTCATTGACGAGTGTCCACCTAAATTATGGCTATCAAAATGAAAACAGTAAGCCGGAAATTATAGCTAATTGCTTAGTATATTGCCAGCGTTAAACTAAGTTCAACTTATTTTTACTTGCTACGCACTTAACAAACTGTGTAATTCTTGTTTCTCACTTTTGCTTAAACCACTTTCATATTCTTTAGCAAGCAATTGTTCTGTGCGTTGTTCAATAAATTTGTTTAAAAAACTTTCTATTACATCAATAAACATTGATTCAGCATTTTCAGGTTCTACATAGTGCTGTAAGCACATCAACTTTGTTAATTGGCTACCTTCAGTTGTCCCTCGAAAATGTTCAATCAATTGACCACTGTTAATATCTGAATTTTGTTTACATAGTACTAACAGACTATTTAGCAAGGGGATACCTGGCATATCGAGCTGTTGTAAAATGGTAATATCGGGTAATGCTCTAATGATATGGGGGTGCTCAAGTAATAATGCAATAGCAAGACGCAATGGTGTGATCTTACTTTGTTTTTTTACCGCACTCGCTTTATTATTTTGGACATTTTTTTTACGTAATTCTTCTAAACGCTTTTCGTTACCGCGTGCAAATTTATTGGCTAATTCGGTTAAAATTGAATCTTTCAACGTGCTGTCAGGAAGTTTATTTAAATAAGGCTGAAATAATTCAATCATTTTTGATTTACCTTCCAGCGTATTCATATTTACTTGCAAAGAAAGGTGATCAAATAGAAATACTGATAAAGGCGTGGCGTTATCTAAAATTTCTTCGAAAGCCTGTTGACCTTTTTCTCTAATTAATGAATCTGGGTCTTCGCCATCCGGTAAAAATACAAATTTTAAGCTAGTGCCGTCGTTAATTAAAGGAAGGGCATTCTCCATGGCTCGCCAAGCAGCATCACGTCCTGCGCGGTCGCCATCATAACAACAAATCACTTCTTTAACGGTTCTAAATAATGTTTGGCATTGTTCTGGCGTTGTTGATGTACCAAGCGAAGCAACAGCATAGTCAACCCCATGTTGTGCAAGGGCGACAACGTCCATATAGCCTTCAACAACGACTAAACGTGTTAATTGCTTATTGGCTTGTTTCGCTTCATATAAACCATATAATTCTTGGCCTTTATGATAAATACGTGTTTCTGGAGAGTTTAAATATTTTGGCGTACCATCACCCAAAACCCGTCCGCCGAAACCGATAACCCGTCCACGCTTGTCTCGAATAGGAAATTGAATTCGGCCTCTAAATCGATCATATGGACGGTTTTTATCTCCTTTAATCGCCATGCCTAAATCAACAAGCTGTTGCGTTGCTGAAGGATTTGTAGCGAAAATGTTCATCATGCCATCCCAAGCATCGCTGATATAACCAATACCAAAGCGCTTAACGACTTCACCGCTTAGTCCACGACCTTTTAGGTACTCGATGGCGGTATCTTTGTCTTGGGCAACTTTTAATTGTTGTTGATAAAAGCGACTAATTTTTTCCATCAGCTCATAATCGTCTTGTTTTTGTTGATGTGCTTGTTGCTGTTGTTTAAGTTGTGCAGGACTATGGTTGTTTTTTTCGCGAGGCACTTCCATATTATAATGAGAAGCAAGTTCTTCAATCGCGTCAGGAAACTCTAAACGATCAAATTCCATTAAAAAAGAAATGGCATTGCCATGTTCGCCACAACCAAAGCAATGATAAAACTGTTTATCTTGGCTAACGCTGAATGAAGGAGACTTTTCGGTATGAAAGGGGCAGCAAGCTTGATAATTTTTACCTGCTTTTTTTAAGGGAACCCGAGAATCGATCAATTCGACAATATCAGCGCGAGCCAATAAGTCATCTATAAATTGTCGAGGGATCATACCAGTCATTACTACTTTATCTTTGGTTGTTTGTGCGATGTTTATTTTAAACTTAATTTACCTGATGGGGTAGGTGTTTTTTAGTTTCTCGTTAAGATGAAACGTTAAGTGAGCTTTATATAAACAAAAAAGCCGTGAAATAAATTTCACGGCTTTAAAATATTTTTCTATAAGATTAAGTGAGTAAGCTTTTGTTACAACCCTTTATGCGTTCAAGGTATTGCGAACTTGGCCACTTACGGCGCCTAAGTCTGCTTTACCTTGCATTAAAGGTTTTAATACCGCCATTACTTTACCCATGTCAGCCATTGAAGCTGCACCGGTATCGGCAATAGTTTTCGTAATTAACTGACTAACTTCTTCGCTTGAAAGAGGTTGCGGAAGAAAAAATCCTAACGCGGTTACTTCTTCAGCTTCTTTAGCAGCTAATTCATCTCGACCACCCTCAGTAAACATCTTGATTGACTCTTTACGCTGTTTAACCATTTTGGTTAAAATCGCAATGACGTTCTCATCAGTTGCTTCGAGGTTATGATCGATTTCGGCTTGTTTAACAGCTGATATAGCCATGCGAATAACACCAAGACGACATTTGTCTTTAGCACGCATAGCAACTTTCATTTCATCTCTGAGTTGATTTATTAAACTCATATTTTACTCGATAGTCTTAAATACTACTAAGGTATCTTAGTACATGCGAACGCGGCGAGCGTTTTCACGAGAAACTTTTTTAGCGGCACGTTTAACTGCAGCAGCTTTCTTACGTTTACGTTCCCAAGTAGGCTTTTCGTAAGATTCGCGACGGCGAACTTCTGAAAGGATCCCTGCTTTTTCACATGAACGTTTAAAACGACGTAATGCAACGTCAAATGGTTCGTTTTCTCTAACTTTAATTACTGGC
This sequence comes from Colwellia sp. Bg11-12, assembly GCF_014076955.1. NCBI lineage: Bacteria > Pseudomonadati > Pseudomonadota > Gammaproteobacteria > Alteromonadales > Colwelliaceae > Colwellia > Colwellia sp. Bg11-12. Next base: position 221,908 of record NZ_JACGUZ010000071.1, read on the forward strand.
ATGTATAACCTTAGTATGTATCTATATGATTGGTGTATTGCTTAAACATTATTGCTTCGCAAACACCCACTCTATCAAAATTGGGTGACGTATTTTAAAGCTAACCACTAGTTAAAGTAAAGTGTAATATTTTCTAAAACTAAAATTAGCTAATTTAATACTCGTTTTATTATATATCTGCCCATTTTAAATAGCTAAAAAGAATAAAAACTTCGTTTACCTTTATCTATTTTTTCATAAAAAAGTAGATCACAACCTTAATCAAATGGGTATAATACTTATATAGGGGCGTTAAAATCGCTCGATAAAATGAAAGTAAACGTTATTTAGATTTTTAGGTTAAGGGTATTATGCGAATTTTAGGTATAGAAACATCTTGCGATGAAACAGGCATTGCTATTTATGACGACGGCGAAGGTGATTTACCCGAAGGTATCGTTGCGCATCGTTTATATAGCCAAATTGCTGTTCATGCTGACTATGGCGGTGTCGTTCCTGAATTAGCGTCCCGAGATCATGTCCGTAAAACTATCCCCTTAATTAAAGAAGTCTTAAAAGAGGCAAATCTAACACCTGCTGATTTAGACGGTGTTGCCTATACAGCAGGGCCTGGGTTAGTCGGGGCTTTATTAGTCGGCTGTTCAATTGGCAGAAGTTTAGCCTATGGCTGGGGTCTACCTGCGGTGCCTGTTCATCATATGGAAGGGCATTTATTGGCACCGATGTTAGAAGAAAATGTACCCGAATTTCCTTTTGTTGCTTTGCTCGTCTCTGGTGGACATACCATGCTGGTGCGTGTTGACGGTATTGGTCAATATGAAATGTTAGGTGAATCGGTTGATGATGCCGCCGGTGAAGCATTCGATAAAACCGCAAAACTACTCGGGCTTGATTACCCAGGTGGACCAGCGTTATCTAAAATGGCTGAAAAAGGCACCCAAGGACGGTTCAAATTGCCACGCCCTATGACCGACCGTCCTGGTTTAGATTTTAGTTTTAGTGGTTTAAAAACAGCTGCCGGTACGGTTATTCGCAAAGAAATAGCGTTACAAAAAGCACAAGGCAATGAAGGTATGGATGAGCAAACCCATGCTGATGTTGCTTATGCATTCCAAGAAGCGGTCGTTGATACGTTAGCAATAAAATGTCGCCGAGCTTTGCAGCAATGTGAATTAAAGCGTTTAGTGATTGCTGGAGGTGTTAGCGCCAACACGTCTCTTCGAGAAAAGTTAGGAGAAATCACTAAAAAATTGGGCGGCGAAGTTTTTTATCCACGTCCTGAGTTTTGTACAGATAACGGTGCCATGATCGCTTATGCAGGTTTACAACGTTTAAAAGCCGGAACTGACGCAGATTTATCGTTTAAAGCCACGCCTCGTTGGCCATTAGATACTTTACCTGCTGTTTAAGTAACATTAGCTAAATATAGTCACTCTTGGTTTTGCTGCCTGAGTGACCCTGACTTTTGCATTCAGTATTCGTATATGCCACTAATTTTGATTTTTATAAGGGGTTAAGTGGAGGTAGGACATTAGGGGAATGCAGGAGCAGTTACCGATAATAACGATGGGGTTCAACGAGTGATTTTACTTGGTTTTAGTAAAAGTAACCTTACTTTCATGTCCTTTAATTAATCGCCAAATATTATCTTTGTGGCGAAATATAATTAACACCGATAGCATCATCACTGGATACATATATAAAGGTTTTAACAGCCAAATATAAAAAGGAGCTAGAGATACCGTAACAATCGCGGCTAAACTTGAATACCGCGTAAAATATATCACACTTACCCAAGTCAAAATTAGCAGGCCGCCTAAATCTAAACCAATAGGGAGTAAGACGCCAAGTGCCGTTGCAACAGCTTTCCCGCCTTTAAAGTTAAAAAATATCGGGTACATATGCCCCAAACAAGCAGCAAGTGCGATAAGCCCTAAATTAAGAGGGTCTAAGCCAAGAAAATATGCGCCCCACACCGGTATAGTCCCTTTTAGAACATCAAAGGCGAGTACCAATGCAGCGATATATTTATTACTTATGCGCAAAACATTGGTTGCGCCGGGGTTGTTTGAGCCTGCAGTTCGAGGGTCTGGTAGATTAAATAATTTACACAATAAAATAGCACTAGAAATCGAGCCGACTAAATAGGCAGCAATCATGATCATCAGTGTTATTAATAAAGCGCTAATAAAAAACCTCCAAATATATTATTAAAATACATACTGTTTATCACTAATATTTTAATAATTTTTGATATTCTAGCGTGTCGTAATCGCAATGCAAATAAGTTTTTTTACATGTATAGCAATAAAAAATATTAATTGATCAGTGACCCCTAGTTTTTATAGTTTTGCACAGGTAAAATCGGCTTCTATTTTTAGTTGTTTCATTAAATAATGAGTATACGTTAATGGATAAAGTTTATATTGAAGGCTTGAGCATTCAAACCACCATAGGTTTTTTCGAATGGGAAAAAGGGATCAAACAAACTTTAGTGATTGATCTAGTGATGGGCTGGGATACTGCTAGAGCCGCTGAAAATGATGAATTAGCTAAAACACTCGACTATGCCGAAATATCAATAAAAATTGAAGAGTTCGCTAATAAAAACCCTGTAGATTTACTTGAAACATTAGCAGAGCGTTTAGCTAAGTTTCTAATGGAAACTTATCATATCCCCTGGCTTAAGTTAAAAGTTGGAAAGCCTAATGCTGTGCACAACGCTGCCACTGTTGGTGTTGAAATTGAGCGTAGTCATCCATCACATAACAGTAAACATGGGTAATGGCGCGCTTATATATTTCTCTTGGCAGTAATGTCGACCGTCAGCACTACCTAAATACCGGGCTTACAGCACTTGAATTACTACTCGGCGAACTGACTTTATCGTCTTTATTTGCGAGTGAATCTGTAGGTTTTGACGGCGCTGAATTTTATAACATGGTGATCGGTGCAACGACCGAACTTAACATTGAACAGGTTACCAAAGCACTGCGTGATATTGAGTTTACTAATGGTCGCCCCATTGATGCCAAAAAATATAGCCCCCGCACTTTAGATTTAGACTTACTCCTTTTTGACGATTTAGTGTTAAACACTCCGGCACAAATTCCCCGTGCCGAAATCACCGAGAATGCCTTTGTTTTATGGCCGCTTGCTGAAGTGGCTCCACAGTTAAAACACCCTATTTTATTGCAATCGTATCAGCAACTTTGGCAAGCATATGATAAAAATCAACAAGCGTTAACGAAAGTGAAATTTTCTTGGCAGAGCCAATTAGAAAAGCCAGCCACAAAAAAAATTGAATTATAAATAAGGAACATAATAACCAATGACCATCACAGAAATATTTATTTTAGCTATTTTACAAGGTTTAACGGAGTTTTTACCGGTATCAAGCTCTGCGCATTTAATATTACCTTCTGCTGTTTTAGGTTGGAAAGACCAAGGCATAGCGCTCGATGTTGCTTTACATGTGGGGACGCTACTTGCTGTTGTTTTATATTTTCGTAAAGACGTTGCCAATATGGCGGTTGCTTGGGTTGGCAGTATTAAGGGAGATAATACCCGCTTTGATGGCAAGCTTGCTTGGTGGATATTATTTGCCACTATCCCATTAGGTATCTTTGGTTTACTTGGCAAAGACTTTATTGAAGCGCATTTGCGAACTGCCGCGGTGATTGCTGCTACTACCTTGATTTTTGGCTTTTTACTTGGCTATGCTGATATTAAAGCGGGTAAAAGAAAAACGACTGAGCATATTGATTTTGAAAAGTTAGGGTTTAAAGGCGCCATGCTCATTGGTTTGGCACAAGCTGTCGCATTAATTCCTGGTACATCGCGTTCAGGTATCACGATGACCATTGGTTTGATGTTAGGTTTAAGCCGAGAAAATGCTGCACGATTTTCTTTTTTACTCTCCATTCCTGCTATTGCTATGGCGGGGAGTTATTTAACGCTAAAATTAATTACCGAAACGGGTCCTGTTGACTGGAACGCTATCGGGTTAGGCAGTGTGTTAGCTTTTTTTAGTGCTTATGCCTGTATTCATTACTTTCTCATATTACTTGAAAAAGTAGGTATGATGCCATTTGTTATCTACCGGTTAGTACTCGGCGTCGCATTACTGTGGTTTATAATGGTTAATTGATCTTAATCGATTTTGATATCGTTTAGTTAAGACACAAAAGAAATAATAATAAAGATATTACATGAGAAATAATTTTCAAATGTTCATCCTATACAAATACAAAAGTGAGTAAGTAATGAATTTATCATTAACCGAAGAACAGATGATGATTCAAGATATGGCAAAAAAATTCGCCGAAAGTGAATTAGCTCCTGTAGCGGCCGAACTTGATGAAACCCAAGATCAAACACTTTTTCTCAATAAGCTTGCGCAACTAACTGAACTGGGCTTTATGGGGTTAAATATTAAAGCAGAGTATGGCGGCGTAGAAGCCGGTACGGTTGCTTTTAGTTTAGCAATAACCGAAATAGCAAGAGCCTGTGCCTCAACTGCGGTTACTACTTCAGTAACCAATATGGTTGCCGAGGTTATTCAAGCGGTGGGTAATGAGGATCAAAAGCAAAATTATTTGCCTAAAATTTGTAGTGGTGAATATAAAGCAGGTGCTTTTTGTTTAACCGAAAATAGTGCAGGCTCTGATCCCGCAGGTATGAAAACCTCAGCGGTACTTGATGGTAACGAATACGTGTTAAATGGTAGTAAACTTTATATTACCAGTGCTAGCTTTGCCGATATCTTTGTTGTTTGGGCGGTAACCGACCCTACAGCGCGAAAAGGGAAGGGCATTTCATGTTTCTTAGTGGAAGCAAACACGCCAGGTATCACAGTAAGCAAACCTGAAGACAAAATGGGACAAAAAGCATCACCGACCAATGAAGTGAATTTTAACGATTGTCGTATACCTGCATCAGCTATGATGGGTAAAGAAAATAAAGGCTTTGGCGTTGCTGTTGGCGAACTTGCTGGTGGTCGTATTGGTATTGGCTCATTAGCGTTAGGTATTGGTTTAGCCGCTATGGATTACGCCCGTGCATTTATTACTGAACGTCAGCAATTTGGCCAAGCATTATCAAACTTCCAAGGTTTACAATGGAAGCTCGCTGAGCGTTACACTGATTTAGAAGCTGCCCGCCTGTTACTTATGCAAGCGGCTTACACAAAAGAACAAGGTTTACCGTTTGGTAAATCAGCTTCTATGGCGAAGTTATTTGCTGCTGAAAAAGCCAATATTGCTTGTTACGACGCATTACAATTGATGGGTGGTGCAGGGTACATTAAAGAATATCCATTAGAGCGTATGGCACGAGATGTCCGCATTACCACTATTTATGAAGGTACGAGCGAAATTCAAAAAATAATTATTGCTCGTGAGTTATTGAGCGAAGTCTAATTATTATCACGCCTAACGCAAAAAGCTGAATTCCTGCTGGAATTCAGCTTTTTGCGTTAGGGCACTTGAGCTTTCTATAATCGCCCCAAAATATAGATTATAGACGCTCATCAATAAACTAAATGGAAGTGAATGTGACTACAAATGCCATTGAAATTACCCTAGAAAATTTTCAACAAGTTATTTTAGAAGAATCAAAGACCAAGTTAGTCTTAGTCGACTTTTGGGCGGCGCAGGTACCGGAAAGTTTAGAGCTAAAAGATAAGTTAGCCCATGGCTTACAAGGTTTTGAAGAATATATATTATATGCCACAGTCGACTGTCAAACTCAGCAACAAATTGCCCAACAGTTTGGTATTCAAGGGCTACCTACAGCTATCTTAGTTAAAGATGGTCAACCACTTGACGGATTAACTGGACCGCAAAACGATGAGCATATCAAAGAGTTTTTAGCGAATCATTTACCTAAAGAAGAAGATTTGCTGCTTATTCAGGCCCAAAAATTATTAGCAGATAATCATGTTAATGATGCTTTTACCGTGATCAATAATGCTTATCAACTCAACAGTGAACGTGCTGATATTAAATTAATGTTGACGGATGTTTATTTGCAAACAGGTAAAGTAGTGGAAGCTGAGTCATTATTAGCTACGATTATGATGGTTGATCAAGACAGCTACTACCATGCACTTATCGCTAAGCTTGAACTCGCGAGCCAAGCGGCCGACTCACCTGAAATTAAAGCGCTAGAAGCTCAACTCGCAAATGATACGGATAATATAGAACTACAACATCAACTTGTTGCCCAGTACAGCCAAGTTAATCGTCATGAAGAAGCGTTGGTATTATTATTTAGACTCATGCAAAAAGATAGTGCAGACACGGCGAGCAAAGACTTATATCTTGATGTGCTAAAGGCCTTGCCTGATGGCGATCCATTAGCGAATAAATATCGAAGAAAATTATACACCTTGATGTATTAAGTCATTAATCATCGGTATGTAAATCATTAAAAGTCTCACTTATTATTTATAGGAGAGACTTAAAACGTGGCCTATACCCAGATAAAAAATATTGATGAAGCCTTAATATAAAGTTTTCAGCTACATCAGCTATCTATTTAGTCTAAGTCTCTGTAGGTTTTAGTTTACCTACAAAGGTTTTTCTAAATTTTGCTAATTTTGGCGAAACAACCGCTTGGCAATAAGGGTTGCCAGGATTGTTATTAAAATAGTCTTGATGTAAATCTTCACCAGAGAAGAACTCTGATGCTTCGGTTACTTCGGTCACGACAGCTGAACTATACATATTACTAGCGTCGACTTCTTTAATAATATCTTCAGCAATTTGCTGTTGCTCTTTATTGTGATAAAAAATTCCTGAACGATACTGAGTACCTATATCGTTGCCTTGACGATTTAACTGACTGGCATCGTGCAGTGTGAAGAAAACTTCTAAGATTTCACGACTCGTTATTTCGCTGTTATCAAAAGTTAGTTGCACAACTTCGGCATGACCCGTTTGACCTGAGCAAACATCTTCATAGGTTGCTAGTGCGGCACTACCGCCCATATAACCTGAGATTGCAGATTTAATTCCTATTAATTGGTTGTATGCACCTTCAATACACCAAAAGCAACCGCCAGCTAGTGTGATTTTTTCTTCATGTGATGACATTAAAATTAACCTTAATATATGTAATTAAAATAACTGTACAGCAATAGACGTTTAGATGTCTATATGTTTTTATCTGAAATTTAAAAAAAACTATTTTTGATCCGTTTTAAAGGTAAAAATTAGCGTAATATCAACACATACTATTAACTAGAACAAACGTTATGTCTTTATTTTTTCGAAAATTCAATCAAGTTCGCACGGTTCTCTTACTGCGTAGTGTGGCAATTATCATTCAGCTTATATTGATATTTTTTGTTAATGTAATTTTAGCATATCAACTTCCTTGGTTACCGTTAATCATTGTTATTTTTAGCGAAATTTTATTTACCTTAGCGAGCTATTTATATTATCGTTCGGGTAAAGAAGCAGATAAGTTTGCTTTACTTGGGCAAGTTTGTGCTGATATTTTATTTCTAGCGCTTATTCTTTATTACAGTGGTGGAGCAACTAATGCCTTCGTCTCTTTACTGCTTATCCCTATTGCTATTGCAGCTGTAACATTACCCCCGCTAATGTTAGGGGGGGTTGCGTTACTAGCTATTGCTTCTTACAGTGTTTTACTTTGGTTATTACCCATGTCAGTTATGCATGGCAATATGGAAAGTCACTTTATTGGTATGTGGATTAACTTTCTATTTTCTAGCATTGTTGTTGCTACAGTTGTTGGGAGAATGGCTCGAAGAATTTCCCAGAAAGAATTAGCGATAGCGGCTTTTCGGGAAGAGCAATTAAAGCAAGAAAAAGTTATGTCATTAGGTGTTGCTTCAGCACAAATAACGCATCAACTCGCCACGCCTATTGCTACAGTACAGCTACTGGTCGATGAGCTCAGTGATGAGTTACCAGAACACCCGGTGGTGGCAGACCTTCAATTACAATTATTACGCTGTAGTGAAAGTTTAGCTGAATTTCGTGAAATGGTTTTTGAGATAAAAGAGCAAAAATCAAAGGTAGTTTATTGTACTGACATTATTAAACAGGTCGCTGAACATATTAGTCTTAATTACCCAGAGATTAGTGCTAATTTTTTACCTAATAATAATCAGTCTCCATTAGGTAAAAGCGCAGAAATATTAGCAGATGCCTCTTTATTACCGGCGATTTTAAATTTAGTCAATAATGCCGTCCAAGCAACTAAAATGAATAATAGTGATAGAATTGAACTATCCAGTGCCTGTGATCAAATAAACTGGCTGCTAAGTATTCGTGATTTTGGTCGGGGTTTTACTCCCTCAACGTTAAGTGAGTTAGGCGTTAAACCTGTCAATAGCAAGCATGGTTTAGGTATGGCTGTATTTTTGAGTCATGCAAGTTTAGAGCGATTAGGTGGAAGATTAACCTTAACCAATCATCTTGATGGTGGCGCTTTAGTAACGTTAAAATTACCCTTAATTACTGATGGTATGTAAAGTGAAGTGAATGAAACTATTAATTGTTGAAGACGATAGCGCTTTTGCAAGTATGCTTAAACGGCGTATGGAAAAATATGGATATAGCTGTTGGTTAGCCGATAATATTAATGATGCGTTATTAACTTGTCATCGTCAGTTACCTGAATTTATATTACTGGATATGAAGCTTCATCATGAGAGTGGCTTGAATTTGATTACTCCCATGAGAAAATTGCTACCACATAGTCGCATTATTCTTTTAACTGGTTTTGCGAGTATTGCTACTGCTGTTGACGCAATAAAACTTGGCGCTGATGATTACCTCACTAAACCGGTAGATACACAAACGTTGTTATCGGCATTAGCTAAAAATAATAATTCTTCTATAAAACACTCAATGCCTACTTCCAATAGAGGGGAAGAGATTAAAAATGAGCCAACGCTTTCAACTGAGCAAGTTGAATGGGAGCACATTCAACAGGTATTAAAATTTAATAATGGTAATGTTTCAGCAACCGCACGTCAGCTTTCAATGCACCGCAGAACGTTACAAAGGAAGCTGCAAAAAAAACCAACGGTTAATACCGGCGCTCGTTAAGCATTATTCTTGAAAGTCATAAGCAATATGCTGATGAAACCTTACGGTTAGTTCATCTTTATTGATTGGAATTTCAAGCTCTGTTGCTAATAAACGCATGGCTTGCTCTATTTGATTAATAAATCTCCCGTATCCGCTATGCTGTGAATCCTCAGTAGTAGCAACAAAAATCAACTGTACATTATCAACCAGTTCATCCGCTTTCCATTTGCTAACCAAGCCACAAGGGCTTTGTTTAGGGTTATAACCTAACATTTGTAGTTCACCTATCTTTGAAATTATTTCATGCAAACTATGACGAACAATTGGCACTAAACCATTAGCAATTAAGGCGCCGTTGTTTAAATTAAATCGCTTTGCCACCAGTGAAAAAGTATCGGTTAAGTAGGTATAAAGTGGATTGTAGGGGTCTTTAGAATTAGCATCTATATCAACTAAACCCAATAAACGATTATCAATGGTTAAGTTAATAACCGCATAACTGATTGCCGAGCAGTCGGGTGATATCACAACATTATGAGAATTATAACGGTCATAAATGGGGCGTAACTTATGTGCTTGTGTCCCTAAACAGCCCTTATTCTTAGCAAATAAATCATAGGTGAGATGCTGATGGTCACGCAGGCGAATAGCCTTATTCGGTAAATTTATTTGCTCAGAAAAGCTATGAAGTAATGTTGTTACTTTTTGATGGAATATGGCAGCGTTGAAACGAATATCGTCGCCTGAAGCTAAGAATAACAACGTAATTTTTTTTGCACGAATACTGGCATCAAAAAAAGAGTTTTGTAGTTCATGGTTTTGTGGATCGTAATAAAATAAAATTTGCTGATTAGTTTGCCATTGATGCATTTCTTGGCTGTAGCGAACACGTACTAATTTGTCGTTAGCAATAAACAAGCTACTTTTTATTTCATAATCATTGCTGAGCGTAAATAATAACTGTGACAAGTTTTGATAAAAATTATAGTAAGGTTGAGCGCTATTAGTTGAAATGTTTGGAGAAACTAACTTTATTAATTCATCAGTAACTGCAAATTCAGCTAAAATATATTGGTTGTCTCGCGCATTTGAAGGAATATAAGCTTTGTGTGCAGCACTACGTTTTCTTACTATGGACATATCCGTTCCCTGTGTGAAGTTGTCGATAATTTCGTATTGATTATAAATAGAGCGTGTGACACTTTTATGATGTCAAAAGCTTTATGGGTTATCATCTTCGCTGGAAAATTTAATGGTTAGAAAAATATGTTTTCAGATCAACAAGCTTTACTCGACGCTGTGAATCAAATAATGCCCTTTGGAAAATATACAGGCAGGCCTTTATTAAAATTGCCAGAGCCTTATTTAGTTTGGTTTAAATCAAAAGGTTTTCCAGAGGGGAAGTTAGGGCAGCAACTGGAATTAATTTATGAAGTCAAACTCAATGGTCTTGAAGGTATGTTAGAACCTCTTTTACGTTCAAGCGGTTTAGGTATTCCAGAACATTAAAATAATTTTTTATAAAAATAAATTTTTAATATTTATAGGTAATAACGTTTTTCGGTAACAAATTGTTTTATTTATTTAATCTAAAAGTAAATTTTTTTCATCCCTTAATAATTTCTTATTAAGCACTTTTTTAACCTTTAAATGACTTGATTTAGTCTCTTGATTAATCTTAACTGAATTGTCGGTTGCTGTTTAATTCGACAGTAATAAAATATATAACAAGGCAATGATGGAGAGTTAACCATGCAAAGAAAGAAAAGAGATCGTCTAGGTAGAGCAAATTCTAATGGCTATCAAGCAGGCCTTACCGGTAAAACGAAAGAAAAATGTCCTTATCAAAATACTGATGCTAAATCAGAATGGCTAGGTGGTTGGCGTGATGCCGTTACAGATAGAAATTTAGGATTATTCAAGTAATAGGGTATAAAACCGTGTGAATAAAAATAGCCCTTTTTATGCGTATTTTAAGGGCTTGGTATTGTGATGTGAAAATTAAATTTTTTCGGGTAAATGCCAATTTATCTCTTGTCTGTTTTTTGAAGATAACCATTCATTCGCTTTTGAAAAATGCTGACAGCCAAAAAAACCTCTGTAGGCTGACAATGGCGAAGGATGCGGACCATTTAATACTAAGTGTTTATCAGTATTAATACTTTTCCCCTTTTTTTGTGCATGAGCTCCCCAGAGTAAAAACACACACCCCCTGTTTTCTTCATTAATGCTATTTATAACGGCATCAGTAAACGTTTCCCAGCCTAATTTAGCATGAGAGTGTGCCTGTGCCTTTTTTACTGTCAATACCGTATTAAGCAATAAAACACCTTGCTCAGCCCACTGCGTTAAGCAACCGTGATTGGGTTTCTTGAAATCACTGAATTCATTGGTAAGTTCTTTATAAATATTAACTAAAGAGGGAGGAACTTTGACACCAGCTTGCACAGAAAAAGCTAAACCATGGGCCTGGTTTTCACCGTGATAAGGGTCTTGGCCTAAAACAACGACTTTAATATCTTTAAGATCTTGATAACAAAAAGCATTAAATACATCACTTTGTACAGGAAAGATAATTTCACCGTCAGTTCTTTGTTGAGAAATTTCTTGGCTTAGTTGAATGAAATAAGGTCTAGCTTGTTGTTCATTGATGATTTTTTGCCATTGCGGCTTGATCTTGGTAGTCATAAAAAAGGCCGTTAATTTAAATTAACGGCCATTATAAGCGTGTTTTTAGCAGAGCAATAGCCATTTAATTAATGATGATATTAGTGATCGTTTAATAATAAATAGTCACGTAAGTCGCTAAAGTTAGCGGCCATATCTTTTGATAAAATGGTTTCGCTGGCGCAGTCAGCAAGTTCTTTAGGTAAGCCAATAGGTTGACCTAAAATACTTTCTACAACATCTTTAAATTTTGCCGGATGCGCTGTTCCTAAAAATACGCCAAATTCGTCTTCGTTGGCATTGTACTGTAAGGCTTTATAGGCAATAGCTGCGTGTGGTTCGCTAATATAACCGAGCTTAGCAAGCTGTAAAACCGCTGACTGTGTTTGTTCTTCGTCAATAGATACAGCGTTAACACAATCGCTGGGTACAATACCCGATTTTAGCATGTGCTCTACGCGTGGCCAGTTGTTTGGATCGCTAACATCCATCGCATTTGAAATCGTTGCAACAGTCGTGTGAGGGGTCCACTCACCTGTTTTTAAATAACGAGGCACAGTATCGTTGGCATTTGTTGCCGCAATAAATCTTTTGATCGGTAAACCGAGTGCTTTAGCAAATAAGCCAGCGGTTAAATTACCAAAGTTACCACTGGGAATCGAAACAACAACATCATTCAACTCAGTTTTACACTTTTGACGAGATAACTGAGCAAAACCTTCAAAGTAGTAACATACCTGAGCTAATAAGCGGCTGATATTTATTGAGTTAGCAGAGTTCAAACCTATGGTCGTGGCGAGCTCTTTATCATCAAATGATTTTTTTACTAAGGCCTGACAATCATCAAAACTGCCATCAATAGCAAGCGTTTCAATATTACCACCTAAGGTCGTAAACATTTTTTCTTGTAGCAGGCTAATTTTTCCTTTTGGATATAGGATCACTACGCGAATATTTTCAATATTATGAAAAGCGTGGGCAACAGCAGCACCTGTATCACCAGACGTTGCTGTTAATATGGTGATCTTTTTGTCTTTGCTAAATACTTGTAAGCATTTAGCCATAAAGCGTGCACCAAAATCTTTAAAGGCGAGCGTTGGGCCATGGAAAAGTTCGAGTATTGCTCTGTCTTTATTGATCGGTTGAATTTGTGCGGGAAAGTTAAAGGCACTCGTGACAATGTCGGTTAATTGATCTTTGGTTAAATCACCTTCAACAAAAGGGTAGAGTACTTGTACGCTTCTTTCTACCAATGGCATAGCAAGTAATTCGTCAATATTGTCTAAAACAGGGATTGTTTCTGGAAAAAAAAGCCCTTGGTTTTTACCTAGTCCTTGCTTTACTGCACCCGCAAAACTGACTTGTTCATCGTTTTCTTTTAGATTATAAAATTTCACAACATATTCCTAATAAATTTGGTGTTTTTTACTTTTTAATAAAGTGACTAAGTAGGTAGTTTACTCGCACCCGCTAAATCAGCCTGACAGACATGGACAAAACCAGAGTCTGTTTGTAAATAATTTTTCTGTAACCAACGTGCAGCGCTGCTAGCTTTTTCAAGTGACTCACTGACACAAAATAGCGTGGGTCCTGAGCCTGAAATACCTATCGCTAAATGGCCTTGCTCTTCGAGATAAATTTTGGATTGTTCAAACTTAGGTAACAAGTGTTTACGGTATGGTTCTGCAATCACGTCTTTGAGCACTGAAAATGCTTGTTCTTTATCATGACGGTGACAAGCATCAACAAAAGTGGCTAAGTTTTGGCTGAAAGTAATGGCATCAGCGCGACTGTATTGAGCAGGCAAAACGTCTCGTGCTGCTTTTGTTGAGACATTAATGCCAGGATAGGCCATTACGTAATAGCAATCATCAAATTGAGGCAAGTCTCTGCAAATAACCTGTTTGTCTGGCACCATTAATTTTAGCCCACCTAAATAGCAAGGAGCAACATTGTCATAGTGTAAACTGCCACTTATTTTTGCTTCCATTTCACCCATCATGAACAACAGAGTTTTTTCATCGAAATATTGCTGATAAAATTCATTGAGTGCAACCAATGCCGCCACAACAGAACATGCGCTTGATCCTAAGCCACTGCCGACAGGCATTTTTTTATCTAAAGTTAACAGCACTTGCTGTATGGGTTGTTTTTCTTTTTCAAGGGCTTGATTATATAAAACCAAACAATGCCAAACAATATTATCTGTGACCTTACCCGGTAATTTATTGGCGAATTCGCCAATAACAATAAGCTTATTTTCATGAGAAGGTTCTATCGAAACCACATCACCTAATAAAGTACCGTCAATGGGTTTAACAGCTAATCCTAATACATCAAAACCAACATTGAGGTTACCAATTGATGCTGGAGCAAAAACGGAAAGAGTCATTAGTGTTGTTGCTCCCATGCTAGTGTTCTTAATAAATCACCAAAAACGCCAGCGGCTGTTACTGCAGCTCCTGCACCATAACCACGTAATACGAAGGGTAATGGTTGGTAATAACGGCTATGGATGGCTAGGGCATTTTCACCCTCTTTAACACTGTAAAGGGGGTGATCACTGGTAACAGCTTCAATAGCAACTTTGCATTTTCCATCGACAATATTACCAATATAACGTAAAACTTTACCTTCTTCTTGAGCATTTTTTACGCGTTGCGAAAATTCATCGTCAATATTAACTAAGTTCTTCATAAACTCACTGACGCTGCCACTCGCATCGAAGCTTGCGGGTAATACTGGTTCTATAGATATATCTGATAATTCAAGCGGTATTCCCGCTTCACGGGCCATTATAAGCAACTTACGTGCAACGTCTAATCCACTTAAGTCGTCGCGAGGATCTGGTTCGGTAAAGCCATTTTCTTTTGCAATAGCGGTTGCTTGAGAAACAGTCATACCCTCTTCTAACTTACCAAAAATATAAGAAAGTGAACCCGATAGTACGCCTTCAAAGCGAACAAGCTCATCGCCTGCTTTAATTAAGCTTTGCAATGTGTCAATTACAGGTAAGCCTGCACCTACGGTTGTTTCATATAAGAAACGGCGGTTTGTTTTTTGCGCAGCACTTCGAAGCGCTTGATAATATTCCCAAGAATCGGTATTGGCTTTTTTATTGGGTGTAACAATATTAAAACCTTCTTCTAGGTAGTTAAGATAACTCATTGCTAGAGATTCACTTGAAGTTGAATCAACTAAAACTGGATTTATCAGATGATTGTCACGAACAAAAGCCTTTATATTTTCAACACTTACTGGTGTTGATTCATTATTCATTTCTGCTTGCCAGTTTTCTAGATCAATGCCTTCTTTATTAAAGACCATGCCTTTACTATTCGCAATACCATACACTTTTAAGGAAATATTCTGTGCTTTAAGTTTAGGTTGTTGACGCGCTATTTGTGCAATAAGTTCACTTCCAACAACACCACAGCCAACAAGAAATACATCAATAGTCGGTTTATGAGTGAAGAAATTTTGATGACTGACTTTCATTGCATCAGTACATTTACGTTTCTCTACTACAACAGAAATACTACGCTCAGAAGAGTCTTGGGCGATGGCAATAACATTGACGCGAGCTTGAGCTAATGAGCTAAAAAACTTAGCGGCAACTCCTTGTTGATGGTGCATGCCGTCACCGACCAGTGAAACAATGGAGAGTTCATGCTGTAATTTTAGAGGTTCAAGTAAACCGTTCAGTAACTCTAGTTCAAACTCTTGATGCAGACTTTGCGCAGCTAATTCAGCATCACAGGTATGAATACAAAAACTAATACAATATTCACTAGAAGATTGGCTAATAAGTACTAAAGAAATATTTTCTTGGCTCATTGCCGCAAATACACGACTCGCCATCCCAACCATTCCTTTCATGCCGGGGCCTGAAACATTAATCATGGTTAAGTCATCAAGATTAGATATTGCTTTAACTTTTTTAGTTTTGTCATCTTCATTAGAGATTAAAGTCCCTGGTGCCGCAGGGTTCCCCGTATTTTTAATCAAACAAGGAATATGAAATTGAGCAATGGGGCCAATTGTTTTAGGGTGTAGCACGCTAGCGCCAAAATATGAAAGTTCCATTGCTTCTTGGTAAGACAAATAATCCAGTAATTTTGCTTCTTTAATCAGGCGAGGATCTGCGTTAAAAACACCATCAACATCTGTCCATATTTCACAACATTCAGCTTGAGCGCAAACAGCAAGAACGGCTGCAGAATAATCAGAACCGTTTCTACCAAGTGTAGTGACTTGCCCTTGTTTATTAACACCAATGAAACCCGGCATTAAGGCGACTTTATTGAGTTTGTTGTAATGGTTTTGAAAGTTTTCTTTTGACAGAACTAAATCAGCGACCGCATTAAGTGATGCATCATTGGTGATTAAAAATTTTTCTGGTTCAATGACTGAAGTCTCAATATTTTGTGCGCTTAATACGGATTCAAGCAACGCAACACTTAAACGTTCACCTATGCTGATAATAATAGCGCGTATATGGTCTGGGCAATAAGACAGCATTGTCGCGCCCTGTAAAAAACGAGAAAGCTGATGCTCCCAGTTTATAAGGGTTTGCTCTGCGTGCACGGGACTGAAATTGGGTAAGCTAGCACCAAGATCATCAATAATGCTAATAATTGCTTTTCTGAAATGTTTTAAATCATTTTGTAATTTTATTTCATCGCTAATATTCTCTGCCATAGCAACTAAATGATTCGTTACGCCTTGCGGAGCTGAAACAACAACTGCTACAGCAGAGTCATTACTTTGGTCAGATATGATTTTGGCAACTTGCACAAAACGTTTTGCTGAGGCGAGAGACGAACCACCAAATTTTAATACACGCATTTTACTTCCTTTTTATTGTAAATGCTTTGCGAGCCAAAGCATTTACAAAGATTCAAAAACCTTAAAACAAAAAAAGCCCGGAACTTTAAGAGTCACGGGCTTTTATTTATTGTGTTTTTTACACGTCAGCCGATGACCACCATCCCTGTGAGGGTGGTAGTAATAATAATAATGGTAATACGACGGACAAATGTTTTCATGGTTATAAAATGCCTGAGCAGTGTTTTACTGTCAATAGTTATTTCTGAATAAAAAGTTATATTTTATTCAAAAAAGGGAAGAAAGGTTGTTTATATTGTATATTAAGGGAATTTTATTCAATTATTTAACTTGAATCAAATCTTTTGCAACACAAACAATATTCCTTCCAGATGCTTTAGCATCATATAGAGCAAGGTCTGTATTGGATATTAAGTCTTCATAGCGAGTGTCTTTTTCGCTAATAACAGCAACACCAACACTAGCAGTAACTTTTATTTCAGTTTCTTGAAAGTTAATGACATTTTTACTGATCGCAATTCGAATTCGCTCAGCAACATCAAGCGCACCGATTATATCAGTATTAGGGAGAATAATAGCGAATTCTTCACCGCCGTAGCGACCAAATAAATCACCTAAACGTAATAATGAACTAATAACTTTTGCTGTTTCTATTAGTACGAGATCTCCGCCAAGGTGCCCATAAGTATCATTAAGTAATTTGAAATGATCTAAGTCGAACATGATCAGTGCTAAACCATGTTGATAACGACGAGCGCGTGAAAACTCTTTTTCTAAACATTCTTCCCAATGCTTGCGGTTAAATATCTGGGTTAAACCATCGATCCGATTGGCTTGTGCAAGCTCTTCTAGTGTCTTATTGAGTTGGGTTTGGTAATGGCATACATCGGTAACATCTTCAATAAGAATACAAACGTGCTCATTATCCTCTTTAGCTTCAAGGGGTAAAAAGGTACAGTTTTGTGCCATAAAGTGACTGTTTGTCGTGATAGGGCGAGTATGGGGTAATTCAAAAAGGTGATGTCTTTGTTCCCAAGAACAAAAAGACTGTGTCTTTAACTGAAAGACGCTTTCAATTTTTCTTTTTAACCACTTTTCTGGCAACTCAGGAAAAATTTGGAAAATATCTTGACCAATAAAATTTTCAGGCTTTTTATCGGCATGAATTTCTAAATAGCGATTCCAAAATACAATATTGTACTTGCTATCAATGATAATAATACCGGTATTTAATTTGTTGGCAATATCAGTACAAATATCATCGGGAGACATCAGAACGCTTCCAGAATTCTGTCGATTACTGTTTTGATGTTAATAATGGCGGATTCTGGAATAAATAAAACCATGTCGCAATTAAATGAATAATCAGTTACTTGGTAAGTTATTTTAACTTTTAATGCTAAGTCCCAATTAAAAGACTGTTGAGCAAGATGATCGGATATCGCACTTTGTGAGCCTGCTAACAGGCGTGGAGCACTATAAGACATCTGATTCTCTATTTGTTTGGCAAACACATTCAAGAACGTGGTGGTTAAAATAGAGCTTAGGTCGATAATTTGTTCTTCAACGGATAATTCATCAGGTTCATAGCCAAGTAAGTCGCCGAGACGATCAGAGTCCTTTGGCTTGTACATCAGAAGTGCTTCACCACGAATGCCTTCATAACCAAAGAAGCCCTGACTGACAACAGCAGCAGAATTCTCGTTACTATTTAACATATCAAGGAGACTAATTGTGCTAACTTGTTCAATACTAGGTACTTTCAAATAAACGAAGGTGTTTAAATATCGAGCAAGTTGATCACTTGCTTGACCCATAGCAACATTGATAATTTCTTGTAAACAATCTTGCTGATCTTCATTTAAGCTGAGATCGCTCATAAAAAACCATTATTTTGTAAATGAGTATTAAGCACATCTAATTGAACGGGTTTACGCAAAAAAGCTTTCGCGCCTAACTCAAGGACTTTACTTTGCATTTCTGGTTGAACATCAGCGGATATAACGAAGATTGCAGGGGTAATATTTTCATCTTTTAGTGTTTGTAGAACACCTAAACCGTCGAGAACTGGCATCGTAAGATCTAGAAAAAGAATGTCAAATTCTTGACTCCGTAAAAGCTCAACGGCTTCTTGGCCATTTGTTGCTAATTGTGCATTGGCTGATAGTTGCTCGGGTAAGCTACGTAAAACTTGCTTACGTGCCATATTAGAGTCATCACAAACAAGAACTGAAAAGCTCATGTGATTGGGCATCCTTTATTATTTTTATTCTATAACGCTAATCTACCTTAAATAAAGTGCACTGTTAATTAATAAAGCACAAAAAGCTGATTTATTATGCTTTTATTTATAATAAAATTAAGAAAACCTAATGTTGCAACATATTATAAACATCTTCCCTGTAAATCATAAGCTAATGATTACATTAATTAACATAATAGACATTATTGCAGAAAGGGTATAAATCGCCGCTGCTTTCCAGTTGTAGGTTTTTAGTTTCATATCTTATCTCTTCATCTCTTGATAATAACAACGGATAGTAGGTTGTCATTCTCTGGTGAATTTAAATTAGTGAGTAAAAGATAAGCGATATTCGTGCCAATAATTTATTGTAAGGTTTAGATATCTTTGCGAATTTTCATTTTTTGATATTGAAGTTTTTAAATCGAGCTTGCACCGTCTTTACCTGCGTGCCGATTTATCGCTATGAGGTGAGCTTGGTAGTTAAATCGTAGGCCATTGCAATTGACTTTGGTAAGATTTTAGCCAAGTTTTTGCTAACAAGTAGTTAGGATAGTGTAAGGCAACTAATTGCCAAAAATCAGCTGAATGATTCATGTGCCGAAGGTGGCACAGTTCGTGAACTATTACGTAATCGATGATCCATTTAGGTGTCATTGCTAATAAAGAACTAAAACTCAGTTCTTTTCTACTATTACAACTTCCCCAGCGTGATTTATACAATCTTACATTGAATGACTTAGGTAAAACGCCAATTTTTTCTGCGTAGTGACACAGGTTTTGATCAATATAAAGTTGAGTTTGTTGCTTTAACCAAGCTTGAAGTTGCTGTTTTACATATTTATCTTGCTGTTTAATATCAGCTGCAATTTTTGTTTTTAATTTATCAGAAAGTGTGACAATGATAATATCTTGATCAAAGGTGACGTCAGGAAATAGCCCATAATGAATATCAAGGGTTTTACGTTCACCATTAATCAGTAATTGGCTGTCTTGTTGATAATAATCATTTTTAGCGGCAGGTTGGGCGTTTTGTTCGGCAATTTTTCTTTGCAGCCAAATGCTTTTTGATTTAACAATATGAGCAATATCTTGCTCGGATACATATTTTGGCGCACGGATAATTATTTTCCCGTGCTTAACCTGTAAGCCAACCGTTTTTCTTTTGACACTACGAATAAGCTGATATGACAACATAACTAAATATATTTAAAGTTGGTGTGCATTAATTCAAGTCATTTAACTTGCTTTAGCTTTTCGTGGTGCTTTTACTTTTACAACTGCTTCAGTTTCTAAAGGTAATTCACTACTTTTTACTTTTTCAGCAGGCGCGGCTACGTTCTTCTTTGCTGGGGTCTCTGGCTTAGCTTTTTTGGCCTGGAGTGCAACAAGCACTTCTTCACGATTTTTAGCTAAGTAAATACAAAGTTCTTCACGCACTTTCTCATCAATATTTAATGTGGTTCCTTCAAACATTTCGGCTAAGCTATCAGCCATATCAAGCATTTTGTCATACTCGTCTGCTGCTTTTTTGTCCATGAATGTTTCTACCTCCACACCTTGTCTAATGACGACAAATCGACTTTCAACTGCCATTACTTTTCCTTACCTGATCAATATTACGCTTGATAGTTTTATCATAGATGATAAAACAGCCTATACAATACAATTTAAGCTGTATATGAATACAGTACTATACGAGGTTTTTAATTAAATACAATCGTTTTATAAAACCTCGTTATTCTTAAGCACTATTTTACGGTGTTGACTATAACAACCTCACTCTAAATTTTCGGCCTTTTAACTTGCCGTCACTGAGTTTTTTAAAGGCTTGTTTGGCAAATTTTCGGCTGATAGCCACATAAGCCCAGTTATCTGATAATTGGATCTTACCCACTTCGCTACCTGAAATAGTTTTATCGCCAGTAAGTGCGCCAAGAATATCGCCAGCACGAACTTTTTGCTTTTTACCGCCGTCTATTTGTATCGTCGCCATTTTAGGCGCATACACTGAAGCGTTTAATACGCTAGCATCAGGCAGTAATTCACCTTCAATAGTACGGTCAAGATAATCTTCTAATAAACCTATTTTGTAACTTTCTTTTTCACTAAAAAAAGAACAAGCAATACCGGTGCTTCCTGCTCGTCCTGTTCGTCCAATACGGTGCACATGTATTTCGCTATCGCGAGCGATATGATAATTAAAAACTGCATCTAGGGCATCAATATCTAAACCACGCGCGGCAACATCAGTCGCGACTAGAATTGAGATACTCTTATTAGAAAAGCGCACTAATACTTCGGTACGATCTCTTTGCTCTAAATCGCCATGTAAATCTTGCACATTAAAGCCATAATTGCGTAGCTCATCGACAACTATTTGTACGTCTTTTTTGGTATTACAAAAAACGATACTCGATTCTGGTTGATGCTTTAATAATAATAAGCGAATACCGTCAATGCGTTCACTGTCATTTTCTACTTTATAGAAGTGTTGTGAAATAGTGCTCTCTTCATGGTTGCCCTCAACCGTTACTTTTGTTGGTGATTGCATTATTTTTTTAGCAATATCGGCAATTTCTGGTGGGTAAGTAGCACTAAATAATAAGGTTTGTCGTTGTTGAGGAATTTGGCTAATAATAAAATCAACAGAAGCTTGAAAGCCCATTTCTAGCATACGATCGGCTTCATCGAGTACGAGCATGTTCACATCGTCTAACTTTAACGTACCTTTACCTAAGTGATCTTCTATTCTGCCAGGTGTTCCAACGATAATGTGAGCACCGTGTTCTAGTGAGCCAACTTGTGGACCAAAAGGCATACCGCCACACAGGGTCAGTATTTTGATGTTATGAATAGCACGGGCTAATTTACGAATTTCTTTCGCTACTTGGTCAGCCAATTCACGCGTTGGACAGAGAATAAGTGATTGAATACGAAAACGTTTTACGTCAAGCTTCTCTAAAACACCTAAGCCAAATGCCGCTGTTTTTCCTGAGCCAGTCTTACCTTGGGCAATAACATCGCCACCGGCAATAATGGTGGGTAAGCTCTGTGCTTGAATGTCGGTCATCTGTTGATAACCCATAGATTCTAAATTTTGAATTAACTCAGGTTTGAGTTTTAAGGTGGAAAAACTAAGCTGGCTCAACGGGAATTCCTTGGCATAAAAATAATGCGCTATTTTACCTTGTTTACTTATACCAAGTCTACTTAGTTAGTTCCCTCTCAGATTTTCCCAGCGCTTTGAGAACAAATAGAATTATTTTGTATATAGCTATTCTATATGAAAGTAATTCTCTGTAGTTATCGAATCGCTGGGAAACTCCCGAAGGGCGAGTTTAAAAGGCTTACAGGCTGCGTTATTGATTTTGATAAGGGAATAACCATTCTCATCAATCAATGCCTTGCCTCTAAACCTTCTAAATATCGCTGAGCGGGAAGAAACTAAGTAGAATTGGTATCATTACTCGATAAAAAAACGCTTGATGTTAAGTGCACACTTTTCTGGCTGTTCAAGGGGTAACATATGACCGGTGTTATTAAGTACTGATAAAGAAATAAGCGGAGATTGCGTTGCAATGGCTTCAATAAGATTGATCTTAACCAGTAAGTCGTTATCGCCAATTAAGAACTGAATAGGGAAGTGCAGCTTTGGTAGTTTTATTAATAAATTTTCACGCTGGGTTGTTACTGTTAATTGATAAATAAGCGTTTCTTTACCAAGGTCTGTATCCATTTCACGCACACAGTTAATGATGTCATAGTTTTTTTGTTTACTGACATCAAGCAAGGCGGTGATTCGTTTTGTGGGGATCCCTAAATAACCATGAGTTTTTAAATAAGCGATCGTTCGACTTCGCTGTTTTAATTCAGCCTCTGGTAACGAGTAAGACATATTAGAAATAAGCAGTAATTTGTTGATTTTTTCCGGGTATTTCAATGCATAAGCCGAAGCTAAATAACCGCCTAAAGAAAATCCAACTAAATTTATTTTTCCTGCAGGGAATTGTTGCTTAAGTGCAGTGACTATTTCATCGATATTTCTTTTTACCGGGATGGCAATATGAATAAGCTCAATATTTTCAGGTAAGTGCTCAGTGCAAGCCTGCCATAAGCGTTGATCGCACATGGTACCTGGCAGGCAATATATTTTAACGGTCATAATGTTTTTTAGCCGTATTTTTCATCAAGATGTTAAAGCTCGCTTCGCCTTTAAAGGCTGTTATTGGATAACGTCATCAAATAATTGCACATTCACTATTTCTTTTGCTAATACCGTTCCTTGACTCGCCGGTAAAATAATATAGCAGTTAGCTGAAGACATACTGGTTAAGATGCCAGAGCCTTGACCACCTGTACTAGTAACGGTCATTTCACCTTGCTCATTTGTTGACAAAACCGCCCGCTGAAAATCCATGCGTCCGGCACGTTTGTTTAATTGCGTTGCTGTTTTCACTCTCAATAAAGGCATTTTTTTTGGTTGGGCATTCTGCAACTTTAATAACGCAGGGACCGCTAATTGATGCGCTGTAACCAAAGCAGAAACTGGATTACCGGGTAAGCCAAAAAAATAGCTGTTGGGGAGTTTTCCAAAGGCAAAAGGTTTACCTGGTTTCATGGCTATTTTCCAAAAACCAATTTCACCTAATTGTTCAAGTATCAGTTTAGTATAATCGGCGTCACCTACAGAAACACCACCTGAAGAAATAACGACATCAGCTTGCTGGTCTGCTTGCTCAAAGGCTGTGCGTATTGCCTGTTCGTCATCGGCGATAATACCAAAGTTAATAACCGTGGCATTGAGCTTGGTTAACATAGCGATTAACGCATGACTGTTACTTTCATAAATATCACCATCATTAAGCATTTCCCCAGGAGACTTTAGTTCATCACCGGTTGCTAATACCGCTACCGTAATTTTACGAAAAACTTCCACTGTGGGTACACCTAAAGAGGCGAGTACGCCAATATCAATTGCAGAGAGCTTTTTACCTTGGGTAAATACTTGTTGGTTTATGGCAATATCTTCGCCAGAAAAACGTATGTTATCGTTAAATTCTCGCGTTTCTAGAAAGGTAATGCTGGTATCGTTTGCTTGGCAGTTTTCTTGCATTTCTACAGTATCACAACAGCTTGGCAATTTTGCACCCGTCATAATACGTATACATTCACCTGCCTTACATTCCCCTTGAAAAGGAGCGCCAGCCATCGACCGACCTACCATTGTTAATTTATTAGTCGCCTGTAAACTTGTTAAGGTAAACGCATAACCATCCATAGCTGAATTATGATGAGGAGGCACATTTAATGGGCTTGATATATTATTGGCTAACACGCGATTTAAGCTTTGCGCTAAAGGAATAGATTCAGATTCAGTTATTGGTTTTATAGCCAATAACATTTTTTCCATCGCTTGTTCGAAAGGTAATAGTCCAGGAGCAGAACAACAATCAACCATAGGTAACTCTTTTTTTATTATGCGGTAAATTAGCGCCGCTTGCGTGTAATACCTATAAGCGCTCAATGGAAGTCACTTAATGGCATAAGAATACATTATTATGCCGTAAATTCGCGGCCAAAGAACATGCTTTAAGTCATCAGTTTTTGATACAAATCAAAATTACTTATTATCAAGCCGTATTTTAATAGTGAAATAGTTTACTATACTACCATTCATTAATTGAATTATTCGCCGAGCTTTTCTAGCTAAATCTTTTTTTAGAATGCTATTTAAGCCGTGGTTCATAGTAATTTTGCTATAACCACCAGGGTTAACAAGGAAACTTGTTAGCCTCCCTACATTTGGAAAGGTGAGATGTTAACAGACAACTTCGGTCGCAAGTTTTATTACTTGCGCCTCTCTATAACTGACGTTTGCAACTTCCGTTGCACCTATTGCTTACCTGATGGTTATTCATGCGACCATGATCGTGACTTTTTATCCTTTGACGAAATTAAGCGTGTAGCTAATGCTTTTGCTCAAATGGGGACAGAGAAAATTCGTATCACGGGTGGCGAACCTTCACTGCGCAAAGATTTACCTGAAATTATCGCTGCATGTAAGCAAACCCCCGGTATTAAAAAAGTCGCAATAACGACCAATGGGTATAAATTACCTGAGCATTTACAAAGTTGGTTAGATGCTGGGATCGACGCGATTAATATTAGTATTGATAGTCTCGACCCGCGCATGTTTCATTCGATCACCGGTCATAATAAATTACCCCATATTTTAAAAGGTATTGATATGGCGTTGGCCGATGGTCGTACAACGATTAAGATTAATACGGTATTAATGCGTGAATACAACGGTCACGATATTAAAACCTTTCTTGATTGGCTGAAAGTGACTCCAGTGACTTTACGTTTTATTGAGTTAATGCAAACCGGTGATAACCAGGAATTTTTTGATGCGCAACATGTACAAGGTGCACGCATTAAACAAAATTTAATACTCGATGGTTGGTTGCCTGTAGTTAATGATAAAGCAGCAGGGCCAGCACAAGAATTTTATCATCCTGATTATTTAGGAAAAATTGGTTTAATTATGCCGTACAGCAAAGACTTTTGTAATACCTGTAATCGTTTAAGAGTAAGCTCATTAGGTAAATTGCATTTATGCCTATTTACCGAAGAAGGTTTACCGCTCAAAGAATATTTACAACAAGATGATGTCGAACCGTTGAAAGAACAAATTCGCGCCATGATGACTGATAAAAAAGCCACACATTTCTTGCAGGACAAATTGACCGGTGCCACTAAAAATCTAGCGATGTTGGGCGGCTAAGATGAATGCAAATTTGTTTAATCAAGCGTGTTTAGGCGTGGTATTAGCGGGCGGAAAATCTTCTCGGATGGGCACTAATAAAGCCTTGTTAATGCGTGAAAATACTGCGGTGAATGGGCAAGCAGATGGCAAAGAAAATATGCTTAGTTACAGTAAAAACTTGCTGAAAAATATAGGTATAAATAATATTGTTGTCAGTGGTTATGTTGATGGAACTGATGTGAACAGCGAAAATTATGTTACTGACCAATTTGCCGACCTTGGCCCAATGGGTGGCATTTATAGCGTGATTAAAAAATACCAGCCTAAATCATTACTCATTTTACCGGTTGATTTACCTTTAATGACCAAGGAAACACTTGCGCAGTTAAAAATCAAAGGTGAATTAGCCCAAAAAGCCTGCTTTTTTACCGATCATTTTCTACCGCTTTATTTACCTAATAATGCTTTTGTTGAGCAATTTTTTACTACGCATTTTATGCAATACTTACAAGGTAATACCAGTGGTTTAACCAAAAGTAATAGCAAGATAAAAAAGGGCCCTTCTATTCGTTCTATGTTTGCACAAGTACCGCATCAGGCTTTAGCAATAAAGTCGTCACAGTGCTTATTTAATAGCAACACACCGCAAGAATGGCAACAAGCACTGTTGGGCATTAATTCTTTAGGTAAAAAAATGTAAAAGTCGTCATACTGAACTTGTCTCTGTCTCTAGTTACGAGACCCTGAAACGCAGGTTATTGTTGCCGACTGAGCCTAAATACCTACATCCATGTAGGCGAGTGCAAAATGATGAGTATTCATTGATCTAGAAGATAATTTAAATATTAATAAAATTTAGGAAAAACCATGAGCTCTTTACATAGCGGTAACGCTTTTATTCCCTTATCAATTGCCGTATTAACTGTTTCTGACACCCGCGATGAATCTAATGATACTTCTGGGCAAGTACTGGTTGAACGCTTAATAGAGGCCGGTCATAAACTCAGCGATAAAGTGATTGTTAAGGATGATGTTTATCAATTACGCGCCATCGTTTCAAAATGGATAGCTGATGATACTGTGCAGGCGATAATTTCTACTGGCGGTACTGGCTTTACGGCTCGTGATAATACACCTGAAGCATTATTGCCCTTATTTGACAAAAATGTTGAAGGCTTTGGTGAAGTTTTTCGTGCTATTTCACTTGATGAAATTGGTACATCAACGATTCAGTCGCGTGCCTTTGGTGGTATTGCAAATAGCACCGTTATTATGTGTGTGCCTGGTTCAACCAATGCTTGTCGAACGGCATGGGATAAACTGATAAAAGAACAACTTGATGCGAGCCATCGCCCTTGTAATTTTGTGCCACATTTAAAAATGGCAGAAGTGTGTGAGACACGTGATTAATGAGCCATCCTAGCGAACAGCTTAATACAAACGAGCCAACGTTAAGCCATGTAAACAAACGTGGTGAAGCGAATATGGTTGACGTTACTGAAAAAGCTATGACGTCACGCTCAGCGACTGCCGAAGGTTATATTCAAATGTCGGCGCGCACTTTGTCGTTAATCACTCAAGGTGACAATAAAAAGGGTGATGTGTTTTCTGTCGCTCGTATTGCTGGCATTCAAGCTGCCAAAAAATGCAGTGATTTAATTCCGCTTTGTCATCCGTTAATGTTGACAAAAGTAAAGGTGGATTTCACTATCGATGAAGAAAACAGCCAAGTGCATGTGACCAGTTTGTGTAAGTTAACTGGGCAAACGGGGGTTGAAATGGAAGCATTAACCGCTGTTTCAGTGGCTTGTTTAACCTTATTTGATATGTGCAAAGCAGCAGACCCTTTAATGGAAATTCATGGTATTCGTGTTATGACCAAACAAGGGGGTAAATCAGGCTCTTGGCAAGCAAAAGCTGAGCAAGCTTTACAGGAACATAAGAATGAAGGATAACGCATGATCAAAGTGATATTTTTTGCTGCTCTACGTGAAGAACTCGGCTGTGGCGGTACTGAAATAAGTGCGACGAACGTTAATACCGTTGCAGAAGTAAAATTGGCTTTAGGGCAACAAAATAATGACTGGCAACATTATTTAACGAATAATTCATTGCTTTGCGCGGTTAATCATCAAATGGTTAATCGTGACTTTTCGGTGAAAGCAGGAGACGAAGTCGCTTTCTTTCCACCCGTCACTGGAGGATAAAATAGTGAATATGACGAGTCTCATTAATAAGTACCCAGAGATTAGTATTCAAACCGAAGACTTTGATCACGGTGTTGAAGTTAATCTTTTAGAGAAACATAACGTTGAAGATGGCGCTGTTGTTACCTTCAGTGGCCGCGTGCGCAATAATAATTTAGGGCTAAAAGTAAAAGGGTTATTCCTTGAGCATTACCCAGACATGACTGAAAAGCTGTTAGCTGAAATTATAGAAACAGCGAAACAACGTTGGAATATTGGCCGCGTAAAAGTTATTCACCGTATAGGTCAGTTAGCCATTGGTGAACAAATTGTTTTTGTGGGTGTAACCAGCAAGCATCGTCAAGATGCCTTTGCCGCTAACGAATTCATTATGGATTTTTTGAAAGTAAAAGCACCATTTTGGAAAAAAGAACTCACTGAACTGGGTGAAAGCTGGTTAGAAGCGAAAACCAGTGATAAAGAAAAAGCACAGGCGTGGAGTAAATAGCGGTGAGCTTATTGCTAACTCGTGCATTAGCTGGCTTTATATTTATCGTGCTGCTATTTCTTTCATCAACTGACGTTAGGGCTAAAAACACGTTAGGCCTCGATGATAAACCTTTACGTATTGCCGTAGCTTCTAACTTCGCCCCGACCTTAACAAAACTATTAGCGCGTTTTAACCTCAATCAAGAAAATTTTCCTAAACCCATTATTATTGCTGCTTCTAGCGGTACCTTATTTCTTCAAATTCAACATGGCGCTTCTTTTGATGTATTCTTATCTGCTGATACTGAACGACCACAATTATTAACTACAGCCGATTTAGCGGTTAAAGATAGTCAGCAAACTTATGCTTATGGGGCGTTAGCGCTTTGGTCTGCCAAAAAAGAGATCACTACTGATGTGTTGACGGCTTTGAAAAATAACCAGCACCGCTTGGCTATAGCTAATCCTAAAATAGCTCCTTATGGAAAAGCGGCAAAACAGGTGTTAGAACATTTACAATTGTGGGACAGTTATAAAACACGGCTCATTCAAGGTATTAATATTATTCAAACGTTTCAGCAAACACGTTCACAAGCGGTAAACTTAGGTATCGTCAGTAATAGCCAATTAGTGTTGAACCATTTTAAGGGCGTGTTAATACCGTCTCATTTTCATCAGCCAATAAAACAGCAATTAGTGATTTTAAAGCGCAGTAAAAACATTCAACAAGCCCAGCGTTTTGTTTCATTGTTAATGAGCAAGCAAGCTCAGCAATTTATTGCTGAATCAGGGTATGCGAAACTCAATGGAATGAAAGATGAAGGTAACACCAGTGAATAATACCCATCCTGATATTCTTGCGCTGATCACCACACTTAAAATGGCAGGTATTACCACCATTATTCTGATGTTAATCGGTACTCCGCTAGCATGGTTTCTCGCTAAAATGCAAAGTCGAGCGAAAGTTTTTATCGAGGCTTTAGTGGCTTTACCTTTAGTCTTACCTCCAACCGTATTGGGTTTTTATTTATTACTGCTATTTTCGCCGCAATATTTGCCCGGACAAATTTGGCAACAAGCAACGGGACAACAACTCGCCTTTAGTTTTTCGGCCATTGTTATTGGTTCAGTGTTGTATTCACTCCCCTTTGTCGTTCAGCCACTGCAAAAGGCTTTTGAGCAATTGGGTGACGACTTATTAGAAGCGGCTGCTATGTTAGGTGCTAGCGCCTTTGATCGATTTTTCACGATTGTATTACCAATTACCAAAGCGAGCTTTATTACCGCAGCCAGTTTAGGCTTTGCTCATACGGTAGGGGAGTTTGGTGTGGTCTTGATGATTGGCGGTAATATTCCTGGTGAAACACGTGTGCTTTCAATCGCCTTGTTTGATCATGTTGAAGCGTTTGACTATGCTCAAGCGCATATTATTTCAATCAGTTTAGTCATCTCTTCTCTTGTTTTATTGTCGTTGATTTATTTACTTAATCGTCCAACTAAAAATAAGCGAATAAATCAAAGAGGCTTAATTGATGGCTGAATTAGCGCTTAATTTTATTGTTGAACATGACGACTTTTTATTGTCTATCGACGAAAAAATATCCTTGTGTGGTATTACCGGTGTTTTTGGGCATTCAGGTTCAGGAAAGTCGACGTTATTAAAAGTGATCGCAGGGCTTGAAAAGCAGGCGCACGGCACACTATCTATTGATAACGATGAACTACTTAACAGTGCAACAAAAACCTTTGTGGCTCCGCAGCAACGTAATATCGGCTTAGTCTTTCAAAATAGTCGTTTATTCCCTCATTTAAGTGTTGAAGATAACCTGCATTACGGTCAAAAACGTAATAAGAATTGTGTCCTTGATTTCTCAGAAATAATCGAATTAACGCAATTAAAACCCTTGCTTGGTAAAGCCGTTACTCAACTATCTGGGGGGGAACAACAGCGAGTAGCATTAGCAAGAGCCTTGCTAGCAGAGCCCCAATTATTATTACTTGATGAGCCGCTGAGTGCTCTCGATGATAGAAATAAAATAACATTACTAGCCGTACTCGAAAAAGTGAAACAGCAGCTTAATTTACCCATGCTATATGTCAGCCATTCTTTAGACGAGCTTCAACAGCTTGCTGATAATTTGTTGGTGATATCGTCTGGCAAAGTGAGTCATCATGGTGATATCCACGAAGTTATTCATCAATTGACAACAAATAACGAAATATTGCACCAAACCAGTTTGTCGTTAACTGTAAAATCGCACTTACCTGAGTACGGTTTAACAAGCTTAGCATTGGGCGAACAGCAAATATTTATTGCTTGTGATCATGAACCTAACAAAGAAAAAAAAGTACGCTGTATTATTGCGGCAAGTGATATTAGTATCACCTTACATGAGCCTATCGAAAGCTCTATTGTTAATCATTTGTTTGGGACCATAACCTGTTTTGACAAAAGTGATAAGCAAGTGCTGTTAACTGTAACTTGTTCGGAGCAAAAATTCTTTGTGACGATCACTACATGGTCAGCTAAACGTTTATCGTTAACGATAGGCCAAAGTATATTTATTCAATTTAAAGCGAATGCAGTGCGTTCACTGCGCTAATGTAAACGTTATTAATCTTCTTTAGGAAACTATGCTGCTTATGTTATCTCAACACGAACAACTACGTTACAGTCGCCAAATTATGCTAAAAAAAATAGGTGAGAATGGCCAGTTAGCTTTGCGCGATGCTAAAGTACTCATTGTTGGTATGGGCGGCTTAGGTAACCCAGTGAGCTTATATTTAGCTGCAGCAGGCGTTGGTACTTTGTTTATTGCTGATGGCGACAACGTTGATATAACTAATCTACAACGGCAAATATTATTTACCGAAAGTGATGTTGGTACAAATAAAGCGGATATTGGCGCAGAAAAATTACAACAGCATAATAGTGATATTACGGTTGAGGTGATTGATGAAATGCTCGATACAGAATTAGCTCACTATTATATTGAGCAGGTCGATGTGGTAATCGACTGTACTGATAATATCGCGACGCGTTATTTATTGAACCAAGTGTGTGTTGATAAAAAAACGCCATTAATTGTGGGGGCAGCTACGGGATTTGACGGTCAACAGTTAGTGGTTGACCCTCGTGACCCAGAAAGTGCCTGTTATCAATGCTTATTTCCTGCCAGTGAAAAAGCGCCAACAAATAACTGCCAAACCGTAGGTATTGTCGGACCTGTATTAGCGATTGTTGCAGGTATGCAATCGTTGCAAGCCATAAAGTTATTAACAGGCAACGCTATACATATTAACCAGCTAAATATGTTTGATGGTTTATCAAACCAATGGCAACAATTTAGCTTGAAAAAACAGCCCGATTGTCCAGTTTGTGGCGATTGCTAAGTTATATATTACTAGTCAGGCAGTTTATTTGCTTGGTTAAACGGTAAACTTATAATTTTCTATATCAATAACTGAGAGTTTTAATAAGTTTATTTTCCTAGTTTTCTTAAAACGTCCTTCATATGAAGGCGAAATGTTTTGTCAAATTTAGATTCACTACATCGACGTATTCGAGTTTTCTTCATGGGTCCAAGACCTAAATAACTCATATCAGTAACGCTAGTGCAGATACCATTGTTATCTTTATATACAG
Source organism: Colwellia sp. Bg11-12 (assembly GCF_014076955.1). Taxonomy (NCBI): domain Bacteria; kingdom Pseudomonadati; phylum Pseudomonadota; class Gammaproteobacteria; order Alteromonadales; family Colwelliaceae; genus Colwellia; species Colwellia sp. Bg11-12. The sequence continues at coordinate 253,826 of NZ_JACGUZ010000071.1, forward strand.
TGGTATTACCATAATGAGAGGTCCTCATATTCATTTTTTTCGCACCTTCAAGTACGCTTTCAGTTTTTGTTATTGAGTGAGGGACAGGTTCAGGATCTGCATGCATCAAAGACATGGACTCAAAACGCTGAGACTCAACTAGCGCTTCTTTAATTACTTTATTATTAATAGACAATTTTAATTTATTTAATTGTTCATATGCAGAAAAATCAATTACTTTATTCGAATTTTCTTCAGGTTTTTTTGATACTGAAGTACTCACCGTTGTAGCTGACTTTAGTGTGTTTTTTATCTTATTTGAAGCAGGACCGTTATTTGTAATCGTTTTACTTGTTTCTGGTTTTGGCAATTCATGTTTATCAACTTTAGTTGATTTTACAATGTAGCTATTAGTTTTTTGAGCATCGATTATGTCTTTACTTTTGATTATTTTGATTTCATCTATTGATGAATTATATAAATAACTTTTGATGATTTTCTTCTGTGCTAATTTTTTTTCAGGTAAAGAGGGCACGACCCCCTTCAATGAAAGTAAAATAATCACGTGAATAACAACAGAAGCAGTGAGCGCTATATAGTTTTTATTAAAAAGAGTCAGTTTTGATTACTCTTGGGTGCAGAATTGTTGATTTTGTGAAAGCCATTCTTTAAAGATTTTTGACCGTTCCAGTATGTAACTTTCTTCAATACACCATTGTGAATAGAGGTTAGATGAAGTTTCAATTTGCTTTAACCAATTCTTCCAATGAATCCATTGTGTAGATTTTACCTCATCGGTATTAATATTTAATTCACCGTTATATCTGACAACCAAGATAGGGCAAATTTCATTCTCCATAACTCCTTGATAGCTGAAGCAATACCTGTACGGGGCAACTTCTAAAATATCAAAAACATCAATACCTAACTCAAATTGACATCGCCTTTTAACCGCTTCGATATTTGATTCTGTCAACATAGGGTGGCCACAGCAAGAGTTTGACCAAACTAATGGCCATGTTTTTTTATGTACTGCTCTTTGCTGTAGCAATAAACGTTGTTTATTATCAAAAATAAAAACAGAAAATGCTCTATGTAATGGTGTGTTTTCTCTATGGACGTCTGCTTTGTTTCTAGTCCCTAATACATTGTTTTTTTCATCAACTAATACTACGTATTCCATTACTTTCCTCATATAGATTTGAGTTTATTATTAATTTTATCAATTGTTTTTTTGCTATTTATGATTGTTTTTGCATTGTTAAGTAAAGTTTTTGCAAAATCACTTTTATCTTGTGATAGGTATATATCTGCAAGTCGCATATAACCCCTACCTAGTTTTTTATCATCTGAAGTATGTAATTTAATATAAGTTGTCATTGCCGATTCAGCTTCGATAAAGTAATTTTTTTCTTGCAATGCAAGGGCACTTATCTCCCATAAGACAATTGATAGCTGCTGGGATGCATTATCATCCATTGATTCCATATTTTGAATATATCCGCTTAATGACAAATAGAGTGACATAGCCTCTATATTTTCTCCTACTTTGCTGAGTAACTCGGCAAGATCTATTTGTATTTTTAATCTTTGAGGGGCTAAAGCTATGCTTGTTTGGAGTAAATGAATAGCCGCTGAATAACTCTCTTCTTGTCTGTGAATATTAGCGTTGGCAATATTCCCTTCGATTGGATCTTGCTTATGAAGTTGGTCTGCTAATATTTGTGCCCTTTCTTTGTCACCCCCCAAAAAACCAGGCAGCATCATATAAAGATCAACAAGCAAATGCTTAGCTTTAATATGATTTGGCGTTAACTGCAAAACTTTCTCCAAATTTTCACGCATACCAACAAAATAGCCCCTAATACTAAATATGCTGGCACTGTTTATTAGTTTGCTAAAAATATTGGCGTGTAATAGATAAATTTCACTATTATTTGGCGTAAGTATCTCAGCTTGTTCAATATACTCTAACGCTTTTTCGTACTGTTTATCTTTTTCTGATTGTTGTGCTTGTTGATATAAGTGATTGCCTTTTGACATAGTGACAGCAGATGAAGTCTGTGCTGATGCGCTAACCAATAAAAAATTCAAGGCAAAAAATAGTATATATAACCAAGTTTTTCGTATCTTATGAATTAATGTCATTATTTTTCCATTGCGAATTAGTATAGTACTGAGATTTTATTAAAACTTTTCTCAATATTTTAACTAGTCTGATTGTCAGTAAAAGATAAAATATTGATGCTATATAGAATTCACTTGATAACTTATTAAGCATATATTCACCACTTACTAACTTTGTTAATAAATAGGGGAAATTAACTAAATAGTTTGTGTATGAGGTCGCGATGTAAATCATAAATAGAGGGAAATATAAGGCATTTATAATTCCATATACCAACAGCCCTTTCTCTTTTCTATCTAATTGATGAAAAAAGTCACTATTAAGATTTCTTACGTGTTTAAATAATTTATTTAAAATTTTTCGTGAACGTGGCAATAAATTCTGTTCATTGAGCAGATCACTTAATATCCAATAGCCATCATTTCTCAGAAAAGGAATAAAAGTATACGCAACTCTTATCATAATGATAATGCCTATATAAGCTAGGCTTGGAAACCAATGTGATAATGTGAAGAGAATAGACGTATATAGTAACTCCATATAAACACCAGACAAGTTAACCAGTATTCTCTGATATTTAGGGAGAGCCCAAATACCAGTTACATCAGAATAAGCCACTGGAAATATGAAATAAAAACCAAAGCCCATTTCTCCATGCTTAGCATTATACTGTCTACAAGCAGCCAAATGCCCTATTTCATGAAAAAGTGTAGAAAGTAACAGCGGTATAATAATGAAAGTAACATTTGTATACGACAACTCAGGAATTAATTCAGTATTTATAAAATATAAATTAGATAAATTAAAGAGTAAACTAAAGATATAGGTCGTAATAAATATTTTAAGAGTAAATAAACTCGTAAATGGTTTTGTAACATATTTTATATAACGAGTAGGAATTACTGAAAATTTAAAATGAATATATGATGGTTGGGCTTTATATTCCTTATCAACGGCCAGCTTTAATCTATCAATGATATTACCTGTAAGTAATGTAAATTCATTAAAAGAACAAAGTTGAAATTCATCGTGATCACAATAAACTTTATAAGCGTTTTTCATGTCAGCTGACTTTTTTAAAATACCCATGAATTTTACTGTCTTAAGATTAACTATAAAGTGACTGCCTGTTTCAAAGGATATTATCCATTTATCAGGTGCTTCTTCATTGAGTGAATAGGTATATGGAATTAGCACAATTTTTCTTCTTAAATTTAGTAAATTGAAATAAAGAGTTAATAATCAATGATGTGGTAAATGAACGCTGATTATCATAGGTCAAGGTATTATAACCAAATGGAGAATTTCGCCACTTGTCTATTTTTTCAGGTTGAAGGACATCGGGTTGTGGTATTCTTAATACGTTTTCAGTGAACCAACTACCATCATTTAACTGGTTTTCTAGTAACCACTTAATACCTTTCTCTATCTCTCTTAAATACTTTTTATCTTGGCTAAGCAACGCATTAATTGCTAAAGCCGTATAAAAGGCATCACCCCAGTAGCCTAGCCTATTTTGTTTACTTATAAGCCACTGGCATGCTTTCTCAATACTTGAGCTAGCATCCTTACGCTTTGATAGAGATAACGCTTGAACTGCAAATGATGTGGCATAAATATCACTAGTCCACCAGTATGATGGCCATTGTCCATTTGCTTGTTGAGTCGCAATCAAATAATTAATGGTTTTATTAGCAAGGAGCTCATCGAAATGACTGATTAAAACTACAGCGGCAGTTGAAGCAACACAGATGTGATTACTGTTCCAACCTTGGGAGTCGAGTGGCTCCTTACCTAGCATGGGAGTAACTCCACCTTTACGATATGTACACCAACTGCCATCATCATTTGAAAAATTTAACCAAGAAGCTAGCATATCTTCTGACAAAGGTTGTTTATTTAGTTTGTATAGCTGAATGAAGAATGTCGATGAATCTCCATCCTTTACGGTATTTCCATTGAATGCAAATTGCATCGGAGGCACTGTAGACAAACTTGTTAACACAGCATTAAACTTTTCGCTTGATACTTCTGCAGATAATAATTGGCATGCAATAAAGGAGCTGACCCAAAGTTTACCTTTCCCATTATCCGTTAAAAAGCTTTCCCAGTAGTCATTTTTGGATGTTTTTTCTAATACAAAACTAACTGCACGCTCTTTCGATTCATAGATATTATCTATGTGACTTTGTTTATTGAGTCTCAGCTCATTTTTAAACAACTGTGATTTAAGTTTATGGCTATCTATAATATCTTCAATCATCCACATCATCTTTTCTGTTTGCATTAACTCGCTGTGCAAAAACTTTACATATTTGGGAATAGTTAAAGTTGAAACAAAAGTTAATGCTTGTTTCAGGTGTGATATTGCGAATTGACAATGTTGGATCGCAAGACCACTGAATAACATATATTTATATAATTTATCACTTTTAATAGTGGTAAAATCAATTCCAATATCGGTTAAAAAATTACAGGTTTGACTATAAATATAGGTAACTTGGTTATTTGCGACATCAGGCTTAAAGTCTTTGATATCATCTATATACTGCATTGCGATATGTAATGACATTAATGAATTATTAAGTTTTTTATTATAACTAAAATCGTTTGTTATATGACTGAGTAGGCTGACGGCAACCTTCACATAAGCTGATTTGTACTGACTAAGTAACTCAAATTCATTTTTGCTAAAATTATTTTGATTTTTAAGTACATTTTCGGTGTCAATAGCACTGAAAAAACAAGCTTGTATTTTTGTAAAGTCACGCCAAAAATCATGGTTACTTGGAAAGATATCAGTTGTGAGCTTAATTGCTATCTCATAGTTTACTAATCCTAATTTGAATTTAGCAGATTCATTATTATCAATTAATTTGTCAAAACCAATGAGACCACGCAAAAAGCTTAAACAAATCACTGAAAAACTTTCTAATTCACTCTCATTAGCAGAAGAATATAACGGGCTAAAGTAAGAGATTAAATCGACATAAAAGTAGTGTTCTGTAAACGTTTTAGTAGAACACCAATGAGATAATTCCTCGCTTGATACTGCCTGCGTATTTTTTATAATGGTGGTATAAGTATCGATAATCTTATGCTGAATAGTTTCCATTCTGACTCCGTAACGACTTATTTAAGCAATAAGCTATTGATGACTACTTCTAGATTATTGAAGTTAGTTTTTATTTTTAATTGTTTTTCTATAATCCAGGTGGGAGTGCTGTAAATTTTATAATTACTTGCGAGCAAAACATCAAAATTGATAGCTCTATCTACCCATGTTGAGTCACGCATTTTATGATACTCATTTGTGAGTCCTAATTTTTCAGCAATATTCACGATAACTTCAGGCTCAGATAAATCTAAATTTTCTTTAAATTTAGCATGGTAGAATGACTCTATAGCAAGAGCTTCTTTATTTTCTTTGCGCGCTATATGAAAAAGCCTCAGTATACTATCGTTAGTGCCTTTTTTGATTAAAGGTCTAAATATGCCAGCTAGTCGTTTTCCATATTTTTTTTGTAAGGTCTGCATTCTTTTGTGGGAGTTATAACAATGTGAACATGAAAAATTAATAAATACGTCAAGTTTTACTTTTGCTTTACTATTCTTCTCTAATGAACTAACAAAACTGTATTCACCGTCAATGCTCTTTATTTCAGCTTTATTTTCGTCACAGCCGATGATGGTCATAATCAGAGTAGTTAATGCAAGTAATATTACATTTGATTTTTTTTTTATATTCATATTATTTTAAGTAAGTATTTCTGTAAGGAAAATCACCCTGCATAATTATTAGGGTGATTAAAAAAATTATAAATTAATCGTGACAATTACCAATATTACCATCATCTTCATGTATGGAACCTTCTGCACCACCACTATTACCCCAATGACAACCTGCAAATTCTAAACGTTCTTCTAGCTCTTCAACTTCAAACGTTTCAATTAATGTATTTAATTCTACTTTATTATTTTTATCCATTACTTAACTCCATTTTGATTTAATGTTTACAAGATATTAACTTGCTGAAATAGACTACGCCATAGAAAAATAAAAGTCTATTTATATATAACAATAGTTTTGCCAATTTTAATGTTGAAAGTATTAGAGGTAGAGGAAAAATAAATACTTTATTTTGTGAGGTCGGAACAATCATCCAAATTAATTTATGAACTAACGGCTGAATATAATTTATATTGTTGAACTAAATTAATATCAATTTTAGTTTTTTACGTTAAAGATAATTATTTTTTTACTCGTTTTAGTCTATTTTTCAGCAAACATTACTAATGTTGCTTTAATATAAGCGTTAATTTGATCTTCAAGCACTTGTAAAGGTACCGAGCCGTTTTTCAAAATTTGATGATGAAACTCACGTACATCAAAGTTTTTCCCTAATTTAGCTTCTGTCTTTTTACGTAGATTTCTGATGGTTATCTCACCAATTTTGTAGGATAACGCTTGTCCTGCCCAAGAAATATAACGATCAATTTCTGTTGTTACATTATGGGTTGAGAGTGCAGTGTTATCAGTCATAAAGTTAATCGCGCGCTCTCTTGACCAACCTTTAACATGCATACCCGTATCAACAACAAGGCGAGCTGCACGCCACATTTCATAAGTTAATCGGCCAAAGTTACTGTAATGATCTTTATAAATTCCCGCTTCAATGCCTAACCATTCAGCATATAAACCCCAGCCTTCACCGAAGGCCGAAATATAAGCATTTTGGCGATATGATGGTAAATTATCTAATTCGCTATTAAGCGAGATTTGCAAGTGATGTCCCGGCACGCCCTCATGTAACGTAAGGGCAGGTAATACATAAAGAGGGCGCTTATCTAATGCATAGGTATTTACCCAATAATAACCCGGCTGACTATCGTTTTGCGCACGAATATAACGGCCCGTAGTATATTTAGGCGCAATACTTTCTGGCACAGGTGCAACGCCATAAGGCGACCGTGGTAAATGCTTAAATAAGGTGGGTAATTTTGCATCCATTTGTTTTGCTATGTATGAAGCTTCTTTAATTAACGCTAATGGTGTTTTCGCGTAAAATTGTGGATCTGTACGTAGAAAATGCGTGAACTCAGTGAAAGACCCTTCAAATCCCGTTTTTGCAATAATCTCAGCCATTTCTTGGCGAATGCGTTTAACTTCACTCAAGCCTAATACATGAATTTGCTCAGGTGTCATGTCTGTTGTGGTGTAGTGCTTTACACGGTTGCTATAAAACTCATTACCGTTAGGCGTTTCGGAAACACCGATGCTTTTACGTGCCTTGGGAAAATATTCTTGGGTAAAAAATTCATAATAGCCCTGATAAGCAGGAATCACTTGGGCTTCTAATATTGTAATAAGCTGCTGCTTTTTATCATCTAGCACTTTAGCGTTAATTAAATTAGATGCGGTGGTAAAAGGTTTAAGAAACTCAGAATCTTTAATATGCTCAGGAATAAAGGCAAGTATCGATTGTTCATAGCCAACTAACACTGCTTGAGGCTGAGTAATACCTGTTGCCAAGCCTTGCTGCATCCAATAAATATTTTGATCGAAATATTCAGGAAGCGCCGATAGCTTGTTTAGATATAATTCAATATCTTTTTCTGTTCTAAATTTTGTATTATTAATAACAAAATTTAAATTTGAGTGAAAACCAAACTCAGATTTAAATGGCATGTAATGTGATTTAAAGTGATAGTTAGCGATATTATTATCGAGTTGAGCCTTGATAATGGAATAATTAATCTGGTTATCGTCTGAAAGGGCATCTTGATTGATCGCTTCAAATACCGATGCGATGGCTAGGCGTTCTTGGTATTTTTTCTCTAAGGCTTGTGGTGATAAATCAGGCCATAAATTTTCTTTTTTCTCGGCTTCATTTTCGACATTATCTTGTTTATAAAGTCCCTTGCTTGAACGATGATTTAATAGTTGCTGAACCGCAGTATCAAATTGTTCATTGGCTGTATTGTGAGTTGAAGCTGCATTGTTACTTGTTATTTGGCAAGCGCTAAGGGTAATTATAATCGCTGGTACAACGAGCAATTGACCTAAATAAAAGTTCATGTCTATACATTCTTGAAGTGAAAAAACGACCCTTAACCTAACGTAATTTTCTGCAAGTAAACAGGTTTGTACGACGAATTGTTTTACTAATCAGCTTAAATACAAATAAGCTCAAGCATTTTATCATTTTTGCTAAAAAATGAGTTTTCGTTAGCCGAACATATAAGTGTTCAATTTAGACTGTTTTTCTCCTAATTACTGTTATTTGAAATTATTTTGCGTAATTGGTGTTTATCTTGGTTTATGGTTGCTCGTATTTGGTTTTTTGTTAGAATTATTTTATCGAAACAACCCGCGAGCTAAAAATCATGTCACTTGAAAATCACTTTCTTCCCTTTAGAAATAATATTATTGGTCAGTCGTTAACACATGAAATTAATGGCCAGCAATTAGATATTGTCTATGCAGATTGGACAGCAAGTGGTCGACTTTACTCGCCGATTGAAAGCTATATTACGAATATCCTAGGTCCTTTTGTTGCGAATACGCATACAGAAACTAATTTAACAGGTTGTGCGATGACGAATGCTTATCATGATGCACAAAAAATAATAAAGCGTCATGTAAATGCTTGTGACAATGACGTACTGATTACAGCAGAAGCAGGAATGACCGGTGTTATTAACAAGTTTCAACGCATTCTGGGTTTGCGTATTCCTGAGCGTATGCAAGATCAAGTGAAATTTGATGACTGCGATAAGCCAGTCGTTTTTATTACGCATATGGAACATCATTCAAACCAAACAACATGGTATGAGTGTGACGTAACTTTAGAAATTGTTGACCCTGACAGCAGCGGCTTACCCTCGTTAGCACACTTGAATTTATTACTTGAAAAATACCAAGATCGAAAAGTTAAAATAGGCTCATTTTCATCTTGTTCAAATGTTACCGGTATTAAAACACCCTATTATGAATTAGCAGAAATAATGCATGAACATGGCGGTTTATGTTTTGTTGATTTTGCTTGTTCGGCGCCTTATGTCGATATTGACATGCATCCAACGAATTCAAAACAAAGTTTAGACGCCATTTTCTTTTCACCACATAAATTTCTGGGTGGGCCAGGTAGCTCAGGTGTTCTTATTTTTAATAAAGCGCTCTATAAAAATAAAGTGCCAGATCATCCAGGCGGCGGAACGGTAACGTGGACAAACCCGTGGGGCGAGCATAGCTTTTTTAATAATATCGAAATGCGTGAAGACGGTGGTACTCCAGGTTTTCTACAATGTATTCGTACCGCGTTGGCGATAAAAGTTAAAAATGCCATGGGCGTTGATAAGATCACCGCTCGCGAAAAAGAAATTACTGATTATGTAATGGACGAATTAGCAAAAAATGACAACGTGGTGATGTTAGAGAAAAATGTTAAAGACCGTTTAGCGATTGTTTCTTTTTATATACCCAATGTTCATTATAATTTAGTGGTGCGCTTACTTAACGATAAATTTGGTGTTCAAACACGTGGTGGCTGTTCATGTGCAGGGACTTATGGGCATATATTATTAAATGTTGATCACGATACTTCAAATAAGATCATTGAAAAAATAAACATGGGTGACTACGCGGAAAAACCCGGTTGGATCCGTGCTTCATTTCACCCTACCACCTCTGACAAAGAAGTAAGATACATTGTTGAAGCGATTAACCAAGTGACTGAAAACATTATTGAGTGGGCAAAAGAATATCGATTTAACCCTGCTACCGGTGATTTTGAGCACAAAAATTTTGCGGTGAACTATCCAAGTCTTACTGATTTTAATGCCTTAGCGCTAACTAATGTTGATGTTATGCCGACCGCAAAAGAAAATGCGCTTGAACTTAACGCCTCACCTTCATTGCTCAAAAAAATCTTCGGTTAATATTTACTTATGTAAATAGTATGGCGATTGTGCTGAAAATTAAGTGCTTACTCAATAGTTAGCCCTATTAGGAAGCACAACATTTTCGTTTTTATTTATATACTATTTATGTTAAATGGGTATATCTAAGTACGTTCTGTTTTATTAAGCGCGTTGTTTCTGTGTGGATATCAGTGTTAACACATGGGTAGTTCGTTATAATGTCAATTAATAAGTTCGAGTTCCTGAGTCCTGTTATTACTTTGATTTTCTAGGATGTTTATGGGGAGCCATCCGTTCTTACAATATTTAAGGGGTTGTCGGTATTTATTAACTTACTTGTTAACGAATACCAACAATAAACACGAAAAGATACTTACGGGCAGGGCATAGATTTGACACTAAATTGGCACGAGCTAATCGAAAAAGCATGGAATGATCGAAAAGACTTACTTGAGTCTGATGAATTTGATTGTTGGCGTGTTTTCCATGGTTACACAGAAGGCGCGTCAGGTGTCGTTATTGAGAAATTTGGCACAATGGTTATCGTTGAGTACAAAGATGACATTCGTGATGACCTTGACGAGATTAAAGATGCGCTTTTACAGTGTTTTCCCTTCACACTTATTCTGGCTAAAGGCGATCAATCAATCGGTTTGCGGTTAAAAGATAGAATGTACGCGTTGCATGGTGACATTTCAGATGCACCAAAGTTCGCTAAAGAATACGGCATATCTTATGGGTTACTGCCTGATGCGATGCATAACTGTGGCTTGTATCTCGACGCGCGCCCTGTTCGTAAATGGTTAGCTCATAATAGTGAAGGGCGCCGAGTACTTAACTTATTTTCATTTACGGGAAGTCTCGGTATAGCCGCTTTAAAAGGTGGTGCAAAAGCAGCGATTCATCTCGACAAATCGAAAGCGTTGTTACCACGTATCCAAAATAGCTATGAAATAAATGGCATGGATTTTGGAACTCGCAGCTTTATACAGGGTGATATCTATAAACATTTACCTAAAGCGATAAAGAATGGTCAGCGGTTCGATGGTATTATTTTAGACCCTCCGCCGAAAGTATATAAATCACCTTATTCAGAACATCAGCCTAAGGGACAAGACTTTTCACGATTAGTCAGCCTTTGTTCAAAGCTTTTGAACCCTGGAGGTTGGTTAATTTGCTTATTTCATCGTTATGACGCTACATGGGATCAATCAGATGCTGAGATTATAGCGTCATCGTCTGATACATTGAAAATGACTGAGCGCTTTACCAGTGAGTGTGATTTTCCTGATGACAATGTTGATCGAAAGCTAAGAGTTACCGTGTTCGAAAAAATTTAATACATTTAGTAGCACAAGTTAGGAGCATAAGTAACAAAGCAACCTTCAACGTTGAACTTACTTTTTCTGAGTACAGGCATCAAGCAAGTCTAACGTAAGTCGTTGTATGTAAACCTTCATGTTAAGATCATTTTTATATAGAAAATGATCTTTTCTTTTATTGTCATACCTTAATCAATTTTTATTCGATAAATATCTATAAGTCACCATGACTTTTATCAATATTGTCAGTACTACGGATAAAATATTTACCCTGTTGCTCATCGACAATCCTATTGATATCACTTAAACATTAACATTGCTGCTTTTTGTGATAATAATGAGGATGAATTTGAAAGCCATGACTGAAATTCACTCAAATGTTTGTATGAATTATCGGCAGAATAAATAAGCATTTCGTTTACTGTTTTATTTTTACTGCTTACAATTTGTTGGTAGTATGTTGAATTAACTTTAAATTTGAGGGTTTTTAATGAAAATATTTCTTAGATTATTTTTAATCGCTTGGCCGATTCTAATCTGTAGTTCTGCTATTGCAGAGCAAAAAGCAGTGCAGAAAATTTTGTCTATGCAAGAGCGTGCTGCTTTTATTGATAAGATCACTGAGAAAAGAGTATCGAAACTGCTGCCGCGTTTAATGGATGAAACGGGTATCGATATGTGGGTGATGATCAGTCGAGAATATAATGAAGATCCTATTTTAAAAACATTACTGCCTGCTACTTGGCTTTCTGCGCGTCGAACCACCATATTAGTTTTTTCAAACGATAAAAAAGGTCAGGTCAATGCCTTTGCTATTGCCCCTTATAAAGTCGGTAGTGTTTTTGAAAAGGCTTGGGACAAAAGTAAACATCCGGATCAATGGCAAGCATTACTGGCGTTGATAACAAAAATAAACCCTAAAAAAATTGGTATTAATCAGTCCGAGTTTTGGGCACATGCCGACGGGTTAGTTGCTACAGATAAAGATAAATTTTTATCGATCTTACCTGATAAATATCAATCAAGGGTGGTTTCTGCCGAGGCGTTAGGTGTTGCTTGGTTAGAGCATCGTATACCTGAAGAAGTAGAGATATATGAAAATATTGTTGCGATTGCCCATGAAATTATAGCGCAAGGCTTTTCTAATGAAGTTATTAAAGTCGGTAAAACGACATCTAACGATTTAGTGTGGTGGTTTAGAGAGCGAGTTAGAGAGTTAAAACTACAAACATGGTTTCATCCAAGTATTAATATTCAACGAAAAGATAACAATAAATTTGATGATGTTGATAGTTTTACTAATGGCTACCAAGATAATGTTATTCAGGCGGGCGATTTATTACATGTTGATTTTGGTATTAGCTATTTGCGATTGAATACCGATACACAACAGCATGCTTATGTCTTAAATAGTGGCGAGATGAGTCCACCAGAAGAACTTGTTTCTGCATTTAACAGTGGTCTTAAACTGCAGGATATTTTTACTGATCAGTTTAAAGTAGGAAGAACAGGCAACGACATATTAAAACGTGCGAGAGATCAGGCGATAAAACAAGATCTTAAACCAACAATTTATACTCATCCTATTGGTTATCACGGCCATGCGGCTGGTACTACTCTTGGTATGTGGGATTCTCAGCAAGGTGTTGTTGGCAGTGGAGAATATCCTTTACATGCTAATACCGCTTACTCTATTGAGCTTAACAATGCCTATTTTTTGAAAATGTGGGATAAGGAAATTAGAATTATGCTGGAAGAAGAAGCCTTTTTTGATGGTAACAGTGTTCGGTATATTGATGGTCGACAAACAACGTTACATATTATTAAATAGTCGCAATATATTTTACCTATTATTTTCATTATTAAGCAGGGTTGCTGAGTGATTCTGAGTCAACCCTATCTTAAAGCTAAAAACGATAACCTTGATTCATTCTCGGATCATTGTCTGATACAAAGCCGTTAGCAATAACCTGTAGACCTTGGTGTTCATCGATAACGACAGCAATGGTAAATACCTTTATTGTTCAATGACAACAAGGATCATTTTTCAAAGCTGATGATCATTTCTGCTGCAACACAGTGGCACTCATCATTACAAGCAGGGCACTCATAACCTTGTTTACTGAGTTCATTCCAACGTTCAGGATGCTCTTTAATTAATACGCCACCACATTTTGTGAAGTATTTTACGGCACTATTACCGGGGCTTTGTTTCCATAAATGGCTAATGCCAGCAGTTGCACCTTGTTTAATCGCTGCTTGTGTTGATAATTTGAGTAGCTGACTGCCCACGCCATAACCTCGATAGTTTTCATCAACCGTATTACATTTGAAATAACAGACTTTATCGGTAGGGTGCAGCCATAGTTTAGGGCTACACCATGAGTCAATTTCCCATTGATTAATCGCGTAAGTTAATCGAAAACCAATCAGTTTCTCACCAAGGTAAGCAACAAAGTTTGCGTTTATTTCGACACCACCGTGCGGTTTCAATAAGCCTTTGTTATACCAGATGTTCATGTTTGAATCATCAATATAACCCGCCCCGTGAACAGCCGTACCCAAAGCGATTATTGCTGAAAAATCGTTAGGTAACATCTCACGGTAAGACACTTGAGGGTTTTCCACTTTGCTCTGTTTTTTCATGTTGAATATTTATTTAAATAAAATTGTATTTTAGACATTCAGCTTAGCAAATTTATAATAAATACGGTAAGGTTTCCGTGGTTTTCTTTATTAGAGCAGTGTTAAAAAGATGTACGATCCCTTACATGACAAATCGCCCGGTTGCGGCGAAGCATACCCTGATAGCTATTGGGCTGAAAATGCTGATATACAAAATAATGCCCCACAAAGTGATGGACAAATTAGTCAAGATGTCGACGTTGATGTTGCAATCATTGGTGCAGGTTATACAGGGCTTTCTTGTGCATTATATTTAGCGCGTGAGCATGGTATTAAAGCGCATGTACTAGAAGCCAATCAATCAGCTTGGGGTTGTAGCGGGAGAAATGCGGGCTTTATTTTAAAGTCTTCAGGTCGTAAATCTTATAGCGATATGGCGCAGAAGTGGGGTGAAGAGGTAATGCGCGGCATTTATGATGAAATGTGTGCAGGCGTAGAAACGGTAAAGTCACTCATCGCTGAAGGCATTGATTGCGACGTACAAACACGTGGTTTTTTAAAAGTTGCTCATAAACCAAGTAAGTTGGCCGAGCTTATTAGCCAAGCAAAACTTCAACAAAAAACCTTTGCGGGTATCAAAAATAGTGATGTAGAAATTTTAACGAAAAACGAAGTTCGTCAACAATACATGGACGATAAAAATGCTTATGGCGCTATTCGTTATCAAGATGGTTTTGGTTTGAATCCGCTAAAACTGGCATGGGGTTATCAACGATTAGCACGTGAAGCTGGCGCTAAAGTTCACACCAGTTCACCCGTATTAGAAATACTGGATGAAGGACATCAACAAAAATTAATTACACCTAAAGGTGTGGTTAATGCTAAAAAAATTGTTATTGCAACTAATGGCTATACACCCAAGGGTTTTCATTCATTAACAACAGACCGAACTTTACCGGTGCTTTCACAAATTATTGTCACTGAACCACTGTCAGAACAGCAGCTTGCAGAGTGTAACTTCTTAACGTCTAATGTTGTGATGGATACGCGTGCGCTCAAATACTATTACCGAAAGCTACCAGACAACCGTATTTTATTTGGTGGCCGTGGCGCTATAACGGGTAAGTCTGCGGATGATCCTTATTACGCTCAGCGCTTATTAGCGGTATTAAAAACAAGTTTTCCACCTTTAGCTAAGCTTAATTACCAGTATGCTTGGTCAGGCTGGATCTGTATGTCTTTAGACGACTTACCTCATATTTATCAAAACACGAAGAAAAATATTTTTTATAGCATGGGCTATTGTGGATCAGGTGTGTCATTTTCGGTGCAAGCAGGTAAGCGTTTAGCTGAAAAAGTGGCTGAAAAAGCTATCGACTCCGCAATAGAAAATCTTCCACTGTATAACTGTGAATTACCTAAATTTCCATTCGCGCCTTTGAGACGTGTTGGACAATGGGGATATTTTCATTATGGAAAAGTAAAAGATGAATGGTTTTAGTGATTGATGCTATCTCATGTCATTATGCAGAGCATTAGTGATTTTCAGGTTGTCTAAAATTGATCAACCTGAAAGATTTTAGTGAGAGTTTAGGCCGCTTGTTTCAAAGCGGCCCTTATTTTTTCTTCTATATTAGGCCTTAAGTTACAAGTATAAATAAATCAATAGCTTAACGACTCTTAGTCAATAATAGCGGCTAATCAGTTTAAAAAGGCAGTGGAATAAGCTTTTCATTCACTTTAAATTGACTGTCCTTCAAAATATAATCAGTTGTGTAATGGGTGTCTGTTACAACTAACAAGCCTTGCTCCACTAACATATTTAACATTTGAGGCACTTGTTGAGCGGCCATTTTGTCTATTTCTTCTGTTGTCATATCTTGTGTTTGAGGGTTAGTTTGTAGCTGTTTTTTCATGAATTGTTTAGCGAACAATTCAATAACGGCTTTATCGCCCGTTATCTTGCCATTAATAAGTGCATGAGAAAACCAAAATTGCTGATCTTCTATTGGCGTTGGTAATGCTGATACATCAACTAAACTGGTGTGCATTGTGCTATTCACTTTTCCTTCAGGAAAAGTACCTCGTAAGCTAGTGATATTAATTTCTGGTCCAGCACTGAGCAATAAAAGTAAATTTTCTTGTGTAAAGTTAAACATTTTTTCTTGCATGTCTTCCGCACTGGTATTACCCAGTGTTTGACTAAAATCTTGGTAGGCTTTAATAAATTGTCCACTGATATTATTAATCGCTAGTTCAAGTGCTAAATCTTGAACTTGGTAATCATTAACATCTGCGGCTTTAACCCCATAAGCAACCTGAATATTACCTAATTGTTTTGCTTTATTTAATAATAATGAAGCAGAGACATATAGGTCGGTAAGATTGATGATTTCACTTTCATTATTGTTAAAGTTAATCGAAGAAAAGTTGACCGTTGTTGCAGAGTCATAGAAGTTGTTATTAAATATTTCTTCTAATGAGGCGTTAACTAACATATCTACAGTGAAATTATTCATGGAAAAATCACCTTCATTAGACGTTGCTGTTAACTTTGCCACATTACCTTGGTAGGTAAGATCTTGCCCATTATATTGCCCATTCCCCTGATAACCACTAAACACTAAATTAACGTTTTCATCTGTTATATTTGCAGTGAATGCCGTTACGGTATCTTGGTAGTCGTAATCACCAAGGAGGTCTATTAAGCCATTAGCTTGGAAAAAGTCTGTATTATCTGACCAATCAAGATTGTTTCGAAGTGTTTCACCATCAACATTTGCAGTCCATGATAACCAAGCTAAGTTACTTTGTTCATTGAAAAGGAAAGGACCATGTTGGGCATTTACTTCAAAAACTACAGAGTAATCATCGCTAAGGGCTGGATCCGATAACCCGGTTAAGTGTGTGGTATCTAAACTGAGGGTAACTAGCGCGTCGGTAGAAAACCAGTGTGAGTTAATGGTTTGAATTTCTACAGTATAGCCCGGCGTATTATTCATTTTCTCAGCGATCACATTAAGGGTTGTCGAAAATTGATTCCCTACCAATTTAGGGGCTACGAGGCCAATCGATAGAATAATAATGATAACTATTGAGAGTGTTTTTTTCATGAGGTAAGTCCATATTAATAGTGTGGATGGTTAAATTATTTGTTGTAAATTATATCCGATTCCATAGATAAACCATCATCTCATGTTTTTAATTGATTGTATTTAAAATAGTTATTTCTAATAAAGCTTTATTCTTTCATTGATGTTGCTGTGAATAATTCTTAGATAATCTCGCAATTTTAAAATGTTTTATTTAAACGATATCGTCAAGGTTGCTGATTATGTTGAAAAATCCCCATGGTATATTCCATCTTACTTTTTGAGTGAAAAGACCACCACCTTTGATGGTGAGTCTGCAGCGTTTTGTTTAAAAGCATTTTTTGTTAAACGAGCGAGCCGAGCATGAGAAAGGGTTAATTGATTTTGATTAACCCTATTTTTTATTTGCTTGGCAATACTGATCACCATAATAGTTGTTTGAGTAGTTACAATTAACCTCGGATTTTTTATCACTTTTTGTATTAAAAATATTTTTGATGTTATTAATAATTTTTTTCATTTTGGCTACCTGATGTATTTAAGATAAACCATTGTGGCCTAACATCGATATTCAGTAAATTTGATAAAATTTAATATATAGTTCTATTTAATTGAAGTATATAGCTGGTAATGTTAGCTACACTTTTGCGTGAGTTGTGCTGTAAAAATAGCTTTGAGCAGGCTTAATTCACTAGTTCTGACATAATTAGGTCTAATGATTAAGGCAATAGTTCTATGTGGGCCAGGTTCATTCAAATGAATCGCTCTTAGTTCCGATTCATTATGAGTTAATTGGTCTAATGCCATTTGCGGTACGAGTGTTGTACCTAGTTTACCCGCGACCATTTGAATGAGTGTATGTAAACTTGCTGAACCAAAATCAGATCCTTGTTTTGGGTTTTGTAATTGGCAGGCGGCTAATGCATGCTCTTTTAAGCAATGACCATCCTTTAATAACATCAGTTTTTCGGTTTCTAGCTCTTCATTGGTAATTTCTTCCATCATTTGAGGGCATTCATCTTTATGGCAGACTAAATAAAAGTCTTCTTGCCAGAAATCAAAGCTCATCAACCCCTCTATAGGGTAAGGCAGCGCAAGTATTGCTGCGTCAATCGCTCCGGTTCGAACCATATCAATCAGTGTATGTGATTGTTCTTCTAATATTCTTAATTTGAAATTTGGATATTGATGCCTTACCTCGGGCAGTACTTTAGGTAAAAGGTATGGGCCAATAGTTGGAATAACGCCTAGGGTCATTGGGCTTGAAAACGGCTGGTTATCACTTTGTGATAATTGCAGTAATTCGTCTAGTTCTAACTTTACTCTTTTGGCTTTATTAAGTATCAACTGCCCTTTTTGGGTGACTAATACTTGCTTGTTATTACGCTCAAATATGATCATCCCTAATTGCTTTTCAAGCTCATTGATTGCTGTACTTAAGGCTGATTGAGATACGTTGCATGCCTCTGCGGCTTTTTTAAAGTGTAAGGTCTTTTCAACGGCGAGTGCATAGTGTAATTGTTTTATTGAGATCATGTTGTTGATGATAATTTTTATTGAACGTAAATGTCATTTTAATCAGAATTATGGAATTAGTCATCTTCTTTACTGCTGTTTTAATTGCGATTTCAACTTTATCATCTTAACAGGGGACTCATCCTCTATTGCGCCTGCTCATTTCAATAGTTCTGTTTTTTAGAACATTAAAATCAATTTAATCAAATTTATTTATTACTGAGTTAACTTTAGTATACCCACATCGAAAGCAAACATGCTTTTAAAACAAAACCCTTTAACTAAAGATTTTTATAACCCAGAGGAATTACACATGGCTCAAATAGGCAAAACTATCCCAGAATTTACAGCTCAAGCATTTCATAACGACGAGTTTGTTGAAGTAACATCACAGAGCACTAAAGGCAAATGGTCAATCTTCTTATTCTACCCAGCAGATTTCACTTTTGTTTGTCCTACTGAATTAGAAGATATGGCAAACCAGTATGAAGAGTTGCAAGGCTTAGGTGTTGAAGTTTACTCAGTATCAACAGATACCCATTTTTCACATAAAGCATGGCACGATTCTTCAGAAGCAATTGGTAAAATTAAATTTCCAATGATCGGTGACCAAACGGGCACAATTACCCGTGGTTTTGATGTGATGATTGAAGAAGATCACATGGCACACCGAGGTACATTCTTAGTCGACCCAGATGGTGTTATTCAAGTGGCTCATATACATGCTGGCGGTATTGGTCGCAGTGCAAAAGACATGGTGCGTAATGTTAAAGCAGCACAATATGTTCGTGAAAACGATGGTGAAGTATGTCCTGCAGCTTGGGAACAAGGCGAAGCCACTTTAACACCTAGTTTAGACTTAGTTGGTAAAATTTAAGTCAGGCACGCTCTAAATTGGCGGAAGTCGTTGTTATCGTTAACGACTTCCGCTTCATCCCATCCAATAAGATGACATATGTTAATCAAAAAATCTAAATAATGAGGTAGCCCCATGTTAAGTGAAGATATTTTAAATGCAGTAAAAGCTTATACCCAAAATATGACCAACAAAGTATCGCTTGTTTTACAGACGGGTGAACATCAAAAGCGCAACGAATTAAAAGAGTTTTTAACAGAATTATCTTCTGTATCTGACAACCTCATTGTCGTTGAACGTGACGAAAGCTTACGTAGTCCAATTACTTTTTATTTAGAGGTAGAAGGCAAAAATAACGGTATACATTTTTCTGGCATCCCCAGTGGTCATGAATTTAATTCATTGATACTTGCTATATTACAGTCATCAGGTACTGATCTTAAACTTGATAGCACCTTGACTAAAATGGTGCAGAAAATCACTGAAGATTTACACTTTGAAGTCTTCATTTCTTTAAGCTGTCATAACTGTCCTGATGTTGTGCAATCGTTGAACCAGTTTGCTTTATTAAACGACCGCATTAGCAGTGAAATGATTGATGGTGGTTTATTTAAAACGTTAATTGATGAACGCAATATTCAAGGTGTGCCCAGTGTTTACTTAAACGGTAAGTTATTTGCGAACGGCAAAATAGATACGGCGCAGTTAGTTGACAAACTTATTGAACGTTTTCCTTATATTATAGATGGCGATGATAATGAACAGTTGCCTTTACAAGATGTTACTGTCATCGGCGCAGGTCCTGCTGGCGTTGCCGCCGCTATTTATGCTGCGCGTAAAGGGCTAAATGTCACTATTATTGCTGACCGTTTTGGCGGTCAAGTTAAAGATACAGTAGGTATTGAAAACTTAATTTCGGTATCTAAAACAACAGGCACACAACTCACGGGTAATATGCAAGCTCACTTAAACGATTACGAGATAACGACAAAAGAGTTTGTTCGTGTCGAAAAAATTGAAAAAGGGCAGCCAGAAAGTAAAGCACCGAAAAAGTTACACCTTTCTAGTGGTGAGGTTATTGAGTCTAAAACGGTTATTATTGCTACCGGTGCTAAATGGCGTGAGCTGGGTATACCGGGAGAGAAAGAGAATATAGGTTCGGGTGTTGCTTATTGCCCACATTGTGATGGCCCTTTCTTTAAAGGTAAAGATGTCGCCGTGGTTGGTGGTGGTAATTCAGGCATAGAAGCTGCGTTAGATTTGGCGAGTATGGTTAATCATGTGACTGTATTTGAATTTTTACCGGGCTTAAAAGCAGACAACATCTTGGTAGAAAAAGCGGAAGCACATAAAAAAATTACGATTATCAAAAATGTTGCGACCAAAGAAGTGATTGCAGAAAATGGTAAAGTTGTTGCGCTGGCTTATGAAGACAGAGCAACAGGTGAAATGAAACAGCAAAGCTTGTCGGGTATTTTTATCCAAATAGGCTTATTACCAAACAGTGACTTTTTACAAGGTGTTGTGGAATGTACAAAGTATGGCGAAGTGATCATTGACGAGAAGTGTCATACTTCGGAGCCCGGTATATTTGCCGCAGGAGATGTATCAACTGTGCCTTACAAACAAATTGTGATTGCCATGGGTGAAGGCGCTAAAGCATCATTATCAGCATTCGATTATCTTATTAGAGAAAGTTAACCGTTACTATTAAGTGCAAGCTGAATTTACTGAACAGCGCTAAGTTCAGTAATGCTTTATCAAACCCCCTATAAATAAAATTTATAGGGGGTTAACGTTTTTAATATTTAAAGCAACTAAATCAATTAATCGCTGCTGTGATTCAAGACTTGCCCAAGCAATATGTGCAGTTAAAGATAAATTATCTATGTCGTTTTGCATTAGGGCACTTATTAAAGGGTGACTAGCCGCAGGAGGCTCTTGTTCTAAAACATCAAGTATCGCGTGGGAAATTACTTTATTCTTTAATGCCTCTAATAAATCTTCACTATTTACCAAGGCACCACGAGCGGTGTTAATTAATAGTGCAGAGGGTTTCATTTGCGATAAACTTGCACGGTTTATTAAGTTTGTTGTCTCATCTGTTTGCGGGCAGTGTAAGCTAATGACATCTGAATTTTGTAATACATGGTTAAAACTATGGCGGTTTTCTCTTGTTTTTGTTGCATTAAGACGCTCAGCAATAAGTATTTTCATACCAAAAGCTTCGGCAATAGTTGCCACTGCCTTACCTAAGCACCCAAAGCCAATAATGCCTATCGTTTTTCCGGCAAGTTCTTGACTGCCTTTACCATGAAAACAAAAAGTATCGCTGTTTTGCCAATGGCCTTGTTTAGTATTGTTGTTGTGGTGTGCGGTATTACTGAAATATTCAAGCATTTGCGCAAACACATACTGGCTCACCGAGGCTTGTGAATAACCACTGACGTTTTTAACACTAATGCCAAGCACTTGCGCTGCAGCCAGATCAACATTGTTCATGCCTGTTGCGGCAATACAAACTAATTTCAGCTGAGGTAATTGCTCAAGTATATTTTTAGATAAAACCACTTTATTGGTAATAATAATGTCAGCATTTTTACAACGTGCAAGCACTTGGTCGTTTGTCGTTGTTGCATAACAAATTAACTTGCTGACCTGAGATTCAATACTTGCCAAAGAAATATTTGGGCTAAAAGTTTGTTGATCTAAAAAAACGGTTTGCATGGCTATCTTCAAAAATAAAGTGAGAGGGGTAGCTTAAGTTAATTTAAGGTGAAAAAAAACGACAATCACACATATAACCAAGTTGATTATATATCTGTTCATTTTTAAGGAGTAAAACGAATAACGACTTCATTATAAAATTGATAAGTAGAATAACAACTTACTAAATTTTATACCTTGTATTTATTCGTTTTTCCTCGATGAAAATGAGCGTGACTTTGTTTAACCAGGGCGGCCATCTTCTCTTGCTTTTAATAACATTGGCGCGTAGTAAAAAGTAAAGAGTCCAAAAGCAACTAACCAACAAAAACCACTTATATCAACAAATAACAGGGTTCTTTCTGGCATCAACCAAGGACCAAAGACTCGAGCCATTGCTGATAGTGTTATAAATGCAAACGCAAACGACATCATTTTAGGGGGCGTTAAAGGGCGACCACAATGTCCTAAAGAAACACGAGATATCATTGACAAGACAATACCACCCATACCGCCAATGGTTAATAAATGCCAAACATGATGGGTAGGTATATCATCAATAATGTAGCTAAATCCAAGTAATATAAGGCCAAACCAAATGAATTTAATCGCAAAATGTAATGACCATAAAAGGGGTACACCAAGTGTTATCCAAGGACGCCATCTCAACCAACGGATCAACTGAAACAAGCCAGCAAAAATTAGTATGACGCCAAAAAACATTGGAACAAAACCAATTAATGGATGTAACAATAACATCAGCATAGCAAGCATTAAGCTGCCATTGGCGAGTTTGTCGAGTAATGGTGAAGGTGTTGCTTTAGTCGTTTGAGTGCCGTTAGCAGTAAACATAGGTACAACACGCCCTGACATCACAGACATTAAAAACACGACTAATAAAACCCCAGCGTAACCAGAGTAGTTCAACGACACACTTTGTGGATAAATACTGGCTAAGTGCATTTCACCATTGGCGATCGTGAATAGGACTAATAAAGGCACAAAAAATAAATTTCGATATTGTTTTATCGCTAAGATAGGTTTTGCTAGCGTATAAGCCACCGCTAACAAAAAGCTTAAATCTATAAACGCGCTTAATGAGTCACCTAATAAACTAGGCATTAACATAACAACACGACCTAGCAGCCATAAAAAGAATAGTGCCGCAAGCTGCTTACCTTTTACACTAGGAAGTCCGGTCCAATTTTGTACTGCAGTGAGTAAAAATCCGGCAATAATTGCACTACCAAAGCCAAAAATCATTTCATGAATATGCCACCAATACCCTCCACCGTAAGGAATAAAACTAACGGCCCCTTTATAAATCAATAACCACAAGGTAATGGCAATTAAACTAAAAATAACACCCCCTAAAAAAAAGGGACGGAAGCCTAAACGAAATATGGGGAGAGTTTTCTGCGCTTCTTGTAAATCGGTAATTTGCATCATAGTTTTTGTTTCAAAGGATCGTTAATGTCATTTTAGCGCATTTACCATAATAATCGTTGCGATAAATCAACGAGCGGTGAAAAAAATATAAATAGTTACTGCACCTTCACTTGTTTTTTAAGCGGATAATTAACTGGCTGGTTTTTCTAATTGAAACATTTCATCTGTAATGTCGTCGAGTTTTTCTGCTAGTAATTGCTGCGCATCATAAATACCTTGGTTATAAAAATGATTGCCCATTTCTTTAGTAAAAAAATCAAGTAAAAAGTCAGCGTCAAATTGAGCAAGATCTTGATCGAGTTCGGTTGAAAAGTACTGCTGTAGCTTATGGATCAGTAATTCTTTTTGGACTGATGTAAATTTAATTTCACTCATCTGTATTCTCTACTATTTTAGATAAATATTGTTTGCTAGATTATACTCATGGCAAAGCACGAAGGTGAATTGTTTTAATGAAAGAAACATTGAAAAAATGGTGGCAAACCGATTGTCAGTTTTGCCTGAAATACCGAAGAATGTTTATTTGGTTAATTATTATGATTGCAATAGATGCATTGTGGTTTAACCTGTTATTTTAATCTTTTTTATATAGGAATTATTTATGGGATATCGTTGGACAGACTCATTAGAGTTAGCATTAGATTTAATGGAACAACATCCGGATGTTGATCCCTTGACCTTACATTTTCCAGAATTGATGCAATGGGTAGTCGCCCTTGAAAATTTTGATGATGATCCAAAACACTGTGGCGAAAGAGTGCTAGAAGCCATACAACTCGCGTGGATTTCTGAGGTTGATTGAATACAAATAAGTTAAAGAGATTTTTACTCTTCATCGGTAATTGGTTGTTTTATAAGCCTGATTTGACCTATACTATCGTTTAATATCATCATTATGAATTTTCACCATTCATCAACCCTATGGTCCAGATAAAAAATTATTATGACAATAAAAATAAAACGTCCGTTATATATCCATTATGCGGGTCCAAGTCTGTTAGAAACGCCACTATTAAATAAAGGTAGCGCTTTTGATGAAGAAGAGCGCTCCAACTTTAACTTAATCGGCCTTTTGCCTCCTCGTTATGAAACCATCGACGAGCAAGTTGAACGTGCCTTTATGCAATATAATAAGTTTCGAACCAACTTAAACAAACATATTTATTTGCGGACTATTCATGATAATAATGAAACCTTATTTTTTAGATTAGTCCAAGCACATTTGACTGAGATGATGCCGATTATTTATACGCCTACGGTGGGTGATGCTTGTGAGCAATTTTCAGATATCTATCGTAGCTCGCGTGGGTTATTCATCTCTTATGAAGATAGACACCATATGGATGATATTCTTCGTAATGCGACAAAGAACAAAATAAAAGTCATTGTGGTTACCGATGGTGAGCGAATTCTTGGTTTAGGTGATCAAGGCATAGGAGGGATGGGGATTCCGATAGGTAAACTCTCACTCTATACTGCTTGTGGAGGCATTAGTCCCGCATATACCTTGCCAGTCATGCTGGATGTTGGCACGAACAATGAAAAACTATTGAACGACCCTATGTATATGGGACGTCGCCATAAGCGGATTAATCAAGAAGAATACAACGAGTTTGTCGATATCTTTATTCAAGCCGTGAAGCGTCGTTGGCCACATGTATTATTGCAGTTTGAAGATTTTGCTCAACCTAACGCAACGCCATTGCTTACTAAGTATCGTGATCAAATTTGTTGTTTCAACGATGATATTCAAGGAACAGCTTCGGTTACGGTTGGGACTTTATTAGCGGCATGTCGCATTAAAGGCCGCAAGCTAGGTGAAGAAACGAGGCTATCACAGCAAAAAGTTGTTTTTGTGGGGAGTGGCTCGGCGGGTTGCGGTATTGCAGAACAAATTATTGCGCAAATGATCAGTGAAGGTATTTCAGCAGAACAAGCACGTAGTCAAATTTTCATGGTTGACCGTTTTGGTTTATTAACAGATGGCATGGCTGATTTGCGTGATTTCCAGCAAAAATTAGTACAATCTCCTTCTGCAATTTCAAGCTGGAATATTTCAGGCCGATACGCGACATTATTAGAAGTGATGGATAATGCCCAGGCAGATATTCTTATTGGTGTTTCAGGTGTTCCTGGCCTATTTACCGAACACGTTATTAAAACGATGAAATTACATTGCCCTATGCCAATTATTTTCCCACTCAGTAATCCTATTAAACAAGTGGAAGCTACACCCGAGCAGGTGATTAATTGGACGGAAGGTGAAGTCATTGTTGCTACGGGTAGTCCATTTAAACCGGTTGAATATCAAGGTAAAATTTTTCCAATCGTGCAATGTAATAACAGTTATATTTTCCCAGGTTTAGGGTTAGGTATTGTTGCAGCGAACATCAATCGAGTAACTGATGAAATGTTAATAGTGGCCAGTGAAACGCTTGCTGAAGCTTCGCCACTTGCTAATACCGGCCAAGGTGAACTACTGCCGCCATTAACCGAAATTGCGAGCTTAAGTAGAAAAATAGCCTTTGCCGTCGCTAAAGTCGCTTTTGATCAAAACTTAGCTTTACGCATTGATGATGAAAGTTTACTGGCAAAAATAGAGCGTAACTTTTGGAAACCAGAATATAGAAAATATCGTCGAAGTAGTGTTTAGTTAAGCTTATATTACCCACGTATTTGAGAAATAGACCGCATTAGGTCTATTTTTTTTGCAGACGCCACAAAATTTATACGATTTGTATGAAAAATTTTATTAATAAAGCACAACATCGTTAACAATCTTAGTTACTCTAGTGAACCTGTCTTTAAAACATCATAAACTAACGGCCTATAAGCATTGATTTTTATAACATTTAAGTCATAATTGATTAACAAATAACAAGGAGTGTTAATAATGACAAAAAATGAATTTAATCGTATGAATACCCTCTCTGAAACAGTGCTTTCCTTAACCGCCTCCGCAAGTGAAATAGAAGAATTTTACATACTGCTTAATCTGTGGAAAAGCTCTGAAGAATTCAATTTGGAAATTGGTTTACCTCACTAATAAAGAGTTTGCTTAGTCATCACTTATTGTCGTGAATTTATCCCTACTCATTTTTTTATTTTGTTGATAAAGCCACAGTTAGTCGCCTGTAGCAGGTAAAATACCTATTATAAGAAGAGTACTATTTCAATATTTACTGTGTATTTAATTAGATGATTATAATAAACGTAAGTGAAATTATTGCGCAAGGATGCCAATTTGCAGTTGGCTTAGTCACTCTAGCGTTATGACGTGCAGAGTTAGACAAAGCAAAATTAGCTATCGCTATTAATTGCAAATTTTTGCCACTCATTATTTCTAACAAGGGTTAGAAATAATTTATTATGGAGTGATAAAGGATTAAAGTGAAAAAACTAATACTCATCTTGTTAACTTTAAGTGTTAGCTCTGGTTGTACATCCATGCAGTCAGCCGACAGCACTCGTTGCATTCATGTCGTTAATGCCGCAGAAAAGCATCGGGTGAAACCCGGTGATGATCTATATAAAGGGTGTATAGAGAAAGAATATCAAAAAAAAGAGTCTGAAAAAGGCTTTTGGGAAAAGTCAGCAGAGAATTTAGTACTACTTGTCATTGATATCGTGTCTTCTTAGTCCAGAGGATATATTTCAACATAAAACTCGAAACAAAATAATAAACGCAGGAGTACAGAAAAATTATCAATACCATTATAGTTTCAGATGTCTTTGGCCTCACTCCTCAATTAATCAAACTTAAAGATAAACTCGGAGCGAATATTATTATTGACCCATACCAAGGGAAGAGTATGGGCTTTAAGAATGAAGCAAATGCCTATAATTATTTCATTGCAACGGTTGGGCTTGACGCTTACGTTTCAGTGGTGCTAAACGTTTTAGCTTCACTTGATACTAAGACAACACTGATTGGTTTTAGTATTGGAGCTTCGGCTATTTGGAAACTCTCGCTAAGCAATCATCACTATGTTAAACAAGCCTTTTGTTTTTATGGCTCACAAATCAGAAATTTCACAGAGATAGTGCCGCGTTATAAAATAAATTTAGTGTTCCCTAAACGTGAATCACACTTTGATGTGCTTGAACTCATTAACAAGCTTAAACAGAAACCGAATGCAAAAATAACACAAGTTGAATACTTACATGGTTTTATGAATCATCACTCTAGTAATTTTAATAAGGTTGGCTACCTAAATTATATGACTTTATTGCGAGCTGCTGTTAATTAAGCGTTGTACATTGTTTTTGAGGGTGACAATTAAGTAAAGCTGTTGATGAAATATCCTAATGGGTTAACCCCCTAAGCTGGCCAACGACGAACAGCTATATTGCTTATTATCACTTTATCCTTGTTAAAGATTAAGCGGTAATATAATGGTTAATGCCATACTTATCTGCTTTTGCCACATTAAAAGCAAAACCGCTTATTCGTGAATAATATTAGTTTTTCTGCGTGAATTCGTCTATAATCGCGCCAAAATTTATACACCTATTTTATTTAAAATATATATAAGGGCTTATCATGGCTATCGAACGTACTTTTTCTATCGTAAAACCAGACGCAGTTGCTAAAAACTTCATTGGTCAAATTTACAACCGTTTTGAAACTGCTGGTTTAAAAATCGTTGCATCAAAAATGATTCACTTAAGCAAAGAAAAAGCTGAAGGCTTTTACGCTGAACACAGCGAACGTCCTTTCTTTGGCGCTTTAGTTTCTTTCATGACTTCTGGTCCAGTTATGGTTCAAGTTTTAGAAGGCGAAAACGCTGTTCTTAAAAACCGTGAAATCATGGGTGCTACTAACCCAGCTGAAGCACTTGCTGGTACTATCCGTGCTGATCTTGCTGATAGCATCGACGAAAATGCTGCTCACGGTTCTGACGCTTTAGAATCTGCTGCACGTGAAATTGCTTACTTCTTCTCAGACGACGAAATTTGCCCACGCACTCGTTAATCTGATTTTAATCTTCACAAATTTTGTGAATTCTTCGTCGAAAGTACTCACTTACTAACGTAAGCTCCGTGCAATCTTCTTGAATTCACTTCATTTGCTGTGATTAAAGTAGAAATCGAAATATGAAGGGGTTTTACTGTTTTCAGTAAAATCCTTTTATTATTTTTAGACTTATAATAAACCTTAAACTTTTTAGTTTGCTAAGTCTCTGTTTTACATAAAGAGAAGTTTAATTAAAAGCGTTAAGGTTTGATATAATTTGATCTGTAAATTGTCATGCTTTGTATAAAAGTTGTACAATTGTTTTTTGTAATTTTGTTGTTTGAGAAGTAGTGAATCATGAGTGAAGTGACTGAAGTAGTAAGCCCAACCGCATCTGCGGTAAAGAAAAAAGTAAATCTATTAAATTTAGATCATCAAGGGATGCGTGAATACTTTGCTTCAATTGGCGAAAAGCCATTTCGCGCTGATCAAATGATGAAATGGATTTATCATTTTGGTTACTCTGACTTTGAATTAATGACTAATTTAAATAAGAAACTTCGTGAAAAACTCCAACGTGATACTGAAATCAGCGCACCAGAAATTTCAGAAAAACAGGTATCAACAGACGGTACGATAAAATATTCTTTACGCCTAGAAGGGGGTCAAGAAGTTGAAACAGTATGGATCCCTGAAAACGATCGCGCAACTTTATGTGTATCATCACAAGTAGGCTGTGCACTTGAATGTACTTTTTGTGCTACAGCGCAACAAGGCTTCAACCGTAACTTATCAATGAGTGAAATTATTGGTCAGGTATGGCGTGTGGCTAATGATATTGGCGCGACCCGTATTGCTGGCAAACGCCCGATTACGAATATTGTAATGATGGGGATGGGCGAACCGTTATTGAATATGAAAAATTTAATTCCGGCGCTTGATACTATGTTGAATGACTTAGGCTACGGCCTATCAAAACGTCGTGTAACGGTAAGTACCTCAGGTGTTGTTCCTGCGCTTGATATGTTGAAAGAAAAAATAGATTGTGCATTAGCTATTTCAATTCATGCCGGTAACAACAAACTTCGTGATGTCTTAGTGCCGATCAATAAAAAGTATCCATTAGAAGAATTTATTGCTGCAGCAGGGCGTTATATCGAGGGTTCAAAAGCGAATAAACAAGCAACAATTGAATATGTGATGCTAGATCACGTTAACGACAGTACCGACCAAGCGCATGAACTTGCTATTGCGTTGAAAGACTTACCCAGTAAAATTAATCTTATACCATTTAATCCTTACCCAGGCTCGCCTTATAAACGCTCAAGTAATTCACGAATTGACCGTTTCGACAAAGTTTTACAGTCATACGGTTTAACCGTGATCACACGTCGTACTCGCGGTGATGATATCGATGCAGCTTGTGGTCAATTGGCAGGTGATGTTTTTGATAGAACAAAGCGAACAGCGATGAATTCTTCAAAAACTGAAATGTCTAATGACCAAGAGATTTCAGTTAAGTTGGTCTAATACTTTATATTTGGGGTATATGCACCTGCTCTATTGTCTTAACTCAAAGGAAGCAGATACTCGTTATACTGATAGCATAACCTTTACAATAAAATAATTTGTAAGGGTGCGCGACGACTTCATTGATATTCTTAACCGCGAAGTTATACATGTTCCTGAACAAGCGTCTTGAAGTAGAGCGGGTATAGGTATAATCTGTAATTATTACATTAAGATAAGTGACATTCTGCAATATGATTAAATTTATACCGCGGTTATTGGTAACGAGCGTTATCGCTTTGTTAACCGTCCTTTCTGGATGTGTAACACAAAGCTATGAGAATGACAGCACCACACCTGTGGTGGAAAGCGATTCTAGTAATAATGAAATGGCGATGACTCGGATATCGTTAGGTCTTGGTTACTTAAAAATGGGCAACACGACGCAAGCGAAATTAAACTTAGAAAAAGCAAAGCGTTTCTCCCCTAATTTGTCACAAGTTTATACGGCCTTTGCCCACTATTATGATGTCGTTGGTGAGTCAGATCTTGCGACTAACGCTTATGAAAAAGCGTTGTCAATAGATCCAAAAAATCCTGATACGTTAAATAACTATGGTGTTTTTCTTTGTCGACACGAAAAGTATGAAGCTTCTGAAAAATACACGTTAAAAGCGATAGAAATTCCTACTTATTTGATGGTATCGCAAAGTTACGAAAATCTAGCGCTTTGCCAATTAAAAGCGAATGAATTTGTTAAAGCAGAGCAATACTTCACAAAATCTATTCAGCATAGCCCTAATCGAGCGTCAGCATTATTACAAATGGTGCGTTTACAATATGCTTTTGCAGACTATAAAACCGCACAAAATTATTTAAGTCGCTATGAAAAAGAAACACGTCGCTTTAGTCCGCAAGCGCTTGCCTTAGCTTATAAAGTTTTTGAAAAGCAAGGTAACCGTCGTATCGCTAAGAATTACGCGAGCATGCTGGTAAAAATGTTTCCAAACTCTTATCAGGCTAAACAATATATTTTGAATGCACTTGCCCAAATTGAAGCAGATGATTTAGCAAAGGCGTACCAAGCTACAACACTCGCGTTAGCTGTAAAGCCTTCGACTAAACGTGTTGTTGTTTTATCACCAAATAAACCTCGGAAAAAACGTGTTGAAAAAATAAATAACAAAATAAAAGACGCTAAAAATCTCGTTGACAAACCTATTACCGTGAAAAATTCTCTAAGCGATTTAAAAGCAGAGCTTAATCCTATAATACATACGGTAGGGGTGGGTGAAAGCTTATTTAGTATATCAACGCAGTATAATATTCATATGAAAACACTAGAACGTTGGAATAACTTTTCACGTAGCGATGTGTTAAAACTCGGTCAAAAGCTTTATATTTCTGCTCCTGAACATATGAATACTTCACCAGCTAATAACGCGACTAAAAGTATCGAACAAGAGAAAAATCAATGATCCATGTTGAAAAGGCGAATAACATTAACAAGTCACAAGCAGATGCATCGTCAGACGAAGTGCATAATAATGTCCTAGAAGAACCTTCTGAAGAGGTTAATGTCATGGGGCCAGGACAAATTCTTAGTGAAGCTAGGAATAAGGCGGGATTAACTCAGCAAGATGTAGCAGACAAACTAAATTTTCGACTCTCTTTAGTTGATGAAATAGAGAGTGAGCGATTTGATACCTCTTTGCCTGAAACGTTTAATCGAGGTTATTTACGAAACTATGCAAAGTTAGTTAATGTATCTCAAGACGATGTCATTGTTAGTTATCAGCAATTAAATATTGCTAAAGCACAGGCATCTAAACTGCAAAGCTTTTCTAAAGGTACTGAAAAATTAGCAGAAAGTAATCGCATTATGTGGATCAGTTATTTTATTTTAGCCATTCTTATTGGCTCTTCTGTCGTATGGTGGATGCAAAATAATAAAGAACAAGATCAACCCCAAACCTTTCAAGAAGATGTTGAAATAAAAATAACAAAATCAGTCACTAAAAAAAATGAACAGCCTGATAGTCTTGCTGAGCCACAAGTCACTGAGTCATTAGTGGCTAAGGTTGATATCGATAATGATAATATTGTCGAAGCACCGGCAGCCCCTTCTATCGTGTTAAATCAGGAAATCACAGATACATCAACATTGGAAGCTGACACAGAAAGTAGAAACGTTGCAGAGCAAACTGAAGTTAACACAGCATCAGTAAGTGAAGCTGATGAGACAGAAGTGACGTTAACCAATGTCACTTTTACTTTCTCAGGAGATTGTTGGGTAAATATTTCTGATGCAACCGGCGAGCGCATTGCTTGGGGTGTTAAAAAACTGGGTTACGTCATGAAAATATCTGGTCAAGCACCTTTTGATGTTACTTTAGGTAAACCTGAATTAGTGGCAATAAATTTTGCTGATGAAGTCATTGATATGAGCCAATTTAATATGGGCAATATCGCTAAGTTTACTTTGCCTGTTACGAATTAGTCATCGGTATTTTGTATAAATAACGTTAATCACGTTTAAGTGATCAACCACAAAAATTGTGAATTATTATGTTTAAAGAATCCCCAATTATCCGCCGAAAATCTCGTCAAATTATGGTGGGTAATGTTCCTGTAGGTGGCGATGCACCAATCACCGTACAGTCAATGACGAACACCCTGACCACTGATGTTGCAGCAACGGTCGCACAAATTAAAGCATTAGAAGCGGTGGGCGCTGATATAGTCCGTGTGAGTGTACCGACCATGGATGCAGCAGAAGCCTTTCGTGAAATTAAGAAACTCGTCAAAGTTCCGTTGGTTGCTGATATTCATTTTGATTATCGAATTGCCTTAAAAGTTGCTGAATATGGTGCCGATTGTTTACGTATTAATCCTGGTAATATCGGCCGTGAAGACCGAGTTCGCAGTGTGGTTGAATGCGCACGTGATTTGAATATACCTATTCGCATTGGTGTGAATGGCGGTTCTTTAGAAAAAGACATCCAAGAAAAATATACTGAGCCAACGCCTGAAGCCCTCTTTGAATCAGCCATGCGCCATGTTGATATTTTAGATAGACTTAATTTCAATCAGTTTAAAGTCAGTGTTAAAGCCTCTGATGTGTTTCTTGCTGTCGAGTCGTATCGATTACTCGCAAAACAGATTGATAATCCACTTCACTTGGGTATTACTGAAGCGGGTGGTTTGCGCTCGGGTTCAGTAAAATCCTCGGTGGGTTTAGGTTTATTATTAGCGGAAGGTATCGGTGATACCTTGCGTATTTCTTTAGCCGCAGACCCTATCGAAGAAATCAAAGTCGGTTTTGATATTCTAAAATCGTTAAAATTGCGTAGCCGAGGCATCAACCTCATTGCTTGTCCAAGCTGTTCACGTCAAGAATTTGATGTTATAGCAACGGTTAACGCTTTAGAACAACGTATTGAAGACATTTTAACACCGATGGATGTGTCAATTATCGGCTGCATCGTTAACGGCCCAGGTGAAGCGATTATTTCCGATTTAGGCTTAACCGGTAGTAGTCGAAAAAGTGGTTACTACTTAGACGGTATTCGACAGAAAGAGCGTTTTGATAATAACAATTTGGTTGATCAACTTGAAGAGCGAATTCGCGCAAAAGCGAAACTCCTCGACGCCGCTTATAAAATAGATGTTAAAGAAATCGAATAGTCGAGCAAACCAAAAAAGAGAGAAACGTAATACTATTTACGTTTCGTCTCAAACTGCCTATAATGCGCGCTGCATTTAATTTTTCCCTTTTTTTATAATTACCTATTTTACAGTAGATAAGAGAGAACCTTACTTTGAGTAAAACATTACAAGCCGTCAGGGGAATGAACGATTGTTTACCCACTGAAACTCCTATTTGGCAAATGGTTGAAACAGTTTTACGCCGAGTGGCTAGTAGCTATGGTTTTGCTGAAATACGTATGCCAATTGTTGAATCTACAACGCTTTTCAAACGTTCTATTGGTGAAGTTACCGATATTGTTGAAAAAGAAATGTATACTTTTGATGATCGTAACGGCGACAGTTTAACGCTTCGACCAGAAGGCACTGCCTGTTGTGTCCGTGCCGGTAATCAACATGGCTTATTGTATAATCAAGAACAACGTTTATGGTACATGGGGCCGATGTTTAGACATGAACGCCCACAAAAAGGTCGCTATCGTCAGTTTCACCAATTTGGCTTAGAAGCCTTTGGCATTGCGACACCTGACATAGACGCAGAAATTATTATGTTAACTTCTCGTCTTTGGCGGGAACTTGGCATCAATGAGTTTGTCACACTAGAGCTAAACTCATTAGGTTCAAATGAAGAACGTGCAAATTATCGTGACGCTTTAGTGATTTTCTTGACTGAAAAAGAAGATCAACTTGATGAAGACTCTAAACGTAGAATGCATACCAACCCATTACGCGTTTTAGATAGTAAGAACAAAGATGTACAAGCCGCTTTAATTGGCGCACCAAAACTAAGTGATTATTTTGGTGAAGAATCTACAACCCACTTTGCGGGTGTTTGTCAGCGTTTAGATGCTGCAGGTATAAAATATGTGATTAACGATCGTTTAGTTCGTGGTCTAGATTATTACAATCGCACCGTATTTGAATGGGTAACTGACAGCTTAGGCGCACAAGGTACTATTTGTGCTGGCGGCCGTTATGACGGCCTAGTCGAGCAGTTGGGTGGAAAAGCAACGCCGGCATTTGGCTTTGCCTTAGGTATAGAACGCTTAGTATTAATGTTAACGAGCTTGGAAAAAGTCAATGACATTCGCGCACAAGTTGATGTTTATGTTATTGGTTTAGGTGAAGGTGTTGATATTCAAGCCGCACTACTAAGTGAAGAATGGCGCAATCAAGTTAAAGATATTCGCATACAAAACCACTGCGGTGGTGGTAATATGAAAAAACAAATGAAACGGGCAGATAAATCGAGTGCGCAAGTGGCAATTATCATCGGTGAAGATGAACTTGCTGAGCAAAGCGTAACGATTAAGTATTTGCGTGGACAACATGAACAGCAAAAGGTGTCGCTTGAACAAGTGCCAGCTTTATTAAACAGTTTAATTTAAGGTGAAGTAGTGGACGTTTATCAAACAGAAGAACAACAAGTAGAAGCCATTAAAGGTTTTTGGAAAGAAAATGGTACTGCCGTTATTGCTGGTTTAGTATTAGGTTTTGCTGGCTTTATTGGTTTCAATTATTATAAAGATGCACAGTTAGCTAACGAAGTTGAAACTTCTGATGCTTATCAAACTGTTATGGAAAGCGCCGGTAAAGATGAACAGCTTTTTTCGACAAGTGCGAATAAATTCATTACTGAAAATAAAGACTCGAGCTATGCTTCATTAACCGCTTTTGCCTTAGCAAAAGAAGCCGCTACTCATAAAGATTGGCCACAAGTGGCTAAACACTTAACTACTGCTATTGAAAGTGCTACAAATCAAGGTATTAAAGCTATTGCTAGTGTTCGGTTAGCACGCGTACAAATACAACTTGAACAGTACACTGAAGCTTTAGTGACACTCTCTGTGACGCTACCTGAATCATTTAAAGGCGCTGTTGAAGAAACTAAAGGCGATGCGTACTTTAAACAAGGTAAAGCAGAACTTGCTCGTAATGCTTATCAAACAGCGCTTGACGTTGAAGGTCAAGCAAACAACAGTGCATTACAAATGAAATTAAATGATTTAGCCCAATTATCATCTATTGCTAAATAAAGAGGCTGATCATTAATATGCTTAAGAAAATACGCTTTAATAAAAAGTTGTTAGCGATAGCGCTATTGTCTTTAGGACTAAGTGCTTGCTCGTCAACTGATGAAGAAGATGAGGCGACAAAAGTTGCTGAATTAACAGAGATTAATCAAACATTTGAAGCTGATGTGCTTTGGGAATCAAGTGTTGGTAATGGTGTAAGCGATTACTTTTCGCGTATTAAACCCAATGTTGCTTATGGCAAGCTTTATAGTGCGAGTCGTGAGGGTGACGTTGTTGCGTTTGAACTTAAAAATGGTGATGAAATTTGGTCAACAGATTTAAGTGATATAAAAGGTGACCGCGGATTTTTTGATAGTCGCCAATCTGCTTTATTAAATGGGGGCCCGATCACGGGTATTCAGAAAATATTTATTGGTAGTGAAAATGGTGAAGTATTCGCATTAGACGCTGATACCGGTAAGCTTGACTGGCAAGGTAAAGTAAAAGGAGAAGTTATTGCGGCTCCTGCTATTGATGCTGGGATTTTGGTTGTAAATACCGCTTCTGGTGTTATTAAGGCCTTTAATGCATCGAATGGTCAAGACGAATGGCAAATCGAGCAAGAAGTTCCTGCTTTAACGTTACGTGGTGTAAGTTCTCCTGCTATTTCTTCTGGCGGAGTCATGGTTGGCTCAGCTGATGGAACGCTGAGTGTTTATATCCTTGAAAGTGGTCAGCAAGGTTGGACTATAGAAGTCGGTGAAGCGGTGGGTTCTACACAATTAGAACGTGTGATTGATGTTGATTCTACGCCACTTATTTATGGCGACAAAGTTTATAGTATTTCTGTAAAAGGTCGCTTAACCGCTGTTGATTTACGGACAGGTCGCATGATTTGGGAACGTCAATATTCGTCATATCATGACTTGTCTATCGATGGTAATACTATCTTTCTAACCGATGTTAAAGGTCACGTTTATGCGGTTGACCGCCAAAACGGTTTTGAGAAATGGAGTCAGCTTTCATTAACAAATCGTGGTGTTACAGGACCTGCCGTTGTAGGTAACTATATTGTTGTTGGTGATTTTGAAGGTTATCTTCACTTTATAGACCAAGTAACAGGAGATATTGTTTCTCGCCATGAAGTAGACAGCAGTGGTTTAAATATTACGCCAACTGTTCACGAAAATATTATTTATGCACAATCACGTAATGGTGA
Source organism: Colwellia sp. Bg11-12 (assembly GCF_014076955.1). Classification (NCBI taxonomy): domain Bacteria; kingdom Pseudomonadati; phylum Pseudomonadota; class Gammaproteobacteria; order Alteromonadales; family Colwelliaceae; genus Colwellia; species Colwellia sp. Bg11-12. The sequence goes on from NZ_JACGUZ010000071.1 coordinate 290,829, forward strand.
TTTACAAGCGATAAAAATTCCATAATTTTTTTTATCGGCTAGAATTAAACGGCTCCATTGCAAAATGCATTGGAGCCGTTGTTTGTTATTATATAGAGTAAAAGTTTTGCATTTTGCAGAGCGGTGTTTACTCTACAAATGAATTTATAGAGGTAAACATGCTTCCAGTAGTTGCACTTGTCGGACGTCCTAATGTTGGCAAATCGACCTTATTTAACCGATTAACCCGAAGCCGTGATGCTCTTGTAGCAGATTATCCGGGTTTAACGCGTGACCGCCAATATGGTCAAGCGAAAGTAGAAGATCATCCGTTTATTGTTATTGATACCGGTGGTATCAACGGCAATGAGCAAGGTATTGATGCATTGATGGCTGAACAGTCACTGATGGCGATAGAAGAAGCTGATGCCGTATTGTTTATGGTTGATGCGCGCGATGGTTTGACATCAGCGGATATAGGTATTGCCGACTATCTTCGTAAACAAAATAAAAAGATATTTTTGGTGGCGAATAAAGTTGATGGTATAGACGCCGACTCTGCTGTTGCTGAATTTTATGAGTTGTCACTTGGTGATACTGTGCATAAAATCGCAGCGGCTCATGGCCGTGGTGTTACCCAGTTATTAACGTTGGCCTTAACACCGCACATAGAAGCATTGGGTGAAGCCCGCGAAAATGATGAATTTGATGGTACACAAGAATTCTCAGCTAAGACTGATGAAGAAAAAATTGCAGAAGCACCTTTTGAAAACGATAAAATCAAACTCGCCATTATTGGTAAGCCTAACGTTGGTAAGTCAACACTGACTAACCGTATATTAGGTGAAGACCGTGTTGTTGTGTTTGATGCGCCAGGTACCACCCGTGATAGCGTTTATATTCCAATGGAACATAATGGTCGTGAATATACCCTTATTGATACGGCGGGTATTCGTCGTCGCAAAAACGTCACTGATGTTGTTGAAAAATATTCAGTAATTAAAACCTTGCGTGCTATTGAAGATGCGAACGTGTGTTTATTAATTATTGATGCTCGTGAAGGTATCTCTGATCAAGATTTAAGTTTATTAGGTTTTATCTTAGAGGCCGGTCGCTCGTTAGTGCTAGCCGTTAATAAATGGGATGGGTTAGAAGAGCATGTTAAAGATCGTATTAAAACTGAATTAGATCGTCGTTTAGGTTTTATCGATTTTGCGCGTATCCACTTTATCTCAGCATTACACGGTACAGGCGTTGGTCATTTATACGAGTCGGTTGAAGAAGCTTTTATTTCTGCAACAAAACGTATATCGACTTCAATGGTTACCAAGATACTTGATATGGCTGCATTTGATCATCAACCGCCGATGCATCAAGGACGTCGAATTAAGCTTAAATACGCACATGCCGGTGGTTATAACCCGCCTATTATTGTTATTCATGGTAACTTGGCGAAGAAATTGCCTATTTCTTATAAGCGCTACTTAATGAACTACTACCGTAAATCATTAAAAATAATGGGTACGCCTATTAGAATTGAGTTTAGAGAAACCAGTAATCCATTTGCAGGTAAGAAGAAGTTGACCTATACCGAGCAAAAGAAAATGGCAAGAGCGACTCAAGGTTATAAAAAAGACTAATTATTTATGTCTTTCTAGTATTAAATGCGTATTACTGAAGCCAATCATTTGATTGGCTTTTTGCTAAGTGCTACATTTAAAAGAATTATTCTTAAATGTTAACATTATGGCTGCTACCCCTCAAAAAATTGCGTTGGTTAACCGCTTAAATCGAAATCTGGGTTTATTGCAATCAGGTTCAACCATCACGATAGATATAGCAACACCAGCAGGACAAAAAGCAAAATTTCGCAGCACCTTTATTGGTTATTTGCCAAAACATTATGTGTTGATACAATTTCCAGACCCTAAAAAACTAGGCAGTTTTTCGCAACATATCACTCAAGGAACGGGAATTACCGTTCGTGGTTTAATTGAAGGGCATGAGGGCGCTGTGGTTGCTTTTGTGAGTAATGTGAAACAAACGCTACAAATTCCCTCTCGATTAATCGTACTTGATTTCCCTCGTTCAGTGAGCTTACAAAGTTTACGGTCAGCAATGCGCATTGATACCGACATTGTTGCAAAGATAAAAATCGCCAAAGAATATTGGCAAGCGACAATTATAGATATTTCAGTGAACGGCTGCCAAGTATTGATTAATAATGGTGAATCTTTGGTGATGGAAAAAGATAAATCTGTCGAATTAGTCGTTGAAGACTTTCAAGGACTCGGCAACTTAAAGTTTTTAGCCGAAACGTGTAGTTATAAACCACAAGCCAATGGTCTTTGTATTGGACTAAAATTCGAAGAGAAAAGCAAAGCCTCAGTAATAAAATTACTTCAGCATGCCGTTATTGCTGAAAATTAAACATTGCTGATAACTTTTGTAAAAATACTGCCGTCGTTCACTTGAATGGATATTTCATCGCCGACACTCACTTGATCTTTTGTTCTAATAATTTGATGACGACTATTTCTACTGACACTATAGCCACGAGCAATCGTTGCGAGTGGGCTAACAATATTAAGCTGTTCAATGACACTGACAAAATGTTCAGTTTTGTTTTTTACAATAAGATGAAAATCTCTTTGTAATTTTTCATCTAAGTGGCTAAGTGTCTTTTGATGTTGAATAATAACTTTACTTGGATCGCAATATTGTAAATCTCTGGCTAGTTTTTCGGGGGCTTGCCTAAAACGTTCAAACTGATGCTTTATTACTTTATCTAGGCGGATGTTTAACTCATCTGATTTTTGCTGGTACTGTTGAAGTTTCCTTTCGGGATGAACTTGCGTCAATCGATGTATTAAAGTCTGTAAGGTTAAATTTTCTTGTTTAACTTTTTGAGTAAATAAATGTTGAGCTCGCTTTGACAACTCACGTAATCGCGTTTGTAATTCACTATTGTCTTGTGAAACGAGCTCTGCAGCAGCGGACGGTGTTGGTGCCCTTAAATCAGCAACAAGATCACTTAATGTTGTGTCTATTTCGTGACCCACAGCACTGATCACAGGAATACGACTGTGAAAAATAGCATTGACTACGTCTTCTTCATTAAAGGGCCATAAGTCTTCTAGAGAGCCACCACCACGACCGACAATTAATACTTGGCACTCTTCACGTTGATTGGCGATATCAATAGCATGAGCAATATCACCTTTGGCGTGCTCACCCTGAACAAGGGCGGGATAAATGACGACTGCAATAGCGGGGTTACGCCTTTGCAGAACAGAAATAATATCTTTTACTGCTGCGCCTGTTGGTGAGGTAACGACACCAACAGTTGTAATGTTTCTAGGAATTGCTTGCTTAAATTGTTGGCCGAATAATCCTTGTGCATTCAACTTGCTTTTTAATTGTTCAAACTGTTGCCTTAATATGCCTTCACCGGCATCTTCCATCATTTCAATAATTAATTGAAAATCACCTCGAGGCTCATACAAAGAAACCTTGGCACGCACTAAAACTTGCTGACCATTACGTGGTGTTGAACTTCCCGCTAACCTTACTCGTCGATTGTTGCCTTTAAACATTGCACATCGCACTTGTGATTTACTGTCTTTGAGTGATAAATACCAATGACCTGAGCTAGCAGCAATGAAATTTGATATTTCACCACATAACCATACGGTATTAAGTTCACTTTCTAGCATGAACTTTACTTTTTTTGTGAGTTCACTAACTTGTAAAATGTGCTGCGTAGCCATAAATCACTTACTTTTTATAATGTGAAAGCGATTTTAGTCGATATACTCGCTCTACTTGGGTTTGCTCAGATTTCCCCGAAGGGCTAGTTTATAAACACTTTATTCTACGTTATTGATTTCAAAAATAGAATAACTATTATCTTCAATCAATATCTGGCTTAAAGGCGTTTATCATTCAAGCTCGATCCCGCATATTCAAGTGGAACGTGTGTGTTATATATTTCTTCAAACTATCTCGGGATATTTATTTTAGTTTATCGTTAAATTTAAGTTGTTCTCAAACCACAAAGCGGTTAAAATTCTGCCGCAATATTCACTCCCTAACCAACCTTTTTAGAGAGATGTTGCGATGCTAAGAATTGCCCAAGAAGCACTAACGTTTGATGACGTATTACTTGTACCTGCTCATTCAAATGTACTCCCACACACGGCTGATTTAAAAACTAAATTAACCCGTAAAATCAATTTGAATATACCTATGGTTTCTGCGTCTATGGATACAGTTACTGAAGCACCTCTTGCTATTACACTTGCGCAAGAAGGCGGTTTAGGTTTTATCCACAAAAACATGACGATTGCTGAACAAGCAGCTAACGTATTGAAAGTAAAAAAATACGAAAGTGGTATTGTTTCAGATCCCGTGACAGTCAATGCTGACTTTACGATTGAAGAAGTCATGCATAAAGCCGATGACCTTGGGTTTTCTGGTTTTCCTGTTATTGATAAAAATAGCAATCTTACCGGTATTATTACGGGTCGTGATTTACGCTTTGAAACTGACTTAACTAAGCCAGTATCAGCACTGATGACACCTAAAGAAAACTTAGTGACGGTGAAAGAAGGTGCTGCACGTGAAGAAATTCTAGGCTTAATGCACAGCAACCGTATTGAGAAAATTTTAGTGGTTGATGATGCGTTCAAATTAGTTGGCTTAATTACCGCTAAAGATTATCAAAAAGCTGAAAGCAAGCCTAATGCCTGTAAAGATCATCTTGGTCGTTTACGTGTTGGTGCGGCAGTAGGTGTTGGTGCAGGTACTGACGAACGTATTGACGCATTAGTTGCCGCAGGAGTTGATGTTCTATTAATTGATACTTCTCATGGTCACTCTCAAGGTGTTCTTGACCGAGTTAAAGAAACTCGTGATAAATACCCTGACTTACAAATTGTTGCGGGTAATGTTGCAACTGGCTCTGGCGCAAAAGCCTTAGCCGACGTTGGTGTCGACGCAGTAAAAGTTGGCATTGGCCCAGGTTCAATTTGTACTACGCGTATTGTTACGGGTGTTGGTGTGCCACAACTAACCGCTATATCGAATGCGGTAGAAGCGCTTAAAGGCACAGGTATTCCTGTTATTGCTGATGGTGGCATTCGCTTCTCTGGTGATATTGCTAAAGCACTTGTTGCTGGCGCGCACTGCGTTATGGTTGGTAGCATGTTAGCGGGTACTGAAGAATCTCCTGGTGAAGTTGAGCTTTATCAAGGCCGCTACTACAAGTCTTATCGTGGTATGGGGTCGTTAGGTGCTATGGCTCAAAAAGATGGTTCTAGTGACAGATACTTTCAAAAGACAGATGGCGAGGCAGACAAATTAGTACCTGAAGGTATTGAAGGTCGTGTTGCTTATAAAGGTCCAGTTTCAGCCATTATTCATCAACAAATGGGTGGGTTACGTTCATCAATGGGCTTAACTGGCTCTAAAGATATTGAGACGATGCGCACGAAACCAGAGTTTATGAAAATAACCTCTGCGGGTATGGGTGAGTCACATGTACATGATGTGGCAATCACTAAAGAAGCACCTAACTATCGTATGGGCTAATCGAACAGCTGATTTTATTGCTATTTAACATAATGGCTGCATCAGAGGTACTCATTGACTAACGTCAACTCCGTGCCTCTTCTTTGCCAGAGTATTAACTAGCATCAAACTCAACTATTCTTACGTTTTTATTGATGTAAGAAAAAAAAATTCAAGCAGGCTGAGTTGACATCTTAATGAGATAACAACTCAGCCTGTTCATTTTATAAATAGTTAAATAAAGTAGGAAAACAACATGAGTAAAGACATTCATGATCACCGAATACTAATTTTAGATTTTGGTTCTCAATATACCCAGCTAATTGCGCGTCGCGTTCGTGAAATAGGTGTTTATTGTGAGCTTTGGTCTTGGGATGTAACTGAAGAGCAAATAAAAGGTTTTAACCCTACAGGTATCATTCTAGCTGGCGGCCCGGAGTCGGTCACTGCAGAAAATTCACCTCGCGCACCTGAATATGTTTATAGCGCTGGTGTTCCGGTATTAGGCATTTGTTACGGCATGCAAACAATGGCTGAACAACTTGGCGGTGGCGTACAAAGTTCAACGCATAAAGAATTTGGTTATGCTGCGGTTGAACTTATTGCAAAATCTGCGTTATTTAACAATGTTGAAGACAGTATTGGTACTAATGGTAATGCTTTGCTTGACGTTTGGATGAGCCACGGCGATAAAGTGTCTGCTATTCCAACAGGTTTTACTACGGTTGCTCAAACTTCAAGTTGTGCTTATGCAGCAATGGCAAATGAAGAAAAGAAATTTTATGGTGTGCAGTTTCACCCTGAAGTGACCCACACTAAACAGGGTTTACGTATCTTAGAAAACTTTGTTGTTGAAATTTGTCAGTGTGAAAAATTATGGACTGCATCATCGATTATTGATGATGCTATCGCTAAAATGAAAGCTCAAGTCGGAGACGACGAAGTTATCTTAGGTCTTTCAGGCGGCGTTGATTCATCAGTAGTTGCGATGTTACTACATCGTGCGATTGGCGATAAATTGACCTGTGTATTTGTTGATAATGGTTTACTTCGTTTAGACGAAGGCCAGCAAGTCATGGATATGTTTGGTGACCACTTCGGTTTAAATATCATTAAAATTGAAGCAGAAGATAGATTTTTAAACCGTTTAGCGGGTGAAAGTGAGCCAGAAGCAAAGCGTAAAATTATCGGTAATGTTTTTATTGATGTGTTCGAAGAAGAATCGAACAAGCTTGATAATGCTAAATGGTTAGCACAAGGTACTATCTACCCTGATGTAATTGAATCAGCGGCCTCTGCAACGGGTAAAGCACATGTAATTAAATCGCATCATAATGTTGGTGGTTTACCTGATTACATGAAATTAGGGCTAGTTGAGCCCTTACGTGAACTCTTTAAAGATGAAGTACGTAAGATAGGCTTAGAGCTTGGTTTACCCTACGATATGCTTTATCGTCACCCGTTCCCTGGACCTGGATTAGGTGTACGTATTTTAGGTGAAGTGAAAAAAGAATATGCTGACTTATTACGCCGTGCAGATGCTATTTTCATTGAAGAATTACACAAACATGATTTATACACCAAAGTAAGCCAAGCGTTTACGGTGTTTTTACCGGTGAAGTCAGTTGGCGTTATGGGTGATGCACGTAAATATGACTGGGTAGTATCATTACGTTGTGTGGAAACTATTGATTTTATGACAGCGCGTTGGTCACATTTACCCTACGATTTCTTAGGGTTAGTATCTAACCGTATTATTAACGAGATTGATGGTATTTCTCGTGTTGTTTACGATATTTCAGGTAAACCACCCGCGACGATTGAATGGGAATAAACGTTTTTTTCATCGCTTATAAATAATAAAGGCCCTGGCATTTTTAATGTTAGGGTTTTTTTTTGCCGTTGAATTTAAATAATTATTGCTGGGTGGCGTTGAAATAAAAAGGGGATGAAATTCGTGCTAATAGATATTGATACTGGGGATAAAGCGGAAATTATTTAGCCTTCAAAGGGGTGAAGGCTAAATAATGCATCTTAGTTTAGGTAAACTAGAAGCTATAAACAAGCGTTAAGGCTGTTTGTGTATTGGTGTTTTCTTTGCCTTCTTCAACATCAGTATTATGATCAATTTTAAAGCTAACTTTTAACTGTAAAGTCGAAATCAATTTTGTTGTAATAGAGCTTTCAGCTTGATAATTACTGTTTTCGCCACTTTTTGTGGCGTATTTGGCAACAAATCGCTGTTTAAATTTAACATGTTCGTTTAATTTACGCGTGTACAATGCTTGCGCTTGAATAATGAAAGCGCCTTTGTTTTCAGTGTACTCATTACCGTTTTCATCTTCTAAACGCACTACGTCTTTTTTGTAACCTGGTCCGATATCAGCATCAAAGGTAGCCATTTTACTTTCATACCAACGACGACCCCAACCAGTAGAAATCGAACTTTGAGTTTCAAATCCACCAAAACGATTGTCGTCGTGTGACACATTTCCATAAACGTAATTAGTTTTTTTAGTGCCAATGGTATAGTTTGTTTGACCGACTATTTTCCATTGTTGATCTGTTGTTTGAGAGCGTTCAACACCGTCTTCATCTTCAATCTCAGCTTTACTTGCAAGCAAGTCAAAGCGAACAGTACTTCGCCATAAGCCTAATTCATGATCTAAATCGAAGCCTGCTTTTATATCGGTACTTTTATTGTCACCCGTTTTAAATAGTGCGCCTAATTCCGCTGACATGCTTAATGGATCTTTAGGAGCTTCTACTTCTTCGGCAAAGGTATTAAGTGATAAGCTGCCGCATAAGGCAACAATTGCTAATTTATTGTTCATTTTTGGTCTCTTGATTAACATGTACAGAAAGTTGTGGGAATGGGATTTCAATGTCAGCGTCATCTAAGGCAATTTTAATTGCTTCTAATAAATCAAAATGCACAGGCCAATAATCTGCTGTTTTAACCCATGGACGAACAATAAAGTTTACTGAGCTATCGGCTAATTCACTAACACCTATGGTAATAGCAGGTTCTTTTAAAACTAAGTCATGGCGACTAACCACATCTTTTAATATTTGTTTTGTTAGCTTTAAATCTGCGCTATAACCAACACCAATCACTAAATCTATTCTTCTGGTTGGTTTAGCTGAATAATTTGTAATGGTGCCACTTGTAATGCCACCATTAGGAATAATAACGGTTTTGTTATCACCGGTTCTTAACTGTGTTGAAAATACATGCACTTCTTCAACAATACCTGCGGTACCTGAAATTTCAACAAAATCGCCTGCTTTAAAAGGCTTTAATGAAATAAGTAAGATGCCGGAAGCAAAATTTGATAACGAGCCTTGTAATGCTAAGCCTATTGCAAGACCTGCAGCACCAACAATGGCCACTAATGATGTGGTATTAAAACCTAAGTGAGAAATCGCAGCAATAAAGGCAACCATCACAACTAAGCCATAAATTAAGCTAGCGATAAAAGAAGTTACGGTATTATCAAATTTTTTGTGGGTAAGGATTTTCTTTGTTGCTGAACTGATGAGTTTTGCGACAAATTTACCAATCATAAAGATAGCAATCGCGATGATAAATTTTATTAGATTTTCTTGTAACATAGGCTGGTTTTCAACTAACCAATTAGTAATATTGTCCATTTTTCATACTCCATAATAAAATAGCGGATGATTATAGAGAATTTTTATAAATATTTCTAATAATATTATAAAAAATGCTTATAAAAAAAAGGGCCTAAGCCCTTTTTTTATTGATGAGATGTTAACTACTTTACAATAGCAGCTAGCTTGCCAGCATCGTATAAATCAAACATAGTATCTAATGAAAGCGGTTTGATTTTATCTGCGTTACCTGAAGCGCCAAATGAATCATAACGAGCAATACAAATTTCAGTCATCGCTTTTGTCGTTTCAGCTAAAAATTTACGAGGATCAAATTCACTTGGGTTTTGCGCTAAGAAACGACGAGTAGCACCTGTTGAAGCTAAACGTAAATCGGTATCAATATTGATTTTACGCACACCGTTTTTAATACCTTCTTGAATTTGCTCTACTGGCACACCGTAAGTTTCAGGGATTTTTCCGCCAAATTCATTGATAATTGCTAACCACTCTTGCGGTACTGATGATGAACCGTGCATGACTAAATGGGTATTTGGGATACGACTATGTATCGCTTTAATGCGGTCAATGGCTAGAATATCACCTGTTGGTGGACGGGTGAATTTGTAAGCACCATGAGAAGTACCACAAGCAATAGCTAGAGCATCAACTTGAGTTTTCTTAACAAAATCAGCGGCTTCTTCAGGGTCTGTTAACATTTGCTCTTTCGTTAAAATACCTACTGCACCAATACCGTCTTCTTCACCAGCTTCTCCGGTTTCTAAAGAACCTAGGCAACCTAATTCACCTTCAACAGAAACACCACAAGCATGAGCCATTTCGACAGTTCTGCGGGTTACATCTACATTGTATTCGTAGCTTGAAGGTGTTTTACCGTCAGACATCAAAGAACCGTCCATCATGACTGATGAAAAACCTAATTGAATTGAACGCTGACAAACACTAGGTGAAGTACCATGATCTTGATGCATAACAACAGGGATATGAGGGAATTCTTCAATCGCAGCTAGAATTAGGTGACGCAAAAAAGGAGCACCAGCATACTTACGAGCACCTGCAGAGCCTTGTAAAATAACAGGGCTATTGGTTTTGTCTGCAGCGATCATGATTGCTCTGACTTGTTCTAAGTTGTTAACGTTAAAAGCGGGAATACCGTATCCGTATTCTGCTGCGTGATCTAACATTTGGCGCATAGAAATTAAAGCCATTGAATTACTCCTAAGTATTTAAGATGTCATATAGTGTTTTTACTTAATTTCAAAACGCAAGTTTCATTATGAAATTTAAGCTTTCGTAACGTAAGTATATCAGATAAGAAATTGACATGGCAAAAGAAAAAAATGTCGCTTGTGTGGTTTTTATTTGTTTGTTTTATGTCTAATTTAAATAATGTTCGATAATTACCGTCAAGAATCCCATTTAACTCACTATTGAAGAGAAATTTATACTTTTGTTTTGTAAGTTTACAACGAAAGAGCAGAACTTATGACAAAGTGATATTTTTGTTTTATAAAAACTTTATTCGTTGAAGAGACAATGATGGTTATCTATTAATGAAAAAGCCCTGATTTATAAAATAAATCAGGGCTTCAATAACATTAATTATTTGATGTTTTTTTGTAGATAATTACTTATGACTGAGCACGTTCTTCTAAAATAGCGACAGCAGGTAGTTTTTTACCTTCTAAGAATTCTAAGAAAGCACCGCCACCTGTTGAAATATAAGAGACTTTGTCGGCGATATTATATTTATCAACAGCCGCTAAAGTATCACCACCACCGGCAATTGAAAAAGCTGAACTTTCAGCTATAGCTTTAGCAATAGTTTCTGTGCCACGACCAAATTGGTCAAATTCAAAAACACCTACAGGTCCGTTCCAGACAATAGTGCCAGCATTTTTGATTATCTCAACTAATGCTTGCGCTGAATCTGGGCCGATATCAAAAATCATATCTTCATCAGTCACATCATTCACAGATTTTATTGTTGCGATGGCTGTTTCTGAAAACTCTGTGCCAGTAATAACATCGGTAGGTACCGGAATATCACCATCATTTGCTTTTGCTTGTGCCGTTAAGCGATTAGCTTCATCAAGCAAATCTTTTTCGTATAATGATTTTCCAACATTATGACCATTTGCGGCAATAAAGGTATTCGCAATACCGCCACCAACCACTAATTGGTCAACAATGTTAGCTAAAGATTCTAGTACCGTTAACTTTGTTGACACTTTAGAGCCACCAACAATCGCCACTAAAGGACGTGCAGGGTTATCAAGTGCCTTTCCAAGTGCTTCTAATTCACCAGATAATAAAGGACCTGCACAAGCGATAGGGGCAAACTTTGCTACGCCGTGTGTACTCGCTTGCGCGCGGTGAGCCGTGCCGAATGCGTCCATCACAAAAATATCACAAAGTGCCGCTAATTTTTTCGCTAAAACATCATCATTTTTCTTTTCACCGACATTAAAACGAATGTTTTCAAAAACAACTAATTCACCCACTTTTGCATCTACGCCGTTTAAGTAGTCTTTCGCTAAACGTACCGGAGCATTTAATGCTGCTGCTAAATAGTCAGCGACGGGCTGTAAAGAAAATTCTTCGTTGTACTCACCTTCTGTTGGACGACCAAGGTGAGACATGATCATTACTTTTGCACCCGCTTCTAAAGCGAGTTTAAGGGTAGGTAAAGCTGCTCTTAATCTAGCATCAGAGGTTATTTTTCCGTCTTTAACAGGTACGTTGAGATCTTCACGGATCAAAACTCTTTGATTGGCGAGCGCCAAGTCGGTCATTTTAATTACTGACATTTGCTGTTTCCTATTGGATAAATTTTAAAGTTGTGGGTATTTATATCGTTCTTATTTTTTAAGCTGAATATCTTTCGCCATGGCTTTTGCTGTATCTATCATTCGATTGGCAAACCCCCATTCGTTATCACACCACACTAGCATTTTAACTAGACGTTTATGGCTAACACGCGTTTGGTTACCATCGACAATGCAAGAATGTGGGTCGTGATTAAAATCTACAGAAACAAGTGGTTCTTCGGTATAACCTAAAATACCTTGTAAGCCATTATTTTGGGCGGCAATAATCGCTTGGTTAATCGCGTTAATATCAACATCAGTCGACAAGGTTAAGCTTAAATCCATCGCAGTAACATTAATAGTAGGCACTCGAACGGCTATCGCTTCAAAACGACCAGCAAATTTGGGCAGTATTCTTTCAATGCCTGCCGCCAATTTTGTGTCAACCGGAATAATAGATTGGCTTGCTGCCCGACTAAGGCGCAAGTCTGGGTGGTAAGCGTCGATAACTTGTTGATCATGCATAGATGAATGAATGGTTGTGATACTGCCACTTTCAACGCCGAAAGCTTCATCAATTACTTTTATCACGGGTACAATACAGTTTGTTGTACAGGAGCCGTTTGAAACTATTTTATCTTTTTCACTGAGCTGATGATGATTAATTCCATAAATAATGGTGGCATCAACGTCTTGTTCTCCAGGGTAAGAGTAAAGTACTTTACCAGCCCCCTGACTTAAGTGAATATTTCCATCGCGTTGATTGGCAAATTTACCAGTGCAATCAAGGACGATATCAATGTTATTTTTTCTCCATGGCATATCGCCAAGTGACTTCTCATGACTCAGTTTTATTACATCGCCGGCGATCACTAATTGATCATCGATTAACTCTACTGAAAAAGGAAAACGACCATGAGTGGTGTCGTATTTTAATAAGTGGGCGATGCCTTTCGGTTCGGCAATTTCATTAATAGCGACGAGCTTTAGATAGCTATTATCAGCATTTTCATATAAAGCACGAGCCACACTTCGGCCAATTCGACCAAAGCCATTGATAGCAATGTTTACAGACATAAGTTTATCGGCATAGGTTGATAGCATTATTTATGATATTAATAAAAGTAACAATCCCTTAAGCGATGATTTATGTCGCTTAAGGGTGTTAGCTTATAGACTTTGGTTAATACTTAAAGCTGGTTTACTGTTTTAACAACGTTTGCAATCGTGAAGCCAAAATGCTCGAGTAACACGTTACCCGGTGCAGATTCACCAAAGGTTGTCATACCGACAACAGCGCCAGAAAAACCAACATACTTGTACCAAAAATCAGTGTGCGCCGCTTCTATTGCGACACGCTTTATTACTGATGAAGGTAATACCGATTCTTTGTACTCGTTTGACTGAGCATCAAAAGTGTTGGTAGAAGGCATAGAGACTACGCGTACTTTTTTACCTTCAGTGGTTAATTGTTTTGCTGAATCAAGCGCTAAAGAAACTTCAGAGCCGGTCGCAATTAAAATTACGTCAGCAGTGCCGTCACAGTCTTGTAATACATAAGCGCCTTTGGCAATGTTTGCTACTTGCTCATTGTTACGTGCTACCGCAGCTAAACCTTGGCGAGAGAATATTAATGACGTAGGGCCATTTTTACGTTCAATTGCTGACTTCCAAGCAACAACAGATTCTGTTGCATCACACGGGCGCCAAGTATCCATATTCGGAGTCGTACGTAAATTAGTTAACTGCTCTACAGGTTGATGTGTTGGACCATCTTCACCTTGACCAATAGAATCATGAGTGTAGACAAATATATTTTGAATACCCATTAAAGCCGACATACGAACTGCGTTACGTGCGTATTCCATAAACATCATGAACGTTGCGCCGTAGTTAATGAAACCACCGTGCAATGAAACGCCATTCATAATACCGCTCATACCAAATTCACGTACGCCGTAATAAATGTAGTTACCTGCAGCGTCTTTCTCAATACCTTTTGAACCTGACCATAACGTTAAGTTAGATCCAGCTAAATCGGCAGAACCACCCAATAACTCAGGTAAGATAGCGCCAAAAGCTTCAATAGTATTTTGCGAAGCTTTGCGCGAAGCAATATTTTCGCCTTTATCTTGGCAAGCCTGTATTAAGGCATTGGCTTTTTCTTCGAAGTCGCTTGGTAAATCACCTTTAATAACTCTGCGCTCGTATTCCGCAGCAAGTTCGGGGTGAGCTTGTTGATATGCTGAAAATTGGTCATTCCAAGAAACTTGACTTGATTGACCTTTTTCTTTTTGATCCCATTCAGCGTAAACATCGCTTGGAATTTCAAAAGGGGCATGTGGCCAATTTAACGCTTTACGTGTCGCTGCAATTTCGTCATCACCTAATGGTGCGCCATGACAATCATGCGTGCCTTCTTTATTGGGTGAGCCAAAACCAATAATCGTTTTACAACAAATCATTGAAGGTTTATCAGTGACTGCTTTAGCTGCTGTAATTGCCGCTGCTATAGCCGCTGAGTCGTGACCGTCAACGCTTATTACGTGCCAGCCGTAAGCTTCAAAACGAGCAGGGGTGTCATCAGTAAACCAACCTTCAACTTTACCGTCAATTGAAATACCGTTGTCGTCCCAAAAAGCGACGAGTTTGCCTAAACCTAACGTGCCAGCTAATGAACATACTTCATGTGAAATACCTTCCATTAAACAACCATCACCTAAGAAGCAATAAGTAAAGTGATCAACAATATCGTGACCATCACGGTTAAATTGTGCGGCAAGTGTTCTTTCTGCTATTGCCATACCAACTGCATTAGAAATACCAGCACCTAACGGGCCTGTGGTTGTTTCTACGCCTGGAGTATAACCATATTCTGGATGCCCAGGTGTTTTAGAATGTAATTGGCGGAAGTTCTTTAATTCTTCAATCGGTAATTCATAACCGGTTAAATGTAATAAAGAATATATAAGCATTGAACCATGACCATTCGACAAAACAAAACGATCGCGGTCAGTCCAGTTCGGGTCAGTTGGGTTATGCTTGAGAAAATCGCGCCATAATACTTCGGCAATATCTGCCATGCCCATTGGGGCTCCAGGGTGTCCGGATTTCGCTTTTTGTACGGCATCCATACTTAAAGCTCTAATTGCATTGGCCAGTTCTTGACGAGACGGCATATTGACTCCAAATCTTTATTATATTTATACTTATATTTAACTAAGTATATGAGGGTGAAAGTGATGCCATTTTCGCCTAGACCACCACTAAACTGCAAACGATATTATGCAAATAAGTGATTTTTTTAGTATTAGTTAGATCAAACCTCTAAAAATGGCACTAATGTTAACATAATGTAACTATAGGGTTGTTTGTATTTCATCTAAATTGATTGCTGATAAATGGTTGAATTATCGATATTAATCGTATAGATTGGTTGAGTTTTGTACAGATGTCAAAATAACAACAAAAACACCTGACACAGGAACATTTATGAACAGGTCATCTTCACGAGGAATTAAGCTGACAACAGTGCTTTTTGCGGTAATCGTATTAGCTGTTTTAGCAGTATTGAGTAATAACTCAATCGTAGGTGACAAGGACGTTACAGTAGAAAAGTCAACCAGTAAGTAATACTCGATGGTGGACGTATATATTTTATAAGCCTCGTTTTACGAGGCTTTTTTATGTTTAAAATAAAGGGGATATTCAGGGTGGCAGCGAGGTATAAAGTAACATGACATTTCTAATAATGCTGTTTTTCAAGGCATGAATGCATTTATTTACGTCAATGAACAATCAGTTTGTTGTTCAAGAAAACTGACATAAATAGCTCAACTAATATTGCCATTAACATATTCATGTAAAATAAGAATCACAGCCTAATGCTTGGCTAAAATTATTTGCAAGCTTTGAAGGTGGCGTCCCTGAGACGATTCGAACGTCCGACCTAGCGCTTAGGAGGCGCTTGCTCTATCCAACTGAGCTACAGGGACTTTATAATGCTGAAAACGTTACTAATTTATATTAAAACTTGTTGTTGTTCTAGTTTTATTTTTTATCAAAAAAAATGAAAAATAATTAATTATAAATAACGGTTTATCATTCGGTTTAAATCGTTTTATACTGCAACTGAAGTTGATCAAAGGATCATCAAAACTATAAATAAGAGGTTGAATTTGTTAAAAAAACGTTATAAACAAGTTGCCTTGATTTTTTGGTTCTTAATTAACTATTTATTCATATCAATGCAAACATTTGCCAATGATGAAATAATAAATAGTGACTTCACCTTTTTTGTAGAACGGGTCGAAAACTTACAAAATACCAATATTACCGGTGCACTTGCGCTGCTAGATTCTTATCAAACAAATATCAACGCGCTTACTGTTGAAAATCAGGTGAAATACTTTCAAGTAATGGCAGAAATTTATATTGAAACCTCTCAATATAAATTAGCCCATAATGCTGCGTCTCAAGGTTTGAAAATAGCACAGCATTTAACTAGCCCAACCATTTTAATTTCAGAACTTTCCTATTTACGTGGTTTTTCTTTAGAAAGCCTAGGGGATGCTAGTGGCGCGGTAGAAAACTATCTGAATGGTTTAGAGGTCGCTGAATCATTAGATGCGAAAAAATTTATTGCTGATGGCTTTATAAATTTAGGTGCAGTTTATTACTTAACAGAACAATTCGAAAAATCACTAACTATGCTCAATAATGCTTTGGTCATTGCGAATACACTCGATAATGAGGAGCTTAAAGGGTCGGTTAATAGTGAATTGGGTATTTTATACTCTTATATGTTTAATTCTCAAAAATCAGTAAAATTCTACCAAGCGTCTTATGAACATTATAAAAAAGCAGGCATGGAACTTTATGCGCTAAATAGTTTACAAAATATTGCGATAAATCACATGGAAGAAAATCGTTATGAACAAGCGATCCCTTTGTTTGAAGAGGTTATAGAAAGCGCGAGTAAATTAAGTAATGACGAACTTATTGGTGGTGTTTACACCCGTTTATCTATGTCACACGCTATGAAAAAAACGCCTGACTTAGACGTTGCCTATCAGTATATTACGCTTGCAGAAAAGCACCTTAAAGGCGTGCAGCAGCATAATGCGTTATTGTATTTTAATGTAAACAAGGCATACGTGCTTGAAGCAATGGAACGCTACGATGAAGCACTTGAAAGTTTAGACATTTCTGAAAATTTATTAGCGCGAAACAGTCAAACTAAAAATACCTATTCACATTATAATTTAATGTATTTGCAGTCTGAAATTTATTATAAAACAGAAAAATATCAACAAGCTTACGAAAAACAGTCCCAATATCTCACTCGTTTATTTAACGATCAGTCGAACGTAAATATGGAAAAGGTTGAAGAACTTAGGCTGCGTTATGAAAGTAAGCAAGCAGACTTAAAAAATAAAATTCTTGAGCAGGAGCGTTCTGTACAAATAATGCAACTGAGCGATGTGACTTACCATGAAAAAAACTTACAATTATTGATATTTTTTGTGGCCTTGGTCGTATTATCGCTTGCCTGGTTTTTACTTAAAATGGTACAAAGTCAAAAACATTTAGTTCGCATTAGCCAAATAGATGATTTAACTGGCGTTGCTAACCGCCGACGCTTGATGGAATTGGGCGAACAAATGCTTATTCAAGCAAAAAAAGAACAAAGTTTCTTTAGTTTACTTATGCTTGACGTTGATAACTTTAAAGCAATAAATGATAATTTTGGACATAATACTGGCGACAAAATACTTAAAGATATTGCTGAGTTAGCAAATAGTATTATGCGTGAAAATGACAGTTTTGGCCGTTTTGGTGGTGAAGAGTTTATTATTTTGTTACCTGATACGTCATCACAAAGTGCTTATGAGATTGCTGAACGGTTGCGCTTAAGTATTTATAATCAAGTCTGGTCTTGTAAAGACCTTGCAAGTGTTACAGTAAGTATTGGTATATCTTCTAACCAAAGAGAAAGTGATAAAAGTTTTGCTCAACTCATAAAAGATGCGGATATTAATATGTATCAAGCTAAAAAATTAGGTAAAAATAGGGTGTACTTTTAATGAGACATACTTTTTTCACGGGTATCTCAAAGAGTCTCTTGCTGAGCCTGTGTTTTGCAAGTGCTGCATTTTCTTCAATAGCTCGACCTTTTTTAGGCGCGGATGAAGTAAGCGCTCTAGAAAATAATAGTTTAAGCGTATCAGTAGGTCCCGAAAATATTTTTGACAATAAAGAACCTCTACCCGTTAATGACCGAATTTTGTCTTTGTTATCTCTCGTACAACAAAAATCTACAACGAATGCCGCTAAAGTTGAAGATATTTTATTGCAACTCGAAGACATTAACTCAACCTTTAACGCAGCAGAAAAATATTTAATATTTTTTATACATGGTTTAATCGAACACTACTCAAACAATGATAAACAGGCAATAATTTGGCTTGAAAAAACATTGGTTTTACGAGATGAAATTCCCGAAAAACAGTTGTATTTACCTGAGTTTTCAGAAGTAAACCTTATTTTAGCTAAGTCGTTCTCTGCTCAGAAAGACTTTAAGCAAGCATTCGATTATAAGAAAAAATATATAAGAAATGGTTATCAATATTTTGATGGGACCCGTGCAGAAAAGATCAAAGACCTGAATAAAACCTATGCCACAGATCAAAAAATTAAGCAGAATGAATTATTAGCCAACCAAAATAAAATTAAACGTTTAAAAATTATTGCCGCAGAAAATAAAAAGTTTGCCCAACAACGTAATATTTCAATTTTGTTCATTACTGTTGTTGTTTTTCTTATACTTTTATTTAGACAAATCAAAGTGAAGAAAAAATTAAGATATTTAGCAAAAATTGACAGTTTAACGAACTTGTACAACCGACGTACTTTATTTGAAAAAGGTGCTCAAGCGGTAGGTAAAGCAATAGATGAAAAACAAAGCTTAAGTGTTATTTTGCTTGATATAGATTTTTTCAAAAATATAAACGACAATTATGGTCATGATGTTGGTGACGAAATTATTAAAATAATTGCCCAATTAGGTAGTGAAACTATGCGTTCTCGGGATCTGTTTGCTCGTTTAGGCGGAGAAGAGTTTGTTGGGGTTTTACCTGGGGTCGGTTGTGCTGAAGCTAAAGCTATAGCTGAGCGTTTACGCGAAAAAGTGGCGAACAAAGACTTGTCTGAATTTAACATTAAACAAAATCTCACTGTAAGCATTGGTGTCGCTTGTTTAGAGCAAGTCGCGCCAAATTTTGACGATTTACTTAATGCTGCTGATATAGCCATGTACTCTGCTAAAGGCAATGGTCGCAATCAAGTTTGTCAGTTTAAGGATCAAACCCAAGATAATAACGACTAATTTAGACATATTGCTAAAGAAGTATTTTCCCCTCTCGTATAATCATATAAGCTAGAGCCTAGCAAATATAATCTAAAAATAATAATCAAAGTCACCTTTAGGGCTATCGCTTAACAGGATGACAACTCAGGAATTAATTCATGTCAGACGCGCTTAATTTTAGCCTAGAAGGTATTGAACAGCGGCCACTTCGACAATTCACCGAAGAGTCTTATTTAAACTATTCGATGTACGTGATCATGGATCGAGCTTTGCCACATATAGGCGATGGCTTGAAACCCGTACAAAGACGTATTGTTTATGCCATGTCTGAATTAGGCTTGTCTGCTAACGCTAAATATAAAAAATCTGCACGTACTGTTGGCGATGTGTTGGGTAAATTTCACCCACATGGCGACTCTGCTTGTTATGAAGCGATGGTGCTAATGGCTCAGCCGTTTTCATATCGATATCCATTGGTTGACGGACAAGGAAACTGGGGTGCGCCGGACGATCCAAAATCGTTCGCCGCGATGCGTTATACAGAATCACGTCTATCACGCTTTAGTGAAATATTATTGGCTGAATTAGGACAAGGCACTGTAGATTGGACACCCAATTTTGACGGTACCATGAATGAACCTAAAACCTTACCTGCTCGTTTACCACATATATTGTTAAATGGTATTACAGGTATTGCGGTGGGGATGGCTACTGATATTCCGCCTCATAATGTACGTGAAGTTGCCAATGCCTGTGTTCATCTTATAGAACAACCTAAAGCAGAAATTGGTGATTTACTTGAATATGTAAAAGGGCCTGACTACCCTACAGATGCTGAAATAATTACCCCTAAAGCCGATATTGAAAAAATATATCGTACCGGTAAAGGCAGCATAAAAATGCGTGCAATTTATGAAGTAGTGCAGGGTGATATTGTTATTACTGCTTTACCTCATCAAGCTTCGGGAGGAAAAATACTCGAACAAATTGCCGGACAAATGAACGCGAAAAAATTACCCATGGTGGTAGATTTACGTGACGAATCTGATCATGAAAACCCGACACGTTTAGTTGTTATTCCTCGTTCTAATCGCGTTGATATAGAACAATTAATGAATCACTTGTTTGCAAGCACCGACTTAGAAAAAAGTTACCGTGTTAACTTAAATATGATTGGTTTAAATAATAAGCCTGCTGTAAAAGACTTGCGGGTAATTTTATCTGAGTGGCTTGAGTATCGCCGCGAAACCGTTCGTCGTCGCTTACAGTATCGTCTTGACAAAGTCTTGGCACGTTTGCATTTATTAGACGGTTTGTTGATCGCCTATTTAAATATTGATGAAGTTATTGAAATCATCCGAAATTTTGATAAGCCAAAAGAGGAATTAATTTCCCGTTTTGATTTATCAGAACGTCAAGCGGAATCAATATTAGAAATTAAGCTTCGTCAACTTGCTAAACTTGAAGAAATAAAAATAAGAGCAGAGCAAGCAGAACTTAATATAGAGCGTGAATATCTCGAAAAAATCTTAAATTCAACAGCGCGTATGAACACGCTGATGAAAAAGGAAATTCAAGAAGCCGCTGAAAAATATGGTGACGACCGTCGTTCGGTACTTATTGAACGCAGTGAAGCCAAAGCACTCTCTGAAAAAGATTTAGTGCCCAGTGAAGCGGTTACCGTTGTTGTGTCTCAAAAAGGTTGGGCGCGTTGTGCTAAAGGTCATGACATTGAACCCGAAGCGTTGAGTTATAAATCAGGGGACAGTTACTTATGCTCATCAAAAGGGCGCAGTAATAATCCGGTAGTTTTTATAGACTCAACGGGGCGTGCTTATACAACCGATGCACATACCTTACCGACCGCACGAAGCCAAGGCGAACCCTTAAGTGGTCGTTTTAGCTTATCAACAGGTGAAACATTTGTTACCAGCTTAATGGCGAGTGATGAAAGTAAATACTTACTCAGTAGTGATGCTGGTTATGGTTTTGTTGGGAAATTCTCTGACATGATCAGTCGTAATAAAAATGGTAAGGCATTACTGAGCTTGCCAGCAAACGCCAAAGTGAATAGGCCATTACCTATCACCAATATTGACAATATGTTAGTACTCGCTATTACGTCTGAAGGTAGAATGTTGGTATTTCCTGTCAAAGACCTACCGGTATTAAGCAAAGGTAAAGGTAATAAAATTATTAATATCTCTGCTGCTAGAGCGAAAAGTCGTGAAGAATTTGTTTCGCTACTTAACGTAATTTCAGCTGACAGTTCGGTAACGTTACATGCGGGCAAACGCAAGTTAACCCTTAAGCCGAGTGATGTTGAACATTACCGCGGTGAGCGTGGTCGTCGAGGTAACAAATTACCACGAGGCTTACAACGTGTTGACCGCGTCGAAGTTGAGATGATTGCAGAGGAAAACATCACGTTAGACGTTGTTAATCCAACGCTCAATGAAGAAGATTAAATAGTCACAACTATTAATGACTATTTACTTCATCATTTGAAAGAAACTCAGGTAAAATAACACTATTATTTTACCTGAGTTTCTAACCACTATGTCGCAGCCGTTTTCTTACTCAACAACTTATGAACTAGATAAAGCACACTTTCAAGAATGCTTTAGTGAGTCTGTTGTTATTGTTACCCCTATCAATGCTTATAAAAAATCAATCGCTTTAACTATTGCGGGCATGTTATTGGTGCTGTTTACGCAAATGAATCCCTATGCCGCTTGGTTTGTTTTCGCTTTAGGCATTCTTGAAGCCGTGAGTACTTATTATCAAAAACCTTGGTGGGTTATGCGCCAAATGCTCAGTAAAGCCGCAAAAGGTAATGTTGACTTGACGATAGATGAACAAGGAATAGTGAGTAAATCATTTTATGCCAGCCTAACGTTGTTGTGGTCTGATGTGCTATTTATCAAAAAGACCCAGCTGGGTTGGTTGATAAAGCATGCTAAAGGACGCAGTTATATTTCTAACAAAAACTTATCAGCAGCAGCGATTGTATTTCTAACTGAAAAACTTGATCAGCAAAGCTAGCATTGATTATTGATGAGTTCCTTTGCTTAAACAATCCTAACTTCATTTTACCCTTTACTGCTATCTGGCTTGGCATGCTTTTCTGTCCCACAACACTTGAAAGCGTCAATGTATATGGGGTAGTTAGTTTTATGGCTGTCTTTGGCGCTATTTTGTGAATTTGACAGGTGCGTTTGGTGGTATTGTCTTTATTCTACTTTTTAATCAACTCAACTTTACTGAACAACAATCGATAGCGACTAGCTTTACTAAGACGTTAGTCATCCATCTCTTCGCAACTAAGTTGAAATTATACTTCGCTTTTAGGGGGGTAATAATAGGGCTGGCTGGTATCACGTAAGTGGTCGCTAACCGCTGATGTTTTCCTCGAAAACAGCTTAAAAATTAATTTTAATGCATATGTTGGGGTGATGATCCACAAAACCCCACAAATTCATCAACTTTGCTCAAAGCCTTAATTTTATTGGTGTTAGGCCTAATCATTTATACTAATCTTTGCTTGACATGGCTTTACTTTTCTCACTAAACTGTATCAATGTGGGAATAAGTGGGAATTAGTGGATCTTAAGGGATTACTAAAATAATAAAGCAGGGATTATGTTCAGAGGCACTAGCGCAATTACGCTCGACAGTAAAAATAGAATCACGGTACCGACCAAGTACCGCGAGGAGCTATTTGCTGATTGCCAAGGAAAAATGGTTTGTACCGTCGACATTCAACATCCCTGCCTACTCCTATACCCGCTTCCTGAATGGGAAGAAATAGAATTGAAATTGTGTAGTTTGTCTAGCATGAACCCACAAGAGCGATTGTTACAGCAAGTACTTTTAGGTAATGCTTCTGATTGTGAAATTGATAAGAGTGGTCGCTTATTGATTAATGGTCCGTTGCGTCTTCATGCCAATTTAGAAAAAGGTGTGATGCTGGTTGGACAATTGAAAAAGTTTGAAATTTGGAGTGAAAATGCATGGCAAGCGCAAATGCAAAAAGGCATTAGCCAAATTCAGTCAGGTGAAATTGAGTTGACTGACCGCTTGTTAGATTTATCACTGTAAAGAGCAAAATTAAGACTAAAAATAGTTAATAAACCCGATACCGAATTGATCACTTGGTATTCAGTAACATGGTATTACCCAAAATGAAATTAGATAATTCACATATCTCGGTATTGCTTGACGAAGCAGTAGCCGGACTCGCTATTAACCCCAATGGTACCTATATCGATTGCACTTTTGGCCGAGGCGGCCATTCAGCGCTTATTCTTTCTCAGCTTTCTGAAAATGGACGACTCATCGCCATTGATAGAGATCTTACTGCGATTAAAGCGGCTGAAAAATTTGCTGATGATGCTCGATTTACTATCGAACACGAAGGTTTTGCCGATTTAGAAAACATTGCAGAAAAACATCAGTTACTTGAAAAAGTTGACGGTATTTTACTTGACCTAGGTGTATCTTCGCCGCAACTCGACGAAGCAGAACGTGGCTTTAGCTTTATGAAAGACGGCCCACTCGATATGCGTATGGACACTACACGTGGCCAAACAGCTGCTGAGTGGATAGCTGTGGCTGATGTTGAAGACATTACTTGGGTATTACGTACCTTTGGTGAAGAAAAACATGCATGGCGAATTGCTAACGCAATTGTTGATACCCGTGAAGAAACACCTTATACCCGTACCAGCCAATTAGCTAAAATTATTCAAACGACTGCGCCACAACGCGAAATTAAAAAGCATCCTGCGACTCGCAGCTTTCAAGCTATCCGCATTTATATTAATAGTGAGTTAGAGCAAATCGAAAAAGTGCTGGCTGCATCGCTGTCCGTACTTGCAGAAAATGGCCGTTTAGTGGTGATTAGCTTTCATTCGTTAGAAGATCGCCTTGTGAAGCAGTTTATGAAAAAGCACTCACAAGGAAAGAAAGTTCCTCGCGGCTTACCTATTAGTGAAGAAGAGCTCAATAAAGGTAAAAAATTAGCCTTGATTGGTCGAAGACTAAAACCTAGTGAAAGTGAAGTGGAAGAAAATAAACGTTCACGAAGCTCAGTCATGCGGGTTGCAATGAGATTACCGCATTAATGCGGTTGGTATAGATATGGCAAACTCGAAAATGGCACTGCCACTTGATATTTGGTATGACATTCAGCGACATATACTTACATATTTGTTGTTACTAATGGTCGTAATGTCAGCATTTTCGGTGATTTACTTTACCCATTTAAACCGCCAAACCACCAGTGGTTTGGAAATATTATTAACAGAACGAGATGAATTAGATATTGAATGGCGGAATTTATTATTAGAGCAAAACAGCCTAGCTGAGCACAGCACGATAGAAAGCAAAGCAGGTAAGTTATTACAGATGAAAAGACCGAACATTAATTCGGAAGTCATCATTCAACTATAATGAGCAAGTTAGTGAAGAAACAACCAGACAAACAGCAAATTTCGGTGGCATGGCGTTTTTACGTGGTGCTAGGCCTAATTGTGTTTGTCTATGCCGGTTTACTGGCCCGTAGTGCATATATCCAAATCATTGAACCTGACATGTTGAAAAAACAAGGGGATATGCGCTCATTACGCACTACAGCTCATACGGTACAACGAGGTTCAATTGTCGATCGCAATGGCCGTGAACTAGCAATAAGTGTACCTGTTGAAACTGTTTGGGCTGATCCTAAAATAGTTATGGAAAATAATGCCCTCGCAATGAAAGAGCATTGGCAAGCACTTGCTGATGTTTTAGGGCGTAATGTAAATAAATTGACTGAACGGATCATTAAAAATCCAAGCAAACGATTTGTTTACGTTGAACGTAAAGTGTCGCCCGCTATGGCTAAATATATCAAAGAACTTAAAATACCTGGCATTCATTTACGTAAAGAATCAAAACGCTTTTATCCGTCAGGAGAAATTAGCGCTCATGTTGTTGGCTTTACCAACGTTGATGATAAAGGTATTGAGGGCGTTGAACGTGTTTATGATCAATTGCTCACCGGTACTGATGGTGAAAAACAATACCGTAAAGATGCGAAAGGTCGCAAAATAGAAATTCTTTCTGAACAAGCATCTACTCAGCCTAAAGATATCGTATTAAGTATTGACCAACGAATACAAGCGATTGCTTACAAAGAATTGAAAGGTGCCGTTAAAGCATTTAAAGCATCGTCAGGTTCAGTTGTTGTTACGAATGTTCATACGGGCGAAATTTTAGCATTGGTTAATAGCCCGTCTTATAATCCTAATAATCGCCGAAATACGGCAATTCATCGTTTTCGAAACCGAGCGATTACCGATTTTTATGAGCCAGGCTCTACTTTAAAACCATTAACCGCATTAACTGCATTAGAGTTTGGCTCAGTTAAAGCGGATAGCATTATTGATACCAGTCCAGGTTGGATGCGCTTAGGCGGACGTCGTGTAGGTGATCCGATTAACCGTGGAAAACTAAGTGTTACTGATATTTTAGTGCATTCATCAAATATGGGTACCACTAAGTTAGCCCTTTCTGTACCAAAAGAATTTTTACTTAATAAGTTTTTTGATGCGGGGTTTGGCGAACAAACTGGCGTGGGCTTAGTCGGTGAAAGCTCTGGTATTATGCATAATCGCCATCGTTGGTCTGAATTTGAACTAGCCACTTTGTCATGGGGGCATGGGGTTGCTGTTACTCCTATACAACTGGCAAGGTTTTATTCAACATTAGCTAATGGCGGTATTAAAAAACCACTGACTATTATTAAGCAAGGTACCCTTGATACTATACCGCTACGTGATGTACGTGTTTTCTCGCAGCAATCTAGTCAAGAAGTTGTAGGGATGCTAGAGCACGTTGTTGATGAACATACTTCAAATGCTAAAGTAGAAGGTTATCGTGTTGGTGGTAAAACTGGCACTGCTATTAAAGCTTTTGCGGGTGGTTACGGTAATGAGTACGTTGGACTCTTTGCGGGTATGGCGCCTATTTCTGATCCCGCTATTGTTGTTGTGGTGGTGATCAATGAACCTGGCGGTGATTTATACCACGGCGGTGAAGTCGCTTCTCCTGTCTTTTCAAGAGTCATGAAGGGCGCACTACGGGTATTGAATATTGCACCTGACGCAAAAAGTGTTGCTGAAAATAGACCGATAGAAAGTAAAGGTAAACCGGTAGCGAAAGCGAAACAGGAGCAAGCAGATGCCTGATTTTACTTTTTCATTGAGCCAAACGAATTTTTTTGATGTTTTAAAGGCGTTTAATTTACCGACAGAACGGTTGGCAGAACAAGCAGACTTTCCTCTTAGCTTGGGCGATTTAGTTAACGACACGCGTAAATTAAAAGCAGGCGACGTGTTTTGTGCGGTGATAGGAAGTCAGCAAAATGGCAATGATTACATTGCTAAAGCCGTCTCATTAGAGGGTGCTTTCGTTATCGCTGAATGCACAGATGCAGCGCAGCATGGTCAGATTGTTTATCTAACCAAAGCAGACTCAGACAAAAAAATACCACAAGTCTATTTTTATAAGCTTAATGAACAACTTTTTGCTTTCTCAAAAGCTTATTATCAAAATCCACAACAAACGATGACAGTGATAGGTATTACTGGCACGAATGGCAAAACCAGTACCAGTCAAATAATTTCAAAATTATTAGCGAGCTGCCAACAAAGAACGGCTGTTATAGGTACTAATGGCGCTGGACAAATTGAATCACTACAAGCAGTTGAGAACACTACACCAGCTGCGACACAGTTGCATCAGTTAATGGCTGAGTTTTCGGCTGACCATTGCAAAAATGTGGCTATGGAAATATCTTCTCATGCGCTTGAACAGCAACGTGTTATGGCCAACTTACTCGATATTGCGGTATTTACTAACTTGTCACGCGATCATCTTGATTACCATAAAACAATGGCTAACTATGCTAACGCTAAATACAAAATTTTTAGCCATGATGCTGCGCAAATAGCGATTATAAACGGTGATGACGAGCAAGCTCAACATTGGTTAGCGCATTGGCCAAATAAGCAAACCACTATTGTTTATGGTAAATCGTTAGCTATTTCGAAATTTTCAGCTTATGCACAAGCTTGCAATATTAAAACGGATGCGAGTGGTGTTAAATTCACACTGAATACGCATCTGGGCGAACAAAAAATTGAAAGTGTATTAATTGGCGATTTCAATATTGAAAATTTACTTGCTGCTATCGCTGTTTTAATGAGCAAAAATATCTTATTAAGTGATATAGCCGTTGCGGTTAAATCGTTAACCCCCATTATTGGACGTATGGAAACCTTCAAAGCCCATGAAAAGGCGACCACTATCGTTGACTATGCACATACGCCTGATGCTTTAAAAAGCGCATTAGATGCTTGTCGTCATCATTGTATCGGCGATTTATGGGTGGTTTTTGGCTGCGGTGGTGACCGAGACAAAGGTAAACGGCCACTGATGGCGCAAGCCGCGGAAAATTGTGCTGACCATCTCGTATTTACTACTGATAACCCAAGAACAGAACAAGCTGAAGATATTGTCGTTGATATGCTTGCAGGTTGTATTAAACCTGAGGATGTTACCGTTTTACTCGACCGTGAATTGGCTATTGTAGCCACATTAGCAAAAGCTAAAGCTGACGACATGGTCTTGCTTGCCGGTAAAGGCCATGAAGAGTATATCGTTGTGGGTAAAGAAAAAATTAACTATAACGAACGTGAATTTATCAAATCAATTTATGAACGTTACCAACAAAAAAATGAAATTGTCGGAGCTATTTTATGATCCCATTATGCTTAGCTGAAATAGCGCTGGCCGTTGATGGCAAACTTGTTGGAAAAGATATTACTATTGATAGTATCAATACTGATAGCCGAGCTTTAGTTAAAGGTGAATTGTTCCTTGCATTAAAAGGACCTAATTTCGATGCTCACCGCTTTCTTGAACAGGTCATTTTACTCGGCTGTGAAGCCGCTATTGTTGATCATCAATGTGAAATTGACATCCCTCAAATTATTGTAAGCGATACCCATATAGCATTAGGTAAAATAGCGGCTTATGTAAAAGAAAAAGTTGCCCCTAAAACGGTTGCTATCACTGGTAGTAGCGGTAAAACCACAGTTAAAGAAATGGTCGCAGCTATTTTGTCGCGTCTAGGCAACGTATTAGCAACAAACGGTAATTTTAATAATGATATTGGCGTGCCACTAACGTTACTTCGCCTTGAACCACAACATGACTTTGCCGTCGTTGAATTAGGCGCAAATCACATGGGCGAAATAGCTTATACCACAGCATTAGTGAAGCCTGATGTCGCCATTATTAATAATATTGCTGCGGCTCATTTAGAAGGTTTTGGCGATTTATGCGGTGTTGCGCGCGCTAAAGGTGAAATTTTTGAAGGGCTAAGCAGCAATGGCGTGGCACTTTATAATCAAGATTGTAAATTAGCTAATAAATGGCAATGGCGCTTAACCGATAAAAAGGTAAGAACATTCTCCTGCGAACAAACGGCTGACTGCTTTTCTAGTGATGCAGTGCTCGACGATAACGGTTGTGCAAGCTTCACTTTACATACCTATTGCGGCAATACGTTTATTGAATTAACAGTGCCCGGTAAACACAATGTTTGTAATGCCTTAGCGGCAGCAACCATTGCTTTAGAATTTGGTGCAAGCCTTGATGATATTCGTTTGGGTCTGGCAGAAATGTTGTCAGTGAAAGGACGATTGAACTTACATCAGTTAACACCAACGTTTAAATTAATTGATGACACTTACAATGCGAATGTTGAATCAATAAAAGCCGCCACTGACTTACTGGCAAGCTATTCTGGTCGTCGCATCCTTATTTTGGGTGACATGGGTGAATTAGGCGCGCAAGCGCGTGGTTATCATCAAGAAGTGGGCGAGTATGCTAAACACTGTAAAATTGATGAATTACTCACCATTGGTGTGTTGAGCCAAAGCTCAGCAGATGCTTTTCAGGGACACCATTTCAGTGAAAGAACACCATTAATGCGTTGCTTAATTTCCTTGTTGGAAAATGAACAACAAGCGATCTCTATTTTAGTTAAAGGTTCACGTAGCGCCCGTATGGAAAATGTAGTGCAAGATATTATTAACTGGCGTAAAAAGGCAGATCTCTCTTCGTCAACTTTAGAACATAATTCATCGGAGAAAAGTTCATGCTAGTTTGGCTAAGTGAATATTTAACACAGTATTACAGTTTTTTTAATGTTTTTTCATATCTAACGTTTCGTGCCATTGTCAGTACCTTAACGGCGTTAATTATTTCTTTATACTTTGGCCCTAAACTGATTCGTTATTTACAAAATATGCAAGTGGGTCAAGTGGTTCGTGACGATGGTCCGCAAAGCCATTTGGTCAAAACGGGTACGCCGACCATGGGCGGGATTTTAATTTTAGCGGCGATTATCGTCAGTGTTTTGTTATGGGCAGACTTAAGTAATACCTATGTTTGGGTCGTGCTTTTTGTTATCACCAGCTTTGGCATTATTGGTTTTGTTGATGATTACAGAAAAGTTATTCGAAAAGACGCCAATGGCTTAATCGCTCGCTGGAAATATTTTTGGCAAACTGTCGCGGGTTTAGCGACCGCATTGTTTTTATATTCTCTTGCGCAAAGTCCAGAAGAAACGAGTTTACTTATTCCGTTCGTCAAAGATGTGTTACCTCAACTGGGTATTTTCTATGTGGGGATGACCTATTTTGTCATTGTAGGTACAAGTAACGCGGTTAATTTAACCGACGGTTTAGATGGCTTAGCGATAGTGCCAACAATAATGGTTGCCGGTGCATTTGCGATATTTGCTTACATGACAGGGCATGCAAATTTCTCTGAATATTTACATATACCTCATATAGCCATGGCGAGTGAACTCGTTGTTGTTTGTACCGCTATTGTTGGTGCAGGTTTAGGTTTTCTTTGGTTTAACACTTATCCAGCACAAGTTTTTATGGGCGATGTTGGCTCTTTAGCATTGGGCGCTGCCTTAGGTGTTATCGCAGTTTTAGTTCGTCAAGAATTAGTCTTGTTCATTATGGGTGGTGTTTTTGTGATGGAAACGGTGTCGGTAATTTTACAGGTTGGATCATACAAATTACGTGGTCAACGTATTTTCCGTATGGCGCCTATTCACCATCATTACGAATTAAAAGGCTGGCCAGAGCCTAGAGTTATTGTCCGTTTTTGGATCATCTCGTTAGTGTTAGTACTCATTGGTTTAGCAACATTAAAACTTCGTTAATTATTATTAATTAAGCGAAAAAATACAGGTATAAAAGTATAAAATGACACAAAAAACCTCACAAGCTCCGCTAGCAATCGCGCAGTTAACAGCCAAAAAAATTGTTGTCCTCGGTGCAGGATTAACAGGGTTGTCTTGTGTGCGTTATTTAATAGAAAATGGCCTAACATGCTCGGTAAATGACAGTCGTAAAAACGCGTTAAATGTTGATGTTTTTAAACAAGATTTTCCATCAATACCATTAATTTTAGGTCGGTGGGATAAAGCGCTTATCGCTTCAGCCGATATTCTATTGGTTAGCCCAGGTATTGATACCCATATTGCCGATATCGCTGGTGCAATAAATGAAAAGACCATTGTCGCGGGTGACGTTGAGCTTTATTGTCAAAACAATAATACGCCCATTCTCGCGGTAACGGGGTCTAATGGTAAATCTACTGTCGTTTCCTTATTAGCTTTTGTAGGACAAAAACTGTGTAAAAAAGTTGAATTAGGTGGAAACATTGGCGTTCCTGTTCTTGATCAATCAAAAAAAATACTCGACTGCTTAGTTTTAGAACTCTCTAGTTTTCAATTAGAAACGTTACGCAGTATGCAAGCGATTGCAGGAGCGGTATTAAATATCAGTGATGATCATCTAGATCGTCATAAAACAATAGAAAATTATAAAGCAATAAAACAGGGCATATACCCGCAGTGTCAAACAGCTGTTATTAATCGTGACGATGTAAGCACTCATGTTACGGGGAACGTACAAAATGTTATTTCATTTGGAAGTGGGCCCGCAACGCAAGGTCACTTTGGACTTGATGTAATTGATGGGCAAACACAATGTATGTTTGGCTCAACAGCGCTTATTGGTGTGGATAAGCTGCCAATAGCAGGTTTACACAATGCATTGAACTGTTTGGCTGTATTAGCTTTGGGACACTGTGCAGGTTGGTCTATAAACGAAATGGTAAAACATCTTGTTGAATTTAAAAGCTTAGAACATCGCTGTCAGCTTGTTTCAAATTATAAAAATGTACAATGGATTAACGATTCTAAAGCAACCAATGTGGGTGCAACACTTGCGGCAATAGAAGGCTTAGCTGCAATGATGCCCGCAACGAATAACTTATATGTTATTGCTGGTGGCGAAGGCAAAGGTGCTGATTTTTCCTCTTTACAAACGGTTATAGCGAAATATGTAGAACACGTTTTTACCTTAGGTAAAGACGGTAATGAGATTGCTTTGTTAGCAAAGCAAGCTCAAACGAAAAATACTCAAGTCATCAGTATTGAAGAAGCGGTGAATACGTTACGCGATATCGTTAAATCTGGCGATATCGTGTTACTTTCCCCGGCTTGTGCCAGCATTGATATGTTTAAAAACTTTGCTGAGCGCGGTGATGTTTTTGTTAACGCCGTTAATAATATTGCCTCACAGAACAAAACTCAATTACTGGGAGAGGTGAACTAATGGCTACATCCGTTTTATCGCGTCTCGATAATATAAAATTACCACAATGGTTATCAATAGAGCAAAGTCAGAGTAGCGCGACGTTTGATCGCAGCTACTTATTACTCGCGATCAGTATGTATATGATTGGCTTAATCATGGTAGCAAGTTCATCAATGCCGGTTGCAGAAAGATTATTTAACGACCCATTCCACTTTGTAGAACGTCATTTTATCTATATATGTATAAGCCTTATGGTCGCTTTTATTACCATGAGTATACCGATGAGCCTTTGGCAAAAACACAGTGGGCATTTGTTGCTCGTGGGGATTTTGCTTTTAATGGTGGTCTTAGTCATTGGTCGAACCGTTAATGGGTCAACACGCTGGATTGTTGTTGGGCCGA
Source organism: Colwellia sp. Bg11-12 (assembly GCF_014076955.1). Taxonomy (NCBI): domain Bacteria; kingdom Pseudomonadati; phylum Pseudomonadota; class Gammaproteobacteria; order Alteromonadales; family Colwelliaceae; genus Colwellia; species Colwellia sp. Bg11-12. The sequence goes on from NZ_JACGUZ010000071.1 coordinate 323,333, forward strand.
TCACCCTGCAAGCGGCAGAGCCGGCAAAATTGTTTTTCTTTTGCTATTTATCTGCTTACTTAGTACGCCGCCGCGATGAAGTTATGGAAAATGTGAAAGGGTTCGCTAAACCACTGATTGTCTTTGGTGTACTCGGCGCATTGTTATTAATGCAACCCGATTTAGGCACCATTATTGTGATGTTTGTGACTACTTTTGGCTTACTATTTTTAGCGGGCGCTAAACTTTGGCAATTTGCTTGTGTATCTGGCGTTGGCATTAGTTTATTATCCGCGCTCGCTTATTTTTCTCCTTATCGTTGGGCGCGTGTTACTGGCTTTTTAGACCCGTGGGAAGACCCTTTTGGAAGTGGTTATCAATTAACACAGTCATTAATGGCGTATGGCCGTGGCGAAATATTTGGACAAGGTTTAGGCAATAGTATTCAAAAGTTAGAGTATTTACCTGAAGCACATACTGATTTTGTGATGGCGGTTGTAGCAGAAGAGTTTGGTTTTGTTGGTATAAGCGTGATCTTATTATTGAGCATGTTTTTAGTGATTAAAGCACTATTACTTGGCAGAATTGCGCTTCAAAAAGAAAAATATTTTGAAGGTTTTTTTGCTTACGCTATTGGTATTTGGATTAGCTTTCAAGCAGCGGTTAATGTCGGGGCTAGTGTCGGCGCAGTACCCACGAAAGGTTTAACCATGCCGTTGTTAAGTTACGGTGGTAGCTCGATGATAATCATGACCATGGCGGTGTTTATCTTAATGAGAATTGATCATGAGATCCGCTTGCAAAGTATTCAGGCAACCACTAAGAAAAAATTAAAAAAAAGCAAAATAAAGAAAAATAACTTGATCAATAAAGCAGCAGAAAAACCCAAAACAGAACATGATAAGGAGGGTGAACAATATGACTGGATTTGAAGAAAAAACTAGCAAGAAATCACCTACTTTATTAGTGATGGCTGGTGGTACGGGTGGACATATTTTTCCCGGTATAGCCGTTGCAGAAATGCTAAAAGCACAAGGCTGGACGATACATTGGCTTGGTACTGAAAAGCGTATGGAAGCAACCATTGTTCCGCAACACGGCTTCGACATTTCTTTTATTAATATTGCGGGTATTCGTAATAAAAGTTTATTTGAGCGCGTTAAAATACCGTTTAAATTATTACAGTCGGTTTTACAGTCAATTAGGCTCTTACGTAAGATAAAGCCTGATGTTGTATTAGGTATGGGCGGTTATGCAAGTGGACCAGGCGGTTTTGCTGCATGGTTAATGCGTATTCCTTTAGTGCTACATGAACAAAATGCGGTTGCTGGCATGACAAACCGCTACTTAGCGAAGATCGCAACAAAAGTGTTAAGCGCATTCCCTAATGCTTTTGCAAGTAATGTTGATTTTCAAGTGGTTGGTAACCCATTACGTAAAGAAATAACAGCTTTAACGCCGGTTGTACCCACAAACCCTAGCAGTAGTAAAAAAGTGCTAGTGGTGGGGGGTAGCCTTGGCGCTAAAATCTTAAACGATACAGTGCCGCAGGCATTAAAGCAGATCCAGCTACAAAATATTGATGTTTGGCATCAAACAGGTCGTGATAATCAAACGGCTGTACTTGAAAGTTATAAAAAATTTGGCTTGTCAGCAGACAAAGTAAAAGTAACAGAATTTATTGAAGATATGGCTGCTGCTTATCAGTGGGCTGACGTCGTTGTTTGTCGTTCGGGTGCCTTAACGGTTTCAGAATTAGCGATGGCGGCTAAACCCGCGATATTTGTGCCACTTCCACACGCTGTTGATGACCATCAAACAAAAAATGCGATGTATTTAGTCTCTCGTGGTGCTGCAAAATTATTACCACAAAAAGAATTTAACGGAACAGCTTTAGCGCAAATGCTTAACAGCCTCTTTGTTTCTGACAGTGTCGTGCGATCTATGGTGAAAGCTGCACACGACGCTGCTCACGCTGATGCAACACATTGTGTTGCGAATACTTGCGCGGAGTTAGTTCACAAATGAGTAATGTAATGAAAAACAAAATTGCCAATAACACAGCACCGATTAAAACGCCTGAAATGCGACGAGTAAAGTGTATTCACTTTGTCGGCATAGGCGGAGCAGGTATGGGAGGTATTGCTGAAGTATTGTTAAATGAAGGTTATCAAATTACCGGTTCTGATATTGGTGAAAACCAAGTAGTTACCCGTCTAATAGCCTTAGGTGCGAAGATTACTATAGGCCATGGCGAAGATAATATTATTGGCGCTAGCGTCATTGTTGTTTCAACCGCAATTAACGCTAACAATCCAGAGTTGTTGAACGCACAAAAATTACGTATTCCAGTGGTACGCCGTGCTGAAATGTTAGCCGAATTGATGCGTTTTCGACATGGTGTTGCCATTGCGGGTACTCATGGAAAAACAACAACAACAAGTTTGATCGCGAGTATTTTTGCTGAAGGTGATTTAGATCCAACATTTGTGATTGGCGGCTTATTGAACAGTGCTGGCACCAATGCACGTTTAGGCACCAGTCGCTACTTAATTGCTGAAGCTGATGAAAGTGACGCGTCATTTTTACATCTTCAACCGATGGTTTCCGTGATCACCAATATTGATGAAGATCACATGGAAACTTACCAAGGTGATTTTGAAAAGCTTAAAGATACTTATATTGAATTTTTACATAACCTGCCATTTTACGGTTTAGCGGTTGTTTGTATTGATAACCCAGTCGTGCGTGAATTATTACCGCGAATGAGTCGTCAAGTGATCACTTATGGCTTTAGTGAAGATGCCGATGTGCGCGCGAAAAACTTTCAACAAAATGGTGGAGTTAGTTATTTTACCGTGCAACGTGAAGGCTTTGCTGATGTAGATATGTCTGTAAACTTACCCGGTGAGCATAATGTGCTCAATGCCTTGGCGAGTATTGCCGTAGCGACCGATGAAGGCGTAGCAGACGAAGCTATTGTGAGTGCTTTAGAAAAATTTGCGGGTATCGGTAGACGTTTCGAACAGCTTGCTAATTTAGCAACCGATAAAGGCGAAATGGTTTTAGTTGATGATTATGGACATCACCCTCGAGAAGTCAAAGCAACCATTAAAGCGATGAGGAACGGCTGGCCTGAAAAGCGTTTAGTGATGGTTTTTGAGCCGCATCGTTATTCTCGTACTCGTGATTTGTATGAAGATTTTGTTGAAGTGTTATCTGAAGTTGACTGCTTATTTTTACTTGATGTTTACGCCGCTGGTGAAACACCTATCATCAGTGCTGACAGCAAAAGTTTAGCTCGAAGTATTCGCCAACGTGGTCAAATTGAGCCTATTTATGTCAGCGATGCTGAAAAGTTAGCAGAGTTATTGCACGCGCAACTGCAAGATGGCGATATGGTGATCACACAAGGGGCTGGAACTATTGGCGTCATTGCACGAAAAATCATTAAAAATCCGTTATTAAATGTTGACTTAAAAGGGACTGAAAAGTGAAAGCACTTAAAGACCAACGATTAGCTGTTTTATATGGCGGAGATTCAGCAGAACGAGACGTTTCACTTAATTCTGGAAAAGCCATTGCAGGTGGCTTACGACAAGCAGGTTTTGACGTTGAGCTTATTGACACAAAAGGTTTTTGTTTAACTGATTTAACAACGCGTAATATTGATCGTGTGTTTATCGCCTTACATGGTCGAGGTGGCGAAGATGGGTGCGTGCAGGGTGCTTTGCAGTATATGGGTATTCCATATACCGGTTCTGATGTTTTAGGATCGGCATTATCGATGGACAAAATTCGTAGTAAGCAAATTTTTCAAGCTCATGGTTTACCTACCGCCGCTTTTGCTATTGTGGAAAAAAATGATTATCAAGAAACTCAAGCGCACAATATTCTTGATGCACTCGGTGGTATGGTGATGGTTAAGCCGGCGAACGAAGGCTCGAGTATTGGTATGGCTAAAGCGCAAACCGCTAATGAGTTACACCAAGCACTAACGGCAGCTTTTGAATACGATGAACAAATTTTAGTAGAAGCATGGATCAATGGCCCGGAATATACCGTGGCTATTTTAGGTGAAGAGGCTCTACCAGCTATTCATATGGAAACACCCCGTGAATTCTATGATTATGAAGCAAAATATCAATCAACCACAACGCAATATCATTGCCCCGCGGGTTTAAGTGAGGAAGATGAGCACTCACTGCAAGCTTTAGCGCTTAAAGCATTTAAAGCAACGGGAGCAAAAGGTTGGGGTCGTGTCGATGTTATGCGAAATAATAAAAATCAATGGCAGTTACTTGAAGTAAATACGGTACCAGGCATGACAGAAACATCACTTGTGCCTAAATCAGCAAAAGTACATGGTTTAAGTTTTAGTGAACTGGTAACAAAAATAGTTGAAATAAGTACAGGACCACTGGTCAATAAATAATGACAAAAAATAGCCATAATCAAACGTCATTGGCAGCATCAATGGCAGAGCAGCAAGAAAAATTACATTGGTCATTTTGGCTAGGTGTAACATTTTTTGTGCTTGTGATCGTCGCTATTATTTCATTCAGTTGGTTTTTAAATAATAAGATGTCATCTGAAGAATCAACTCCGGTGACCTCTATTGTTATCGGTGGCGAGATGCCATTCACTATTAGACAAGATATAGAAAACGCTATTGAAAGCGTCAATTTAGGTAACTTTTTTAACGTTGATGTTAACGATGTACAACAAAAAGTGGCTGAACTACCTTGGGTGTACTCAGTTTCTGTACGTAAAAAATGGCCTAATGAGCTGAAAATTTATGTTGTTGATCAAACGCCGATTGCTTTGTGGAATGAAGATTTTCTGATCAATGAATACGGTAAAGCATTTCAAGCAGATACATCACGATTACTGTCTGCGTTACCTGCATTTTTTGGCCCAGAAGGTAGTGAAAATCTTGCATTAGATAACTTTGTTAATTTAAGTAAGTTACTGAAATTTAGTGACTTATCAATTGATGAACTGCTACTTACTGAGCGTCACTCTTGGCAGTTAACGCTTAATAACGGCATAACGCTCAATTTAGGCCGAGAAAACAAGATTGAGCGGGTACAACGTTTTATGGATATTTATCCACAAATAATAAAAACAAAAAAAGAAAATCAGCAAGTAGATTATGTTGATTTACGTTATGACACTGGACTCGCTGTTGGTTGGAAAACCGCAGAGAAAAAACAAAGAGCTTAACTTTAATGTCAAAAGTAAACGAAAGAAACCTAGTAGTAGGATTAGATATAGGAACGTCGAAAATATCTGTTGCTGTGGGTGAAATAACACCAGACAATCAATTAAGCATCGTAGGTGTTGGGAATCAGCCTGCTCGTGGTATGGATAAAGGTGGTGTTAATGATTTGAATTTAGTTATTCAATCAATTCAACGTGCCATCAACGAAGCAGAATTAATGGCTGACTGCCAAATTAGTTCGGTATATTTAGGCATTTCAGGTAAGCATATCAGTTGTCAAAATGAAAACGGTATGGTGCCAATTAACGACAAAGAAGTTATTCAAGAAGATGTTGATAACGTAATACATACCGCACGTTCTGTGCCTATTTCAGCTGAACGACGCATGTTGCATGTGCTACCACAAGAATTCAGCATTGACTGTCAAGATGGGATAAAAAGTCCTATCGGCATGTCAGGTGTGCGTATGGAGGCAAAAGTTCATATTGTGACTTGCGCAAACGATATGGCAAAAAATATTGTTAAATGTGTCGAGCGCTGTGAAGTAAAAGCTGACCAACTGATTTTTTCAGCGTTAGCCTCTAGTTATGCTGTATTAACGGATGATGAAAAAGAGCTCGGTATTTGTGTGGTTGATATGGGCGCAGGCACGATGGACATCGCGGTATTTGCTGGCGGTGCTTTAAGACATACCGCGGTTATTCCTGTGGCGGGTAATCAGGTCACCAGTGATATTGCCAAAATATTTAGAACGCCATTAAGCCACGCAGAAGAAATTAAGGTGCAGTACGCTTGTGCGCTTCGCCAAATGGTGAGTATGGAAGAGAACATCGAAGTGCCAAGTGTTGGCGGTCGTCCTGCTCGTTCAATGTCTCGTCATACGTTAGCAGAAGTTGTAGAGCCTCGTTATCAAGAGCTTTTTGAACTCATTCAAGAAGAATTACGTGAAGCAGGATTAGAAGATCAAATAGCGGCGGGTTATGTATTAACAGGTGGAACAGCCAAAATGGAAGGTGTTGTTGAATTCGCTGAGGAAGTGTTTCAAATGCCGGTACGTGTTGCTAAACCTAAAGGTATGAGTGGTTTAAAAGAATACGTTGATGATTCAACTTATTCAACGGTTGTCGGTTTATTGCATTACGGTATGCAAGCAAATGAACAACAAAGTACAGAGGCTAATAAAAGTGAAGGTATTGCTAGCATTACCTCACGAATTTTAGCCTGGTTTAAAGGTGAGTTTTAAACGCTTACCAAGGTAACTATTAGAAGAATGGTTAAAGATACTTTTATAGCAGTCTTATGGCTAAGTAAAAGTTAATAAGTAAATCGCGTTTTGGTGGAACAAAACATAATAAAAATCGGAGAGTATTAAATGTTTGAATTAATGGAAGATCATAACGAAGAAGCAGTAATTAAAGTCATTGGTGTTGGTGGTGGTGGCGGTAACGCAGTTGAACACATGGTTTGCCAAACCATTGAAGGTGTTGAATTTATTACTGCAAATACAGATTCACAAGCTTTACGTAATTCAGCAGCCCATGTTACTTTGCAGCTTGGCGCTGACGTCACTAAAGGCTTAGGTGCTGGTGCCAATCCTGAAATTGGTCGTCGAAGTGCTGAAGAAGACAGAGAAACGATCAGAGAAACCTTACAAGGTGCTGATATGGTATTTATTGCCGCGGGTATGGGCGGTGGTACAGGAACGGGCGCTGCTCCAGTTGTTGCTGAAATAGCAAAAGAAATGGGTATATTAACAGTGGCGGTTGTCACTAAGCCGTTCCCATTCGAAGGTAAAAAGCGAATGAATTATGCGGATCAAGGTATTGAGTTATTGTCAAAAAGTGTTGACTCGTTAATTACCATTCCCAATGAAAAGCTATTAAAAGTCTTAGGCCCGGGCACGTCATTACTTGACGCTTTTAAAGCTGCTAACAACGTATTATTAGGCGCTGTACAGGGTATTGCTGAGCTTATTACACGTCCAGGTTTAATCAACGTCGATTTTGCCGATGTACGCACTGTTATGTCAGAAATGGGTACTGCAATGATGGGCTCAGGTACAGCATCAGGTGAAGACCGAGCTGAAGAAGCTGCAGAAGCTGCCATTTCTAGTCCGTTACTTGAAGATGTAGACTTATCCGGTGCCCGTGGTATTTTGGTTAACATTACTGCTGGCATGGACATCAGTATTGACGAATTTGAAACAGTGGGTAATGCAGTAAAAGCTTTTGCATCAGAAAATGCAACCGTTGTTGTCGGTGCGGTTATTGATCCTGAAATGAGTAATGAACTGCGAGTAACTGTAGTTGCTACCGGTATTGGGGCAGATCGCAAGCCAGATATAACGTTAGTAAATCCTGCACCTTCAATGGCACCTATTGCTGTTGGACAAGAGTATATTGCTAGCCCACAGGCAGAAGTAAATGCAGCACCCATAACCATGCAAGATAGTAATGCACAAGTACAAACTGCAGCTGATATCGAAAACTATTTAGATATTCCTGCATTTTTACGCAAGCAAGCGGATTAATATAAAGGCTTATTTGTGCAATGAGCGAATAAAAGTAGTGATCATCAGGTCTACTCTTATTCCATTGACTTGTTATCAGAACATTACTGGTTGAACAGTTATGTGTGAAATAAAATAAAGCTAAAAGCTGATATTTTGATTTTGTTATGTTTTTCTGCTATATTGTGCGCCCGTCAAAAGTGGACGGTGCATTTCAAGGTTAGTAAAAGCTTAATAAGGCATTTATGATTAAACAACGTACATTAAAAGACAGTGTAACCGCCGTTGGTGTTGGTTTGCACAAAGGTGAAAAGGTGCAGTTGACTCTCCGTCCTGCGCCAGCAAATACCGGTATTGTTTTTCGCCGCATAGATTTAGATCCGATTGTTGAAATTTCAGCAACGCCTGAAGCTGTGGGCGAGACAACTTTATGTACGTGCTTAGTCAATGAGCAAGGTGTCAAGATTTCCACCGTCGAGCACTTGTTATCGGCTGCCGCAGGTTTAGGGATTGACAATTTGATTGTTGAGATTGATTCTCCTGAGATCCCAATTATGGACGGTAGTGCATTACCGTTCGTATATTTAATACAGTCGGTAGGCATCAAAACATTAGCAGTAGCAAAACGTTTTATTCGCATAAAAAAAACAGTCCGTGTTGAAGAAGGTGACAAATGGGCAGAGTTAAAACCTCATCATGGTTTTAAGATTAACTTTGCTATTGAATTTGAGCACCCAGTTATTTCCAAAACCTGTCAGACCATGAGCATGGATTTATCAAGTTGTTCATTTATTAAAGAAATTAGCCGAGCACGAACTTTTGGCTTTATGAGTGATATCGAGTTACTTCGCTCGCACAATTTAGCGTTAGGTGGCAGTTTAGAAAATGCTATTGTACTTGACGAATATCGCATGCTTAATAAAGATGAGCTGCGCTATGATGATGAATTTGTTAAACACAAAATACTTGACGCCATTGGCGACTTATATATGTGTGGTCATAGCATTTTAGGTGAGTTAAACGCCTTTAAATCTGGGCATGGCTTAAATAATTTGTTGTTAAGAGAAGTCTTTAAACAAAAAGAAAGTTGGGAATGGGTGACTTATGAAGACGAAACACCGTCTCCTATTCAATATCAAGAAGTGACAGCTGCCGCTTTTTAATTAATATTTCTTACGATGAATACAAAAAAACCAGTCGAATGACTGGTTTTTTATTTAATAATAAGTGGTCTTGATACGACTAGAGCGAAAAATTATTGTATTGAATTTTTTTCAGCGTGCTTTGCTAATTTTTCTAGTTTTTTCTTTAGACTCTCAGGGGCATTTTTGGCAATCGCAAGTAATTGATTCGCGGTATTTTGAGAGATATGTAAAGGCTCTGCAGGTTTTTCTTCAGATTGATATACAACCTTATTACGGTAAGGTGATACTTTAATTTCAATTTGATTATAAGCATTGTCAGTGGCAACAGCGAGTTCTCGACAAATATTCATTCGCTCAAACTGTAATCGTTGGCTCCAAACGGCAGAAGTGACTTCAATCACTAAAAAATTTTGCTTAAAATTGGCAATATGCCAGACATCTGCTGGCAGGTCAGGGCATGTTTGGCGTACAATGTCAGACAAGATAGTTAAAGAGTTGGTTTTTGCCGCTATTTGTGCCAAAGTGCCTTTCGATGATTGAAAGAGCTCTGACATATCTGAAGGTTTTCTTGTTTTCCGTGCCATTAACCACTCTACTTTGGAATAGTATTTAAGAAATATGAGTTTAACACTACTATATCGTGGAAAGAACGTTAGATTTTCAATGACACTGAATAAGTTGCATTGGTTATCTGCGATGGCTGTTTTTGCACTAATTTCAGGTTTTGTGATTCATTTACTTTTTTCTGCTGATGAAGTACCTCAAACGGTACCTTTTGCGCTGAATTCACCCGCTAAAATAAACCCAAATCAGTTAAGTGAACCGCAACTAACAGCATTAACCATGAAACTTGCTGAACTTCAAAGCCAAGTATTACGATTAAATGCACTAGGTGATCGTCTAGCGAGTGAAGCGTCAATCCCCGAAAATGAATTTAATTTTCAACAATTACCACCCTCTGGTGGTCCAATGTTACAAACCCAAACTAGTCATAAAAAAACATTGGCAGAGATGCTGATTGAAATATCAGTATTAGAAGAAAGTTTACAACATGAAGAAAATCAACTAACCACGCTTGAATCTGTGACTTTGGGTCACCATATAGAAAATACGAGTTATTTGTCTGGTCGACCAATAAAAGGTGGTTGGCTTTCTTCATATTATGGCGTGCGCAAAGACCCTTTTAGTGGCAAAGCAGCAGTTCATAAGGGCTTAGACTTCGCAGGTAAAGAAGGTGCGGCTATAATAACGACCGGTTCGGGGGTTGTTACATGGGCAAGTGATCGTTACGGATACGGGAAGCTTATCGAGATTAATCATGGTAAAGGGTTAAAAACTCGTTATGGTCATAACAAAGAATTATTAGTTAAAGTAGGAGAAGTGGTAAGCAAAGGACAAATTATTGCACGTATGGGTAGTACGGGGCGCTCGACAGGACCTCATATCCATTACGAAATTTTACGCAATAATGCACAAATAGATCCAATAAAGTTCGTGTATAGAAAAGCAAAATAAAAACAATTTATGTGATCATCAATGGTCGCCTTATTTTCAGTGGAAGAGTTTCTTCTAATAGCTATATGGTTTAACAAGATGTTTGTAAAGTTAATGACAAAAATGTTTGGTAGTCGTAATGATCGATTAATTAAACAAATGAATAAAGAAGTTTTAAAAATAAACGCCCTAGAGCCTGTACTTGAAGCTCTGTCTGACGAAGAACTAAAAGCAAAAACCGCAGAATTTAAAGAGCGTTTAGCCAACGAAGAATCACTTTCAAGTATCTTACCAGAAGCATTTGCTGTCGTACGTGAAGCCAGTAAACGTGTCTTTGGTATGCGTCACTTTGACGTACAAATGATCGGTGCAATGGTACTCAATGACGGTAAAATTGCTGAGATGCGAACGGGTGAAGGTAAAACGCTTACCGCGACACTTCCTTCTTACCTCAATGCATTAACCGGTAAGGGTGTTCACGTAATTACCGTGAACGACTACCTTGCAACACGAGATGCTGATTGGTGTCGACCATTATTTGAATTTTTAGATATGACGGTAGGCTGCAACATTGCTGGTTTATCATCTGCTGAAAAGCAAGCCGCGTACAATTCAGATGTGACTTATGGAACAAACAACGAATTTGGTTTTGACTACTTACGTGACAACATGGCATTTTCGCCTGAAGAGCGCACTCAAAAGCCATTAAACTTTGCTGTTATTGATGAAGTCGATTCAATCCTTATTGATGAAGCTAGAACACCATTGATTATTTCGGGACAAGCTGAAGATAGCTCTGAACTTTATCGTCAAATAAATGTAGTTGTACCAACGTTAGTGCTACAAAGTGAAGAAGATAAAGACAAAGATACAGGTCAATCAAAAGACTTTGTTGAAGGTGACTTCACGATTGATGAAAAATCTAAACAAATTTATCTAACTGAACACGGTCAAATAAGAATCGAAGAAATCATGAATGAGAAAGGTCTTATTCAAGATGGAGATTCTTTGTTTTCAGCGACCAATATAACATTATTGCATCATGTTATGGCGGCATTACGTGCTCATAAGCTTTTCCAAAAAGATGTTGACTATATTGTTAAAGATGACGAGATCGTCATTGTTGATGAACATACGGGCCGTACAATGGAAGGTCGTCGATGGTCTGAAGGTTTACATCAAGCCGTTGAAGCAAAAGAAGGGGTGAATATTCAAAACGAAAATCAAACCTTAGCTTCAATTACTTTCCAAAACTTTTTCCGTATCTACGAAAAATTATCAGGAATGACAGGTACAGCTGATACTGAAGCGTTTGAATTTAACCATATTTATGGTTTAGAGACCGTCGTTATTCCAACGAATCAACCGATGATCCGTAAAGATTTAGCCGATTTAATCTATTTAACCGGCGAAGAAAAATTTGAAGCGATTTTAGAAGATATTAAAGATTGTGTCGAACGCGGACAACCTGTGCTTGTTGGAACGATTAGTATTGAAACATCTGAGTTTTTATCTGATTTTTTAAAGAAAGCAAAAATTAAGCATAAAGTATTGAATGCTAAGTTTCACCAGCAAGAAGCTGAAATTGTTGCTGACGCAGGTAAAGTTGGCGCGGTAACGATAGCAACTAATATGGCTGGTCGTGGTACTGATATTGTATTAGGTGGGAATTTTGATGCGATTGTTGCTAAATTAAAAGATCAAAGTAAAGAAAGCATCGCTAAAGCGAAAGAAGAATGGATAGTACAGCACAATAAAGTATTAGAGCTAGGCGGTTTACACATAGTAGCAACTGAACGTCATGAATCTCGCCGTATCGATAATCAATTACGTGGTCGTTCAGGTCGTCAAGGTGATGCTGGTTCAACACGCTTTTATTTATCAATGGAAGATGCCTTGATGCGAATTTTCGCTTCAGAGCGTATTTCTAATATGATGCGTAAATTAGGAATGGAACATGGCGAAGCCATTGAACATCCATGGGTGACTCGCAGTATTGAAAATGCTCAACGTAAAGTAGAAGGTCGTAACTTCGATATTCGCAAACAGTTGCTTGAGTTTGATGACGTTTCTAATGATCAACGCCAAGTTATTTATGAACAGCGTAATGAATTAATGGACGAAGCTGATATTGCTGACGTGATCAAAAATATTCGTACGGACGTTATAACAGGTATTATAAACCAGCATATTCCGCAGCAATCTATGGAAGAAATGTGGGATATCTCGGGTCTAGAAGAGCGTTTTAAAGGTGAGTTATCATTAGAGTTCCCTATTGCAAAATGGCTTGAAGAAGACAGTAAGTTACACGAAGAAACCCTACGTGAAAAACTGCTCGCAGAAGTTGAAGCTAATTACACTGAGAAAGAAGAACAAGTTGGTGCTGATGTTATTCGCCAATTTGAAAAAGCAGTTATGCTTCAAAGCTTAGATTCACATTGGAAAGAACATTTAGCGGCGATGGACCATTTACGCCAAGGTATACATTTACGTGGCTATGCACAGAAAAACCCTAAACAAGAGTTTAAGCGTGAATCTTTTGAGTTGTTTGGTGAATTATTAGAAAGCCTAAAATACGATGTTATTAGCATTCTAAGTAAAGTTAAAATTCGTGCAGAATCTGATGTTGAAGCTGTTGAAGAGCAACACCGTAAAGCTGAAGACGTACCTAAAGAATATAAGCATGAATCAGTAAGTAATGTAGAAAGTAAGCCAGAAATGCCTCGTGTTGGGCGTAATGAGCCTTGCCCTTGTGGTTCAAAGAAAAAGTATAAGCAATGTCACGGTAAATTAACATAGTCGTTATTGTCTGTTGATATGATAAAACGCCAGTTATTAACTGGCGTTTTTTTTGGCCAAATATATTGCACATATCCATCTGTCACTGTATTTGTAAATTTGTATGTACCGATAGAACAAATGTGGGTATTAATCGTTTAATTGAAAAGGTTTAGGGAATAAAATGCAAAAAATTGTGCATGTTGCTGTAGGCGTTATTGTTAGAGAGCAGGAGTATTTTTTGACTAAGCGTCTTGATAGCGCACATCAAGGCGGAAAATGGGAGTTTCCAGGTGGTAAAGTAGAAAAAGATGAAACAGTCGCTCAAGCTTTGCATAGAGAATTACAGGAAGAGATTGCGATAGATATTCTTAGTTGCTATCCACTTATTGAAATCGACCATGACTATGGTGATAAAAAAGTACGATTAGATGTTTATGTTGTTGACAACTTTCAACAAGAGCCTGTTGCCCAAGAAGGGCAACAATCAGGGTGGTTTACTTTAGATGAATTAATAAAGCTAGATTTTCCTGCCGCTAATGCAGCAATTGTTGAAGCATTAAAAATTAAGCACTAGTCACTACTCAGGTTCAACAAAAAATTTATTACTTTGTAAAAACTCACCTTCAAGTGCATCAAGCATCTCTTCGGTTAATTGAACATCACCTTGCAATGGCTGTGAAATTTTATGTCCTTCATCGGCCCATTCACCAATATCAATTAGCTGGCAACGTTTACAACAAAAGGGACGAAATTGACTTTCTGGTTGCCAGATAACTTCTTTCTGGCAAGTTGGGCAAGATACTTTTAGAGGCATAATGATGGCTTGTAATAAAATACTGTAGTTAGGTGATTATACAAAATAAATAATAAAAATACTAACAGCGCGCCAATTCAAATGAAGTGGCTTTGTTTGAATACTTACGGCCTGTTTTATCACAAGGTGACATAAACCGAATTGAGTAGCGCAAACGGCTGCCACTAACGGTTGGGTAATAAAGTGATGTTTGGTCGACCTTAATACGAAGTAATAAAATACCTTCACCATTGTCTTGGTAAAAACCGCTCTCAGTATTAATTTGGGTGAAATTTGCTCGTTGACGAATAAATTTTAATATAATAGCTAAAGCGCTTCTGATTTGATCTAACAAAGCTAACCAACCTTGTACATCTTCAGCGAGTATTTCGCTGTCTTGATGTAACCAAAACTGCAACTGTGGTAAATCAAAGCTTGAGCTGCCACCTTGCATGGCAAAGCGTTGTTTTAGCGTCGCTAGGAACTTATCATGCTTAAGTTGAGCCCATTGCGGCGTATTAGGTTTTAGTTGGCAAATAAGCTCTACAGTCTGTTGTAGGTTCTCAGCTAGAACACTTGAGTCAATTTCTGGTGCTTGTGACCAAATAACTAGGTTTTGTTCTAACTTCTCCAGATCTTTTATGAGATCACCGCGCACATCATTTCGTTCTAATGTATCAATAATGGCAAATAACGCGTTAAAAAAAACCTGATGACTCACTGAAATCTTACGTTGCAAACAATCTTCTGCTTGAGTAAACAAATGCTCGAGTTTAAGGTAGTTACGTATCCGTTCGTTAAGCGGATGTTCATATAAAATTTTTGTCATTAATTTATTGTCATCACTAAAGTTTGGTGATTAATTTTCCATACTAACTACACCTAACAGAAATGGCGAATTTTTTTACTAAAAACATTGAAATTTGTACAAATTTACTAATTTGATGCCAAATTTCGGTATTTTAGGTCAAGCTTTATGACATCATTTTTTATAATACTTAAATCACTTTGGCTATTATTTATAATATCATCTGCATATGTTAAACGTTTTTCTCTTGATATTTGACTCGCCATAATACGTTTAATTTCATCAATTGAACTGGGGTCTCTTGAAGCAGCTCGTTTAACTTGCTCAGATTCTTTAATATCAATCACTAAAATACGTGCGACTAAACTTTGTAAATTATTCTCTATAAGTAGCGGAGCAACAAGTAAGCAATACGGAGATTGGCTTTGCTGTATTTCTTCTAGCATTGTTTGTCTTATTAACGGGTGTAATAAATTGTTGAGCCAATGTTTGTCTTGTTCATTACTGAATATTTGGCTACGCAGTAAAGATCGATTAAGTGTGCCGTCGGGCTGAATAAACTGCAAACCAAAATGTTGTGATATTTTAGCAAGCGCAATGCTGCCAGGCTCAACAACTGTTCGTGCTGCAATGTCGGCATCAACAATATCGACACCTAAATCCCTAAAAAAATTGGCGATAGTGGTTTTACCGCTACCTATACCACCAGTTAAACCAATAACGATTTTTTGAGTACTATTAATGCTCATACAATTATAGAACTTGTTGAAGGTACCATGACCATATGTTGTTTCCCCATAAAAGAGTGATCCACCCAGCAATCGCAAGATAGGGACCAAATGGAATTGCTTGTTCTTTTTGATGATTTTTAAAAAGCATTAAACTGATACCGATAATGGCCCCTACTACTGAAGCCATTAAAATAAGCAAGGGAAGTAATTGCCAACCAATCCAAGCGCCAAAGAGTGCAAATAACTTGAAGTCCCCAAACCCCATACCTTCTTTGCCTGTTGCTAATTTAAATAACCAAAAAATAATGAACAAGCTGCTATAACCTGCAATTGCGCCTATAACAGCATCTTCAATAGGCACAAGTCCATTTGATAAGTTGGCTATTAATCCGAGCCATAATAAAGGTAAAACAATTTGGTCGGGTAGTAACATGTGATCAAAGTCGATCATCGTTAAGGCAACCAATCCCCAAGTGAGTATTAGGGCATAGCAGGTAATAAGAGTGACACCAAAATGTTGAGCGATAACTAAGCTTAATAAGGCGGTGGATATTTCAATCAATGGATAACGTGCTGAAATTGGATTTTTACACTGACTACATTTTCCTCTTAAAAATAACCAGCTGATCACTGGAATATTTTCGTAAACACGAATACTGTGTTGGCAATGTGGGCAGGTAGAATTTGGCGTTGACAAGGTGATAGTAGTTGCTTCTTTTGAGGGCGAATCTTTAAGCTCGTCGGCAAGGAATTCTCGACACTCATAGTACCAATCTTGTTCGAGCATCTTTGGAAAACGATAAATAACTACATTTAAGAAGCTGCCTATCATTAACGATAAAACAAAAACTAAGCCATAAAAAAACAATGAGTTACTTTCTAATAGTTGAATGAATTCAGACAAGATAAATCCTTTTATTGTTATTGTTAAATAGTATTTTGAACATTATTAGGAACCGTCAGTACGACAAACTAAACTATTTTGCCGATCTCAAAAATAGGCAAATACATAGCGATAATTAATCCGCCAATAACAACGCCGAGAACGGCCATTATCATCGGTTCTAATAAACTGGTTAGAGAGTCTACTGCATCATCGACTTGCTGTTCATAAATAGTTGCTACTTTTGCAAGCATATCATCGACGGCGCCTGACTCTTCGCCAATGGCGACCATTTGTATGACCATGTCAGGAAAAATATTACAGTTACGCATTGCTAAGTTCATTTGCATACCTGACGATACTTCGGCACGAATTTCTAAAATCGCATCACGAAATACCGCATTACCCGAAGCACCTGCTGCAGACTCTAAAGCGTCAGGTAAAGGAACACCCGCTGCGAATGTGGTGGAAAGTGTTCTCGCGTAGCGGGCAACCGCCGCTTTTTCGAGTAGGGAACCAATAACAGGAATTTTCAGTATTTTTCTATCAATACTGTCTCTGAAACTTTGACTATTAAGGTGGGCTTTTTTAAAAAAGTAAACTCCTATAAATATTCCCGCTAAACCTAAATACCAATATGCTTGCATAAATTCAGATATAGCGATGACTAACATCGTGAAAGCGGGTAGCTCAGCCCCAAAACTGGCAAAAATATCTTGAAATACAGGCACAACAAAAATTAATAATATCGAGGTTACAATGAATGCTATTACTAATACAGAGATAGGATAAGTCATTGCTTTTTTTATTTTAGATTTTAACGCTTCAGCTTTTTCTTTATAGGTAGCAATTCGATCATAAATGGTCTCAAGTGCGCCTGATTGCTCGCCAGAATTAACTAAATCACAATATAAGTCATCAAAATATTTAGGATGGTCACGTAAACATTCTGATAAAGGAATACCTGATTGTAGTTTATTACTGATGTCTCCTAACAACCGTTGCATATTACCATTGCTATGACCTTTACCAATCATTTCAACCGTTTGAACTAAAGGAACACCAGCGCCAAGCATTGTTGCTATTTGCCGGGTAACAATAGCAATGTCAGCGGGTAATATTTTCTTGTCATTAGCATTACCAAAAATTGATTTGGCCTTTTTCTTTACTTTACCTGGGGTGATACCTTGTTTGCGTAGCTGAGATTTTAATTCAAGCATGCTTGCCGCGGGAAGCTCACCATTGACCTTTTTACCTTTGCGGTTCACACCTTGCCATATAAAAATATCAAGAGCTTTAGCTTGTGGTAATTTTCGTTTCTTAGCCCCTGAATTTGCCATTTTATTGGTTACCTGTAAAAGTTAAATTGTTTATAATTTTAATACTAGTCAACATCTATAAAAATAATAGTTGGCTGGCTTAACTAGGCTGTAGTCACACGGTTTATTTCAGCCAAGCTCGTTACACCTTGATGTGCTTTTTCTAAGCCAGATTGGCGTAAGTTATTGTAACCTTCTTTCTGACACTGCTGAGCGATATCCATAGAATTACCGCCTTCCATAATAATAGAAGACATTTTCTCACTGATTTTTATCACTTCATAAACACCAACACGACCTTTGTAGCCCCCCGTACATTGATCGCAACCTACGGGTTTAAATAATTTTATTTCGTTAAGTTGTGCAGGGGTAAAACCTTGTTTTTCTAGTTCAGGTCTAGGTATAACATCTTCAACTTTACAACGATTACATAAACGTCTAGCTAAACGCTGGGCAATAATAATACTGACCGAACTGGCAACGTTATATGAAGGAACACCCATATTTAATAATCGAGTCAGGGTTTCTGATGCTGAATTTGTGTGTAACGTGGACAACACTAAGTGTCCGGTTTGTGCGGCTTTAATGGCAATTTCAGCGGTTTCAAGATCACGAATTTCCCCTACCATTACAATATCGGGATCTTGACGAAGAAAAGAGCGGAGTGCATTAGGGAAAGTTAAACCGGCACGCACATTAATTTGTACTTGATTGACTCCATCTAAATTTATTTCTACGGGATCTTCTGCTGTTGATATATTACGCTCTTCGGTATTAAGAATATTTAACCCGGTGTAAAGAGAAACTGTTTTACCTGAACCTGTGGGTCCAGTGACTAATATCATACCTTGTGGTTGCTCTAAAGCGTCCATGTAAATTTGCTTTTGTGCAGGCTCATAGCCCAGCATTTCAATACCTAACATCGCACTTGAAGAGTCAAGTATACGCATTACAACTTTTTCACCCCACATTGTCGGTAAGGTTGAGACACGAAAATCAATTGATTTTTTCTTGGACAAGGCTAATTTTATCCGTCCATCTTGGGGGACTCGCCTTTCAGCGATATCGAGTTTTGACATTACTTTTAAACGTGCAGCCATACGAGAGGCAAGTGATACTGGCGGCTTTGCCATCTCAGTTAAAATACCATCAACACGAAAGCGTATACGGTAAGATTTTTCGTAAGGTTCAAAGTGTAAATCTGAAGCCCCTTTGCGAATAGCATCGAGTAATATCTTATTGATATAGACGACAATGGGTGCATCTTCTTTATCGCCTGTAGCGACATCATCTTCTTTACGTTCTTCTTGAACGTCAATACCTGCAAGTTCCGCAGCATCAATATCGGTAATATCTAAGGCATCACTTTCTTCTTCAAGGATTTTATCAATAAAGACTTGTAAGTTTTGATCATTCGTTAACACTAATTCGGTAGGAAACCCGGTGTTAAATTGAATATCTTCTAAAGCATCTAGATTGGTTGGATCCGACATCGCGACAAATAAAACTTTGCCGCGTAAAAATAAGGGGAGAGCATTATGTTTACGGATCAATTTTTCGTTGCGAATACCATCGGGGATCATCGCCGTATCAAAAGCATTAAGGTCTATGATTGGATAACCAAAACTGCGAGCCAGTATGGTGGCAATGTTATCAGCGTTTAAATTTTTGTCTTCAATGAGAAATCGTATAAAAGGTTTTGATTGCTGAAGGAATTCAGCACCAATACTATCGACCATGTTTTTGTCGACAATATCATGCTTTGAAAGCGCAGTTAAAACACTTGATTGTTTATGATGACCTTTCATGGCAACCTTTTAGCGGTAGGGTAATATTATCTATTTACTCATAATGTATATTATAAGTATAGCTTAATTCATTTTGAGTTTCGTAAAAAGGAAGAGTTGAAAAGACAAGGTATAAAAAAAGCCCCTACTATTAGGAGTAGGAGCTTTCCAGTATGCAATTAGCTAATTACTTACACCAGCCAGCAGCTTCACAAGTACCCGTTTGATCCCAAACAAGCTTGCCTGATGCGGCTGCAACAGGAGTAATAATATATGTTAGGCCATCTACATCAGCAGTACCTGTAGCGCTTATAACGCCATCAGCCGTTGTTAGACCTGCTACATAACCTTCAGCTGCAACGATATCCGCAGGGATACCAAATGCACCAGCTGTACAGCCAATTAAGGTACCTTCAGTCTGAAAACAAATTTCAATAGCTGTTTTAGCTGCGCCTGACGCAGAAACTACCTCAGAGAATTTAGCTTTCTTTGTGTAATCTTGATAAGCAGGCAGTGCAACTGCGGCTAAAATACCGATGATTGCAACAACGATCATTAATTCAATAAGGGTAAAACCCTTGGCTTTATTTAAAGATTTATTTTTTAAAGATTTTACATTTTTCATAATAGGTATTTCCATACATAATTACGGGGGCTGAATTCATCTTGCGACAAAAATTAGGAAATGTAAAATTTTGTGACACTTTTTTTGGCTTTTTTTGGCTTTTAGTTAAAAAGCAGTTAATAAATAACAACTTTTTAACTATTTTTCGGTAATTAACTGCTAAACAAAGCGCATAGAAAGGTCAATGGCGTTGATATTTTTAGTTAAGGCGCCCACAGAAATAAAATCAACGCCTGCTTTTGCGTAACTTTTCAGCGTTTCTATGGTCATGTTGCCAGAAACTTCTAACTTTGTTTTACCTTGTGAAATTTCAGCGGTTGCTATAACGGCTTGTTCAATCATCTCATGACTAAAGTTATCAAGCATAATAATATCGCTGCCTGCAATTAGCGCTTGGTTGAGTTCGTCTATACTTTCAACTTCGACTTCAACGGTTAAGTTTGGATGATTTTTTCGAGCGGTTTGAATCGACTTTTCAATACCACCACACGCAGCAATATGATTCTCTTTAATTAAGAAAGCATCAAATAAACCAATACGGTGATTAACACCGCCACCACATTTTACAGCATATTTTTGCGCGCTACGTAAACCTGGGATGGTTTTACGGGTATCAAGCAATTTCGTGTTCGTGTCTGACAACTCTTTTACATAAGTACTGGTTAATGTTGCCGTACCAGAAAGTGACTGTAAAAAATTTAAAGCACTACGTTCGCCAGTAAGCAGAATGCGTGCGTTACCCGACAATTCAAATAAAGTGGTATTGGCCTTAACACTCTCGCCATCGTTAACAAACCAAGTGATATGAGTTTGAGTACCGTAAATAGCATCGAGCTGTGCAAAAACTTCATTTACCCAAGCAACACCACAAACGATACAATCTTCGCGGGTAATGATATTAGCAACCGCGATATTTTGAGCCGGAATGAGTTCAGCCGTAATATCTTGGCTATTTTTTAATGCATTAGCGTTATCAACGCCCAAGTCTTCACATAATGCCCACGTTACTGTTTTTTTAATATCATGTTGTAGTTGCACACTAAGCATTGAATTTTATTCTCTTGTTTGTAAGTAATTAAGTCAGTTTTCAGTTGGTCGCTAATAGCGAGTAGATCTTCGTTGGTAAGTTATCGTTCACGTAAAATAAGTTGCTTACCTACTTGACTGAATTCTACCCTTTTTAGTGCGCTCATGCCCAATAGAATTTGATTTGATTGCATACTGGGGTTGATGTGGGCGGCAACATCATACAAATAGATATTACCAATACTCAGTTGTTGTAATTTTGTTTGATAAACAGTGGTCGTGCCATTTGCTGTGTTAACGCGTGACGAACCATAACCCTTTAACTGTAATTCTTCGGCAATGTGCGCTGGAATTGACACTTGAGTTGCTCCTGTATCAAGTAAAAAAACTACCGGCAACTCATTGATTTCACCATGTACTACATAATGCCCTTGGCGGTCTTGCTGCAGTGTTACTTCGGCTTTACCTTGACTATTTAAATTCATTTGAGGGTCTTTATTCGGATCCCATTGCTTATCAAGTACATCTTGAAAAAAAAACACCAATAATGCTAAGGCAAAGAACCAAGCTAGCCAAATAAATATTTTTCCCATTTTGTTTGTCGGATCAAATTCAGTCATACTCTACATACAGATCTTGAAAATCAAATAGTAACGCCATTGTATGACGAAAGACTTTAAAAATAAATTAGCAATAAAGCATAAATGCAATATGCCCATCAGTTTGGGTTGGCTTGTTAATGAAGAGCAGCAAAAATCGCCACATTTTAGCATGCGAGAGAAAACCGACACAGTAAACTTGTTGGTTGTGCACAATATATCACTACCGCCAAAACAATTTGGTGGTGGATATATTACTGACTTTTTTTTAGGCAAGTTAGATGTAAAAGCTCATCCGTATTTTGATGAAATTGCTCAATTAAAAGTATCAGCCCATTGTCTAATCACCAGAGAGGGGCAAATTATTCAATATGTTTCGTTCGACGATAAAGCGTGGCATGCTGGTGTATCTTCATATCAAGGACGAGATAGATGTAATGATTTTTCTATTGGTATTGAATTAGAAGGAGCGGATGATATTCCTTACACAACCGCGCAATATCACTCGTTGGCACAATTAACCCAAACGCTCCAACAAAATTACCCAAGTATTAAAAATAATATAGCAGGGCACAGTGACATTGCTCCTGGAAGAAAAACAGATCCGGGCAATGCTTTTAATTGGCAACATTTTCATGATTGTTTAAAGTCTAGTTAATTCAATAGCAAAGGGTATATACTCACTTAAAAAGTGTATTAAAAAATTAGGAAAATCTTATGAGTCTTATTAGCTTACTTATTGCATTAGCCGCTGAACGTTACTTGTCGACAACATCATGGCAGTTTAAAACTTATTTTCATGCTTATGTTGGTTTATTTAAACGCTCTAAACTAATGCATTTAGCTAAGCAGTCAATTGTGTCTCAATTGATTTTTATTGCCATACCTGTAATTGCTTGCGATTTATTACTCGAACTTGTTGATGATGGCTTACTCTATTTGGTCTTTTCAACTCTCATCTTAATTATTTGTTTTGGTTGTGTTAAAACTCGACAGTGCTATAAAGATTACTTATTGTCAGCTTTTCGAGGTGAACCGACAACCTGTGAATTGCACCATAGCCAACTACAACAAGACACTAGCAGCGCGCCAATGAGTTTTGGTCAACTATTAGTGTGGTTAAACTACCGATACTTTATTGCTATTATGATTTTCTTTGTTGTTTTTGGACCAGCAGGCGCACTATTTTATCGTTTATTGGTTACCATGAATGAATCGCCTGAAATATTCGAAAACGTGGCAAAAGAAGAGAGTGTAGATACTGAAAATGATGAAGCTGATATTAATGTAAATGCCGAAAGTAAAGCTGAAGCTACGCCAATAGATAATATTGAAAAAAATAAAACGCCACTATTAAAAGATATATTATTTTGGGTTGACTGGTTACCGGTTCGCCTTGTGGCTTTTGGTTACATGCTAGTAGGGCACTTTTCGAAAGCAATGCCAGTATGGTTAGAAAACTTTTTTGATATCAACAAACAACCTAATCAAATATTGATCAGTGTGGCACAAAAATCTGAAGACTTTATGGTCGACCCTGATGATTGTACCGCAGAGCCTTGTTTATTGGTGAGATTAGCAAAGCGTACGCTATTATTATGTTTGGCCGTGATCTCGGTATTAATACTAACGGGCATTCTTAATTAGCCACCTTCTTTATATTTTCACAGGAGCGTTGCGGTGAAGGTATAAAGATAATAAAGGAAATTATCCTGCTTTTTTAAAGCGGGGTTTCCTTTTAGCTTTTCGCTTAAAAGGTATCTTTGGCAGTTGATCAAAAGATTGCTGTCCGGCTTCAGCCACCATACTCTTTAATGTTGCCGTTAATGGCGTAATAAAATTTTGATAGTTACTTTTTCGTTCACTAATATCTGTAAGGGTTGCTTCCCATTGTGCCGTCATGTCTGGTGTTGTAGCCATTTTAGGTAAAGCGTTTATTAGTGAGGTGCCAATATCTGTAGCCGTTATATTCTTTCCTATACGCTGTAAAAACCCACGTTTAAAGAGTAAATCAATAATACCCGCTCGAGTCGCTTCTGTACCTAAGCCATCAGTACCTTTGAGAATTTTTTTAATTTCTGTATTTTGAACAAAACGAGCAATACCTGTCATCGCACTGAGTAGTGTTGCATCGTTGTAGGCTTTTGGTGCCTGTGTCACCTTCTCAGCAATTAAACCTTGTTCACAATGTAGAGTTTCACCCTGAGTTAATTTTGGTAAAATTTGTTCTGACAATGCGTCTTGTTCGCTATTAGACGACAGGTTGTTTTGTGTTTTTCTTGATTGGAACATAACTTTCCAACCCAGTTGTTGTGGGACCTTTGCATTAACTGTGAATTTCCCTTGCGCTATATCAAGCTCTACTTGCGTTTGCTGGTAGCAATAAGGAGGATAAAACTGTGCAAGATATTGGCGAACAATTAACTGATAAATATTTATTTCAAAAGAATTAAGCGCAATATTATTGGTTGATTTTTCTGTTGGAATAATGGCGTGGTGAGCACTTACTTTGCTGTTATTCCAAGTCTTACTTTTAATGCTACAGTCAGCGCCTTTAGCAAATTCGGCGTATTTATTGTTTGAGTCAGCTAATATTTTAATAATAGAACTCGCTTGCTGATGATGTTCGACGGGTAAGTATCTAGAGTCGGATCTCGGATAAGTGATCAGTTTATGTTTTTCATACAAGGCCTGACAAACATCAAGTACTAGTTTTGCGTTCATAGAAAACTGTTTGGCGGCATCAATTTGTAATGAAGATAAATTATAAGGGAGTGCGGCAAATTGTTTTTTGTCTTGTTCGGTGACTAAGGCAACCTTGGCGGGTTTTGCTGCGATACGGCCAACCACGTTTTCTGCAAGTGCTTTGTTAATAATTTTTTTATTGTCATCCATGTAAGGTGCACAAGCATCACTGGGCTGCCATTTAGCGATAAATTTCTCACCGGCTGGTGTAATAATATCTGCATAAACATCGAAATAATCATGAGGAATAAAGTGTGCTATTTGGCGATCTTTTTCTACGACTAAACCTAACAGTGGTGTTTGTACTCGACCCACTGAAAGTACACCATTAAAACCTGCTTTTTGTCCTTGTAAGGTATAAGCCCGAGTCAGATTTATACCGTATAACCAATCAGCCCGAGAACGAGCTAGTGCTGAAATAGATAAAGGCATGAAATCTTGGTTACTTTTTAATGCGTTGAGTGACCTTTTTACGGCAGGTAAATTTAAATCGCTGATCAATAAACGTTTAACTTGTTGCTTTTTAGTTTTAGAGACCTTTAAAAAATCAATAACTTCATCAACCAGTAATTGACCTTCTCTGTCGGGATCGCCAGCATGAATAATTTCGCTTGCACTCTTAACCAGTTTACGCAGTACGGTAAGCTGTGAACGTGTTTGTGCTTTTGGCGTTAACTGCCATTGCTCAGGAATAATAGGCAAGTGATCCATTCGCCATTTCTTAAAGTCATCGTTATAAACTTCGGGATCTGCTTGCTCAAGGATATGGCCAATACACCAGCTCACCACATCACCATTGCCAAGTTCAATATAGCCCTTTTGACTTTTGTGAGGTTTGGGTAGCGCTGCGGCAATTGCGCGTCCTAAGCTTGGTTTTTCGGCGATATATAGTTTCAATAGAATTTCCATGGGTCAACACTATCCATTAAAATAAGCTTAGCACAATAACTGATGTTTTATACAGTGTTTGTTTTGTTCTTTAACCGTGCATTATATTTTATAGAGATACTGTCCTTAAAATTTGAGGAGTATGCAAATGATGCAGAGACAATTAAATAGCAATTGAAGTAGTGAAAATAGTGCTCGTTTGATGGCATTCGTCGGTGGTATGGCAGCTCATTTTTATGAGTGAAATTAACATCATTAATATGTTATGCCTATTGCACCTAATGGCTAAATTTGAGCTTCGCTATTTAGCGAAGCTCAAGGAGATCATTTATCTTTTGGTAAATACTTATAACCATGGATCATTGCAGAAACAATAGAATGTTTCTCACGTCGCTCAGCAAAAAATACCGCTAAAATATGTAGTGGGATCAAGAGCAATAAAATGTAAAAACTATAAACGTGTGCCGTTATAAATGGTTTTCTAAAGCTACGCATTTCTTTGTACGCATCAGCATCAATATTTTCTTTACTGTAAGGTTTAATTATTGCCACCTGGCTTTTATCTTGAGCAATACTGCTAGCAAAATATTGGCCAAACGGCGGGTAATAAATATCGGTACCAGCAATGACTAAACCAGAAACCATTTGCACCGTCAGGCTTATCATGAATGCGGCAACCATCATTTTTCCAAGTGGACTATGACCTTTAAAGACTTTATTTTTATCTTGTTTAAAATCAGCAAGCTCTTTCTTAAATGCTTTACTAAAAGGGAGTGTTTGTCCCCAACGTTCAAAGCCTTTACCCACAAAGCCTAAGATAATTCTAAAAATTAAATTTGTTGCAAAAACATAACCAATCCAAACATGAATTGTTTTAAGCAGTACTTTACCGTCAGTTGAAACACCTAAATCTTTACTAAAATAAATAATACTGCCAAAAACAATAAGCAGTAATACAGACAAGACATTTAACCAATGGAATAAGCGAATGTTTCTACTCCAAACAAAGGTTTTTATTAAAGGTGAACTCGTATTTACTTGGTTTGCTTCCATGTCTATTGCTCTTTCTATTTGTTAACGTTTAACCTGTACTTTTATCATAACTTAAAGGTTTATAACTCGCTAATGCTAAGTGTCTACTACCTCTATTACAGTCGATTTTAATGGTGGTAACGTAACTAAAGTGTCTATAATTGCTTACGCTCTTAAAAGGGAAATAGGGTAAGGCGAACAATTAACACTACCTTTGCATTAATTGTGAATGTTTTTCTTAAGGTCAATTGATGTAAACTAGCAAGTTCAGTAGTCAAAAACGTATTGAGAGTATGCTTTCAAAAAGCGTGTTATTGATAATAACCCTTTGCATCAATAATAAAGGAAATCGAGCCTCGTGAAAAAAATTGTTTTATATAGTATGAGCAACTGCCCGCATTGTGATACGGCGAAAACGTACTTTGAAAAAAACAACATTCCATATCGTTTATGTAATGTAAAAACGGCGGCAGGACAAAAAGAGTTTCGCCGAGCAAACTTTAGATCTGTGCCGGTAATAAAGGTTGGCGAGCAATACCTGCAAGGTTTTAAATTGAGCGCCTTTAACAAACTCTACAATGATTAACCTTGAGCGTTATGGGTTACTATATTAATAGTCTTACAAATAAATGCTTTAACTCGTTTTAAAAAAATGGCTATGCTACAGTTAAATTCTGGAATAAATATAGAAATATCATTGATCACGGATGTGTCATGAAGTTTGATTGTTGTCGATTTCTTTCGTTTGTCTTTATTATGTTTGCTTGTCTATGTGGGCAATCGCTGGCAAATAACAATATGCTATCAGTAGCCCAAGCTGATGTGCCATTTAGTCAGCTAGACATGGATGATGAAATACGCCAACGGCCTTTGCAAACATATCAAAAATTATTAACCTTAGAGAATGTTTTTTCTGATATGCCTAAGTTACACCAACTTTGGTGGTTATTACGTAAAGCGCAAGCAGAAAATTTACTTTACTTCTATGAAGATTTTAATAAAACAGTTGCCCAAGCTGTTGCACTTATTGATGTTAAAACACCACTCAAAATTCAAAGTAGTCTTTATATTTACCAAGGTCTTATTTATCGCCGAGATGCACAGTATGCTGATTCTGTACTTATTCTTCGTAAAGCGATGGCTATAGCTAAGAAAAGCAACTTAACCTATTTATTTATTATTGCTAAGCAAGAGCTTGCCTATACAAAAAGTATCACTGAACTTTATGAGTTGTCGTTAAATGAAATGCAGGAGGCTTATTTGGAAGCCTATGCATTAAAAGAATATTTTCTGATTGCCGTTATCAATGAAACTTACGGTGCTATTTATGGTTATTTAGATGATTACGAAAAGTCGATTGAATACTATCAAAAAGCGCTAAACACTTATGAACGTTTGAATTATCCCGCGCATGTCTCAGAAGCTATTTATGGCATTGCTGCAACTTATCGTTACTGGCAAAAATACGATCAAGCGATTCACTATTTTGAGCTTTATCAAAAAAAAATCGCTTATACTCCTAACACCGAAATTTCTTTTTTCTCTGCCTATGGTTTAGGGATGACACTCGCTGAAAAAGGTGATTGTTTACAAGCGATCACGGTTATTAATCGCGCATTAACACTCAATGGATTAATTGACTATAACGCTGAGTTATACAAGCAACAAGTTCACTGCTTTATTCAATTAGGTGAATTGGAACAAGCTCAAGCATCGTTGACTAAAGCTGAAAATATATTTATGTCGTTACCTGAATTGGTAGGAACTAAATGGCAACTTGAAGTAATAAAGCTTGGCTCAGAGCTTGCTCACGCAAGAAATAATGACAGTGAAGCGTTTCAATTATCTCGTCAGTATTATCAACAATATAACAAATTATTGGTGAAAAATTCTAGCACACGCTTAACCAGTGCCCGAGCGGCAATGGAAAACGAGCGAAAGTATATTGAAAATGCACTGACTCAACAACGAGAAAAAGTTTCCATGTTAGAAAGTGAGTCATTTAATCAACAAAAACGACAGAACGTATATTTATTGATATTTATTCTATGTGGCGGTGTGATTGTGATTACTGTGATAGCCATTCAGTATAAAAACAATAAAAAAATGTACGCGATATCCATTAAAGACCCTTTATCAAATTTATATAATCGTCGCTATATTTTCGAATATTTATCAAATTACTGTAAAGATATTTTAGTTGAAAAAACAAAATTATCGGTTATTTTGTTTGATATTGATGACTTTAAAAGTGTGAATGATACTTTTGGTCACCCTGTTGGCGATTCAGTTATTAAAAAATTAGCTGATCTTTGCCATGATGTGTTTCGTACTGAAGATATCATTGGCCGTATTGGGGGGGAAGAGTTCTTATGTATTTTACCTCGTACTGATGAAAAGCAATGTAAAGTAATTGCTGAACGACTTTTGAAAAAAATTAGCCAGCAAGTTTTTCCAGAAAATCCAGGGTTGCATATTACGGTGAGTATCGGTATTGCTTCCTTGTCTCAAATTAGCCCTACGAGCGAAGCATTATATCTACATGCCGATGCTGCCCTTTATCAGGCAAAGCATAACGGTAAAAACAATGTGGTTATATATCAATAGAAAGCCATTACCTCTTATGAATAATACAACACCGTTAACTGTTCAAGCCATTCTCTTATTACAAAGCTATATAAAACAGCTTGGTTTTACCCCTGTAATTCATTTTGAATTAGAAGGTTGTTATCAACTCGATAGTAAAATAAAAAAGTTCTCATTGGACTACCAAAAAATTAATCGTCAGCTAGTTCATGCAGGAATTGATGGCGAATTAGTGCCGGAGTATTGGAATAGTCAGTGGGAGTATGTTTCTTTATTTAACGGCCAGTCACCTTTAAAAGAAGCAGAGAATTTAAGCCGAGCAATAAAGTTTTTACCACGATTATTTGCTGAACAAGGTATCAGTAAAACATTAATTAAACCGGTTGTCTGGTCTGGTGATAAAGGTAAATTAGCCAGTGGTAGCGGCGATATATTCACCACTGAAACACGGGCTGTTCATATTCCTAATGCAGTACAAATGAATATTAGTGCCATTGATAGCACAGGTAAGAACATTATAGTTGAACGCGGGTTTGGTGAATATTTGCAGCAATGTTTTCTTGATACGAGTTTAAACTGTTGTTTAATATATTTACCTGAAGAAGAAGCGTTTGAGCGTTTAGCATTAAAAAGTAAATATGGCTTAGCAGCTGAGTTATGTTCACCTATCGATATTTCAGGTGGGCACCAGGGCAGTATCGCTTTGTACAAAGAAGTAGGAAAGCATAATCAGGCGATGGGTGAAGAACCCTTACTTTATGATCATAACAATAAAGTCTTAGTTAAACAGCAGAACTGGCAAAAAACCGCCCGTATCGAACATAGAATTGGCGCTTCAAGTATGCAATATAATGCTTATTTTAATATTATTTATTCTTTATTGAACTTAATTGATGCACTTGAAGTATATAACAGTGATAACTGCCGAAGATTGCTCCGTAAAGAAGTTCATCAGCAAAATTTACCTTCATCATTGTATGATAATACTTTGACAAAATGCGTAGGTGCAATATCCTTATTTGATAACGACCACTGGTTTAGTGAACGTTTAAATAAGTTATTTACTTGTTCATATGGTGAACAGATATCAGGGCAGTTATTATTAGGTGATAAAATAAAGCAAATGATTTTAGCGCCGTATCAACAAAAACTTATTCTCACTCATACATCATAATTAATTTAAAAATAAAATATGACTCTTATTAATAATCAAAATATTACCCCACAGCTTAATGGTTTATCTACAGATGATAAACGCGCCGAGCTAAAAAGTTACTTCCATAATACTTGGACGACTTACGAGTCGTTGTTTGCTTTAATCAACAAAGATGAAGCCTATTATTTACGGCCTGAGACTTTACGCCATCCACTTATTTTTTATTTTGGCCATACGGCTACCTTCTTTATTAATAAATTACTTTTGGGTAAGTACATTAATAAGCGTGTTAATACCAAGTTAGAAGCTGTTTGCGCTGTTGGTGTTGATGAAATGAGCTGGGATGATCTCAACAGTGAGCATTACGACTGGCCTAATGTTGATGAAGTAAGAGAATACCGTCAACAAGTTTTCACTGTGGTTAATAACCTTATTGATACCATGGAAATTAGCTTACCTATCAAACAAGACTCGTTAGCTTGGGTGATATTGATGGGCTGTGAGCATGAACGCATCCATCTTGAGACTTCATCAGTTATTATGCGCATGTTACCGCTAGATTGCTTAACACAACCATCTGAAGTTGCGGGACAATGGACAAGTTGTGCTCATTTTTCAACGGCTCCAGCGAACGAATTATTACCTGTTACAGAACAATCTATTGTATTAGGGAAAAAGTTGACCGATGAAACTTACGGCTGGGACAACGAATATGGTGAGTTATCTGTTGAGGTTAGTGCCTTTTCAGCTTCTAAATATTTAGTCTCTAATCAAGAGTTTTTAGCTTTTATCGATGCAGGTGGTTACAAAAAGCCACATTATTGGAGCGAAGAAGGGCAAAAGTGGCTAAGTTTCACTAAAGCTGAAATGCCACGTTTTTGGCGAAAAAATAACGATGAATACGTGCAGCGCAACTTACTTAATGAAATGCCTTTACCTTTGAATTGGCCTGCAGAAGTGAACTACTTAGAAGCGAAAGCTTTCTGTCATTGGAAAAGTGAACAAACTCAAAAAAATATTGCTATGCCTACTGAAGCACAGTGGCATTGTCTAATCAATAATGCCAGCGATAATGAAGAACAAGTATTAGGTAATATAAACTTAGCCCGTTACGCTTCTTCATGCCCGATTGATGAATTTTCAACGGGGGATTTTTATGATGTTATTGGCAATGTATGGCAATGGAATGAGTCAGCAATAGATGGTTATGAGGGGTTTAAAGTTCATCCACTTTATGATGATTTTTCTACGCCAACCTTTGATGGTAAACATAACTTAATTAAAGGCGGTTCATGGATTTCTACCGGCAATGAAACCATTCCGTCGTCTCGTTATGCTTTTCGTCGTCACTTTACTCAGCATGCTGGTTTTCGTTATGTTGAAAATATCGATGGCAAAATACCATTAACGCCGGTTAATCGATATGAAACTGATCGTGAAGTTTGTCAGCAACTCGAAAGTCATTATGGTGATCAACATTTAAGTGTTGAAAACTATTCACAACAAGTTAGCCAATTATTGCTTAGTAAAGTAAAAGCTCTGGGCATTAATACCGACAAGTTATTGAACTTAGGTTGTAGTGTTGGACGAACTGCTTTTGAGTTGTCAGCGCATTTTCAGCATATTGATGCGGTAGATTTTTCTGCGCGTTATATTCAATTTGGTGTGCAACTTCAACAACAGAAAACACTCCGTTACACCAACGTTATTTCTGGTGACATACAGAGTTTTCATGAGGTGTCTCTTAAGGTGTTAGCGCTAAACAACAACGCTGACCAAATTGTTTTTAGTCAGGGTGATGCGAGCAATTTAAAACCTATTTTTAAAGGTTATGATGCGATTTTAGTAGAGCATGCGCTAGAAAAAAGTTATCAACCTAAACAGTTGTTAGCCACACTGTCTAAGCGACTTAATAAACAAGGTTTACTTTTTGTATTAACCGACCATCAATACTCAGCGAAACACACTGAAAAAGAAAATTGGTTGGGTGGGCTTAAAGTCAATGGTGAAAATGTTATTGGCTTTGATGGTTTACAGGAAAAATTAGCGGAAGAGTTTATTTTTTTAGATGCACAGCCCTTAACGAGAGTGATTAAGAAAAACGAATGTACTTATACCGTGACAACCACCGAAATGTCGGTTTGGCAGCGGAAAGTATAGCCAGTGATGAAAAATATTTTACCGGCACATATCGCCTTTGGTCAACAGCTTGCAGAAAATCAAAAGGTCACTATTAAGCACAATTTGAGTAACTCTTGCGGACAGTCGTTGTCCGCAGCGCAATTGTGCCTTTTAGGTGAAACTAGCCTCGAAGCGTTGTTGGGTGATCAGGTGTTATCTTATGCGTCGATAAGTGGAAGTCACCGTTTACGATCACTTATTGCCGCTTTTCATCAAGATTATAATCATCATCAAGCGCAACTCACGGCTGACAATGTTTTAACCTTTTGTGGCGCCCAAGAAGCGTTGTCTGCTATTTACCAAACAGTGCTTCTTGAAGATGAAATAACAAACAGTACTAGTGTTGAGCAACAATCAGCCATTGAAATTGTGGTGATCACACCGTGTTATCCCTCTTTAGTAACAATGGCAGAGCAGATGGGAATAACCGTAAAGTGCCTAACGGTTGATTTTCAACAAAGCTGGCAGATTAATCAGCAAGAACTTTTAGCCTTAGTAAACGAAAACACCCGATTAATTGTCCTCAATTCGCCCCATAATCCAAGCGGTAGCATAATAGAGACTAAATTCGCTGAGCAAATTTTAGCGATAGCAAAACAATTTAATTGCTACCTTTTAGCGGACGATGTATCCCAAGCGAGTAACTATAATAATGTTGATCTATCCCATCGTTATTTAGATTACGATCGCGCTATTGTTGTGTCGGTGTTATCAAAGAGCTTTGGCTTGGCGGGTCTTCGTATCGGCTGGGCAATGTCTAAAAGTAAGTCTTTTTTGAAAAAACTCTTAGCAGTAAAAGCACAAGGGTCGATCTGCACCTCTATTGTTGATGAAAAATTAGCAGAAATTGCTCTGGAAAATCACCAAAAAATAATCACAAAAAATAATACCATCATCAAAAAAAATATTATCTTATTTCAGCTATTTATCGAAAAAAACAAGGCATATTTTAGTTGGCATCCTCCCCAAGCAGGTTTACTCACATTAGTTAAATGTCATACCGAAATACCGATACTTAACTGGGCTGAAAAACTTGCCGAGCAAACGGGAATATTCGTTTATCCAGCCTGTTTATTTGGGCTACCAGGGGCATATTTTCGTTTAGGACTTGGCGGGGAAAACTTTCCTGTAATATTACAGTCATTACAACGTTTTGTTGATAAACAGGTATAGTCAATTTTAACGTTGGCATTACGTAAAAATTCATTCATGGCATATGCTTTATCGATTATCTACCTTGATAATCGATAATTTTGGGCGATGAGTAACTCGTCTTTGTGCTTATAGGTATAAGTAGATCATAAAAAAATGACAAATAGCGCCCCCTAGTACGAACAGGTGCCAAATAGCATGATTGAAATGTATCCGTTTTTGCACATAGAAAATAACGCCCAGACAATAAATAGCTCCACCTAATGCCAGTAGTGTTAAGCCTTCGCTTGATAGTTTTTCATTTAACTGTTCAATAATTGTTATTGATATGAGTCCCATACCTAAATAGGTGATCAAAGATGTTTTTTTATAACGGTGGCCAAACTTTAGTTTAAAGAACACACCCAGTATGGCTAAAGTCCAGATAACCATTAACATAATCATCCCTAGTTGATCATTCAATGAAATTAACATTAATGGGGTATAAGTGCCGGCTATTAATAAGTAGATAGCACAATGGTCAAGTAATTTAAAAAGCTGCTTTTTATGAATATCTTGAAAAGAATGATAAAAAGTGGAGGCGGTAAACAATAAAACCAAACTGGCACCATATACAGAGAAACTGATTATTCTCACTAAACTATTGTCGGCTATAGCGGCGGTTAATAACATATAGCAGGCAATAATAGACAATATGGCACCTAGTGCGTGAGTCAATGTATTAGCGATTTCTTCATTCTTGCTGTAACTTACTTGGCTTGTCATTTATTATCCTGTTATGTTTCTTTTTTTTCAGTGCACACGTGTACACTGAAATGATAACAGAAAAAATAGTTGAAACAAGAGGTCAGACCAAGGAGTTTTTGATATAAAAAAAGAGCTTGGGTAAGCTCTTGATTAGACGAAAAATAATTATTTTATTTTTCAGGATAAATTTTTAGTACATCATAAGTTTATAATGATAGGAATTACAACGCTAATTCAATAACCATCGCTTTGAGTTCTTCTTTAGAAATAGAGTTGTTATGATTGACATCAAATTTGTTAAAAATGCTCTCACACATACGAAGGCCTTTATCTTGTAAAAGGCACTCAATCAGTTCAACAAATTCACTACGACTAATCGCGCCATCTTTGTCTTCATCGAAAACTTCAAATAATTCGTCAACCCACTGATTAATGTTCATCAGTATTCCTTTTTAATAAGTATTGCATCTATTAAAGACTTTATCTTTAATTAGCCTGTTTGTGAATGTTTAATTGCAAGATCCAACGAATAATAGTTATTTTGATATTCATCGGTCAAAGTTTATTCATGGTACCTGTATCGAAGCTACATTCTGTTGTAGCTAGAGTATATACTTTAACAAAATCAATAATTACTGAATAAAAATGACTATTATCAGACAAGAAACAAAAACAAGAATGAGCCGTATCGTTAAGCATAACGGTGTTATCTATTTATGCGGGCAAGTTTGTAAAGATGCGAGCCTTGGTATTGAAGAACAAACATATTCAATGTTAGAAAAAGTTGATGAACTACTTGATCAAGCAGGTAGTGATAAAAAGCATATTTTATCGGCAACAATTTACATAAAAGATATGAGTGACTTTTCAAAAATGAATAACATTTGGGATAACTGGATCCCCGAGGGCTTTGCTCCGGCAAGAGCTTGTGTTGAAGCTGCTATGGCACGAAATGCGTTACTCATTGAAATATCGGTAATCGCTGCAGAGATATAATCAGTATTTAAACGTTCAGTGAACTTAACATATTTTATACATCTGTATGAAATACGTTAAGTTTGACGATATATACATCAATTTCAAAAGTGATTTTTACTCAAAAGCGGCTGGTATTTTATTTTTTCTTTATCTTTTATCATTTTGCTTTTGATCTCTGACACTTTTTCTAATATTCATCTATACTTCATTGGGTTAGCTTCTATTAAAGCAACTTTATTTTAACAATACAGTAAGAATATAAAAATATAAACTCTAAGGTGAATAATATGAAAAGTAAAATAGCGGCACTGGCGATAGCCAGTAGCTTTATTTCTTATGCAGCTCAAGCAGATATTAATTTAAGTGGTTTTGCTTCAATAACAGGTGGTATTACTACATCGAGTGATGAAGAATTGTATGGTTTTAACGATACATTTGACTTTAAAAATGGTTCTTTACTGGCTATTCAAGCATCAAGTAATATAGGTGAAGGTCTTGATGTTACTGCACAAATTGTTTCTCGCGGTGATAATGACTGGGATACCAAATTCGAGTGGGCTTATGTTAGCTATAATGTAAATGATAAACTAAGACTTTTAGCCGGGCGTCAGCGTGCACCTTTGTATATGTACTCAGATTTTTTAGATGTTTCTTATGCGTATCCGTGGATAACACCTCCTCAAGGTGTTTATGATTTAATTTTTAATACCTTTGATGGGATTAGCGCTATATATAGTACGACTATTGGAGAGTTTGACAGTACCTATCATTTCATTGGGGGTAATAATTCCGATGAAATAGAAGCGTTTGGTGAAAAAACAAAGCCTAAGATGGATAATTTATTAGGGGGCGCTGCTACCTTTAACAGAGAGTGGCTAACTTTAAGAGCGGCTTATTTTATGGCTGACGTATCAATACCCCTAACAGACTTAGACGCACTTGCAAATGGCTGGGATTCTTTTGGTTATTCAGCCTACGGAGATAACACCAGAATTCGTGAAAATGAAGGTACTTTTTGGGAACTTGGTTTTCAAATGGATTTTGACGACATTATCGTTATAGGTGAATACACTAACCTTGAAATAGATAACTCGGTATTAGGTGATGAAGAATCTTATTATGTGATGTTAGGTAAACGTTTTGACCGTTACCTAGTGCATATTACTTACGGTGTTGATGAAACGACCGTGGATGATTTTACCCGTGGTTTACCTGCTGGTACGCCACTTGATGCTTTAAAATTACCTACACAAAGCGCCATAAATAGCCAAAAAAATGACTCAAGTTATGTGACCCTTGGTTTACGTTGGGACTTTCATAGCTCAGCATCATTAAAGTTTGAATATACCAGTCATAGTGATGACATTGACAGCAATTATGATGCTGGCTTATTCCGTACTTCACTTGTAACTGTTTTTTAGGAGATTGATGATGAAATACATAAAAATCACTGCGATCTTACTTTCAATAGGCTTTAGTTTAACGGCTTCTGCAGATATTGCTGTTATTGTTAATCCGGCTAATTCTAGTGCGCTTACCGATAGAGACATCTCTCGTATTTTTTTAGGTAAAAATAAGACATTCGCTAACGGTGCTTCTGTCATGGCAGCAAATTTAAAGGATGAAAGTGCGGCTCGAGAAGAGTTTGAAAGTAAAGTGTTGAAAAAGACTAGCTACCAAGTTAAATCTTATTGGGCTAAGCAAATTTTTTCTGGTAAGGCCAAACCTTTAGCAGAATTTGACAACGATGCTGAGGTTTTAAGTTTTGTTGCGGCTAACCCTGATGCCATTGGTTATATTGATGCTGCAAAAGTTAGTGATAAAGTTAAAGTGATTAAAACCTTTTAAATAACTCTGGTATTATAAAACGAGTATCAACAGTTATTTTCAATTGACTGTTGGTACTCGTTTTTTTAATTCATTTATTTAATAGGTATTTCTTGTGTCATCTCTTGTTAACTCACTCAAGCAAATCTTTGGCTTTGATGCCTTTCGTGATGGGCAGCAACAAACGATTGAACAGCTCCTCAATGGCCAATCTTCTCTCGCAATATTTCCGACTGGCTCAGGTAAATCGTTATGCTATCAGTTAGCGGCTATAGAACTTCCTCACTTAACTATTGTTGTTTCTCCTTTGCTGGCGCTAATGAAAGACCAATTAGCCTTTTTAGAGACGAAAGGCATAGCGGCGGCGAGTATTGATTCAACATTAACGCCTGTACAAAATCAGCAAGTGATGGCGGATACTCGCAGCGGTAAAATAAAGATTCTTATGGTGTCGGTTGAACGTTTTAAAAATGAACGTTTTCGCCAATTTATTGATTCCGTTAATGTTTCAATGTTGGTTGTCGATGAAGCGCATTGTATCTCTGAATGGGGTCATAACTTTCGGCCCGATTATTTAAAACTACCTAACTATCGCCAAGAACTGAATATTCCGCTGGTACTTTTATTAACCGCTACAGCGACAAAAAAAGTAAAAAAGGACATGGCATCTAAATTCGACATTTTACCCGAGCATATTGTGCAAACGGGCTTTTATCGAAACAATTTAGATTTAACAGTGTTAGCGGTTTCAAGCAAAGATAAAAATCAACAATTGCTAACGAACATCAACGCGCAAACCGGTTGTGGTATCGTTTATGTGACTCTACAACAAAGCGCTGAGTATGTAGCAAGCTTTTTGTCACAGCAAGGTTTGAATGCTCAACCTTATCACGCTGGATTTATTAGCGAAAAACGGCAGAAGATCCAAGAAGATTTTATGTCGGGAAAAGTACAAATAATCGTGGCGACTATTGCTTTTGGCATGGGTATAGATAAAGCAGATATCCGCTTTGTTATTCATTATGACTTACCAAAATCAATTGAAAATTACAGTCAGGAAATTGGCCGTGCAGGTCGTGATGGTTTAGCGTCAAATTGCATTACATTGGCTAATTTAGACGGGTTAAATACTGTTGAAAATTTTGTTTTTGGTGACACACCTGAACTGAGTGGTATCGAATGTGTTATACACAATATTCAACAAGAATGCCTCAATGATCGCTGGGAATTACAAGGCTTGTCGTTGTCAAATACCAGTAATATTCGCCAATTACCGATGAGAACATTACTTGTTCAGTTAGAGCTACAGGGCGTTATTAAACCCTTGTTTTCATACTTTGCTGATTTCAAATATAAATTTACCACCAATAAAGACGATGTATTAAATTGTTTTGAAGGTGAGCGCAAAGACTTCCTTGCGACTATTTTTAGCTACAGTGGCTTTAAGAAAGTATGGGGAGAGCCAGATTTTGATGCGTTATTTCAGCATTATGGCTGTGACCGTGGTCGAGTGATTGTTGCTTTGGAATACCTACAAGAGAAACAATTGATCACCTTGGAAACAAAAAAAATCACTGAAGTATTTAGTGTCAATAAAAGGTTATTGTCGGCTGAGAACCTTGCTAAGTCATTACATGATTATTTTGTTGATAAAGAAGAAAAAGAAATAAAACGTATTGCGACACTGGTGCGCTTCTTTGAATTAGCGTCTTGCCTGAGTCGAAATTTATCCTTGTACTTTAATGATAAAAACACCCCTGAAAATTGTGGGCATTGTTCTGTATGCCGAGGAAACTTTGCTAAGCTAAGCTACTCACAAAGAAGTACTTTGCCGGATGACGCCGCGATAGTTGACATGCTAACGACACTTATCGAACATATGTCGACCAAGCACAAAGGTGTATTATCTTTAGAAACGATGTGCCGATTTTTAACCGGATTAACCGTGCCGCTTTTTAGCCGTAATAAAATAAAACAGTTACCTGGCTTTGGCTGTTGCGAAAATATTCGTTATCAAGAAGTGCGTGAAAAAGTTATCAGTGTCATGAAGAATTAGCGGCAAATAATTAATGAAAAAAGCGAAATATAATGTACTTATATTTCGCTTTTTTATTTTTCGAACTCATTATTTATGGTGATTAGTCGTGGCTGTGGCCACAACCGCCTTCACCATGGACGTGTCCATGTTTCAATTCATCTTCTGTAGCATCACGGACTTCTAAAATTTCAACATCAAACTTTAAATCAATACCCGCTAATGGATGGTTTCCGTCAACGGTTATTTCATCATCTGTTACATCAATAACAATAACAGTTTGCTCGCCATCGTCGGTTGTAGCGCGTAGTTGTGAACCAACCGCTAAATCTTCAACGCTTTCAAACATACTTTTGGGTACGGTTTGCACAAACTCATCATGGCGATCACCATAAGCATTTTCAGCACTTACTGAGACTTCGAATTTATCATCAACAACATGATCCGTTAAGGCATCTTCTAAGCCTGGAATGAGATAACCTGTACCGTGAATAATAGATAAAGGGCTGTGGTCATAAGAGCTGTCGATGAGTGTATCTTCGCTGTCTGATACGGCGTAGTGTAAAACGACAACTTTATTTTCTGAAATTTTCATTATATATCCTAAATTTTAAATAAATATAACTAGCGACTATTCCGCTAATTTATAGGGTAATTCAACCAAGCTTAGAGCAGAGTTTTCATGGTTTTTAATTCGTAAGTTTGTGGTGCTATCGATATCGCTGGCTAAAACAGCCTGCAGATAATAAATACCATCACCACTGATATAACTGGCTAGAAGGTCACCTGCTTTACGCCAGTTTTCACCTAACTGCTGCTCAATAATATCACCTGCTTGCAAGGTTATTAACTCATTATTGGCTGAAGGGCTTTTTAACGAAAATAACGCGCGTTTGTTTTTCCCTAAATATTGCATACGCGCAACAGTTTCTTGTCCTAAGTAACAGCCTTTAGTAAAACTTATGCCGTGAATCGCTTGTAAGTTCAACATTTGAGGTACATATGAAGAAACTGTTTCTGGAGCGAGTAAAGGAAAACCTTCGTTAATTTCGATTAAATTCCACAGCGCTTGTGGGTAAATCGCTAATGAAAAGTCACTGATTATTTTCTCTGCAATCTTCGCTTCATCAATAATAAGATAACGTTTTAGCTTGCCCGCTAAATACACAATCGTGGTACTGCCAACTTGCAAAACGGGGGTTAAGCTATTAGGTAATTCAACAAATTGCTGATGCAAAATTTCAGTTGCGTTTTTTCCGGCAATCGCATAAAACGCTAAATCTGCTGTTTGCTCAATAGTGACTTTGGCAAATACGCCGAATTTTTTCAATTCAACGAGTGACTTACTAATACTTGCTGTCGGTTGCAATAATAAATGTGTTTGTTGACGATTAATTAAACGAAAAACAGAAAGTACCTTTCCTTTAGCGTCACAATGACCCCCTAGTAATAAGTTATCATCTGCAAGCGTGTTTACATCACAAGTGACTTGTCCTTGTAAATATTTACTTTGTTCTGCTCCATGTAAAGCAATTGCACCATATTCAGCTAAACTAATGGCACAAGCATCAGGGAGGTTATCGTAACTAGGTAGGGTATTTTCAACAGAGGTTGTCATAATTAAGTTAGCATTGTTGTTTTATTGTTAGGTTAAATAATGAGGACTTTCTTGGAAAATTCAAGGTGCTGGTGAGATTCGTTAGTTTATTTCTCTGGATCGGATAAACAATTTTGTAATGGCAAATGACTTTGCTAGAATAAGTACAGATTTTATTTTACAGGGTGTTGTATGTCACTAACCGATAATAAACCGCGTTTAAGATGGGCTTGCCGTCGTGGAATGCTTGAATTAGATATACTTTTTATGCCTTTCGTTGAAGAGGCTTATGACTTGCTGTCAGAAAAAGACAAGCAAACTTTTGAACGTTTATTAGAAGAGCAAGATCCTGAGTTATTTGCTTGGTTTATGGGGCATAAGGTCTGTGAAGACAAAGAACTTAACGCCATGGTGCAACACATCCTCAAGCGAGTTAAAGTTTAATATAGATGTTATAGATACGTATAATAAAATAAACTTTATGCGTATTATTTATACCCAACCCGCTAGTTTTACCCTTAATATAAGGGGGGAGTGTCAGTTTTCGGTTGACGATAAAAGGCAATTAAGTCCGGAAAGTCGAATAGGTTTTTGGGGGTGTTGGTTGGTCTTTGAAAGTCGTTCATCTGAAAATGCTTATCTGCTTCAACAATCACCCTTAAAAAGGTGGCTAGTAAAACTAAGCTTACCCAGCTATTTTATTACTCAAAAGAGTTTGTCAGCCAAGCAATATGCAAGATTATGCCGCGTTATTATTAAGTTAAGCAATAACGCGGATAGCTAATACCTGATATTAGGGGGTTAAAATGGTTGAGGTCGCTGCTTCACTTAATTCAGGATAGTCGAGTGTGTAATGTAAGCCACGGCTTTCTTTACGTTCCATTGCACACCGAATAATTAATTCAGCAACTTGTACTAAATTTCTTAATTCTAATAAATTATTACTGACCCGAAAATTTTGATAATAATCATCGATTTCTCTCTGTAATAATTCAACACGGTGCAAGGCTCTTTCTAAACGTTTTGTTGTTCTAACAATTCCGACATAGTCCCACATAAATAATCGTAGTTCATGCCAGTTATGCTGTATAACAACTTCTTCGTCGGAGTTTGTTACACGACTTTCGTCCCAGGCGGGTAAAACGACAATACTTTGCTTAAGATCTATTTTCTGTTCGATATCTAAAGCGGCGGCGCGGGCAAAGACTAAACATTCTAATAATGAATTACTTGCCATGCGATTAGCACCGTGTAAACCGGTATAAGCAACTTCCCCAATAGCATATAAGCTATCGATATCCGTTTTCCCTTGCTTGTTGATCATCACACCACCACAAGTGTAATGGGCAGCAGGTACAACGGGCATAGGCTGTTTGGTAATGTCGATACCTAAAGATTGAGTTTTCTCGTAAATATTAGGAAAATGTTGTTTAATAAAATCAACAGATTTGTGGCTAATATCTAGATACATGCAATCAGCGCCAAGGCGCTTCATTTCAAAATCAATGGCGCGGGCAACGATATCACGCGGGGCAAGTTCAGCTCGTTCATCGAAACTTGGCATAAATCGACTACCGTCAGGACGGCGTAAAATAGCACCTTCACCACGTAATGCTTCCGTTAATAAAAAGTTTCCAGCATCAGGATGAAATAAACAAGTGGGGTGGAATTGATTAAACTCCATATTAGCGACACGACAACCTGCTCGCCACGCCATCGCTATCCCGTCACCACTGGCAACATCTGGGTTTGAAGTATATTGATAAACCTTACTTGCGCCACCTGTTGCTAAAATTGTTTTCTTAGCAAAAATACGCTCAACACATTCATTATTTCGGTTCCAGATATAAGCACCAATACATCGCTTTTGTTGATTGTTGCCATCAGTTGGTGGCTCACAGACTAGATCAACAGCATTGTAACGTTCAAAAATTCTAATACGCGGATGATTTTTAACTTGATCAACTAATGTGGTTTGAATGGCTTGACCGGTAGCGTCAGCAGAATGAAGAATTCTGCGATGACTGTGCCCACCTTCACGGGTTAAGTGATAACGTAATTCACCTTGTTCATCTTCTTCTTGGTCAAAGTTAACACCTTGGCCAATAAGCCATTCTAAACATGCACGGGCATTTTCAGCGGTATACTGCACTATGTCTTGGTCGCATAAACCAGCACCAGCAATTAACGTGTCGCTAACATGAGCTGCCACACTATCATTTTCATCAAAAACAGCAGCGATACCACCTTGTGCGTAAAAGGTGGAGCCTTCATTAACTAACGCCTTGCTCAATACAATAATATCGGCATTATTCGCTAAATGTAACGCAAGTGTTAAACCCGCGGCACCACTACCAATAATTAATACGTCGCAGTTGTGTTGTTTGTTCATAAAGTTTTGATTTTGATGTATTCTATATATATAGCAGGAATCTTAACGGTTATTCACCTGTGGGAACAGATAAAACGGGCTGTATTTCGAAAAATAAATAAATTCTTATCGTTTTATGAATTATTTTGATCTTTTTTCGAACTTTTTCAAATAAGTGCAGTCCTACTTGATGTGTTTGCCATGAGCCAAATGTTGAACCGGATTTTAGAAGTAAGTGATAATTAGGAGTATTGGCTCAAATGAGCGAAATAAACGTTGACCAAAAACTGGTTGAACGAGTACAGCGCGGAGATAAGGCTGCTTTTAACCTTTTGGTGACAAAGTATCAGCATAAAGTAGCAAATTTAGTGTCGCGTTATGTAAAGAATCACAGTGATGTACCGGATATAGTTCAAGAAGCATTTATTAAAGCTTATAGAGCTTTACCTAACTTCAGAGGGGACAGTGCTTTTTATACCTGGCTTTATCGAATAGCCGTTAATTGCGCAAAAAACCATATGGTTGCTAGCAATCGAAAACCACCAGGTTCTGATATAGAAGTTGAGGATGCAGAAATTTATGACTCAGGTGAAGCTTTACGAGAAAACGCTTCTCCTGAAAAGTTATTATTAACCAATGAAATCAAAAAAGTTATTTTTGATACCATTGAACAGTTACCCAATGATTTGCGCACAGCAATTAACCTTCGAGAGCTAGAAGGGTTAAGTTATGAAGAAATAGCACATATCATGGATTGTCCGGTTGGGACTGTGCGTTCGAGAATATTTAGAGCTCGAGACGCGGTAGATAAAAAAATTAGGCCACTACTACAAAACTAGTTATTAACGTTAGCTTTGTTGTATTAAAGATAAAATTAATTTAATTCACACGAATGTTAGTGTTAATTTTTAAGGTGTATATATGAGTGAAAATAAGTTTGAGACAGTGTCGTCTTGTGTTGATGATTTTCAACATGATGACAACGCGTTTGATGATATTATCAACGATGAACATTTGTCGACTACTTGGGATCGTTATCATTTAATTGGAGATGTATTACGCAACGACACTCCAGATGTTTTACAACTCGATTTGTCTGCAGAAATAGCACAAGCTATTGCAGCAGAGCCAACCATTTTAGCGCCGAAAAATAATAACGTTTTCGCGTTGAAATTAAAGGCAAAAGTTGTCGCGTTTGCGAAACCTTTTGGCCAACTAGCGATTGCCGCTTCAGCTGC
This sequence comes from Colwellia sp. Bg11-12, assembly GCF_014076955.1. Taxonomy (NCBI): domain Bacteria; kingdom Pseudomonadati; phylum Pseudomonadota; class Gammaproteobacteria; order Alteromonadales; family Colwelliaceae; genus Colwellia; species Colwellia sp. Bg11-12. Next base: position 367,569 of record NZ_JACGUZ010000071.1, read on the forward strand.
AGGTTTAATGGTTTTAGGTGTACAAAGTAATGTTGCTCAAAATAATGAAACTATTTTACCGAGCCAAATAGTAAAAACTATTCCTATGGCTGGCACTGCTGAACCGGTAAGCCTTAACTTTCAAGAGCCTGATAGGGCTTCACAGAAACAAGCTTTTATTGATCAACAGCGTCGTTTTCATGCTTTATTTTCTGATCATCAGCAACAGGTTAAATTAAGTTCATTGGCTGTTAATGATACTAACACTGATGATCAAAATGAAACTCATTCTATTGTTGATAAAAAGGTAAATGAAAGTAATAAATGAAATTATTAAGTTATGTTTTACTACTGTTAAGTATAAGCTTTTCAGCGATTGGTGAAGAAAGTGAGCCAGCAAAAGCTTGGCTTGAACGTTTATCTAACGCATTAAATAAACTGAATTTTAGTACTTCTTTTGTTGTCGTCAAAAACAATCAAGCACAGCCATATCATTGGTTTCATGGTGTAGATGATACCGGCACTGAACTCGAAATACTTTCTCTACTCAATGGCCCGCGTCGCGATATTCTTCGTAAAGGCAATACCGTTAGTTACATTGAGCCAGAGCTTCCTCCTTATTCGGTTACCTCTCAACAAATTAGTGGGCCTATTCCTGCTATTTTAGCGGGCGATATTTCTCAGTTAGAAAACATATATGATTTTATTTCTGTTGGCCGCAGCCGAGTTTTAGGTCGACCCGCACAACTGATCAGAATAGAAGCAAAAAATGCTCATCGTTATGCTTATTGGCTTTGGTTAGATCAGCAATCGAGCATGCTATTAAAATTGTCTATTGTTACTAAACAAGGGCAACAATTAGAGCAAATTCAATTCACACATTTAGAGATAACGGATAAGCCATCTGAAAGTGTATTACAGTTAAATGAAACTGAACTGCCAGTCTTAGTTGATATTCCGCAAGAGTATCAACATCAAGAGTTGCAATGGGATGTTAATTGGTTACCGGAAGGTTTTACTCAAATTAATGCTAATCGCCATAAAATATCACTCACGAAACAGCCTGTTGAGTTTATGCTATTGAGTGACGGTCTTGTCGATATTTCAATTTACGTTAATGGTAGTCAAGAAAAGCAACGTAATGCTGATTTCGCTATGGACGGAGCAACGTTGGCATTGAACCAAGTGAATGAAGGGATTGAAGTCAGTGTTGTTGGAAAAATTCCTTCTACAACGGCAAAAGCTATTGCAGACTCTATTACGATAAAACCACCAAAACCATGATTGAAGAGAATGCTACTGTTGTTTCAATAGATTCAGCGGAAAATGAAAGCGCTGATCGAACCGTTAAAAGTAAAGTCACGGTTGAAAGCCAAATAAAATCAAGTTGCAGTGGCTGTAAACAAGTTGATAACTGCGGAAGCGGGCAGGTGGCTAAAGCTTTTCCACAACCCAGACTTAGATTAGAACTAGAGACAAATTTACCGGTAAAAATTGGCGATACAGTCGTTTTAGGTTTATCGGATAAACATTTATTATTAACCGCTTGGCAAGTATATTTATGGCCTTTGCTCGGGTTAGTTATAGCATCTTCCCTTGGGCAATGGTTTGTTGAAAATGAAATATTCGCTCACGAATTACTGGCGATAGCATTAGGTGCTTTCGGTGGTTACATCGGCTTTTCTTTAGCAAAATATCAGCAAAAGCGTGGTAAATATTGTAATTTATTAATCCCAAGCATTCTTCGAATAAATCATTCATCAATAAATATTGTCGAAATTACTGACTAAAACGAGTGTATTTGTTCTAGCCAAATGTGTAAGGCGATAAAGGGGACTCTCTCGTTAATTAATGTCGACAATACGATCGTTATTCTCTTCAATTACTGCCGAGTATTTATGCCTTTAACGACAGGCTGAAAGCCGTATCTTGAAATGGAACGAGCATATACACAAGTTAACACAACATAAAGATAGCCGCAGAGCGCTAAATTAGATAAAATCGCGCCACTATTGAATTAACCACAGCATTATTTGAACTTCCATTTATGAAAAATATACGTAACTTTTCAATTATCGCCCATATCGATCACGGTAAATCTACACTTTCTGATCGCTTGATCCAACATTGTGGTGGCTTACAAGAACGTGAAATGGAAGCACAAGTCCTAGACTCAATGGACATTGAGCGTGAACGTGGCATTACCATTAAAGCGCAAAGTGTTACGCTTGATTACAAAGCTAAAAATGGTGAAACTTATCAGCTTAACTTTATCGACACGCCTGGCCATGTTGATTTCTCTTACGAAGTTTCGCGCTCATTAGCTTCTTGTGAAGGTGCCTTACTTGTTGTTGATGCTGGTCAAGGCGTTGAAGCACAGACGGTTGCCAACTGTTATACCGCGCTTGAAATGGAGCTAGAAGTTATTCCAATTTTGAATAAAATTGATTTACCACAAGCTGATCCTGATCGCGTGAGTGAAGAAATTGAAGACATTATTGGTATTGATGCTACGGGTGCTGTGCAGTGTTCTGCAAAAACAGGCATCGGCATTGAAGATGTTTTAGAAACTATTGTTGCAAATATTCCTGCGCCAACAGGAGATCCTGCGGGTAACTTACAGGCGTTGATCATTGATTCATGGTTTGATAATTACCAAGGTGTTGTTTCGCTCGTTCGTGTTATGAACGGTGAAGTCAAAAAAGGCGACAAAATGGTGGTGATGTCTACAGGGCAAACACACCAAATTGATAAAGTCGGTATATTTACACCTAAGCAAAAAGAAACTGGTATTTTGAGAACGGGTGAAGTTGGTTTTATTATTGCCGGAATTAAAGAAATTCATGGCGCGCCAGTCGGTGATACCATTACGCTTTTTAAGAAAGAAGCGGATAAGCCTTTAGCGGGTTTCAAAAAAGTTCAGCCACAAGTTTATGCGGGTATTTTCCCAATAAGCTCAGATGATTATGAAAATTTTCGCGATGCTTTGAACAAACTAAGCTTGAATGATGCGTCGTTGTTCTTTGAACCAGAGAACTCATCAGCACTTGGCTTTGGTTTCCGTATTGGTTTCCTTGGTATGTTGCATATGGAAATTGTTCAAGAGCGTTTAGCTCGTGAATATGATCTTGACCTTATTACTACAGCACCTACGGTTAACTATGAAATTGCTTGTACCAATGGCGATATCGTCTCTATCGATAACCCCGGTGATTTACCGGCAATCAACAGTATTGATGAAATCAGAGAACCTATCGTTGAAGCCAATATCTTGGTACCACAAGAACATTTAGGTAATGTTATTACTTTATGTATCGAAAAACGTGGTGTACAAAAAGATATTATCTATCACGGCAATCAAGTGGCCGTGAGATATGAGTTACCGATGGCTGAAGTTGTTATGGACTTCTTTGATAAATTAAAATCAACGAGTCGCGGTTATGCTTCTCTTGATTATAATTTTGTACGATTCCAAGCTGCTGATATGGTGCGCGTTGATGTAATGATTAACGGCGACCGTGTTGATGCCTTAGCGATGATAACCCACAGAGCTAACTCAGTGTCACGTGGCCGTATGCTCGTTGATAAATTAAAAGAACTTATTCATCGTCAAATGTTTGATATTGCCATTCAAGCCGCGATTGGTAATAACGTCATTGCCCGTACAACGGTTAAGCAATTACGAAAAAATGTAACGGCTAAATGTTATGGTGGCGATATTTCTCGTAAGAAAAAGTTACTGCAGAAACAGAAAGACGGTAAAAAACGGATGAAGCAAGTGGGTAACGTTGAAGTGCCTCAAGAAGCGTTTTTAGCGGTACTTAAATTAGAAAGTTAGTAAGGAAATTATGGCTGTTTATTTTTCAATATTCCTGGTTATTATTACTGGAATCACTGGCATTGTATGGTTAGCAGATAAGTTTTATCTAGCGCCACAGCGCCAATTAAAATTAGCGAACGCTCAAGCGCAATGCCAAGAAGCATTGCCAGATGACGTTGCCGCTAAATTAGCAGAGCCTTCAACGATTGTTGATACTGCTGTGCAAATATTTCCGGTTATAGCCTTTGTTTTGATTTTGCGTTCATTCTTATGGGAACCGTTTCAAATACCGTCTGGTTCTATGATGCCAACGCTATTAGATGGCGACTTTATTTTAGTTAATAAATTTAACTATGGTTTACGTGATCCTGTAGTACGTAATAAATTTATTGAAATAGGTTTACCTGAACGCGGCGATGTTGTTGTTTTTAAATATCCAGAAGATCCAAAAATTGACTATATAAAGCGTGTTATTGGTTTACCGGGCGATAGAATTATTTATCGTAATAAATCAATCTATATCAAACCTGCCTGTCAAGAAAGTGATGCTAAATGTCCAGACTTTGAACAAGTAGTGAATACTTTTAAAAAAGAAACTGAGTCACCAGATGGTTCGTATGGGCTTAGTCGTTATACAGCTGATATGCCAAACAAAAGCCATGATATTTTAATTGATAACCAAATATTGCCGCGTACTCAATATTATTATAAGCAAGCAGGTACACAGCAAGATGAATTTGTAGTACCCGCGGGTCATTATTATGTGATGGGTGACAATCGCGATAATAGTCTTGATGGACGCTTTTGGGGTTTTGTGCCAGAAGAAAATCTTGTTGGCGAAGCAATCGCTATTTGGATGAGTTTTGACTTTGATCGCGATCAAAGCAGTTTTTTACCTAAATGGGTGCCAACTAATGTGCGCTTCTCACGTTTAGGCTGGATTAATTAATGGTTAAAAGCTCAGCAATCGCAATCACAAGACTCAGTAAAAATTTAGGGTATACCTTCAACAATACCGACTTATTATTGCAAGCGTTAACGCATCGCAGTGCAAAAGGTACGCACAATGAACGTTTAGAGTTTTTGGGTGATTCTATCCTTGGCTTTGTTATTGCTGAAGTGCTTTATCAGCAATTTCCTTCTCATGATGAAGGTGATCTGACTCGCATGCGTTCTAGTCTTGTTCGTGGCGTAACATTAGCCGAAATTGGACGAGGCTTTAATTTAGGTGAATACTTAATTTTAGGTCCTGGTGAATTAAAGAGTGGAGGACACCGCCGAGACTCAATTTTAGAAGATGCCGTTGAAGCTATTATTGGTGCTGTATATTTAGATTCAGATAACGATACCGCTAAAGCGTTAGTGCTGAGTTGGTTTGCTGAACGTTTAGATATCATTAAGCCGGGTAACGAGCAAAAAGACCCTAAAACACGGTTACAGGAATACTTACAAGCACGGAAAATTGCCTTACCACTTTATGAAGTTATTCATACAAGTGGGCAGTCTCACAACCAGCAATTTACTGTGCGATGCACAACTAGTGTGATAAATACTGAAGTTATCACTAAAGGCACTAGCCGCCGAAAAGCCGAACAAGCCGCAGCGCAACAAGTACTCGCGCTCATTTTTGATAAAAAATAACTCAGCGAAATCATCATGACAAGTGAAAATAAACATTGTGGCTTAATTGCTATTGTTGGTCGTCCTAATGTTGGTAAATCAACATTGCTTAACAGCTTGTTAGGTCAAAAAATTAGTATTACCTCACGTAAACCACAAACGACTCGCCATCGAATTTTAGGTATTTTAACCGAAAAAAATAAGCAAGCGGTATTAGTTGATACTCCTGGGTTACATTCAGACGAAAAACGCGCGATTAATCGTTTAATGAACCGTGCAGCCAGCAGTTCAATTGCCGAAGTTGAATTAGTTGTGTTTCTTGTTGAAGGGACACATTGGACAACTGATGACGAACTTGTACTCAGTAAAATCAAAAAATCAGGCGCTCGTTGTATTTTAGTTATTAATAAAATAGATAACGTGCAAGATAAAGAATCGTTGTTACCCCACTTGCAAAAATTAGGCGAGAAGCACAACTTTAGTGATATCGTCCCTATATCTGCAGCGAAAGGTGATAACGTCGATACTATTCGTCAGCTTTGCCTTGACTCACTTCCTGAAGGTGACTTTTGGTTTCCGGATGACTACGTTACTGATCGCTCGAGTCGATTTATGGCATCTGAAATCATTCGTGAGAAACTTATTCGTTTCACGGGTGATGAACTGCCTTATTCAACAACGGTTGAAGTTGAACAATTTAAAATGGACGAAAAAGGTATTATCCATATCAATGCGCTTATTTTAGTGGAACGAAAAAGCCAAAAGCGTATGGTTATAGGTAACGGAGGAGAGCGACTTAAAACAATTGGTCAAGAAGCTCGTCGTGATATGGAAGCACTTTTTGAACAGAAAGTTTTTCTCGAAACCTGGGTAAAAGTGAAATCAGGTTGGGCAGATGATGAACGTGCTTTACGTAGCTTGGGTTATGGGGATGAATACTCTGGCTAGTTGCTAACCTGCCTTTTTGGACCCAAAATAATGGAAGAATTTGAGCAAAGCGCATTTTTATTACATTCACGGCCCTATCGTGAAAATCAAATATTGCTTGAATTCTTAACATCCCATCAAGGGAAAATCTCTGCAATTTCTTACTTAGGTAAGTCGTTAAAATCCAATAAAAAAGCTTTACTGCAACCTTTCTCTCCACTAAAAATTGTATTGAAAGGGCAAGGTAATCTCAAGTATTTACAGCGGGTTGAACCAGAAAGAAAATCATATCAACTCAGCGGTAATTACCTCTACAGTGGTTTCTACCTTAACGAGCTACAAGTGCGTTTATTGGGAGAACATATTCCCTACGATGAACTCTATTGCCAATATCAAGAAAGTATTTCACAACTATCTGAACAACGTCCCATTGAATTTATATTGAGACACTTCGAAAATAGATTATTAGAAGAATTAGGAATGACTATTGATTATTCACCACTATTTTCAGAAAATAACAGTCATTACCATTACCTTCCAGAGAAGGGGTTTGTGCCTGCAATCACTAAGCTGGTGCAAACGGGTTATAATTCAATGCATTTAAAAGCGATTGCACAAGAAGATTTATCATCTAAAGAAGTCATGCAAACGTATAAAGGATTGATGCGGCAAATTATTAACCATTTACTCGATGGTAAACCGTTAAATAGCCGAAAATTATTTACAAAAAATTCATAAATTTAAGAGATAAATACAATGAGCGAACTTTTATTAGGCGTAAATGTTGACCATATTGCTACCTTACGAGAAGTGAGGGGCACAAATTACCCTGATCCTGTTTATGCTGCATCAGTTGCAGAGCATGCTGGGGCTGATGGTATTACGGTACATTTACGTGAAGACCGTCGTCATATCCAAGACAGAGATATTCACGTGCTAAAGCAAACTTTGCATACACGCATGAATTTAGAAATGGCAGTCACTGATGAAATGTTAGCAATTGCTTGTGAAGTTAAGCCGGTATTTTGTTGTCTTGTTCCTGAAAAACGTGAAGAACTTACAACTGAAGGTGGCTTAGATGTCGTGGCTAATTTAGATAAAATTACCCGTGCAGTTACTCAATTATCTGCTGCAGGTATTGAAACAAGTTTATTTATCGATGCAGATAAAAATCAAATCGATGCAGCTATTGCAAGTAAAGCCCCTTATATTGAAATTCATACTGGACATTATGCTGATGCTGAAAATGAACAAGATCAAAAAATTGAACTGATCCGTTTAATTGAAGGCATTAAATATGCGCATGCCAATGGTTTAAAAGTCAATGCTGGACATGGTTTAAACTATTTTAATGTAAAGCCTATTGCGGCCATCGAAGAGATCATAGAGCTAAATATTGGCCATGCTATTATTGCGCGAGCCGTTATTGACGGACTAGATAGAGCTGTTCGTGATATGAAACAGTTGATGCTAGAAGCTCGAAGTTAACGTTAAGTATATCGAAGGCAGGATGTGTCACATTGCTGCCTTCTTCAATGTAGCTAAGTATCTGTAAATGTTAATACGGCGCTTACAAGAGAGCTTTAAGAAAAGAGATTCATTATGTCTGTTGTCGGTATAGGTACTGATATTATTGAAATAAGCCGTATAGAAAATATGGCAATTAACGTACGGGACCGTTTAGCGCTTCGCGTACTTACGCCGGTAGAGTATGAAAAATATCAATCATTAAAAAATCCAGTTTTTTATTTAGCAAAGCGCTGGGCAGGAAAAGAAGCTGCATCAAAAGCCTTAGGCACGGGGATAGCCAATGGTGTCTCATTTCAACATTTTGAAATAAAATCATTAGCATCAGGCCAGCCTCAACTGCATTTATATGATCGAGCAGAAGTACTAGCTACAGAATTAGGCGCTAAAAATTGGCATATATCACTTTCTGATGAAGCGTTGTTTGCAACAGCGTTTGTGGTACTTTCTACTTAGTTAAATAATAAAAGTCCCTTGGTGAGCAATTTGTTCTATACTGAAAGTAGGTGTGATAAGTGTTTGAGCCTATATTACTAGAATGTAGTGAGTATTTACTTAATTGGCGGGCATGTTATGCGTTTACAAAAACAACCCTTTACTGAGAGAAGAAAAGAGCCTCCTGAACATTCAGTTTGGTGGAAAAAGTTATCACTCGCTCAAAAGTTTTCTGCGGGTAGCTTAGGTAAGTTTGGTTATGAATTACTGTTTATACGTAATGAAGAGGGACGTAGTATTGCTGTGCTATCGAATAATAACGGCACCGTTATTATAACAGAAGATGGCGAAATTAACGGTTCACCAGAAATTACTATTCGTTAACTCATAATCGCTACCGGTTATATTGTTATAACAAAGTGCAAATTTTTTTGCTTTTTTTTAGCTGATAAATGACAGCGTTGTCATTGATTGTCTTCAGTGTTAATGTATTGCAAGGACAACAATTTATTCCAGCTTAATGTTAAATTAATCAGTCGTATTCGACTTTAGTTGAGTAGTCGCACTAATTAACTTCCTATATGATGTTGTCCACTGTTTTAAAAATAAAACTCAAAATCTATTACCGCTTATATGGATTTTAAGACCATTTAAGCAATAATAATATTAGCAACGTCAAGTCAGCAATGAAGGACTCAACATGAACGAATTGAAAAGCTGTTATCCAGTTTTAGAGCAAGCCAAGGCACATACACATATCGATAGTGCAACCTATGATGCGATGTATAAGCAATCAATTGAGCAACCGGATATATTCTGGGCTGAACAAGCTGATAAATTTCTTGATTGGTATAAACCGTGGGATAGTGTCAGTGATGTTGACTTGAAAACGGCTGATATTAAGTGGTTTTCTGGTGGCAAATTAAACGTAAGTTATAACTGTATTGACCGTCACTTAGCGACTAAAGCAAACGACACTGCCATTATTTGGGAAGGCGATGATCCCAGCGAAGACAAAAAAATTACGTACCAAGAATTACATGATCATGTCTGTCGTTTTGCAAACTTACTAAAAGCACGAGGCGTTAAAAAAGGCGATCGTGTTTGTATATATATGCCGATGATCCCTGAAGTTGGTTATGCAATGCTAGCGTGTGCTCGAATTGGAGCAGTACATTCGGTTGTTTTTGGTGGTTTTTCAACTGAAGCCATTCGTTCTCGTGTTGCCGATGCAGATTGCCAAGTGGTTATCACCGCTGATGAAAGTTTTCGTGGTGGACGTGTTATTCCTTTAAAAGTAAACGTTGATGACGCTGTTGCAGAATGCCCTAATGTACATACCGTTATTGTTGTTGCCCGAACAGGTGGTGATGTTGCTTGGAATGACAAGATTGATGTTAATTATGAAGAAGAAGCTGCCAAGCAATTAGCCGTTTGTGAACCGGAAGTGATGGACGCAGAAGACCCATTGTTTATCCTTTACACCTCTGGCTCTACAGGCACGCCAAAAGGTGTTTTACATACTTGTGGTGGTTACTCTCTTTATGCTGCGATGACTCATAAATATGTTTTTGATTATAAAGATGGTGAGATTTATTGGTGTACCGCAGATGCTGGCTGGATAACCGGCCACTCTTATATTTTCTATGGCCCATTAGCTAATGGTGCCACGACACTGGTTTTTGAAGGCGTCCCAACATATCCTGATGCCGGACGATTTTGGCAGGTTTGTGAAAAACATAAAGTAAATATCTTCTACACTGCACCTACCGCTATTCGTGCTTTAATGAGCGTTGGTGATGATTTAGTTCACCAATCAGACCTTTCATCGTTACGTATATTAGGTACTGTTGGCGAACCTATTAATCCTGAAGCTTGGCATTGGTATTATGAAATTGTTGGTAAATCTAATTGTCCAATTGTTGATACTTGGTGGCAAACAGAAACGGGTGGCATCTTAATTACTTCATTACCTGGTGCGGTTGATATGAAACCGGGTGCAGCCGGTAAGCCATTTTTTGGCGTACAGCCGGCACTGTTTGATAAAGAAGGAAATACCCTCGAAGGTGCTGATCAAGGTTTGTTAATGATAACAGGCAGTTGGCCTGGTCAGCTACGGACCGTTTATGGTGATCATGACCGTTTCTATCAAACCTATTTAAGCCAGTATCCAGGTAATTATTTTACCGGTGATGGCGCGCGTCGTGATGAAGACGGGTTCTACTGGATTACGGGGCGTGTTGATGATGTACTTAACGTTTCGGGTCATCGCTTAGGCACTGCTGAAATCGAAAGTGCATTAGTACTTCATCCTGCTGTTGCAGAAGCTGCTGTTGTGGGTTATCCACATGAAATTAAAGGGCAAGGCGTTTATGCTTACGTCACTTTAATGGGCAATGCGAGCGAGTCTGCAGAGTTACTTAAAGAACTAACAGAATTTGTTGCTAAAGAGCTAGGTCGTTTTGCTAAACCAGATTACATTCAGTATGCACCGGGTTTACCAAAAACACGATCGGGTAAAATTATGCGCCGTATCTTACGTAAAATTGCTGAAAATGATATTGATACTCTTGGTGATACGTCAACATTAGCAGACCCAGCGGTAGTTGATCATTTAATCAGTAACCGAATTGTTCATGGTGGCTAAATCATCAATGTAGTCTTTACTGTAAACATAAAAAGCGCCTAAGGGCGCTTTTTATGTTTAGGATGAACGCTATGGTAGCTATTAGCGTTTCTCCGCTGCATTAGTGCGTGCACGTCATTTTCGTACCAGATAATTTATAAGTATCTGCATCTAGGTTGGTAATATTTTTACAAACAGCGATTAGAGGCGGCTTTATGCACAAAAATTAAATAAGCTAGAATAAAAACACTAAAAAACCTGTACCTTCAAAAAAATAATCTGTAAGATATTCTATACAAACAGAGTAAACTTAACTTTACATAATTACAATCGGTAAAATTATTATGCAAATCCAACATAAACGATATTATTACATTCCCTTCTTTTGCTAAGTCACACTTAGTCTTTTGTTCTATATTTACCTTAATAAATAATCTTGCGATAAATGGAAAATACAATGCCTCACTCTTTATCAAGTAAAAACACTCATGTGAAAACACTTAATGATATTCACGTTAATTCTGAAGATGTACTGATCACACCTGATCAGCTTAGAGACGAATTGCCTTTGTCAGAAACCGGGCGGAATTTTGTTAAGGCTGCCCGAAAAGTTATCGCGAATATTATTCATAAAAAAGATCATCGTTTATTAGTCATTTCAGGCCCTTGTTCAGTTCATGACCTTGAAGCTGCTAAAGAGTACGCACAAAAATTAAAAGCGCTTCACGATAAGCATCAAGATAACCTTTATATTGTTATGCGTGTATATTTTGAAAAACCCCGCACAACTGTTGGTTGGAAAGGGTTGATAAACGATCCGCATATGGACGGCACCTTTGATGTTGAAACCGGTTTACGCAAAGCTCGAGAATTATTGATTTATTTAACTGAGTTAGGTCTGCCATTAGCGACCGAAGCACTTGACCCTATTAGCCCCCAATATTTGGCTGAATTATTTAGTTGGTCAGCGATTGGTGCTAGAACAACTGAGTCACAAACGCACAGAGAGATGGCTTCAGGACTCTCTATGCCAATCGGCTTTAAAAATGGCACGAATGGTAGTTTAGATGTTGCTATTAATGCTTTGCAGTCAGCAGCATCTCCACATCGTTTTATGGGGATTAACCGTCAAGGGCAAGTGTCATTGATTAAAACATCAGGCAACCCTGATGGGCATGTTATTTTGCGGGGTGGCAAAAAACCTAATTATGATGTTGTTAATGTCGCGTTGTGTGAGAAAGAATTGAGTGTTCATGGCTTAGAGCCTGGTATCGTTATTGATTGCTCACATGGCAACTCAAGCAAAGATTATCGCCGTCAGCCCTTAGTGGCAGAAAATGTCTTTGATCAAATCGTTGAAGGTAATAAGTCAATAATAGGTATAATGTTAGAAAGTAATATTCATGCGGGTAACCAGAGTACGAGTGGTCCAAAAGAGTTATTGAAATATGGTATTTCAGTCACTGATGCATGTATTGATTTTAACGATACCGCGCTTTTACTAGCCAATGCGACCAATAAACTTAATGATGCCTTAAAAAAACGTTTAATGTAAACCGAAGTGAAGGCAACTGCCACTAAAAGTAAATGAGTAAACCAATGGATAATAAAAGTATAGCTCCTCAGTTAGATCAACTGAGAAATGAAATTGATGAAATAGATACTCAATTAGTCGAGCTATTAGCAAAACGCAGGAGAGTCACGACCAAAGTTGGAGAGCTTAAAAGCAAAGTAGGTATGCCTATTTATGCACCTGAGCGGGAAGCTAAATTGTTATCTATGCGCAGACAACAAGCGATGGAAGCTGGTGTATCTCCTGAATTAATCGAAGATATTTTAAGGCGATTAATGAGTGACTCTTACATTAGCCAAGATGCGAGTGGTTATCAATGTGTTAATACTGAGTGTGGTAAAATTGTTGTTATTGGTGGTAGTGGTCAGTTAGGTAAAGTATTTGTCGACTTATTTGAGCGCTCTGGTTATCAGGTAGAAATACTCGAACAGGAAGATTGGTCAAATAGCGATAATATTCTTGCTGGAGCAGGCGTTGTTATTGTTGCCGTGCCTATTCGGTTAACATCAATGATTATCCAAAAGTTATCTTTTTTATCAAAAACATGTATTTTAGCCGATGTGACCAGCGTAAAAGAAATGCCCCTTTATGAAATGATGAAAGTTCATAAAGGACCTGTTGTTGGCTTACATCCGATGTTTGGACCTGATGTATCAGGGCTAATTAAACAAACCATTATTACTTGTGAAGGGCGCTTACCTGAACAATATAATTGGTTGCTGAAACAATTTCAGGTCTGGGGGGCAAAAATTTACCCCGTAGATGCTTTAGCACACGATCAGGCAATGTCGATGGTGCAAGTGATGCGACATTTTTCAACGATCGCTTATGGTTATCATTTGATGACAGAAGGAGCTGATATTTCACAACTTGTTGAAATGAGTTCGCCTATCTATCGTCTAGAGTTGATTATGGTCGGGCGTTTGTTTGCACAAGACCCTGTGCTTTATACTGATATAATTTTTTCAAATCACGATAATGTCGCGATGATGAAACGTTTCGCTTATCGGTTTTTAGAGCTGTTAGAAGATGTTGAAATGGGTGATAAAGATGCTTTTGTTACTATGTTTTCACAAGTATCTGATTGGTTTGGTGATTATGCCGATATCTTTTTACAAGAAAGCAAAGCCATGTTATTAAAAGCTAACGAATTAAAGAAAGACTAAACGATAGACGTGATACTTAAAACGATTTTGACGTTTACAGTTTTGTATATACTGATATAAACCAACAAGAGTCGCTATGAAAAAATTATTATTAACAATGTTATCAACCGCTTTTATTAGCCTATTATCGTTATCAGCGCAAGCCGATGATTTTGCATTGGGTGTGGTCAGTGAAGCTAAACTGTTGAACGACTTTAGCGTATTTGAGACAAATTTTGAGGCGTTTTCAGTCAGCGAGCAAGAGCAAGAACTTATTGCTCAGTGGCCTAAAACGCTAAAAATAGATATTTATTTTGCGACTTGGTGCCATGACAGTGAGCGGGAAGTGCCTAAATTACTTAAACTATTAAAAGCAAATAAGCATATTAACGCAAGACTTATTGCGCTTGATTATCAAAAAGCAGATCCTCAGCACTTGGCAATAAATAATAATATCAAATACACACCCACTATTATCATTTACCGAGATGAAACTAAAAAAGAGGAATTAGGACGGATCATTGAAAGACCTAATAAAAGTTTAGTTCAAGATATTACTCAGTTACTGCTTTAATCAAATATTCAGTAAATCAGCTAGGTTATAAAAACGGCTAAAGCTATATCAGTTAATGATCATTAACTGATTATCTATAATAATAAAGTGTATCTAGTGCTTGTTCTTCGTTGAATGGCTGAATATTTCAGGCGCTTGATTTATTACATTATCAATATGCTCAAAAAACTCAAAAAACTCAGGCTCTAAGTCATCAATGGTGACATCACTTTTAAGCTCTGTTTCAATCTGATGAACGACACGCCCTAGGCTCGGTACTCCTGAATAACAACAAGCACCATTGAGCTTATGAATGAGTACCTTTAATTGTTCTACATCTTGTGAAGTAAGCGCTTCAGAAATATTCAGTTTAGTTTCAGGTAAGCTTTGCACTAAACCTTTGAGCATTTCTTTGGCGAGCTCTTCTTTATTACCTGCTCGCTTTAATGCTAAAGGCCAGTCAATCACTTTATTATTATGTGTTGACTCAATCGTTAAGTTTTTAGTCTCATTTATGTTTTCATGTAAATGAGTACGCTTCAGGCTGCTATTTTTTATTGTTTTAACATGTGATGGCTGTGTTAAATCACAATATTCATAAATACAATGGCGCAGCATCGCTTCGTCAATGGGTTTCGTCATGTAAGAGTCGAAGCCAAGTTTTAGCAGTTTATCTTTTTCTTCTTTAAGGGCATGAGCCGTTACTGCAATGATTGGAGTGTTGTCATTAAAAGTCATCGCTTTAATACTTTTTAGGGCCGAGATCCCGTCCATTATTGGCATTTGAATATCCATAAATATCATTGAAAACTTTTCATTTTTACAAATATTTACGGCTTCTTGACCATTAACAACGGTAGTTACTTCGGTAACTTGTTCAAGTAAAAGTTCATTAATGAGTTTTAAATTAGCTTCGTTGTCATCAACTGCCAATATTTTTACTGGGATCTTATTGTCTTCAATGGTTGATGTAATGTTATCAAGTAGGTGGTTTTGAGGGAGTAAGACCTTATTTAATCGCTCTGGTGTGATTGGTTTACTTAAACAACTTTTGGCCCCACTCGCAATCAGTGCTTCTTGTAAATTAGGAGAGTTACTGTTTATTGCTAAATGAATTTGAGTCACGCTGGTTGAAAGTGTTGCGATAAGCTCCTTCAACTCTACTAACGCTGTTGGCGTGATATCATGACTAATAAGGGCAAAATCAAAGTGTGACTTTTCGCTGAGCAAATCGCTTACTTGTGCTAAGTTTTGAGCCGGATGAACGTCCAAGTCCCAATCGGTAAGAATTTCACTAGTCGCAATACGACTATGAGTATGAGGTTCAAAATAAAGCACACTTTTTCCAGAAAGCTCATGGTTATCAAAAATATTACCAAGAGAAATAGGGTTAACTTCACAACGAAAAGTAAACCAAAAGGTTGAACCTTGGCCTTGCTCTGTAGAAAAACCCATATTACCGTTCATTTCAGTAACCAAACGCTGAGAAATAACCAAGCCAAGGCCAGTGCCACCATAAAGACGAGTAACACTTTTATCTGCTTGACCAAAAGCGTCAAAAATAGTTTTTTGCTGCTCGTTACTCATACCAATGCCCGTATCTTTTATCGTGACTTTTAAAGTAGCGATATTATTTTCAATACGCTCGCTGTCGACATCTATATCAACAGAGCCTTTGTCGGTGAACTTCATTGCGTTACTGGTTAGATTGATTAATACCTGCTTAATTCTCATCGCATCGCCAATAAGTGCATCAGGTAATTGCGGGTTAACACGTAAAGATAACTCGATATTTTTTTTATGAGAGGTGGGCGCCAATAATGTTAAAGTCTCTTCTACGGCTTCTCGCATTGAAAAAGGAATGTTTTCAATCACCATTTTTCCAGCGTCTAACTTCGAAAAATCTAAAATGTCATTAATAATCGCCAGCAAGTTAGCTGACGAACGCTCAATGGTTTGTAAGTAGTCACGCTGAGTAATGGTTAAAGGTGTCTTTAATACTTGGCGAGTAAAACCAATCACGCCATTAAGTGGTGTGCGAAGTTCATGACTCATATTGGCTAAAAATTCTGATTTAACTTTATTGGCTTCTTGTGCTTTTCGTTTGGCAATATCAAGTTGAACGTTTTGTATTTCAAATTGCTCTAAACTTTCTCGTAAGTCTGTAGTCGCTTGGTCAATACTGCCTTGCATTTCTTCTTGATAATCTCCTAATGACTGAGCCATTGCATTGACACCATTTTTCAAAAAGTTTAACTCACCAATCAATTGTCCGGTTACTCTGCTTTCCAGCTTTCCTTCCCTTATTCGATCAACAGCTTGCACCATAGCGCCTATCGGACGAGTAAAGTTTTTAATAAGCCGATAAGAAAAGAAGGCACTAAAAGCTGTACCAAAAAGTACAATAAGAAAGGAGAATATCATTTGGTCTTGCTGTTTTAACCGAATCTTACTGCTATCAACTTGCATAGCAATGTAGCCGATATTATCTTGAGATGAGGAACGTGTAGCGTCATTAATTAAGGTTTCATTAACTATCGGGCTGTGAAAAATAAAGTCATCACCCGTTTTTGCAAAAATTGTACCATCAGGAATAACTTGCCCAGCTTTAAGACGCAGCAAATTAGCGTCACCGTGATAAGAGCTGGTGACGAAAACTTGGTTATCTTTGGTGAAAACAGCAATACTTTTGATAATAGACGATTGACTACGATGGGTGAAGTTCATCAAATTACGAAGTTGTACACGATCTTTGTTCAACATGGGTAAAGTGCTGGCAATCGCTAAGGGTTCAATAATACTTTGTGAGCGCTGCGTTAAAAAATTATTCAATTCATCATACCGGCTATAGGAAAAATAGCTGGCGATCGAGAAAGCGATCAGCGTGGTTGGCACTATGGTAAGTAAAATTACCCAATCTTTCAGACTTATTTTATGCATTATTTGCTGAACTTTAGTGTAAAATCATGACTTTGAATAACCTTATCATGGCATATCGTCATATAAATTTATAGCACTTAACAGGTATATTTCGTCATGGCCAACTTTTTTAAAGCAACAGTTAAAAAACAAGAATTAGGGCAAGAAGTAAAAATTAAAATAACGCGCCTTGATATTAACGGCTGCGGCGTTGGTCAATACAATAAAAAACCTATATTTATTGATGGTGCGTTACCTGATGAAGTGGTTCAGGTGAAGGTTATTGAGCAAAAAAACAAATATAGCCGTGGCAAGCTAACAGCGGTAATCGTTCCCAATGAAGATCGAATAGCGGCGAAGTGTCAACACTTTCTCAGTTGTGGAGGTTGTGATTTACAGCATTTGTCACCCGCCGCTCAGCTTGACTTCAAACAGCAAAAAGTCAGTGACTTATTTTCGCGTAATAATCATGATCAATTATTGCCTTGGCAAGCACCTATAATCAGTCAATCTTGGCATTATCGACGAAAGGCCCGTATTGGTGTGCAGTACAATAAAGTTGGGCAAGCAACTGTTGGCTTTAGGCAGCGAGGTAGTAATCATTTAATTAATATTAAAAATTGTCCTGTACTTATTCAGCCATTAAATAATATTTTCTCACCCCTTAAAGTCTTGCTAAAAAAACTGTCTGGTAAAAACGCTATTGGTCATATAGAGGTTATTGCTACAGAAAAAGTGACTGTTGTGGTGCGTCAACTTGATAAGTTAACCCAGCAAGATAAACAGCACTGGCAAACATTCAGTGATGATTTGTGTTGTGATGTGCTGTTTGATTTTGGTAAAGAGATAATTTCGCTAGATGAATCGATTCCAGAAAATCTACAGTATGTTTTAGATAATAATATTGCTATCTCTTTTAGTAGTGATAACTTTATTCAGGTTAATCACGACATAAATAAAAGTATGATAACTCAAGCTATTGATTGGTTGCAGTTAACTGAGCAAGACATTGTGCTAGATTTATTTTGTGGTTTAGGTAACTTTAGCTTACCTATCGCAAAAAATGTCGCGCAAGTCGTCGGTATTGAAGGCGTAGCGCTTATGGTCACTAATGCGCATAAAAACGCTTTGCAAAATGGTTTAGCTAATTGTGAGTTTTATCAAACTGACTTAAATAGCCATTGGAAGGACGAAGCTTGGGTCAATAAAAAATACACTAAGCTGCTATTAGACCCTGCTCGAGCAGGTGCATATGAAGCGCTGCAACAATTGACACATTTAAATATTCCAACCGTTTTATATGTAAGTTGTGATCCCGCAACGTTAGCTAAAGATAGTGAGTTATTAATAGCACAAGGTTATCGTATTGAAAAAATATCCTTAATGGATATGTTTTCTCAAACAAAGCATATTGAGACTATGGTATTGTTTGTAAAGTAGGTATTCATTTTGTTTCTCTAAAATTTAGTAGGTTATTTTTATGGTGTCGGTACGTAAATCTCATCAAATTTCAGAAATAAATTTTGAGCAATGGTTAAGCTCATTAGAACTTAGTGACCAAAAAAACTTAGCACTCGAGAAGCTTTGGCAACAAGTGAGTGAGTTCTACGTTGAACAGCAAGAGTGTCAGACTAAGTCTTTAGAAATGGTCGAGATTCTTGCTAGTTTGAATCTTGACCGTGATTCATTATGTGCTGCTTTTTTACTTCCCTTATATGAATATCAATGTATTTCATTGGAATACATTGAAGAAAATTTTTCTAAGAAAATACTCAACTTATGTAATGGCGTTAGCCAAATGCAGGCAATAAAAACCCTGCAGCAAGGTCAATCAAATCAAGTGTCTGCAAACCAAGTTGACAACATCCGTAAAATGTTAGTTGCGATGGTCGACGATGTACGTGCGGTTGTAATTAAACTTGCTGAGCGAGTTTGCTACTTGCGACTGGTAAAAAATGCGGATGAAGAAACACGTGTTTTAGCTGCCAAAGAAACAGCCAATATTTATGCGCCACTGGCTAATAGGTTAGGCATAGGCCAATTAAAATGGGAGCTTGAAGATATATCTTTTCGCTACCTCCATCCAAACGTATATAAAGATATTGCCCAACAATTAGATGAAAAACGCCTTGACCGAGAACAATACATGGCTGATTTTGTTAGCAACCTCAGTGGGCAATTAAAAGACTTAAATATCGATGGTGAAGTTTATGGCCGGCCTAAACATATTTTTAGCATTTGGAAAAAAATGCAACACAAGTCACTTGATTTTGAAGAGCTCTTTGATGTTAGAGCGGTAAGAGTTGTTGTTGATAAACTACAAGATTGTTATGGCGCATTAGGCATAGTTCATACAAGTTGGCAGCATTTACCTAATGAATTTGATGACTATGTCGCAACGCCAAAACCCAATGGTTATCAATCTATTCATACGGTCGTTTTGGGCCCTGAGGGTAAATCAGTAGAAGTTCAAATTAGAACTCAGCAAATGCATGATGATGCAGAAATGGGGGTCGCTGCCCATTGGCGTTATAAAGAAGGTAGTGCAGGGGGTAAAAATACCGATAGAAAAACGGGTTTTGATGAAAAAGTGAGTTGGTTAAGAAAAATATTACAATGGCAAGATGATGTAAGCGAAAGTGGTGACTTATTGGATGAGTTACGTAGCCAAGTTTTTGAAGACCGTATTTATGTATTCACGCCAAATGGAGATGTGATTGATTTGCCCGCAGGCGCTACCCCCTTAGATTTTGCGTATTATATTCATTCAAATGTTGGCCATTGTTGTATCGGCGCTAAAGTTTCTGGTCGAATTGTGCCTTTTACTTATCGTTTAAAAACAGGCGATCAAGTTGAAGTACTAACCAGTAAAACACCCAACCCAAGTCGAGATTGGTTAAACCCTAATCTGCATTATACTCATGCACCAAGAACAAGATCGAAAATTCAACATTTCTTTAAGCTTCTTGACCGTGACAAACACATTGCCTCAGGTAAAGAGCAGTTAGATGGCGAGTTATCTAAACTTGATTTATCAGATGCAGACTTAATGTTAGCAAGCCAACGTTTTAATATTAAAACCGTTGATGATTTATATGCCGCGATAGGCTCAGGTAATGCTCGCTTGCAGCAAGTGATTAATCATTTGCAATATCATGAAGAAAGAAATAACCCCCCTGTTGAACTTGACCCACAAAGCTTGGTAAAACCTCAACAAACTCAGCAAAAATTTAAAGCTGACGCCAATGGTATAACCGTATCGGGTGTCGGTAATTTGTTAACACACATGGCAAAATGTTGTCATCCAGTGCCTGGTGACGATATTGCGGGTTTTATTACCCAAGGACGAGGTATTTCGGTACATCGCAACGATTGTGACCAATTCGCTAATGCATTAAATCAGCAACCTGAGCGTCAAGTAGAAGTGCAATGGGGTGAGCAGAGTCAACAGAATTATCTTGCAACGGTTAAAGTTATCGCAAGTGATCGTCAAGGGTTAGTCCGTGATATTTCTACGATTGTCTCAAATGAACGTGTCAGTATTGTCGGCATGGAAAGTCGTTCTGATGCCAGTAAACAAACAGTCGCTATGTTATTAAATATCGAAATTCCAAACAATGAAATATTAGGTCGTTTAATTGGGAAATTACTGCAACTCGACGATGTATTAGAGGTTAAAAGACTTTAGCTTTATTTTATCTACCTTATGGAAAACGTATAAATATGTTAACTGAACAAGCTTCAATGAATAAACTTCGCTGGATTATGTCAGCGTTACGCGACCCAGAAACAGGGTGTCCGTGGGACATTAAGCAAGACTTTGCCTCGATAGTTCCTCATACCATCGAAGAAGCTTATGAAGTAGCTGATGCAGTAATTGACGCTGTTGAGCAGCAAGACTTCTCTGAGTTAGAAAAAGAATTAGGTGATTTATTATTTCAAATTATTTTTTATAGTCAACTCGGTCAAGAGCAGAAGCAATTTGATTTCGACAGTGTGGTCGCTGCCATTTGTGAAAAATTGATCCGCCGTCACCCACATGTTTTTGGCGATAAAAAGTTAGTTTCTGATGCTGATATAAATGCAAATTGGGAAGATGAAAAAGTGCAAGAAAGACAACAAAAAAATGCCAACGAACCCATCAGTATTCTTGCGGATATTCCAAGAAATTTACCTGCACTGAGCCAAGCGGCTAAAATTCAAAAACGTTGTGCTCATGCAGGGTTTGATTGGCATAATATTGAAGACGTATTTGCTAAAGTCGCGGAAGAAGTTGAGGAGGTTAAGGTTGAGATTGAACAGAATAACCCCGAGGCATTGGCTGAAGAGCTCGGTGATTTAATGTTTGCGGTTGTCAACCTTTGTCGTCATGCCAAGCAAGACCCAGAACAGCTATTACGCCAAGCGAATCAGAAGTTTACTACACGATTTCATGGTGTTGAAAAGCAGGTACAAGACTCAGGCATAATATTTGAACAGCACTCACTCGAAACGCTAGAAGCATACTGGCAACAAGTGAAGTGCGATGAAAAAAAGTCAACACTCAAATACCTTAAAGAGAAATAGTGATGAAAGAAAAGCTTCCCCAATTATCAGACTGCATACTCGCCCTAGACAATAATATTGTTACGTTAACGTTTAATCGTCATGACGTACGTAATGCGTTAACCAGTACAGCAATTGCGGATGATATTGTTGAAACCGTTAATTGGGTGAATAAAAACGCTAACGTGGCAGTTTTGATTATTACCGGTGCGGGCTCCGCATTTTCTTCTGGTGGAAATATTAAAGATATGGCCGAGCGTGGTGGAGATTTTGCTGGCGATGTTCAAGAACTTGAAGCGCGTTACCGCCAAGGTATTCAACGAATCCCTCTTGCTTTACACAAATGTGAAGTGCCTATTATTGCGGCTATTAATGGTGCAGCAATCGGTGCAGGTTTTGATGTAGCTAATATGTGTGACATCCGTATTGCTTCAACCAAAGCAAAATTCGGAGAAACATTTGCTAATTTAGGGCTCATTCCTGGTGATGGTGGTGCGTGGTTTATGCAACGCGCTATCGGTTATCAAAAGGCCGCTGAACTCACCTTCACAGGACGTATTATAACGGCGGATGAAGCAAAAGAATTGGGCGTTGTGCTCAATGTTGTTGAACCTGAATTATTAATGGAAACAGTGCGAGCCTTAGCGACGGATATAGCCAGTAAGCCAACCGCTTCAATGCGCTTAACTAAGCGATTGATGAAAATGGCACAGCGTACTGATTTACCTGATTTTCTAGATATTTGTGCAGTATTCCAAGGGATGTGTCATAACAACCCAGAACATTTAGACGCGGTCAATGTCATGCTGGAAAAGCTGGCTAAGTAATTATGGGGAAGACAGGATGCCAGAGAAATAGCATCCTGAGCTCAGTACTCTGTTAAATTATGACTCGGCAATATCAGCATTATGATAAACGTTTTGTACATCATCACAGTCATCTAACATAGCGATAAACTTCTCAAAATTTGCCGTGTCATCTTCACCGGTAATTTCAGTATAAGTTTGTGGTACCCATGTAATTTCTTCAACTTCTAAATCAAATTCTGGCATTGAATTCGCAAATTCAGTTTTAATTTTGAAAAACTCAGTGTGCGGGGCATAAACAGTAATGATACCGTCTTCAAGCTCAACATCGGTCACATCAATATCAGCCATCATTAAGGTCTCTAAAACAGCTTCATCATCTTCACCTTGAAAGGCAAATACGGCTTGATGATTAAACATGTGTGAAACAGTACCTGATGAACCAATTTTAGAATACGTTTTAGTAAAACATTGGCGAACGTCTTTAATGGTACGATTACCGTTATCGGTTAAACAATCGATAATAACCATGCAGTTACCCGGACCAAAACCTTCATATCGTGCCGCCACAAAGTCTTCACCGCCAGCACCAGATGCTTTCTTAATAGCATTTTCAATAACATGTGTAGGTACTTGGTCTTTTTTAGCTCGTTCAATTAAACCACGAAGTGTTAAGTTGCCGTCAGGGTCTACACCGCCTTCTTTGGCACTCACATAAATTGCTTTACCGTATTTAGAATAAACTTTAGTTTTCGCACCGGCTGTTTTCGCCATTGACAATTTGCGGTTTTGGTATGCTCTACCCATCTGAATGCATCTCATTGTTCTTAAAAAATTGATGAGCTAGATTCTACCCGCTAGGGTGAAGTTTGACTAGTGCTGTAATAGGCTATTCAGAAAAATTGTTTATTATTTTTCATTAAATAATAAGGAAAGGTCTTTTACCAGTTGCAGGTCAGTAGAACGAGAGGTTGCTATATATAAACTCGTAGATAGCTCTGTAAAGTCGTAAGCATAATTAAACTGAGACAAATTATAAGGGCTATTCTCAACGGCTGAGGTAAAGCCTACTTCTGTATCAGGATATAAATCTCCTCTGCCCATATTCAATAAATGAAGTGCTTGTGTAGAGCTCGTCACCCAAATTACTTTTTCCTCATTGATTAGATTATGTTCTGAAAAATATAGGCTAGAAGCTTCCTTTCGTTTTAGTATCAAGACATACTTTTTTATATCTGAAAGCTTATTGATTTTTATATCTTTATTCTCACTTGATGTGATGAGTTTTGACTTTACGGTGTTAAGTAAACCAAGCCAATGATATTTATTTTCACGTTCAGGAATTCGGGCAATAGAAAAAATTAAACTATTGGGTACAACATGTATTTGAAAAATGGCTCTTGCCCAAGGTACTACTTGAATTTCGTAAGGCCAGTTTGCGGCATCTAATACTTTTTTTACTTTTGCTATCGAGGATCCTTTTACGTTTCCCTGGGGATCAGTATATTGGTAAGGGGCCCAGTTTTCAGTATAAAGTGTTAATTTCGGTTTGTAATTAAGTGAAATTGTATCCGACTGAGCACTTGCGCCAAAGGTCAAAAAAAGTAGGGTTAAATATAAGGGATAAGCAATTTTCAATATTATACCAACTAAAAAATAAGGCTTATTAGTTAGTATAATCGTAATTTACTATTTTACTAACTAACGCTACTTGGCGTGTTAATTATAAGTTTAGTCATTCTTTTGCTCTTCTTTCCATATCCACCAGCTATAGACGCACGGTATTAAAGCGGCGGGTAGTACCGTGAGTATGACTAAAACTCCTAAGTTATTACTCGGTATGAATGAACAAGAAATAACAATAATAAAACCTGCGATCATAAATAACTTACCAGCCAATCGATGTGTTTTTTGCCAAACTGCATCACTCGATAATGTCCAAGGGGTTCTAATACCAATAAAAAAATTACTTCTGGTTTTACCTAAATAGTTGCCAATAATAATAAATAATATACCAATAGAGAATCCAAGAATCATCATCATAGGCACTTCAAAACCATTGACCATAGCAATATAGCTGATTTGAATAGTTACCATTAATAATGTGATCGCTAAACTAAATGCTGCAATAGATTTATGCGATAATTGTATGTTTTTCTTGCGGGGGTCAAGTTCACTTAATACGGAAATAATAGTTAAAATAATGATCATTACCGTTGGAGGAAATAAAAAAGCGATATAACCATCGGCATACCTATCTACTTCGCCATCAATATTCCAATGAATGGGAAGTTGTAAACCCTCAGGTAAACTATTGATCATATATAACGAAGTGAAAAGAGAGATTATAGCGATCCCCCAACATAGCTTTAAAATATTCATAATGACTCCTTACTCTCTGATTTTCCGCTTTTCTTTTCGAAAAGATTAAATAGTCCATTCATTAAATCTTCAACAACACTGGTGTTTAATGAATAAATGATCGTCGTACCTTCTTTAATGGTGATCACTAAGTCTGCTGATTTTAAAACATTGAAATGTCCAGACAAGGTTGATTTGGCCACTGCTATCTCCTCTGAAATTTCGCCAGCAGACAAATCTTTTTCTTTTAGCAATGCTAATATTTTCCGCCTTACAGGGCTAGAAAGTGCTTGGTATGCATCTGACATTGTATTTATCATCGTCAATAAAACCTTAATTCGTAATTTAGCGAAATTACGAATTAAAAGCAAGAATTGTATTTCGTAAAATTACGAAATAAGAGGTTTGCTCTATTTTTCTACGAGTGATGCTAGGGATTATTGTAGTAATTTCGTCTAAAATCGGAAGGTAACTCACCAAAAAACAAACGAAACTGCTTACTAAAATAGCTATGATCACTAAAGCCGGTTTCGTCTCCCACTTGTGAGATAGGCATGTTAGTTTCGATCAATAACTTACGTGCATTCTCAAGTCTCACTTCATTGATAAACTGTTTTGGTGTTTTAGCTAAATATTTTTTGAAGCGTCTTTCTAAAGCACTTACTGACAAATAAGCGACTTCAGCGAGTTCTTCAATAGTAAAAGGGTGTTTAAAATTCTGTCGAATATAGTCAACAGGCTCTTTTACTGCATCAACATTTGACAAGGCTTTAGCTTGCTTTTCTAAATGACGAGTAATGCCATAAGTACCAATAGTATCGCCATTTTCATTAGTGATCGCACGCTTTGATGTTGCATACCAAGCTGTATCCCCCGATTGCGTCATATTCATTTCTAATCGCTCAGTAACATTTTTTCCCGCTAGTACCTTTTCATCATCTCGAATAAATTGCTCTGCAATATGAGCCGGAGAAAAGTCATAATCTGTTTTACCTATGATCTTCTCTATACCCTTAACGCCTTTGTGCTCTATAAATGCCTGATTGGCATGTATAAAATTATGTGAGTTATCTTTAATCCAAAAAAGTACATCGGGTAATAGATCAAACATGCGAATTAATTGCTTAACCCCCATTTGATTAACAAAACTATCAAAATTTTTATCGTTCATTTCAACTCTATTTTATATTTGTACGTTTAATTAAAAAAGCAGACGCCGAATTTGTTGCATTAGAAACCGATTTATTAATAACACAGTTTTTTAATAAACCCCTATAGTATTTGTGATTATTAATTTAAGAGTGCTGAGTTTATTGATGAAAAAAGTTCGTATGGGGATGGTCGGTGGTGGACAAAACGCTTTTATTGGCGGAGTTCATCGTATTGCTGCGTTTATAGATGGCGAAATAGAATTGGTCTGTGGCGCATTCAGTTCAAATGAGGCACGAAGTAAGGCTTCAGGGCTTTCGCTTTACTTACCCGAAAACCGTTGCTATGACAGCTATGACGAAATGTTCAAAAGTGAAGCCCTATTACCTAAAGCGCAAAGGATGGAATTTGTCGTTATTGTTACGCCAAATTATTTGCATTTCCCTATTGCCAAAGCCGCGATAGAACATGGTTTTCATGTACTTAGTGATAAACCTGCTACGTTAAATTTATCTGAAGCAGTGGCATTAGAAAGTCTCATTAAAAAACATAACTGCCTTTATGGATTAACACATACCTACAATGGCTATCCTTTAGTAAAACAAGCAAAGCACATAATTGAACAAGGTGATTTAGGTAATATTGTTAAAGTTGTTGTGGAATATAGCCAAGGCTGGTTAGCCTCAAAAGATGACGAAAAAAGTAAACAAGCTAGCTGGCGTTTAGATCCTGAAAAATCAGGTGTTAGCTGCTGTATGGGAGACATAGGCGTGCATGCCGCTAATTTAGCCGAGTATGTTTCTGGTTTACACATAACCGATGTATGTGCTGATTTAACCTCAACTGTCGCAGGGAGATCTTTAGATGACGATGGCACGGTTATGCTTAAGTTGTCTAATGGTGCTAAAGGCGTTTTATTGGCTAGCCAAATATCGTTAGGTGATGAAAACAACTTAAAGCTGCGCATTTACGGTGATAAAAAAAGTATTGAGTGGTCACAACTCGACCCCAATACGTTATGGCTGAAATCTAATAGGCAAGCAACATTACAAATTCGTGCGGGTGTCGGCGATATGTGTCCTGAGGCTCAGCGGGCAATGCGCACGCCAGCGGGACATCCTGAAGGGTACCTTGAAGCATTTGCCAATATCTATCAGAATTTTATCGCCCAGATCAGAGCTCATCATAAGGGTGAGAAAAGTGATAATGCTACTTTTGATGTCCCGGGTATTGAAGAAGCCGTTCGTGGTATGGCATTTATTGAAAATGTTGTCATTGCGAGTCAATCAAACCTGAAATGGCACCCTTTTACTCTAGAGATAAAACCGAAATTTCCGGAGAAAAACTAAGATGACGCAAATAAAAGGGCCTGGAATTTTTCTCGCACAATTTGTTCAAGACCAAGCACCGTTCAATAATTTAACGAATATTTGCCAGTGGGTGGCGAGTTTAGGTTACAAAGCCGTACAAATCCCAACATGGGATAAACGTTTATTTGATTTAAAATTGGCTTATGAAAGCCAGACCTATTGTGAAGAAATTCAAGGGGTAGTCAGAGAAGCAGGACTTGAAATTAGCGAGTTATCAACACATTTGCAAGGGCAGTTAGTGGCTGTTCATCCGGCTTACGATAAACAATTTGACGGCTTTGCTATTGATGAAGTTAAGAATAACCCGCAAGCGCGAATGCATTGGGCAATAGAACAAGTAGGTATGGCAGCAAAGGTCAGTGCTAACTTTGGTTTGAAGGCTCATGCTACATTCTCTGGCGCTTTACTTTGGCAAACTATTTACCCTTGGCCGCAACGTCCTCCCGGGTTAGTAGAAGATGGTTTTGCAGAACTTGCAAAACGCTGGTTACCCCTTTTAAATAAATTTGAAGATGTGGGTGTTGACGTTTGTTATGAGCTTCACCCTGGCGAAGATTTACACGACGGTGTTACCTTTGAACGTTTTCTTGAGGCTACTGGCAATCATCCAAGGGCTAATATTTTATATGACCCTAGCCATTTTGTTTTACAGCAACTTGATTACTTAGCTTTTATTGACATTTATCATGATCGAATAAGAGCCTTTCATGTCAAAGATGCAGAATTTAGACCTAATGGTCGAAGCGGCGTTTATGGTGGATATCAAGATTGGCAGAATCGACCTGGGCGCTTTCGCTCTCTAGGTGACGGCCAAATAGATTTTAAGCAAATTTTTAGTAAGTTAACACAGTATGGTTTTGATGGTTGGGCGGTACTTGAATGGGAATGTTGCTTGAAACACCCTGATGATGGCGCCAAAGAAGGCGCTCCTTTTATCACCAAGCATTTAATTAGAACACCAGAACATGCTTTTGATGATTTTGCTTCAAGTGATGAAAACCCTTTATTGAACCGTAAAATTTTAGGACTTGAGCTTTAAGGTTGATAAAACCAGAAGAGCTTAAATAGAAACAGGAACAGGAAATTATGACAGCAGAAATTAATAAAAATAAGCTGTTTATTGCTAGCTGTTTAGCATTAACCGTAACAGCAATGACCTTTGCTATAAGAGCTGGGATCTTAGGACAGCTTAGCCAAGACTTTGCTTTATCGGATACCCAATTGGGTTGGATAAATGCTATGGCATTTTTAGGTTTTCCCATTGCTACTATGTTTGGTGGTTTACTTTATAACTTTTTAGGCGCAAAGAAATTAGTCCTTATTGCCTTTGTTGGCCATATCATTGGTTTAGTCTTAACCATGTCTGCTGAGGGCTTTTGGACATTACTCATTTCCAGCTTTTTTATCGGATTTGCTAATGGTGCCGTAGAAGCCGGTTGTAATCCGTTAATTACCGATATGTATCATAAAAACAAAACGACTATGCTGAATCGTTTTCATGTGTGGTTTCCTGGTGGCATAGTCATAGGAGCGCTAATTTCTAAAACGATGACAGATATGAGTTTTGGTTGGCAAGCGCAAATTGCCATCATGCTCATTCCAACGGTCATTTATGGTTATTTAATTTTGAGTCAACAATTTCCAGAAAGTGAAAATATTGATACCTCAACGGGTAACAATATCAAAGCACTATTCTCGCCGTTATTTTTATTTATGGCCTTTTGTATGACCTTAACGGCAACCAGTGAATTAGGTACCCAGCAGTGGATCGAACGTATTCTTGGCGCATCAGGTGCTTCACCTATGCTAATTATGGCGATGATCACTGGAGTTATGGCAATAGGGCGATATTTTGCGGGGCCAATCATTCACAAGTTTAATCCTGCGGGCGTATTGCTTTATTCTGCCATCGTTACCACCTTAGGCATTTACTCGATGAGTATAGCGACCGGTAATATGGTCTATGTATCAGCCTTACTCTTCGCGTTTGGTGTTACTTATTTTTGGCCAACAATGATTGGCTTTGTCGCTGAAAATATTCCGCAATCGGGAGCATTAGGTATGTCGATGCTAGGCGGTGCAGGGATGTTTGCTGTAAGTCTATGGAACCCCGTTATAGGTGGTTGGATTGATCAAGCTCGTGAACAAGCATTAGCAATAAAGAGTACATCTGAAGTTGCAGAACTCGCAGCGGGTCAAGCAACATTGGCTAATTTGAGTTTGTTTCCATTGGTACTAATTTTTGCTTTTTTCGGACTGGTCATTTTTATGAAAAAACAACGTTTACAGCAAGGTAGCTTTGCATAGTACTGAATGAAATCGTAAAAATTTAAGGAATAGAACATCCATGAAAAAATTTATTGTATTAATGTCGGCATTATTAGCTTTCTCACCGATATGTTTTTCTAAAAGCATCGCACCAGACAAGTTACTCATGCCAAGAATAAGTGTGCAACTTTGGTCAGTAAAAAATGAGGTGAAAGCAGACTTTAAAGGCACATTAAAGCAAATTGCCCAAATGGGATTTTCAGGTGTTGAGTTTGCTAACGAATTCGGAGAGTTTTCAGGTGATTCAAAAGCCATTAAATCAGTGCTTGATGAATTAGGCTTGAAGGGGAGTGGAGCACATATCTCGTTTGAGCAACTTAACGAGAAAAATTTTGATAAGACCGTTGCATTCTACAAAGAGTTGGGTGTAAACATGTTGATTGTTGGCTGGGATGAACGTGCTTGGCACCCAGAAGGTATTAAGGAAATTGTGTCTTTACTGAATAATTTTGATAAAAAGCTGGCTCCGTTGGGCATGAAAACAGGATTTCATAATCATGATCATGAGTTTGACGCCTACGAAGGAATTACTTATTGGGACTATCTTGCACAAAACACATCACAAAGCGTGATATTGCAACAAGATGTAGGTTGGACAACTTTCGCAGGTAAAGACCCTATTGAGTATGTAAAACGCTATCCTGGCAGGACATTAACGACGCATTATAAAGTGCGTTTACCCGAAGGAACTCTAGGGAAGCTCCCCATTATTGGACAAGATACTATTGACTGGTTGAATTTATCTAAAGCGAATATTGCGGTTGGTGGAACACTTTGGTTTGTCGTTGAGCAAGAAGAATATCCTAATGGCTTAACGCCATTACAAGCTGTTGAACAGTCCAAAATTGGTTTAGATAAAATCCTTAAACAACTTTAATATACTTTGAAAAGAGTCAACAAATGAAGAAGTTAATATTCACTAAAAAGTCAGTATTGAGTGTTATAAAAACGAGCATAATATTGTTTTTTATCAGCACACCCATATTAGTTTCTGCTCAAGATAACGAGCTGACAGAAACAGAAAAATCTCAAGGTTGGCAGTTACTTTTTAATGGTGAAGATATGTCGCAATGGCGTAGCTTCAAGAAAGAAACACTCAGCAGTAAATGGCAAGTACAGCAAGGCGAAATGAGGCTCAGCGAAAAAGGTGCTGGCGATATTTTGACTAGAAAATCCTATGAAAATTTTGACTTGAAATTAGATTGGAAAATATCAATTGCGGGTAATAGTGGTATTTTTATTATGGCGGACGAAGTGGGCAGCCAAATATATTCTCATGCTGTAGAAGTGCAAATTCTTGATAATGAACGCCATAGCGATAACAAACTTGCTTCGCATTTGTCCGGTTCAATCTATGACATTAGCGCATCACCTGTTGAATCTCATAAGCCAGCAGGTGAATGGAATACCGTACGTATTCTTATGATTAATAAATCACTCAAGGTATGGCAAAACAATGTACTAACGGCTGACATTGTTGTCGGTAGTGAAAACTGGCAGCAACTTGTCGCAAAAAGTAAATTTAAAGATTGGCAGGGGTTTGCTTTAACCGAAGTCGGTCATATTGGTTTGCAAGATCATAACGATGCTGTTGCTTTTAAAAATATAAAAATAAAAGCGTTATAGCGCAGGGATAGATAATGAAAGATTTTGATTATGAAGTCGTGGTTGTTGGCTCTGGAGCTGGCGGTGCAATGGCTGCGTATACGTTAGCCAAAGCGGGCCATAAAGTTTTAATGTTAGAAGCAGGCCGAGATTACGACCCTAAAACTGAAACGCCAATGTTTAAAACAAATGCCGAAGCACCATTGATGGGGGCAGGTAATGTTGATAAAGACTTCGGTTTTTATGACGCGACGGTTGATGGTGGCTGGCAAGTACCTAATGAGCCATATACCACCGGTGAAAATTCTGATTTTATGTGGTGGCGTGCACGCATGTTAGGCGGACGAACCAATCATTGGGGCAGGTACTCATTACGTTTTAGCGAACATGATTTCAAAGGAAAAACTCGCGACGGTTTAGGCGCAGATTGGCCATTTGAATATGAAGAGTTAGCGCCTTGGTATGATAAAACAGAAACACTTGTTGGTATTTGTGGCACCAATACGGGCTTAGACGATATGCCTGATTCTGCTGAAGGGGTATTACAACCGCCACCTAAAGCGCGTATTCCAGAACTCTTAGTAGCAGCTGCAGCCAAAAAATTAGGTATTGCCACCGCGCCAATGCATAGAGCCGTTTTAACCCGGCCCAAAGATGACAGACAGGCGTGTTTTTATGCAACACCATGTGGACACGGTTGTTCAATAGGCGCCGCTTTTCAAACGACTACGTCATTACTGCCAATGGCAAAGGCAACGGGTAATTTAAAAATTATTACAGATGCAATGGTTCGAACAGTTGATGTTGATGAAAATGGTCAGGCGAACGCGTTAACCTACGTTGATAAAAAAACGGGTAAAGATATTAAGCTCGCCGCTAACGTTATTATTTTAGCGGCAAGCGCTTGTGAATCAGCAAGATTATTACTCAACTCGAAAAATGCCCATCATCCTAATGGGTTAGCTAATTCGAGTGGACAAGTGGGCCGAAATTTAATGGACTCTACAGGCACTGGTGTTGGTGCTCATATTCCTGCGCTTGAAGGTCGTCCCATTTATAACGAAGACGGGCATACTGCAAACCACTTATTTATTCCTTGGTGGGGACATAAGCAACACGCTAAAGGTGAACTCGATTTTCCTCGTGGTTATCACTTTGAAATTGGTAGTGGTTTTAGAGCACCAGGCTCGGGTGTTAGTGGTAACTTGCAAGGTTATGGAAAAGAACTTAAAGACCAAGCCAAGCAATATTATGGCGCTGGCGTATATTTAGCGTTACGTGGTGAAATGCTACCTAATGAGCATTGCTATATGGAAATTGACGATAAGGTCACTGATAAATGGGGAATACCCGTTGCCAAGTTTCATTGGAAGTGGGCTGACCACGAACTTAAACAAGTTGAGCACGGCTTAAAAACTGCAAGAAAAATATTGGAAACCATGGGAGCGACTTTCACCAACCCTTTGCCGAGTGCAGATAAGGCTATTTTAAAAGGTGGTCAAATTATTCATGAAGTCGGTAGTACTCGCATGGGCGAGTCGCCGAAAGATTCAGTGACCAACCAATATGGACAAACATGGGATTGTAAAAATGTCTTTGTTATGGATGCTGGGGTCTTCGCTTCTAACCCTCATAAAAACTGCACGCTTACTATTATGACGTTAGCCATGAGAAATGCGACATGGCTAGCATCTCAATTAAGTAAAGGGGAGCTGTAAATATGAGTAATATCATAAAAGAAGACGGTGATGTTCACTATAAATCGACAATTACTCGCCGTGAATCATTAAAATGGTTGGGCATATTATCGGCTAGTACGTTAATACCTTCGATTGTCGGATGTGAAGACAGTGAACAGGTGACCACTATCGCTAATGCGGTGGGATACTCAATAAAAGGGCATTGGCCTGACTTGACTCTATCGCCGATAACAGTGAAAGGTTACGGAAAAGATCCCAGTATGATCATTCCGCCTAAATCACCTTGGCCGAAAACATTGACCGCTGAGCAACTAACGTTAGTGGCAGTACTTGCTGATATCTTAGTCCCTAGAGATGGTCATGTGCCTTCAGCAACTGAAGTTAATGTTCCTGATGTGGTTGATGAATGGGTAAGTGCTCCCTATGAAAGACAGCAAAGCGATCGTTTAACCATATTATCAGCTTTAGTTTGGCTTAATGATGAAGCCAAACTAAGATTTTCTAAGGCTTTCACTGGATTGTCAACTGCAGATCAACTTAACATCATTGATGATATCGCTTATCAAAAAGAGGATTTAGCTGAAGAGTTCACAAGAATTTCTCGAGCATTTAGTCGATTTAGAAAGCTTGTTTTAGCTGCTTTCTTTTGTAGCCCCGAAGGCACAAAGGATTTAGGTTATTTAGGTAATGTGCCCATTGCTGGTGATTATCCTGGCCCTACTGATGAAGCGATGATTCACCTTGATAAAACCTTATATAACTTAGGGTTAACCCTAGCGTAATAGAGCAATGAAAACCTTAGCAGGCGTGTTAAGGTTTTTTTTAATACTTGAAATCACCAACAACTTTATGTTTCAAACACTATTTTTTTAATAATGTTTCTGCTTTTGCGCCAAGATAAACATAAAGTCCTAATCCAACCAGTAGTCCAACTGAAGTTGCCATCATCGCTACTGCATTCACTAAGTATTCAGGCGAGCCAAGCACCGATTTAAACATCAGCAATAAAGCTTCTATCGAAACAGCAATTAAGATGGTAGCAATAAATCGAGTTATTGTTCGTCGTGTCGAACTGTGGCGTAATATATCTTTTTGCATGAGCACTTCTTCTTCAATGGTCGT
Organism: Colwellia sp. Bg11-12; assembly: GCF_014076955.1. Lineage (NCBI taxonomy): Bacteria > Pseudomonadati > Pseudomonadota > Gammaproteobacteria > Alteromonadales > Colwelliaceae > Colwellia > Colwellia sp. Bg11-12. The sequence goes on from NZ_JACGUZ010000071.1 coordinate 401,679, forward strand.
TTTACCCAAGTCGAAAATAGCGAGTGCTAAGGTCAGAAAAATAATAATGCCAAACGGTTTTAATTGAAGATCTTCAGGGGTGGGTGAAAGCAGTAAATTAATTATTTCACTACCTGCCGAATATAAAAGAATACCCACGATAAAGAAAAGGCCAATAACAATGCATGAATATATACTAACAAAAAAAGGGTGGAATTTTTTTCGTTTTACATCGCCCATTAAAAACTCAATTGCCTGAGATAAGTTAATATCTATCACTAACACACCGACCACATCACCATTTTTATTGGCATATTTCATTGACGAAGAGATACATAAATTATGGCTAGAGGTTGATAAGTAGGGCTCGGTAACAATAATGTTATTATTTTCACTTGCTTTGATATAGTAAGGGCGATAAGAGCGGTCTATTCCAGGGCCTTCTGCACTGCTTTTATTGACAGCGTTATGCTTTGAAATGTTTTTACTACGTTGAATACCATCGGCATCTAAAGTGAACATCAACTCAATAAAAGGGTAATGTTTGGTTAGCCAATCCATTGAGCTTTTCAGTAAGCGTTCATCGTTAAAAAAATTTTCATCAAAAGCCCCTGCAACGATTGAAGCCATAAGCTCATGAATAGCTTTGTGATATTCATGATATCTCTCTATTACACTGATGTAGTTCATAAAAACTCGATTTTAATGATAAGTATTTTTATAGGAAAATGCGTGTTTAATGGGGTTGCCGTACTTTGATTTTATAAGGGTTGGGTATAAGGAAATAAGGTAGCAACGTTATTTTTATCATTTAAATGTTAAATGAATTAACTGCGTTGCTACTGTATTTTAAATAGATCATTCATTTACCTTTGTTGTCGCGAGTTATTAAAGTGTTGTGTATTGTCTGTTTCTTCAATATCCCACTGACTTATTGATAAATGCTTAATATTAAGCAGTAAAGTAGTTACGGATGAAATACTGTATAGCATTCGCTTTAGCATGTTGTATCTCCTAAATATTAGCGTTGTAATGATGATTATTCGGCAAACTGTGTTGAAGTTGAAGCAAGGGTTTGAGATTTATAGAGCCGCTTTTTTACAATGTTTAAGTTACCAACGGTAATCGTGTTTGCATCAATTAACACAGCTGCACTTAAATCAGTTAAGGCACCAGAAATATCATTGTTTTTATATCTCGAAATACCACGATTACTGTAACTTAATGATTTAAGGTATAGGGCTTTGTCATTATATAAGTCCATGGCTTCAACATCGTTGATTGCCGCAGTACATGCTAATTCTGACTGTTTGGCATTATCAGCTTGTAAATAAGCAACACATAAACTCATATTACTGTTGTATGAATTTTCATTTTTATGACGTCCGGTTAGTTTTTTAATACTCGAGTTAAAGTTTCCCTTAACAATATCTTGACTACCAGTAGCATCTTTAACGATAGCCACTTTTAAGGCTAAGTTGTTTTCAAAAGCCATTAAAGGGCTACTTATCACTAAAGTCATCACTAGAGTCATTAATGATTTTTTTAAAAAAACGTGTTCACTATTCATTTTGGTATCTCTTTTTAAAAGCGCATTGGGTTAATGCACGTTTACTATAGAAAGTTTAATTTGGCTAAACAAACGATTAAAATAAACGTATTAAGTGAATAAATTTCACCCATCTCCTACGAGGCTACTTATTGTCATTGGCGAAGGTTTCTTTTACCCAATTTGCGAATAAAGTCAGTTCAGTTTTATTTTCCATATTCTCATGTTGAATTAAATAGTATCGGTCATTGGTATTTAGCTCTTCATCGAATAGTTTCACTAATAGTTCCTCGCTAAACCATGTTTTACTAATTGGAAGTGGTACTAAAGCAATTCCCATTCCCTGTTGAGCTGCACGTGCGACGCCAAACATACTGTCAAATTGTATAATTTGTTTCGGATCAAAATCGTCAATATTGACGTTGTCAGCCCATTGATGCCATGACCAAGGACGAGAACGGTGTAAAATGAGTGGCGTGTTTTTTAATGCGTCAACCCCCATACTTTTAAGTTTTTTATATAGTTTTTTATTGCAAGCTGGTGTGTAGCGAACAGGAAATAATTCATGAACAATACTGGCATTAGGCTTACCATTGGCGAGTACGATTGATAAGTCAGCAACCTGGGAGGGTTCACTTCCCGACTTTATTGTCTCTAATTGTAAGTTGATCTCAGGGTTCTTTTCAGACCATTCACTTAATTGAGGAATGAATAATTCGCTGGCAAAAAACTCAGGCAAACTAATGACAATTGTCTTGTTTTGTTGATTATGAGTAAATTCTGAAATTGTCGACTCAAGCTGATGAATAATGGGTTGAATAGACTGATAAAACTGTTTCCCTGAACTGGTTAATTCTATTGATCGTGTACCTCTTTTAAAAAGGACAAAACCTAACTGTTCTTCTAGCTGTTTTATTTGATGGCTAACCGCTGAAGGGGTTAAAAATAATTGTGCGGCGGCATGTTTGAAACTTAAACATTTTGAGGCCACACAGAATGACCGTAAACCACGTATGGGTGTTTGAATAGGCATATAAGTAAAATAAATTGATGAAGACAAAGGTGAATAGCAATACTTATACCGAAAGTTAATTTATTGATATTATTAGTTATTTGTTTTTATCTACAAGGTGGCGAAGCCTTGCTTGCACTACTTTGGTTCGTTTGCACTAAAAGGACAGTAAAAGAAAGAAAAAATGAAGGCAGAAAAAAAGGACATCAAATGATGTCCTTGAAATGAAACAGTTTAACAATATAACTAAGTGCTATTAAAGAATCGGGGGAGATTCAAAATACATCTTCACCTTAAGGTTATTCATCAAACACCGCAAACGAGATAAATTCATCCGACAGGTGAGTTTATTTCACTTATTAGTCAAATAAAAGGCAGAAAAAAAGGACATCAAATGATGTCCTTGAAATGAAACAGTTTAACAATATAAGTAAGTGTTATTAAAGAATCGGGGGAGATTCAAAATACACCTTCACTTTACGTTTATTCATCAAACCCCGCAAACGAGATAAATTCATTCGACAGATGAGATTTTTTCACCTATCAGTCAAAAAAAAGACAGAAAAAAGGACATCAAATGATGTCCTTAAAATGAAGCAGTTTAGCAATACAAAAAAGTGTTATTAAAGAATCAGAGATATTGTTATTAAGGACAGGGGGTGATTCAAAAAACAAGATCACTGTAAATTTATTCGATGAGTACGGCAAATGAGATAAATTCATCTTATACCTTAATTCTTTTCACCTATGAATTTTACGGTTAGAAATGATTGATGATAGGGAGATCACTTGCTATTCTTTTTACAGACCACCGTTGCTTTATTTCTATTGAGCAAACACTGCACGTTATAAAAAATTAATGGATCATCATGATGCATTAAACAAACATTAATATCACCAAAAACTGTAAGTTATTGATAGGTGGTTTTATTTTTGATTGGTGTGTATTTTGCTATGCTATTAGCATAATGATAAAAGTGTAAGGATAATGATGAAAAGTGTTGAAGTAAATTTTGATGGATTAGTGGGGCCAACTCATAATTATGCGGGCCTTTCAGAGGGTAATGTTGCGTCATTATCGAATACTCATAACAGCTCAAACCCTAAAGAAGCCGCCTTGCAAGGTTTAAAAAAAATGAAAGCCTTGCATGACATGGGATTAAAGCAAGGCGTATTTGCGCCTCAAGAACGCCCTGATATGTATACCTTAAAAAGACTGGGGTTTCATGGCAGCGATGCCCAAATTTTGGCTGCAGCCTATAAAGCTTCGCCAACCCTGCTCGCTTCTTGTTGCTCTGCTTCAACGATGTGGACAGCAAATGCAGCAACAGTGTCGCCATCAGCCGATACTGTTGATAAAAAAGTACATTTTACTTCTGCTAACTTAGCGAACAAATTCCATCGCTCACTTGAGCCTGAAACAACCAGCAAAATTCTTAAAGCGATGTTTAAGGACGAAAAATATTTTCAGCATCACCAGCATCTTAATGATAATGAACATTTTGGTGATGAAGGTGCGGCCAACCATACACGCTTATGTGAAGGCTACGGTGATGCAGGTCTAGAAATATTTACTTATGGTCGTTATGCTTTTAACCGCAATAAACCGGTGCCAATTAAGTTTCCTGCCCGTCAAACTTTTGAAGCAAGCCAGGCTATTGCAAGGCTACATGGTTTGCCTGAAGATAAAACTGTTTTTGTACAACAAAATCCCGATATTATTGATCAAGGTGTTTTTCATAATGATGTCATTGCGGTGGGAAATCAAAATGTCTTTCTTTACCATGAGCAAGCGTATTTAAATACCGCTGAATTTAAAGCCGAGGTCACACGTAAGTTTAGCGGCGAAAAGCTGCATTTTCTTGAAGTTTCAACCGAACAAGTGTCTGTTCAAGATGCGGTTAATACCTACCTGTTTAATACGCAAATTGTTACGTTACAGGATAATACGATGGTCATTATTGCTCCAACGCACTGTCGTGAAAACACTCAAGTTAATGACTATTTACAAACATTAATCGCCGCGGATAATCCAATAAACCATGTTGAATTTTTTGATGTTAACGAAAGTATGAAAAATGGTGGTGGCCCTGCCTGTTTGCGTTTAAGGGTTGCCCTCACGAAAGAAGAATTACTTGCAGTGAATCCTGATTGTTTATTAACACCCGCGTTATATACTCAATTAGTTGCATGGGTTAACGACCATTATCGTGATAAATTAGTGCTTGATGATTTACGAGATCCTCAGTTAATTATTGAGTCACGTACTGCATTAGATGAACTGTCTCAACTTTTATCTTTAGGGTCTGTTTATCGCTTTCAGCAATAATTTATCAGAGGAATAAAAATCCCCCTTTATAAGCAGTAAGTCTTTATGTCGGTCAACTTACTGCTTTATTGGATGTCATCGGTTAATTAGTGTTGTTATGGGCTTTAATGGTAAATAGACAAGCCTAATTCTTCTGCAATACCTTCTACTAATTTCATGCCAACAACAGAATTACCAAAACTGTTTAACGGTGGGCTCCATGTACATATCACGCCATAATTTGGCACAATAGCAATTAAACCACCACCGACACCACTTTTAGCGGGTAAACCAACAGAAAAAGCGAACTCACCGGATTGATCATACATACCACTGGTTGATAATATCGCATTAACGCGATGCGCATCTTTTGGACTACAAATAACCCGTTTTGTTAAAGGGTCGACACCTTTGTTAGCTAAAAAAAGCAAACTTTGAGCTAGTTGCTCGCAGCTCATAGCGATTGAACATTGGGTAAAATAATGGCTAAGTACGTCAGGAATTTCGGCTTCAATATTACCGAAGCTTTTCATTAAGTAGGCTAGGGCGGCATTACGGTTACCATGGGTGAATTCAGATTGGTAAACCTCAAGGTCAACGCGAATATCTTCGTTGTTGGCAAGTTTTCTTACAAAGCCTAAGAAAGCGAGTTTGCTGGCGGAATAATGGCTGGTTAATACGTCAGCAACTAATAACGCTCCGGCATTTATGACCGGATTTCTGGGTATACCTTTTTCCCACTCAAGTTGAATAATAGAGTTGAAAGGTTGACCTGAAGGCTCCATTCTTACACGTTGCCACAATGACTCACCCAGACGATTCATTGCCATGACTAAACCAAATACTTTTGAAATACTTTGAATAGAAAAAGACTGCTGATAATCACCCGCGCCTACTGTTTTTCCGTCAATGGTAGCGACAGATATACCTGCAAAATCAGGTCTAACACTAGCGAGAGCTGGAATGTAATCCGCTACGGCACCTTCTACAAAGCTATCGCGATGAGTAAGCAATAATGTATTTAGCTTACCTTGTAAATCAACAATGTTGTTTTTCATATAAAGGTTCGGATAGTAAAGTGAAGAGGCGCTTATTATGCACAAAATAAACTTGATATGTAGCCCTAAACGTTACTTTTTTAAATAAAGGGTTTTAATGCTAGAGTTCAACGATTTTATCTTATAAAAGCTAATATATTGGCTTTTATAAGATAGGTAATGAATGATACCTTTAAGTTAACAAGCGTCTTAATGGTTTTTAATGTGGGGTTGTTTTGTTACCTAGTGGTAAGTTTTTGATGTAATTTATCAATATCTATTGGCTTAGCTAAGTAATCGTTCATGCCAGCATTCATACATTTTTCTTTGTCTCCTTTCATCGCATTAGCGGTCATCGCGATAATGTGTATATCTTGATGCTCCTTTCCTGCTTTTCCAGCTCTAATCGCTCTAGTTGTTTCATAACCGTCCATTTCAGGCATTTGGCAATCCATTAAGATTAAATCATAGGATGCTGATTTTAGCTTTTCTATCGCCTTAATACCGTTATCTGCTATGTCAGCTTTAAGCTTTAATTTGCTGAGAATAGTCGTTGCTACGATTTGATTTATCCTATTATCTTCAACAAGAAGTATTTTTTTAAATAATAAGTTAACATTTTTAATCGGGGTATTTTCCTCTGATTTTTCAGAAATATCGTTTTCTGGTTTTTGATAAAGCAAGTTAAAAGAAAAGCAGCTGCCTTTGGTTAATGTACTGTCTATCTTTATATCTCCGGCCATAAGTTCACAAAGCTGTTTAACTATGGTCAAGCCTAAACCTGTACCACCATATTTTCGTGTTGTTGAATTATCAGCTTGAGAAAAAGGACTAAAAATATTATCTTGCTGTTCTTGAGAAATACCTATGCCAGTGTCTCTTACTTTACAGGAAAAGTTAAGTTGTTCATTGTTTACCTCAACAAGCAAAACTTCAAGTTCAATGCCTCCTTGCTCGGTAAATTTAATCGCATTACTGATCAGGTTTATCAGTATCTGTTTAAGACGAGTAGGGTCACCTATTACTGTCTTTTGAGAGAGTTCGATCGATTTAATAGTGAGCCCTAACGACTTTTTCTCGGCGATAGCAGCCATAATCATGACAACTTCGTTAATAATATCAGCAATATTAAAATGAATGCTCTCTATTTCTAGTTTGCCTGATTCAATTTTAGAGTAGTCTAAAATACTGTTAATTAAAGTCAATAAAGATTCAGAGCTAGAATTGACAAGACTAATGTATTCTTTTTGTTCATCCGTTAAAGGTGTGTTTGACAATAAGCTGAGCATACCAACAACGCCATTCATGGGGGTTCTAATTTCATGGCTCATATTCGCTAAAAACATACTTTTTGCTTGGGTTGCCTTTTCAGCCTTCTTTTGTGATAAAACAAGTTGTTGATTTAATTGTTGTGATTGTATTAATAAGTCATTTGTTTGCTGGTTTTTGAATTGAAATATAGTGGCTGACTTCATTAAATGACCTATTTCATCAGCTCGATTCACTTCAAGTTCAAGGCCCTGATTAAGCTCTTTATTTTCTGCGAGTGTATTGAATACTTGGGTCACTTTTTCTATCGGAAATATGAGTCTTTTGAGTACATATAAGGTGATAAGACTAGTAAAGAATATACCAAAAAGAAACATGATAGTGCCACGTAAAATAGACTCGTCAACAATCCCATTAAGGTTTGAGTTACTGGAATCACGATATTGTAAGACGACTTCACTTAAACCTTTCGCTAAATATAGAAATTCGTTTGCAGAGCCAGACATCACAACGTTTACTAGATAGTTATAATTTCGGGTTACTTGTGTTAATAATTTCATTTCGCTAGAGATAATAGCTAAATCTGAATTTATTTCTTTGATATTTAATGCTGTAGCAACAGCTTCTAACTTATTGAGAATATCTTGAAAATTGTTGATGTTTTCAGTATTAGGTAAAAGAAAATATTGATAAGCAGCAAGCTGTAATTCAGATGTTAAATTATTAAGCTTTTTGTTATTTATACGCGTAGCATTAAGCAGGGGTATAGTCGTTGTATCATCCGATACTTTAGACGTGATGCTTTTTAAGTGAGTTAATCGAGTGACTATCTTTTGATTAAACAATTCACCCTTTTTATCGATAAGTAAAACAACAGAATCAAAGTTTTCTCGGTAATCTTTTAAATGATTACGCATACTCTCTATGGCGACCTCTTGATTGTTGCCAATTTCATTTTTTTTGATTAAAAATAACGTCATATCTAATTTACGCGTTACCAAGGTCATAATGTCATTTAATCGTTTTAACACTGAAGATGCTTGATTTTCTTTATAAATAAGTACGTTTCTTTGCAAATCTAAAACATCTTTCTCTAATGTTTTAACTTCAATAACGGCATCAACTATTTCTTGGTTAGAGGTTATGCCCGTAATTAACAGTTTTTGGCTTTGATACGATACATACTCTTGTCCAATAAAAAGTAAAATTATAATCGTTAAAGAAAGTATTAGCTGTGCTTTTAAGCTTCGAAACATTTATAACACCACCAGGTTTTATTTTTTAACACGCTTGGATGAAAAGTAGATTGTTTATGCATTAATAAATTCATACCATTTTTGAATACTATAATCATAGGTTGGCATAACGGTATTCCAGACAGCGACATTGCTAAATCGTTTTTCATAACTACCTCCTCGGCGAACATTTCCTTGATAGACCGATACTTTATTATCAATCCCTTTTAAGTCGATTGAGGCGGGTTTTCCGTCATACCAATAGTCCCATTCTTGTGGTGACAAGTAACGAGCGGTACGTTGCGGGTTTGAAATATAATAGCCTTGTCTAGCAATATAAGCGCCTGGCCAACCCGATAGCCACCAATTCATATAGTCGTAAGCCGCATCTTTTACTTTACCTGTTGTCGCCTTTGATAAACACATTACGCCATGCCAACCTCTATACCCCTCTTTAGGTGCAGCGTAGGTAATGGGAACATTCATACCATTTAAGGATGCGACGGCAGGAGAAAACATACTTTCTATAATGACTCTGCCTGATTTCATAAATTGAATTGATTCAGGGACTGAAGTCCATAAACCACTGAAATGTCCCGCTTGTTTTAAGCCAATTAATATACCAAACAGTTTATCTAATTCAAGCTTGGTCATCGCACCAATATTATTAAAAGACATAAGGTTGTTAGCTTGTGCTGCTAGCGCTAAGTCAAAAATACCAATGGTAGGCGCGTTGATAACACCCACACGACCACTATACTTTTCGTCTAATAACCACCCCCAACTTTCGGTTTCGTAAGGTATGCCTTCTTTAATAAAATCAGTGTTGTAACCAAACGAGTCAACATTATGAACATATGGTAAAAAGCTGATGTCGTTGGTGTGGTTTTCACCGAGTTGATTGTTTTTTTGAACATGTAATATCTTATAAGGAGCATCACCGTCACCCAGTCTTGCTGACGGTGTTATTTTCCCCGTCTTACTTAAGTTATTAATTTCATCCCAATGGGTAATTCTTCTTTTGTCTATAGATTGAATGGCGCCAGAACGCCAAAGTACATTAATACTATTTGACCACTGTTCGTATAAATCGAATGACTGTGGAAACATTGATGCTTTTTGTAAAACTGCTGCGCTACCTTTGGGTTCAAAGATCAAGTTGATGCCAAGGTCTTCCATGGCTTTTTGTCTTAGTTCTTCTTGTAATGTTACATGCGTACCCAAGATGCGTAAGGTTACTTTATTGCGGGCAAATACATAAGGTGCTTTGGCAATGGCTATACCGGCAGCGCCACCAAGTGCAATTTTCTTTATAGCATTTCTACGAGACTTATCCATTTGATTTTTCGCATGTAATTTATGTAATATATCGAGTATAGATAATAGAAACAAAAAATCTAATGATAACCACACGATATAACCTTTTAATATAAAAAATTTACTGTTATTTATTTAATGCCACTTTTAATGCTGAAATAAAGTTATTAATATCTGCTTTACTCAGATCTAAATGCGTAACCAAACGCATATAGGTACTCGGTGATATTATAATATCTTGATCTTTTAGTTTGGTGGCAATGGCGTGAATATCGATTGATTCGTCTACCTTAACAAAAACCATGTTAGTGGTAACTTGCGCGAGATTAACCTCAAAGCCTGAAATACTATTCAGTTGATTTGCTAGATGTTGTGCGTTTTCGTGGTCAACTTTAAGCTGTTCAACATTTTCAGTTAAGGCTATTTTAGCAGCAGCACAGAGAATGCCGGCTTGGCGCATACCACCACCCAGCACTTTACGCCAGCGTCGGGCTTTGGCTATGACTTCAGTTGAACCTAATAATAATGAGCCAATAGGCGCGCCCAACCCCTTAGATAAACACACCGACATTGTGTCAAAATATTGTGCTATTTCAGTGATATCTACGTTTAAAGCTGTCGCGGCGTTATAAACTCTAGCACCGTCTAAATGTAAACTTAATTGATGTTTGTTCACAAAGGTTCGCAGCCTGGCTAAGTATTTCAATGGGAGCACTTTGCCATTAATGGTATTTTCAATGCTAACCAGTTTGGTACGAGCAAAATGGGAATCATCAGGTTTAATCGCTTGTTCTAGCTTCTTCAAGCAAATGGTGCCATCTTTCTCGTTTTCTATCGGCTGTGGCTGAATTGAACCAAGGACCGCAGCACCACCACCTTCAAATTTGTAGTTATGGGCCTGTTGACCACACAAATATTCGTCACCACGTTCGCAATGGGCCATAAGTGCTAATAAATTAGCTTGTGTGCCTGAACTACAAAATAGTGCGGCATCAAAACCATGGCGCACTGCCGACCATTGTTCTAATTCATTTACCGTTGGGTCGTCGCCATAAACATCGTCACCGACCTCAGCCTGAGACATTGCATTTCGCATTTTTAAAGAGGGGCGGGTTACGGTGTCAGAGCGAAAATCAATCATTTTACATCCAAATAAAGTATTAATAGCCACAAAGTATAAACGGTTATACTGGCGATAATATAGAGAAATAACCTTATTTTTAAAATGAAGCCGCAAACAACTTAACGAACGGTTTACCGATTAAAAGATATAAAAAAATAGGCCTCTTTATGTAACAATATAGCGAGGCCGAACCTTTCGCGTTGAAGCTTACTCAGGTTTTTAGCTCAAAGTAAGGCACTGAACTAATATGGTTTTACTATCGTATGTATAGGATATAATTAAATTATAAATATTTTTTACACTTTAATAGAGGTTTTTATGTCATTTAAACGCACCACCATTTCAGTTGCATTGGCTGTTGTTCTTTCAAGTACATCAGTATTTGCTGAAAAAATAAGTTTTGCAGATTCTGTAACCGTATCAGCAGATACTTTAGTGGTTTTTCACGGTAAAGATGGTAATAACGGTGATTTTTCTACTTTTGATAAAAAAAGCCAAGGTCACTTAACCAAGGCTGTTAAAGCAGAAGGTTTCACCAGTGAATACGGTAGCTTCTTACAAGTTGTTGCGCCTTTTGGCTTAGATTATGACCGAGTGTTAATCGTCGGAACAGGTGAGCAGGAACAATTAACTAAAGACAAGTTAACCGCATTGGGAGGTAATTTACTGGCTAAGTTAGATACCAAATTAACTAAAATCATCGAAGTTTCTACAGATAATTTGGCTAACAGCAATACCTCTGCATCTTTATTAGCCCATGGCGTAAGCTTGCGCGCTCACCGGTTTGAACAATATCATAATGAAAAACGCAGCGAAAAAACGTTTGTTTTTGACGTTGAAAATGGCAAAGCAGCACAAGTGGCTTACACTCCTTTAGCCAATATTGAGCAGGGTGTGTTTTTAGCCCGCGATTTAACCAGTGAAGTACCTACTGAAATGACACCTGTTGATTTTGCTAATGCGGCAAAAGCACTTAAAAAGCTTGGTGTTGAAATTAAGGTGTTAACGCCTAAGCAACTTAAAAAATTAGGTATGGGAGCTTTAGAGGCTGTTGGCCGTGGTAGTAAAGACGGTTCACGTTTAGTGGTTGCGCATTACAAGGGCAGTGATGAAGCGCCTATTGCCTTAGTGGGTAAAGGGATCACTTTTGATTCTGGTGGTTACAGCATTAAAACTGGAGCATCTATTGCTCGAATGAAGTCAGATATGGCTGGCGCCGCTGCTGTATTAGGTACCATAAAAGCTTTAGCCCTCAATGAAAGCAAAGTAAATGTTGTTGCTGTGATGGGAATGGCGGCGAATATGGTTTCTCAATTTTCAATTGCACCCGGTGACGTAGTTACAACAGCCGAAGGCTTAACGGTCGAAGTCGTTAATACTGATGCAGAAGGGCGTTTGGTATTATCTGACGCACTTTGGTATGCGCGTGAATTTTATAAGCCAGAAATAATGGTTGATGTAGCAACGTTAACAGGTTCGAAAGTTCGAGCGCTGGGTGATCGTTATGCGGGCTTATTTTCAGACGACGAAGCCTTAGTTACAGAATTAACTTTTGCAGGAAAGCAGGTGAATGAAAATTTATGGCGCTTACCGCTAGGTTATAAAGATATGCTTGAAACCGATATTGCTGATTTACAAAATATAGGTACAGGCGGACCCGGCGCAACAACAGCAGCAAGTTTTTTACAGCACTTTGTCGGCGATGTTCGATGGGCACATCTAGATATTGCTGGCAATGCGTTAAGCAGCAAAGCAAAAAATGAAGTCCCAACGGGAGGCACTGGTTTTGGTGTGCGGTTATTGTCACAATGGTTAATGACCAAAGAAAAGTAATGGGCCAATCGTTGATCTTTCATTAAGTTGAGATCACTGATTTAAACGATGGCGGGTGTAAATATCAAATCTCGATATTTACACCTTAGTATCTAGGCTCAAAACGTAATTTATGAGGTTTATTTTAAAGGTTACGTCTACTGCTAGTTTTTACCGTTTAATATTTGATCTAACGTTAAACCGGTTAATTTCATCGAGCTTCTTACCACATAAAACATAATCGCTATCAGCATGACCATAGAAGGTATCGCAATAACGGGATAACTTAGTAGTGTCATTTCACCTAGCTGCTCATTAAACTCTGTTGTACCAGCAGGGCTAACGACAATCCATTTCGCTAACAGGTAATTCATGGCAGCCGAAAAAACAAAGGTTGAAGATAATAGGTGATTTGCCCACTGAATTCTTGCTTTAAACGCTTGGGTTTTATTTTTATTTTCAAGTGTTTGGTAGATCAAATCTAAATTAAATAAAAGTGGGTTTAACATCACTTTGGCGATGAGGGGTTTACCCCAGAAGCCAGATATTAAGACAACTAAACCAATAACGGCTGGAATTGCGGCTTCTTTAATTGCTAACCATTCCACATCTAATTCAAATAAACCAATACTGCCCGTTAACAACGTACTCAAAAATCCCAGTAAGGAAATAAAGTTCATCGACTTATTTCTAATGAAATCGGATAGCCCATAACCCAATGGAAATAATAGCGCTACGATTAAAGCGGGTACAGTGCCTAAATATTCATCCCCCGATAATTTCATTAAAATAAGTGACGGAATAGCAATATTAAAAATAATTTCTAAAAAAGCATTAGGACGTTTAGCAGTTGTTTGAGTTGACATTATATTTCATATTTAGGAGCAACTGACACGAGCCAGTTTGTTTAAGTCTGCTAACATTTTATCGAATAATAGATAAAATGTCATGCTATACCCGAGAGACTTCACCTTTAAGGCTGAAACTGCACTTTGACGTGTTCTGGGTATATAATTGTAAAAAGAAAGTGACAATTAGTTATCACTTTCACTTAACGTCACTGTTTCTCTAAAGGAGGTCTTTATTATTTTTACTTTATTGATTTTATACTCATGAACTAAAGCGCTTAATTCTGATTTACACGAACCACAATTTGTTCCACATTTTAAGTTTTCGCCTAATTTTTCAACCGAATCACAGCCCGTTTTAATGGCATTAATAATGGCTTTCTCACCTATGTTGTAGCAACTACAAATTTGTTTACCTTTAGCGAATATCTCACTTGAAGACCCTGACAATAATGATTGAATATCGTGTTCAGGCAATTTCTTTTCATTGAAAACATGTTCAAGCCATGCGCTTTCGGTCTTTGGTGGCGTTGATGAGATATAACATAAGAAAACTAACTGCCCCTCTTGCATGCAGATAATATAACTTGTGTCTCCTTGGGTAAATTGCATCCACTCACCCGGTATTTGACTGGTTGCTTGGCACCAGTGTAAGCATTGTGTTTCAAGCTGAGTGTTCGCAAAGTAAAAACTCATGCCATAAGGCGTTCGAGCTTTGCTCCAAAACTCATTACTGACTTGTGTTTGAACAATAAATTCTTCGCTAATATGAAGCTGGCCAAATTGCGTAAAGGTTGTTTTGCTTAACGAAATTGCGCCATGTTTAGTTTCAGCTTGACCCGAAATAGGGTCGGTAACACTCGCATACAAATTGCTAACATTGGCACTAGAAGCAAATTGTTTATTCCAATGAATGGGCATAAAGCATTCATTGGCTCTTTGATTTTCATCTAACTTTGTATGAACGGTTGCTTGCCCGGTGCTAGAGGTAACATTGACTATTTCATCATTAACGATATTTAATCGTGCAGCATCGTTAGGGTTAATATAGAGATAACATTTATCGGTATGTGCAGTAAGTTGCGGCGCTTTACCCGTGCGAGACATAGTATGCCATTGATCTCTTAAGCGGCCGCTGTTTAATATAAAGGGAAATTTTGCTGAGATTTCTTGTGCTGGCTGGCGTGGTGTAATAGGAAAAAAAAGTGCTTTACCTGAAGGAGTCGAAAATTTTCCGTCTTCATAAACACGCTTTTTACCTTCAGGGTAGGTGTCGTTAACTGGCCATTGTACGGGTTTTAAGCGGTCATACTGTGCAGGAGAAATAGCGGAGAAGGCGGATATATCAAAAACACGCTCGCCATTATTTTCAAAACCTGATAATTGAGCGAATTCTCGAAATACCTCACTAGCATGCGCATAATCAAAACCTGAAAAACCCATGGCTGTGGCAACTTCGGCAATAATTTGCCAGTCGTGCTTTGCTTGTCCGTTAGCTGCTATGGCATTTATTTGCCGTGAAATACGACGTTCTGAATTGGTAACTGTACCGTTTTTTTCTAACCAAGGTGTCGCGGGTAATTTAACATCAGCAAGGTCTAAGGTGTCATTGTTTTCAACACAATCAGAAACAACAACAAACTCGCACTTACTTAATGCTCGGGCTATTTTTTGTCGATCTGGCAAGCTAACCATTGGGTTTGTAGCCATTATCCAAACCGCTTTCACTTTGCCTTTATCTATAGCATCAAAGAGATCTACCGCTTTGTAGCCGCTTTTATCAGCCATTGTTGGCGATTGCCAAAAGCGTTGCACAGTTGATCTGTGATCAGGGTTTTCGATGTCCATGTGTGAGGCTAATTGATTAGATAAACCGCCGACTTCTCTGCCCCCCATCGCGTTGGGTTGTCCGGTAATAGAAAAAGGTCCACAACCGTCTTTGCCAATTTTTCCTGTCGCTAAGTGACAATTAATAATACTCTGGCATTTATCAACACCAGAGTTCGATTGATTGATGCCCATTGAATAAAAACTCAGTACTTTTTCTGTGCTTGTAAATAATTGATAAACACTTTCGAGGGTTTTTTGATCAAGTTCGCAATAGGCTGATACTTCGGCAATAGACCATTTTTTTGCGGCTAATAATGCTCGTTCAAAGCCTTCTGTATGTTGCTCAATATAGTTGCGATTTAGGCCATTATTCTCTGCTAGATAATTTAACAGACCATTAAAGAATGCCGCGTCACTGCCGGGCTTTAATGGTAAAAAATAATCAGAAATTTGACAGGTTGCGGTTTTACGCGGGTCAATAACCACCACTTTCATTTTTGGATTACGCTTTTTAGCACGTTCAATGCGCTGAAATAATACCGGATGTGTCCAAGCAGCGTTAGAGCCAGTAATTAATAATAGCTCAGTTGTGTCTAAATCGTCATAGCTACAGGGCACAACATCTTCACCAAAACTACGTTTATAAGCGGCAACAGCTGAAGACATACAAAGACGAGAATTAGTATCAATGTTGCCAGAGCCGATATAGCCCTTCATTAATTTATTAGCAAGGTAGTAATCTTCGGTCAACAATTGCCCTGAAACATAAAAAGCGACTGAGTCTGGACCATGAGCATTGATAATTTGTGAAAATTTATCAGCAACATGTTTTGTGGCGGTTGACCAATTAACCACTTGGTTATTTATCTGTGGTTCAAGTAGGCGGTTGGTTAAATCCGTGGTTGCTAATAAATTGGTGCCTTTAACACACAGTTGCCCAAAATTGGCGGGGTGCTCTTTTGTACCCACTAACGCCTTGGCTTTGCCATCTTCAACGGTAATATCAATACCACAACCTACACCACAGTATGCACAAGTAGATTGAACAATATGTGATGATTGAGAACAACTCATAAAATTTACCTTTAAAACAGAATATATATCGTTGAATAGCCTATTTTTACTCAGGCGGTTATTTATTTTATTTAGACAAAAAGTTGCACGTAGTCATCAATAATTCGCGCTGGGAAAACTTCAATGTATTTATCTTCTTGTAAGCATTTTCCGGTCGTTAAACAAAAATGTTGTTTATATAAAGGCGAGGAAACGACAATGTCGTCTCCGACACTACCGACGATACCCCGATACAGTACATTAGCCTGACCAATGGGATCATAATTGCCAACGGCGTACACTTGTTTTTCGGTATTAGGTAAATGAAAAATAGCGACCTGTTTCTCTTCAAATTCTTGCTCTATTAAGGCGCAAATTCCTGAATCTTTAATTAAATCACTGGTTTGACATATCGTTAACCAATGCTTGTTTTTTGCTGAGATAGTTTGCTCTGACATGATGATTTCCTTAAGCTTCTTCAGCAATTTTGCCGGCGTTAGTTATTTTTACTGTTTGCGAACGTTGTGCTATTTTTTCATCCGTAGTTGCTGGGCGAATTTGATCGCGTTCTTGTACAAAAATAATATTGCTGTCAGGTTTTGACGAGTTTACAAAAGGCTTAAAGCGCTTTAAGGCTTCCGGGTCACTCAAGGTGGTTTTCCATTCGCATTGATAAGTACCAATAATTGTGGCCATTTGTGCTTGCAGGTAATCGGTAAGTTTAAGGCTGTCTTCAATGATAACTGATTGTAAGTAGGCTAAGCCGCCTTCCATATTGTCCATCCACACGGAAGTTCTTTGTAAGCGGTCACCGGTGCGCACATAGAACATTAAAATGCAGTCAATATAGTTAACTAAGGTTTCATCATCGATGTCTATGGCAAAGAGGTCGCCATGACGAGGTTTCATACCACCATTACCACAAACATATAAGTTCCAGCCTTTTTCTGTGGCGATAATACCAATATCTTTACTTTGTGCTTCGGCGCACTCGCGGGTACACCCAGAAACACCAAACTTGATTTTATGTGGCGCTCTTAAACCTTTGTAGCGATTTTCTAAAGCAATAGCCATGGCAACAGAGTCTTGTACACCAAAGCGACACCAAATAGAGCCAACACAAGATTTAACGGTACGCAGTGATTTGCCATAGGCATGACCTGTTTCAAAACCTGCATCAATAAGCTCTTGCCAAATAGGTGGGAGTTCTTCAACACGTGCGCCAAAGAGGTCGACACGTTGCCCCCCAGTTATTTTGGTGTAGAGCTTATATTTTTTTGCCACCTGTCCTAAAGCAATTAACTTGTCTGGGGTTATTTCACCGCCAGCAACGCGTGGCACAACCGAATAAGTACCATCTTTTTGCATGTTGCCAAGGTAGGTGTCATTGGTGTCTTGTAGCGATAAATGCGGTTTTTTAAGAATATAGTCATTCCACACCGAAGCTAATATAGACGCGGTAAGTGGTTTACAGACCTCACAGCCATGACCTTTGCCATGCGAAGCTAAAAGCTCATCAAAGGTTTTAATTTTTTCAACGTTAACAATGTCAAAAATTTCTCGGCGTGAATAAGCGAAATGTTCACAAATATCTTTTTTAACCTCAACACCACGACTGGAAAATTCTTTGTCAGCAACATTTTTTAATAAAGCGGTACAACCGCCACACCCCGTACTCGCTTTCGTGCACGTTTTTACATCCCCAAGTGTGCACGCACCTTGGTCGATTGAGCTAATAATATCGCCCTTAGTCACGTTATGACATGAACAAATAATGGCGTTATCGGGCAGTGCATCTACACCTAACGTGGGCTTTTCACCAGATGAAGGCAAGATCAGCGCTTCTGGTGAGGCAGGTAAATCTATTGCATTAAGCATGTACTGCAGTAAAGAATCATATTCACTGGTATCGCCAATTAACACCGCGCCAAGCATTTTTGTTTTGTCGCTAGAGACGACAATTTTCTTATAAACGCCTTCTGGTTGGTTTTCATAGGTATAGGTTAACGCGCCAGTGGTTTTTGCATGTGCATCGCCAATTGAACCCACTTCCACGCCCATCAGTTTTAGTTTTGTACTCATGTCTGCACCGGTAAAAGATGCTTGCTCACCCATAATATGTTTTGCAGCCACTTTAGCCATGTTGTAACCAGGTGCCACTAAACCAAAAATAAAGTTATTCCATAGCGCACACTCACCAATGGCATAGATGTTTTCATCTGAAGTTTGGCATTGGTTATTAATAACAATACCGCCACGTTCGCCCATCTCTAGTCCAAAAGACTTAGCTAAATTGTCATAAGGGCGGATACCTGCTGAGAATAAAATAAGGTCAGTTTCAAGTACGGTGTCATCACTAAAACACAGTTTGTAACGACATTCATCACCATCTTCAATAATACGGGTGGCCTTTGATGTGTGCACTTGCACACCTAAAGCTTCAATTTTTTCTTTTAATAATCGACCACCACCGGCATCAATTTGAACGCCCATTAATTGTGGTGCAAATTCGACTACATGGGTTTTTAAGCCTAAGGCAGTTAAGGCATTTGCTGCTTCAAGACCCAATAAACCTCCCCCGATAACAACGCCGACTTTACTAACATTGGCACTGGCTTGAATATCGTCTAAGTCATCAATAGTGCGATAAACTAAGCAGTGGTCACGGTCTTTTCCAGGAATAGGTGGAACAAAAGGGTAAGAGCCTGTGGCGAGAATAAGTTTGTCATATTCGATGACTTCATCGTTTTTGGTAACAATCTGTTTATTTGCTCTATCAATATAAATAACTTTGGCATCTGTCTGGAATTTTACCCCCCACTCTTGATAGGTTTTTTCGTCAGTCATCGCTAAGTCTGCAGCTTTTTTGCCACTAAAATATTCTGAAAGGTGAACACGGTCATAAGCAAGACGAGATTCTGCTGATAAAACCGTGATTTCAATGGCTGGGTTAGCTGTACTCAATTGAGCCAATTGCTCAACAAAATGGTGACCTACCATGCCGTTACCGACAACAACCACTTTTTGTTTTTCTACTAATTGCTGATTACTTGAGCTCATTTTTATACCTGCTTCAATATTAATAGGGGTT
Source organism: Colwellia sp. Bg11-12 (assembly GCF_014076955.1). Classification (NCBI taxonomy): domain Bacteria; kingdom Pseudomonadati; phylum Pseudomonadota; class Gammaproteobacteria; order Alteromonadales; family Colwelliaceae; genus Colwellia; species Colwellia sp. Bg11-12. Next base: position 421,142 of record NZ_JACGUZ010000071.1, read on the forward strand.
TTACAACTTTTGGTAACACTTAATTAAACGACTAAAAATTACCGTTATGGTGTGTGCTGGTCAGTTAAAAATTTGCACTGATCCACAGCCATACTTTATCGGTGTCGACTTTACCCGCAGACGAATCACCTGCAGAGTAAGCCGCATACTTCAAGCCAGCCTTATAGTGTTTAGAAAAACGCTTAGCGTAAATAGCATTGATTTCACTACCTAAATCGTCAACCGTGTCTGTTGCTTCGTCAGCAAAAAAGTCATGCAGGGCTACTGTCCAGCTACCACTAAATGCTTTACCTGAAACTGAGGCATACAAATCTACTAAGCCTTCTTTTGGTGTACCTAAGAATTGATCTGACCAACCGTTAAACTTATGTAGTGTGGCTAGCGGTGTGGAAAATCCATACCTTGCCTTGTCACTACCCAGTATTTCTGCGCCTAATTTAATGGTTATTGCATCAAAGCTGTAGCCAGCTTCAATCGCTATATAGCTTGTAGAATAATCAGTGCCAGCAGTCTCAGAATCTTGCGTGGCAAATTCAGCAAAATATGAAAAGTTATCTTTTTTTCCTTTAAAGCTGATACCAAAAGTGTCTAAACCGTTTGATGTACCTTCATCAACTTCTAGTAAGTAGCTATACGCGGTTAGTCGTCCAAAGTTTGTGTTGTAGGCAAGATTAAGTAGATGATCTTTTGAGTGAAGATCTTTTACTTCGGCAAAAATTCGGTTACGCTTGTTTAGGTAGCTATAGCTTATTTTTAGGTTATTTAAGGCGGCATAATTTATGGTAACAGCATCAAATGTTTGTCTGTCTTGACGCCAGCCAACATGACCGACATAGCGATGGTTATCTAGAGTGATAATTTGGCGACCAATTTTAGCGGTAAGTTTATCGTGTTTGTATTGAACAAAAGCTTGATCTAATTCCGTGGTTTCTGGATCGGCAATAACAGAATATTGCGTATTGTTGCCAACGGTATCGTTATAATCGTCAACACCTGCTATTTGGCGAGAGTCTTCAAATTCAACGACACCTGAAAAACCACTGTAGATAGCCGTGGTATAATTTAATCGGCTACGTAATGTTAATGCGGAGGCATCTTTAGCGGTATTGTCTTGATCAACTGTTTCGTAACGTAAGTTGAAATCGACGCTGGCTTTAGCGTTGCTTTCAGTCTCATTCTCGCTAATTGCGCTAACTGAAATACTTGAACTTGTTAGTAAAATCAATGCTGTAAGTGTTGAAAGTTTACGTACTCGTTGCATGGTTTATTCCTTAAATGTCTTTTTAAAATCGGATTAAAGCTATTTTAATTATTGGTTAAGTACTTAATCGGTATTAAGCAACATCCGATGTTTTTTGTTTACTTTCAGTCGCTTCAACTTTCGGAATAACTTCCACTTTTCGTTGTTTTTCATATAGAAAAGTAAGAACAGCTGAGCGAAGACGGTTATATTCAACATCTTCTGCTAGGGCTAAACGATTTCTTGGGTGGGGTAAGTTAACGTCTAAAATCTCACCGATCGTTGCAGCGGGTCCGTTGGTCATCATGACGATACGATCAGATAATAAAACGGCTTCATCTACGTCATGGGTGATCATAATTACGGTATTATTGAGTTTTTGTTGAATTTCCATTAATGAGTCTTGCATATGGGCACGTGTTAACGCGTCGAGCGCACCAAAAGGTTCATCCATTAACAGTACTTCAGGTTTCATCGCTAGCGCTCTGGCAATACCAATACGTTGTTTCATACCACCTGATATTTCATCAGGGCGTTTATCTCTCGCATGATCCATATGCACTAAACGTAAGTTGTGCTCAATCCATTCTTTCATCTCAGCCTTTGACATCTTATTTTTAAAGACCTGCTTTACCGCTAACTCAATATTTTGATATGCCGTTAACCAAGGTAATAATGAATGGTTTTGAAAAACGACCGCACGTTCAGGTCCGGGCTCCGTCACCTCTTTATTATTAAGGATCACACCGCCCATTGTTGCTTTATGAATACAAGCAACAATATTTAACACCGTCGATTTACCACAACCTGAATGGCCAATCAGTGAAATGAATTCACCCTTTTTAATTTGTAAATCAACTCCCTTCAAAGCAGTGAAGTCGCCTTTAGGAGTAGGGAATACCATGTCTACTTTGCTGATATCTAAAATAATGCTCATCTTTTTTCCTTCGTGTTTATTCGCTAGCGTTGCGCGCTTGATTTATCCCAAGACAACGCTCTTTGTAGTTGCAACATGGCAAGATCAAGCAAGTAGCCAATAAGTCCAATAACGAAAACAGCGGTCATAATTCGACTGAGTGATTGCGAGCTACCGTTTTGAAATTCATCCCAAACGAATTTTCCTAACCCAGGGTTTTGTGCCAACATTTCTGCAGCAATCAATACCATCCAAGCAATACCCAGTGACATTCTCATGCCTGTAAAAATGGCAGGAATGGACGCAGGTAAAACAATTTTTTGTATATGGACGAGTTTAGGGAGGCTTAATACTTTACTGACATTTACCCAGTCTTGATTCATTGAAACCACACCAAAAGAGGTGTTAATAACCATCGGCCAAATGCTACATAAGGTGACGGTGATTAAAGAGGTGATAAATGATTTAGCAAACATAGGCTCAGGAGAAACATAAACCGCACTCACCACCATGGTTACTAATGGCAACCACGCCAAAGGAGATACAGGTTTGAAAATCTGTATTATGGGGTTAATGGCAGTGTTTAAATTTTTACTTAAACCAATGGCAATACCTAACGGAATAGCAATAACAGCAGCCAATAAAAAACCACTAATGACCGTCACGACACTGGTGACTATTTGGTCTAAGAAGGTTTCTTTACCGGTATAGGCACGCACTTTAGCTTGGTAACTGGGATCTTTTGCCAGACGCATTTCATTTCGCTGGTCTTGACGAATATAAAAAGCGTCTTCTTTATTGCGTTCAGCATTGTGCTCATCAATTAAATTAACCACTTGAGTGGCCACGGCACTTGGCCCAGGAAACTTACCAAGAGAAGTATCAATGCTACTTGCGGTGAACGACCAGAGCAGCATAAAACAGCAGATACCGACCAAGGGTAAGATCAACGCTTGTGTTTTTTCTGCAATAAAAGACATGATCATTTTGTTTCTATTCATTGGGGCAATACCTACTATTTTTTTACTCATTAAAGCGGTCATCTTTTTCTCCTAAAGTGCTACACAAGCAACACATTCGAGCTCACTAGAGTTTGTCACCGGTTTTTAAACCAATTTTAAACTTGTTGATATAGGCGTTTGGATGAGTACCGTCATAAACAATATTGTCAATAAAGTGTTTTTGAGGAGCACGGAAACCGTCTTCACCGACGAGGTCTGAAAAGTCGCTTTTAGATAATATCTTGTCATCAACTAATGATTGCGCTGCCGCCATGTAAATATCAGGACGATAAACTTTTGCGGCAATATCTTTGTACCAACTATCAGGCATGTCATCGCTAATTTGTCCCCAACGACGCATTTGCGTTAAATACCAAATCGCATCTGAGTAGTAAGGATAAGTGGCGTTATAGCGAAAGAATACGTTGAAATCAGGTACTGAACGCACATCGCCTTTTTCGTACTCGAAGGTCCCTGTCATGCTGTTTGCGATAACATCGTAGTCAGCACCGACATAGTTCGATTGAGATAGAATTTTCACCGCTTCAGGGCGGTTAGCATTGTTGTTTTCGTCTAACCATTTTGCTGCGCGAATGAGAGCACGTGTTAAGCGAATGGTGGTATTGGGGTATTTCTCAGCAAAGGCTTTAGTTATGCCAAATACTTTTTCTGGGTTGTTCTTCCATATTTCATAATCGGTAACAACGGGTACACCAATACCTTTAAATACAGCTTGTTGGTTCCAAGGTTCACCTACACAATATCCATAGATAGTACCGGCCTCCATTGTGGCTGGCATTTGTGGAGGAGGCGTTACTGACAACAAAACTTGTGCGTTAATTTTTCCTGAAGTATCACCTTTATGTGGAGCATAAAAGCCCGGATGAATATCACCAGCCGCTAACCAATAACGTAATTCATAGTTATGAGTCGATACTGGAAACACCATTCCCATATTGAAAGGTTTACCTTCATCAAGATATTTCTCTACAACAGGCTTTAAAGCATCTGCTTTAATCGGATGAACAGGTCTTCCATCAGCTTGCTTAGGAATATTTACCTTCATTTGTTTCCAAATTTCATTAGAAACAGTAATGGCATTACCATTTAAGTCCATTGAAAAAGGTGTGATAATCTCAGCTTTAGTGCCATAACCAATAGTTGCTGCAATGGGTTGGCCAGCAAGCATGTGTGCACCGTCTAATCGACCATCTATAACGCCATCAAGCAATACTTTCCAGTTCGCTTGCGACTCAATCGTGACATATAGCCCTTCATCTTCAAAAAAACCTTTTTCATAAGCGATAGCGATAGGCGCCATATCGGTTAATTTAATAAAGCCAAATTTTAGTTCTTCTTTTTCTGGATAACCTAACTCTGTCGCTTGTAAAGATGAGGTGAGTAATGAGCCTGATAGACATAGCCCAGTAAGGACAGTAAGGCATAATTTTTTATATTCATTCTTTAAAGTTGCTTGAAACATACTTTTCTCCAAATAAAAAAGCCCACAGCACATCGGAGGAAATCCGAATACTGTGGGCTTCAATGCCAAACTAATAATGACTACGTCGTTGCAGTGCGATTAGTTTTAACGAAATAAATTTTTTAGTCAGTTTTCATTTATGTTCAATTTTATTGGTTGAATCAACATGAAAACACTACAAGTAATACAGCACATTTAGTGCCAATAAATTATATTGATTTTTATCAATAGCTTAGTGGCTTTGTTGGTTTTTTAGTTAAACGTTTTACCTGTTTTGGCGCAAGATAGGGGAGCATTTGCACTGTTTTGGTGTTTATATTGGTTTTTCAGTTGTGGTCAATATTAGGGCTTGTTCGGTTTAAGGGTATTAATAACCGTTTGATAAATATCTTCTCTGTAGATTGAAGCAATGTTTAAACCTGCTCTTTGTTGCGTGTTTATATGGCCACACGCTTGCATTAGTTGGGCAATGTTCTCACCATAATGATGAGCTGGCGTGTTGAACTTAGGATCGCCTAACGTAGAAAATTGTTGATAAGTGGGCACTTTACGTGGCGCGGAATTATTAATAGTTAGGCAACTGCCCAGTAACGAGGGCGCGATTACGTCGATATGGGTATCTAAATATTTTGCGCGGCTCAATAATCGAGCTGCTTCAAAACGATTAGGGATATTCTCAAGCCACTGACATGCTTCATATAAAGCTGACACCAAAGCTAATGTTGTTTGCGGGTGTTGTTTTTGCCAATCAGACATTAATCCCAGGACTTTTTCAGGACAGTCTTGCCATAAATCAGAGGAAGTAACACCGGTAATACCCACACCTTCTCTTACGGCTTTGGCATTCCAAGGACTACCCACACAAAAGCCATCGAGATCACCTGAGTGCATAGCAGGCACCATGTCTGAAGGAGGAACAATTAATAAAGTAATGTCTGTGAGTTTAATCTCACTTTTTTTAAGCCACTCAATCAGTTGATAATAGTGACAGCTATAAGGAAAAACGACTGCAAAAGTTAATTTATCGCCTGATTTCTTACGCTGTTCTATTTCCGGGCGAAGAATTTTTGCCGTAAATGGCATGCTGATTTCATTACTCTGATGTTGTGATAATATTTTTTGATAGAGTTTAGTCGATAATGTTATGCCATTACCGTTGCGACTTAATATTATTGGAGAGATCACCGTTGATTTTTTACCGTATAAACCTAAATTACTGGCAATGGGCATAGGTGCTAACATTTGTGCAGCATCAATGACTCCAGTATGTAGTTTGTCTTTTAACGTTGACCAAGAGTTCTGTTTGGTTAAGTTAACGTTAAGCCCCCATTTTTGAAAAAAACCCATTTCATAAGCAATGACTACCGGAGCACTATCAGTTAATGGCATGAAACCGAGCGTTATATTTTTCTTTTCAATAGTAAACATAATTTTTATTCTCTAAATTTTTTAAACCCACTAAAAAATGCTGGCGACAGATAGAATATTCTTAGCAACGTCGTCCATTTTTTGACTGTTGTCCATCGCTATTTTTCGAATGAAATGATAAGCATCTATTTCAGATAGTTGCTTGGTTTCCATTAGCCAACGCTTAGCTTTATCAATGTTTTTTTGACTAGATAGTTTTTGTTTGGTGTCAGCAAGCTCTCGTTTGAGCCCCTGAAAAACCTCAAATCTTGCTATCGCTACATCAATAATAGATTTCACCCTTGTTTGGTTAACTTCCCCAACAACATAGGCACTGACACCTGATTTAACCATCTGATTAATGGTGGTGTGAGTGTTTTGTTGTTCTGAAAAAACTATTATAGGTTTAGGAGCGAATTGAGAAATTTGATTAAGGTTTTCAAGCATATCCCTATTAGGTGATTCAATATCTATAATGATGACATCAGGGTTTAGTTGTTCTACATCTCTAAGCAAAGGTACGCCAGAATGAGCAATGTGATAAATGTCATATTCTGCATTAGAGAGAACGCTCATTAATGCTTGTGCTTTTATAGGGTTATTTTCTGCAAGTAATACTTTTAATTTGGCAGTTATATCTTGATTTTTATTACTTATTTTTGGTGAAGATAATATTTTTTTTCTCACTTTATTCAAATCAAAGGAAATAAGAGGATATATTTAAAAGAATAACGCAGTATTCATGCCAGTAAATTAAGTTGTTTAATATCAAGTGCTTGAATTTATTTTAAGATCTTTTATACAACTTTTGTCAGTTTATGATGCACAGATGCACCAAAGTAACATGTAGTTGAGTCAATTTATGAGTCTGCGGCCATACCTAATAATTTTTAGTGTAGCCATAAGCTTTATTTCAGCAAAAAAAAGCCTTAACATTTCTGTTAAGGCTTTTTATCGAAAGGGTGGGACAACTATCTAAATTGAATTGCTAATAATTATTCATCAGTTTTTATTTAAATACGCTTGTTATTCTATAACGATAAGCGACATTCAACATTAATAAAAGTATCAGTGCAAAGTTAATACTACCGCCACCTTCAGAACTTGAACTCTCAGTTTCTACTGACTTGGCTTGCACACTAAACGTTACTTTACCCTGTACAGTGTTGGCCGCGTCTGAAACATTATAAGTAAATGAATCACTGCCAGAGTATGTTGCTTCAGGAGTATAGTTATACTTACCACTGGTTGACAGCGTTAATGTGCCATGACTAACGTTAGTGGCGACAGTATAAGTCAGAGTCTCTTCATCAATATCTTTTACAGGTAAACCACCGGATTTAATACCACCTTGTACTAATGAAAAACTCTCATCAGATACCACAGGCAGATCATCTACAGGGGTTATAGTTAACGAAACATCATGTTCAGAGCTTGCACCTTCGCTATCGATTAAACGAATTTTAAAACTACTACCTCCATGATAGTTCGCTAGAGGTGTGTAATAAATTGCACCTTCACTTGATAAGGTTAACTCGCCATTAACTGAGCTTTTATCTAACACTTCAACTGTAATTGATTGATTTTCTATATCACTAGTCTCAAGTGTCGTCTCTAGAATACTATCTTCTATTAAGGTGAAATTAAGATTACTCGCTATAGGAGAATCATTAATAGGGGCAACTGATAAGGAAATATCAGTACTATAACTTCCACCGTTGGTGTCTGTAACTGTGATAGAGATAACGTCGCTACCGTTAAAGTTAGCGTCAGGTTGTACGCTTAATTCACCTGTAACGCTAAGTGATGCACTTGCATGCGATGGCGCTTTATCTAAAGTAAAACTTAAGACATCTCCATCAACATCACCTGCTTCTATTTGTACAACCAAGTCAGTGTCTTCATTAGTGATGAGGTTACTTGTGCTTATTGTAGGTGCATCGTTAACGGGGATGACGGTTATATTAACTTGATGTTCAATGTGGTTTTCATGAATATCTTGAGCTTTAATCGTGATGGTGTCTGTACCGTTAAAGTTGCTATTTGGTGTGTAAACAAGGCCAAGCTCATCAACAGTAGCTTCTCCGTTAGTTGTTACCTTGCTAATGGTAAATGTCATCACATCTGATTCAGGATCAGCGAAGATTAGTAAGGGCTCAGAAGATGAATCTTCGCTGATGGTCAGTTGGTCTATATGTGCAGTAGGTGCTTTATTGATTTGATAAAATTGAATACTGCCATTCGCCATAGTGATTAATGTGTCGTCCAAATATTGAAATTTAGTCTCTATAAACTCCCATTCTTGAGTTGTATACGTGGAAAGGAATTTAGGTTCTTCTTTGATTGTTAGATCAAATAAATGCACTTTATCAAATACATAGGCAATTAAATAATCTCCAACAGTTTCAATATTTATCGAGTTGCTATAATTAGCATCCCAAACTATGTTGTAGGTATTAATCGCTACAAGCTCATTTTCACTTGAAAGTAAAAAGGTAGTGAGTTTATCTGCTGCGGCCATGTAAATAATATTCTTTGATACTACTCCTTTTAAATAGCTATCAGGCATGGTTATAAATTGATCATAGGTAAAGTTTTCATTATCAATATTTTTGAAAACATGCATACCGACTAAACAATTATCAAATGCGAGTATTTTATTATTGACGAACCCCAAAGCACTAACACCAGGGCAAGCAATGTTATTTAAGCTGGGAAAATTTGCTTTAACAGCACTTTCATAAATAGAACTCAGTGTTGAAATATCATACCTCGATAAATATTGAGTACCGTTATCTGTGAGGTTATAGATGTAGTTTTCACTTTGAATTGATTTATATAAATACTCGTCATTATTATAATTTACAGTGCTTTCTTGAATAAGGTCGAATTCGTCTGTTAATTTATGTCGTGCTAACGAGTCATTATTATTTAATATAAAACTGCCTTGATGCGGGGTGATTTTCTGAGCATTGGTATTAAGTTGTTTATGCAAAGTAATGTTTTCTTTGTCTGAAATATTAATCACATCAATCCGATTGGTACGAGGTAATAAATAATGATTATCTTTAATAATACCTCTACCTAAACTTCTTCCCGTTTGGTTGTAAAAATATTTAATGTTGTCAAAGCCACCGTTTAAGAATTCAACTTCAATAATGCCTTCATTAACTGATAGTGCAGTTAACTTCTCACCGAACCACTTTAATTGAGAGAAAGAACTAGCATCAGCTAAGTAGCTGTATAAGGGATCCTCTGAGAGTAAAGTAACGAGGTTATCATCGGCGATAGCATAGGTGTATAGCTCTCTGCTCCAGCTTAAAGCATGAAGTACCTTATCTTTATACGCCAGTTGGAAAACCTTTGAGTACCCATCATCGGCAAAACTGGTTAATATATTAAGCTTATTATTTGTGATATTTACCAAGCTCAACTTATTAGCTGCTGCAATGATAAAACGTTCTGAGCTTGCATATGTTATATCATATAAATAACCGATAGCCTCTGACTCAACCGTTTCGATAAAGCTATTATCTGAAATACGGTACTTCTCTATTTTGGTAATATACTTACTATCTTCATTATATTGCCCTAAAGCATAAAAATAGCTATCACTCAAAAAAAGATGAATTGCGTGATAGTCATTGGTGAGCGTTGAGTTAATCACCTTTTCAATACTGTATGCGTCATTATTTTCCTTGATGACATAAAATTTATTATCTGCATCTAAATAATAAATGTTATCACTGCTCAACAAAGCCGTATGATTAGAATGTCCTTTTACAGCAATCGAATATTTTAGGATTAAGTCTTTAGTATTTGATATATCGTATATTGATAATTTAGTTTCAGTGACCACAACTAATTGATTATTGTGTGCTTGTATTGAAAAAATTTCAGACCCTAAGTCTATTTGTCCGATAAATGATTCAACCCCTGTTTTACTTGGATCAATAATGTCAATTTGATCTGAATTAGTGGTTGCATAATAATAATTATTTAGCGTAATAATCTGTCTGTATAGATCTGATCCCCATTCACCTTGTTTTACTAATTTTGCTTGTTGAGCATTAGCTAAGTTTATAATTGCTGACAAAAGGATGTGTGTGAGTACACATAAAAATATAACTGTTTTTTTCATTTACTGTTCCGTTAAAGCTTTATCAAACTTTGCTTAACTAATTATTTTGAAAGGCTTAATACTTATTTATTACAACACATTAACAATATTGTTTTACCAATTCAATTATTAAAAATATTTATCAGCTTATATTCACCTGTCTTAGGTTGAAGTAATATACGCGTGACAGTAATTTAAATTTGTGTGATATGTGTCAAATATATTTTCGTATAAAAGTAAGTTCAGCTCTCGATAGGAACACTTAGCATAGGGCGATTATTTGGTATTTTTGATACCTTTCTAAGAATGCTATTGTCACTTGATTAATGGGGGTAAAGCCATAAGGAAGGTTAAGGCTCTAGTATCGATTGAGAAGTTTTACTGATTTAGCTAATAAACTAAAGATCATCAGGGAGCAAAATCTTTCGCTTAATGATCTTAATCGCTATTTTATAGAAGACTAATTTTTACTTTGATATACCTGGAAAAACTTCACTCTTCAATTTCATAGTCATCGTCGTCAAAAACATTACGTAACTTTTTACGCGCTTTTTTACTTGCTTGTTTATAATGACCCGCCACATTTGCTCTGTCTCTGGAATGTTTTAAATGAGCAAATTGGCTTTGGTGAGATAAGTCAAACTCAGCTAATTCGTTATTCAACGCGTTGTCATTACTCGATGGTGAAACAGAGTAAGTATTCATGATGTTCTCTTTAATGGTTAATAAATACTATTTTTATGATACTCGCCATTTTTATTAAAAATTGACAGTAAAATATTTTTGTCATTTCGATTAAAAAATTTTGTTAACTCATCGCAAGTGGCTTAATGAGAGGCAAGTAGATAAATTCCTATTTAGCTTTTATTAAACAATACCTTCATTTAGTGTCATCAAATATATCTGCCATAATTACTGATTATATTTCGGGAGTCGATGAAGATGAACGACAAAACACTAACTCGCCAATTTTTATAAATGCCTTACCCATCAAAGTACAGACTAAAAGTTTTAACTTGATTAGTAACAGTATTGTTAAGGTTTGATTTAGGTGTTAGATAGATGAATGGACAATTACATCAGTTGTGCCACCTAATGCATTAAAACTGTCAGTCATTATCATCTAATACTGTCACCTAATAACATTTACTGCGACCACTGAATAACATTAGGCTTGCCACTAATAAATATGTTCACTTTGTGCGATATATTTTCTAATGAATTATTCGTGTATTATTACTGAGAAGTCTTAGTAATAATCTAAAAACACCCAGATAATATCCTAATCCATTGATTTTATGGGTAATAGCCTCGAATTTTATATTGGATATTACTGATAAGTCTAAGTAATATCCAAGTTCTGACAAACTTACAAAACTTATAGTTTCTAAAGCTTTGAAATTATGGGATATTAATGGAAATTAAATAAAGCTTATGGGATGGACATTACTGAGAAGTCTCCATAATAAGCTGTTAAGTGTTTCGACTATTTACAATAACTTCAAGGATGAGGAGTCCGAAATGAAATTCAAAAATAAACTTAATCGAGCACAGTTAAGTGCTGTAACTTTATGTTTAGGTACTTCACTAGGCATGTCTATATTTGTTGGGAGCTCATCGCCTTTTATAGGATTAATGCTTGGTACAATTACCGTCGGTGTTTATGTCATTATTCTCTCTGGCAAGTGGAGTGCAAAAAACACATAACAAGGCATTCAAGCAAGACAAAAAACAGTTGGTTTTTGCTCCTTCTTCACTTATTTTAGCCAACAATTACTTGCCCCTAACGAGGCGTTATGTGGTTCACGCGTGTATTAGCTGCTACATTTATATTTTTTAAAATGACTAAAGGATTACTCATGAAATTTACCATTTTTTTACCTGTATTATCTATTCTCACAATATTGTCTTTTAATACTCATTCAGAGGATCTTACAAAAAGGTCAGACATTGAATTGGGTGTTAAAAACTTAATGTGTTTGCAAGACTCTGGTTTTTATAGCTTGGGGGTTACTAGTAAGGAGTGCTCAACTATGACTGATGAAATAGTTAATAAATGTGTTTCTAAGTTACCAGAAAAATTTCCTGACTCAATGATTGAATCAAGTGATTCCCCGTTTGTAAAATGCTCGTGTAAAGTTTATGAGAACTATGTTTCTGATATAAAGAAAATACCAGGCTGCAGTTAAAAACCACATAACAAGCTATTCAAGCAGGACGAATAACAGCTGGCTGTGCTCGTACCTCGCAAATTATAGCCAACTATTTTTAGCCTCTTAATGGGGCGTTAAGTACATCATAGGAGTGTTCCATTGAAAAAGCTTTTAGGGTTATTAATCATTCTCGTAGTAGTGGCGACCTTAATCAAACAAAATTTCCTAGCACCTGAAGACTATAGTGATCTAAATACATTCTCTTCGTCAAATGCAAAAGAGCTTAAGTCTATGTTGCCAATAGAAGTGAATGCGGTTCACTCATCAGCAGCTACTATAGTCGAAAGGTCAGAACATATAATAGATGAGGAGATACAGCAAAAATTTACTCCATCAACAGCACTTCAACTCTATGATTCGATTTACGATGAAGCTGCACATGGCGTCCATCTTAGTGTTCTAAATAATATTTACGCACAAGATAACTTCAGTCAACTCGTCGAACTACTCGAATATAATAGTTCGGAAAGTATAGAGTTCTCGGGAAATATGCGACAAGCCTTACAAGCCAATATGAGTAATGAGGCTATGGGGTATGTCGATAAAATTGGGTGCTATGAAGCATTGTGTATTGCAAAGTTCACAACCTTTCAACAGTTAACCGAAGAGAGCTTAGATAAACTTTTTTCAGATACGAGAATGCGCAACATAGTTACAGGTGTGAAACAAGGAAACGGTGAAATAACTTACCAAATGACCTTTTCAGCCAGTGATGATATAAAGGTAATTGTTGATCTAAACTCTAATTTAATAATAGATTGAACACCTAAAATACGCCTCAATAACGGACGTTCAACAGTTGGCTTACGATCATTCCTCGCTAATTATTGCCAACTTTTAATCGCCGTTTAGGAGGGGATTATCGATACAAAACCTAATCCAAAGTATTGATAATCTTTAATAGCTAATGTCTCGAATGTGGCAGAAGTGAGCATTAGCCGTGTTCAATTTATCCAAAGACGACAGCTTTAATAAGGCCAAAATATTCTGGCATAATTAAATGTAATTGGTTGGCTTAGGTAAATGTAATCAAGTGGCACTTATGCTAGAGGTTTTCCAAGTGAATGCGTAAGTTACAAAGCAACAATAACTTACACATTTTGTTAGACGATTTTATGTTTAGCTGTCCAAAGATGTGCTAATTCTAACGCTATTGTTGCCGCGGCTAATGCGGTAACTTCACTGTGATCATAAGAAGGAGCGACTTCAACGACGTCCATACCAATCAGGTTAATGCCCACTAAACCTCGCAATACCTTCAACACTTTATCTGTGGTTAAACCGCCACATACTGGCGTGCCTGTTCCTGGAGCAAAGGCGGGATCTAAGCAATCAATATCAAAGGTTAAGTAAACAGGCATATCGCCGACTCTTTCCTTAATCCTTTTTGTTATCTCATCGACACTCAGATCATTGGCTTGCATGGCATTAATGACAGAAAAACCATGGTCTTTTTCTTTGTAATTCGTGCGAATACCCACCTGAATAGATTTATCTTTATCAATAAGGTTTTCTTTTGGCGCATGATAAAACATAGTGCCGTGGTCATAACAACTACCATTACTATAAGTATCGGTATGAGCATCGAAATGTATCAGTGCCATCGTGCCAAATTTCTTTGCATAAGCGCGTAGTATCGGCAAGGTAACAAAGTGATCGCCACCTAACGATAAAACGGTTTTATCTGCTTCAAGTAATTGGCCTACAGCCGTTTCAACTTGCGTACAAAAGTGCGCTGAGTCCCCAGGAGAAAAAACCAAGTCACCCACATCAATTATTTTACAATGTTTTAATAGGCTAAAAGGCCAAGGAAATCGTCGACCTTCCCAAGCCAAATTAATCGATGCTTGCCTAATAGCCATAGGGCCCATTCGAGCGCCTGAACGACCAGTGGTTGCCATATCATACGGCAAGCCTAAAACAACAATATCAGCAGCCGACTCAATGGGATTTTGCACCAAAGGCTGACGTAAAAATGTCATTGCATTTGAGTAAATAGACTCATCAACTTGATTGAAAATATTTTTCATGTCGCTTATTCTCTACAAATCTTCAAGGTAGGTATAGCCTTTTAAGCCATCAACTAACTCTTTATAAACTTCTTCACCTTCACTTTTTGATAATCTAGCATCGATAAGCTCGGCATAAGTTTGTTGAAATAACTTTGCGTCTAAATGCACATAATTCAACATGTCTTCAACGGTGTCACCTTCATTAATTTCAGTGATTTCTGCTTCACCGTCGTCATTAACGAATACGACAGCACTATGAGTGTCACCAAATAAATTATGCATATCTCCCAAAATTTCTTGATAAGCACCAACTAAGAAAAACCCCAATAAATAAGGCTCATCTTCTGTCCATGCGGGTACGGGTAGTGTGCTTTCAATACCTTGTCCATCAACATAATGATCAATAGTGCCATCAGAATCACAAGTAATGTCTAATAACACGGCTCGTTTTTCATGTGATTTTTCTAAGTTACTTAATGGTAATACGGGAAAAACCTGATCGATCCCCCATGCATCCGGAAGTGACTGAAATAAAGAAAAGTTCACAAAAAATTTATCAGCAAGTTTTTCGGTTAAATCATCCATTATTGGACGATGAAAACGATTTTTACCATCCATTAATTTATTTAATTCGTAACAAACACGTAAGTTAATTTGTTCAGCCCAAGCGCGTTGAGTTAAATTTAATAATCCCATCGAAAACTGACTATGTACTTCAGCTAAATCACTTTGTGTGTCGTGATAAATTTCAATCAGGGCGCGATCATCATTACGGTCATTTAATTGCGCTAACGAACGCCACATATTACTTAATAAAATAGATTCATCAGGTGTTGGTGCTGTTATGTTTTCTGGCTCATAAGACTCAGCACCAATAACATTGGAAATAAGTACCGCATGATGTGCGGTTAATGCTCTACCTGACTCCGAAATAATCATAGGCATAGGTTGATGATAACTCTTACAAATATCACCAATAGTATGGACAATATTATTAGCGTATTCGGCAACACTGTAGTTCATTGAGTTATGCGATTGGCTTCGTGTACCATCATAGTCAATGGCTAAACCACCACCGACATCCATGCATAAAATACCTGCACCAAGTTGGCGAAGCTCACAATAAAAGCGCGCGGCTTCACTAACGCCCAATCTAACATCTCTTATATTGGCTATTTGTGAGCCTAAGTGAAAGTGCACAAGTTTTAACGCGTCAAGCATGTTTTCTTCTTTGAGTACTTTAACAACGTTGAGTACTTGTGAGGCTGATAAACCAAACTTTGATTTCTCACCACCGCTGGCTTGCCATTTACCTTTACCTTGAGAGGCTAAGCGAACACGTATGCCCAATCGAGGTTCTACATTCAGTTTTTTTGCTTCCGTTAAAATCATCGCCAATTCAGACATTTTTTCTAAAACAATATGAACTTCGTGTCCTAACTTTTCGCCAATTAACGCTAAACGCACATACTCTCGGTCTTTATAGCCATTACAAACAATAACCGATGAAACCTTTTGAGCCATCGCCAAAACAGCCAATAATTCTGCTTTACTGCCAGCTTCAAGGCCTAGCTGCGTGAACTCTTTGTTATTTTGGCTAGCCAAAATTTCATCAACCACTTCACGCTGTTGATTTACTTTAATCGGATAAACTAATAAATATTTTTCCTGATAATCATAGTCTGCTATCGCTTTATTAAAAGCTTCACACAAACTGTGAATGCGATGATGAATTATTTGTGGAAAACGCACCAGTGCAGGGAGTGTTAAGCCCTTATCTTCAATCATTTTAGCGATACTGATTAAATCTACTGTGTGTTCTTGATTATCAACTTTCGGTGCAACATATACGTTTCCAGCATCATTGATACCGAAATAGCCCTGACTCCAATGACGTACATTATAGTGTGCACGTGCGTGATCAAGATTATCTTTGTTCATTAACTTTCCTTTACGCTTTCTACTGAATAATAGAATGGGAATTCTTCTTGGGTAATTAAGGCGAATTAGAATTTAAGAGTAGATTAATGTCAAACAAAAAAAATAATCGCTTATGAAAATTATTATTGATGAGTGGCTGAAGGGCAAGTATTTAAAGGGATTTTAACGGTTTACGTTACAGGGCTAAGGTGTTTTTTCAGCGTAAAAAAGAAAAACCTTAGTATTGCTATTAAGGTTTTGTCAGTTTATTGCTAAATAGAGAGGTGACCAGTGTTACGGGCACTGTGCTATTTTTTAACCCATTGCCCAGTACTATTTTGGATAAAATGCCCCGACTGAGTTTTAGCAAAAGCTTTCTTACCCGCTAAAGCCGTTACTTGCTCCATGGTAATTTTATTTTGACGCGCCAAATTCATATAGATACTCTTACGCTTTTCATTAACACTCATGACTAAGCTTTTAGCTTCTGCGTTATCAACAACTAGGCCTAAGTAACCATTAGACATTTCACCGACTAAGCCTTGCTTTTTTGCCTCGTCAAGTGAAATAGCCCAAGCAGAAAAAGCCAGGGTAGAAATAAACAGAACACAGGTGAGCTTTTTTATAATTTTGTTCGTTAAGTTTTTCATTATATCTCCTTAAAATATGTCGCTTTCAGCACTAAATATATCATCTAGTTCTTTATCTACTTTCACTTTTATTTCATGATCAATTTTTAAATTTAAATTAATAGTGATCGGCTCTTTTGCGCTAACTTCTATCTTATGGGTGCAGGCACTCATGATAAAAACAGTGAATACTACAGTGAGTATTTTACTCATACTTATTCCTTATTTTTTTGTAAACCTTTGAGAATACTTTCTTCAAAACGTTGTGTTATTGACAATGACTCGAGTAAACCCAGTAAATCGTAACTCAAGTTCAAATTCAAATTTACATCGTTATCAATATCTGGATTACGACCTTTGATTACCGTGTCTAACTGCATGTATCCGTCGTCTGCCATTGAAACTGCTGATGAAAGCTGATGGTAATGCAAGTTCTGCAATGCATCAAATGCTAGTTTTAACTGGCTGTTGTTGGCTTTTAGAGCTGCTACTGCTGGATTGTCAATAACCTGTATTAGCCCGTTGCTAGAATTGTGTAGTTCACCTTCTTTAATCATATATTTGTCACCATCAAAAGTAATGGGAAGCTGACCTGATATTTTACCTGTCACCACAATACCTTGTTTTTTATCTAATGCTAAGACTTGCTCTAAGTCTATACTGTCTAGCTGAACGTTAACTGAATGCCCATGCTCGAAAGGCCAGTTTATAGTTGGAATAAAAAAACTGCCGCCTAAAACATCGGCTTTAAGTTTGTTTGCTGAAAGCGTAAAGGTTTTGTCTACAGTCCAACTCGTGTTGATGGAAAGCTTTGAAACAGGGGTAACGGTTTCAATTAATTCAATGGTTAAGTTGTCTTTTACATTAGGTGTTGTCGTTATTTTACCTGCATGTATCGATAAATTTTCTTGCCAGTTTAATTCTTGCAGCCAGATGCCATTAATTTCACCACTGAGTGATGTTATAGCAACCGAAACACTAAGTGGTGTGTTTTCAATATTACTTAACGCGTTTATTTGCCCTGATATGTTGTAATCTAGTCTGCCGTCAATTAGTTCAATTTTAGTGGGTAATTGTATATTTAAGGATAATAAATCAGTGAGTTGTAACTTCTTTGCATAAATTTCTACGTTAGGCGACTTTACTGGGCCAGTAATAACAAGGTTACCGAGGTTAACGCCGTCTGCCGTTGCGCTCGCATTGAGGTTTATGTCATTAAGACTGCCTTTAATTTCACTAAAAAGATTAAACGAACTTATTTTCAATGTATTGGGCACATTCACTTGTGAAGCTCTGTTATTAACCTTTAAATTTATATTAAGGGTGTTGTTTTCTAAGCGTTGTACGCTACCCTCTAGCGTTGTTATCAATGTTTTTAGGCTTACCAGCGCTTTTGGGTTCCTTATCGCTGAAGCGATGGTAGTGTGCTCTTCTTTTTTCTGTTGAATGCTACTTTTAAGAGCAGTTATTTGTTTAAGTACAACAATATTGCTCAAGGTGATTGAGGAATGTTCAGTTAATATAACCGTTGTTTCTTGTTTTGTTCGTTTTAGTGAGCCGGCTAGGTGAATAACGGCCGGCGCCGTGGTAAATTTAGCCATGCTTAACAGTTTAAGTTGACTATCAATAGTAAAACGACCTATTGCCAATATAGAAGGTGTTTCATCACTTTTAATGCTGCTTTTAGCAACCTTGTTATCCGCGTTAACTTTCGTGTATGCCATAGCGCTACCATCGAGAGTTATATTTGAGTAGGGTTGGATAAAAGTAATATCATCAAGTTTAATTTGATGAAGTCGTTCATTGCTACGCGCATTTACTTCAAGGTGACTAAGGTAAACTTTATTCTCATTAAGTGTTACTAAGCCATTGCCCTGAAACTTTAAGGTTAAATTTCTTAAAGGGTTATCTTTAAGTATTGAGATAATAGTGGGGGGGAGTTCGATTTGCTCTAAGGTTTTTAAAAACTGTAGCTGACTATATTCCAATATTAATTCATTTTTTCCGGTAAAGGTTAACGCTACTTCTGTGTTGTTCTCATCGGCTAGGGTATTTTTAATCTGACGGGGTATTGCTTTAGGCGCTTTTTGGGGAATTAAACTGAATTGACTCTTAACGTTTAGTGCCCCAGAAAGCTTAAAAGCGCCGCTATTATCAATGCCTACAGCAGAACTTATTGAGATGTCGGTAATATTATTTTGTAGAGTAAAAACATTTGCCTGATATTTTATGAGTGAGTCGATATTACCTGATACATCGATAGTAGCTAAGTGGTTTGCTAATGCTGTCGTTATAGGTAATTGATGAGTACTAACGAAGCTTTTCAGTAAATTTAATTGACTTGATAGCGTAACGGAAAACCCTTTTTCTACTTGGGTTAATTTAGCCTTGATAAATGGTATTTTTTCAGTGTTTTTTAATGAAAATGATAACGTGTTATCTCGTATCGATAGTTTAGCCGTATATAAATGCTCGTCTTGCTTTATGGTTTTTTTATCGGGCGTGTTCGCTTTATGAAGAACAATAAATGGTAAATAGGAAATGCTGTCGATATTAATGGTTATCGGTAATTTGAATTGTGTAATCTGCTCAGCATAAGGTCGTAATGTTGTTGACAATAATTGGCTCAAATTTTCATTGTTTTTATTAATTGAGGGAAGGTCACTTACTTTGGAAAATAAGTGATCTGTGCCTTTGATTTTTACCCGACCAACATCAATATCGGTTATTTTAAAATGGGGGGAATACCGCCATTGTATGGTCATATCAACCATTTCAATATCAGCTTGAGACGATTGTAAACATAACTTATCGACGCTGATGGTCAAATTGCGGGCAAAGCTGATATCTAGGCAAGTAATATCTATGTTAAGCGAGCTCAGTTGCGCTTGTGCGACGTTATTGATGATGGAGACTCGTGCACTATAAATAATAGTTAACGTAGTTAATAAGATGAGAACAGCAATTAAAATTAATTTAAAAAATCGCACTTAGGCTCCCTTGCCATAGTTACTTTGTCTTTGAACCAAAGTAGAAAAAATATATTAATTGAGATAAAAATCTGATGCTGGCTTGTCGGCAATACCTTTATTGTCGAAACACCTAACAGGGTAGCCTAATTTTACTCAGTAGAATATAGCGAGTTATTGGTTAAGCAGCATAATGCTGTGGCTTCTCCTTTTAAATAGCATGAAGCGCTATAAGGATTTCTCATTTATTAAAATGCATCATACAAGATAAAAGTTCACAAGTGAGAAAAGCTTATTAGCCATACTCAAGAAATAGCGATGTTGTGATGTGTAGCGTGAACGTCATGTAAATTCAGTTGTTTTATCGAAGACTTATAAAATAAAATAATCTTTGTATTTCAAAGTAACACCTGAACCGTTATACATTCGATTCAGGCGCTTTGATTGTGCAGATATGCTAGTGGTTAATGTATTCTATCAATAAAAAATGACCAACTAAGCTTTGTTATGCTCGGTAATGCTATATAAATCGTGACGTCTATCTCGCATGGTATGCACAGAGCCATGGCTATGTAACTGCTTTAATAAATCTATATTTACGTCGACGATAACGGTCATCTCTGAATTTGGTGTTGCTTCCGCTTTAATACCTGTAGTGGGGAAAGCAAAATCAGACGGCGTAAAAACGGCAGATTGTGCATATTGAATATCCATATTATTCACTTTGGGCAAATTACCTACTGCGCCAGCAATGGCGACATAGCACTCATTTTCAATCGCTCTTGCCATCGCACAGTGACGTACCCGTGTATAGCCATTCTGGGTGTCGGTTAAGAAGGGCACAAACAAAATATTCATCCCTTGATCAGCAAGTATTCTAGAGTACTCTGGAAATTCGACATCATAACAAATCATGATACCAATTTTGCCACAGTCAGTATCAAACACCTTAAGGTTTTTACCACCCACCATAGACCAGCTACGTACTTCTGCTGGCGTTAAATGAATTTTATCGTAACGCTCCCATGAACCATCCCGGCGACACAAAAAGCCGGAATTATAAAGATTGCCATCAACAAAAAACGGCATACTACCGGTAATAATATTAATATTATAACTAATCGCAAATTCGATGAATTTATCGCGAATTTGTTCAGTATATTCTGCTAATCGGCGAATACTTTCAGTTAAACGTAAGTGATTAAATTCGGCCATCAATGGCGCATTAAACAATTCTGGAAATAAGACAAAGTCACTTTTGTAATCTGAGACTGCATCGACATAAAATTCCATTTGTTCAAATAAATCATCAATGCTTTTCATGGAACGCATTTGCCATTGCACTAAACCTAAACGAACTTCTGAGCGCGGGGCATTGATCAGTTTTACTGATTTAGTATAAAAAATATTTGGCCATTCAAGTAGCGTGGCATATTCCATTGATTCCTTATCACCCGATAAGTAACCGGTCAGTAACTTGCGTACATAAAAATCATTAGCAAGCTGAAAACTTAATACGGGATCATATAACTCTTTTATTTTAACTTTTTCAATATACTGCTTTGCACTCATTTTTTCTGAATGCTGCGCATAGTTAGGCATACGGCCACCCGCTACAATGGCGCGTAAATTCAAGTTTTCGCAAAGTTCTTTACGCGCATCGTACAAACGTCTAGCCAAACGTAAACCACGATAATCAGGGTGAATAAATACCTCGATTCCATACAAAGAATCACCCTTAGGATCATGATTGTCAAAGGTCATATCGCTCGTGATTTCAGCATAAGTATGTTCATCACCAAAATCAGCATATTCAATGATTAATGAAAAGGCACAACCGACTACAATGCCATCAACAACCACACAGATTTGTCCTTCTGGAAATTTAGTTAATAAGGCTTTTACCGTAGATTCATTCCACGTTGCTAATTCTTTATTAAGGTAAACTGATTCACTTGCGTGTCGAAGCTCTGTCATATCTTGTAAAGTTAAATGACGGACGGTAACGCTATTTGCTTCCATTTATATTCCTAATCGATATTGGTAATAATCATTCTTTTCTCTCATCGTAGAGTGCAAAAAGACGATTATTGTGATTTGTATACCAAAAAATCAACTTATACAAGCATATTAAAAAAATGTAGCACAACGCCCCCAGCAGTACGTAGGGTTAGAGTTGTGTCAGTTTTTGAAGTTGCAGTACATAGTTGTGGGTTGGTCGGTTAAATTGGCTTATAGAATGATTTGTCAGTAGGTGTCAGCTCTTGATTTCTAAATAACTCAAGAACAAACAAAAAATAATAAACGACAAATTGCAAAAGAGAATTAATAGTGCCGACTGCCGGAGTTGTTATGCTCATAACTTCTTTGATTCTAATTAAATCACTAGATTGCTTATAACGTTATTTTTCATTTGGCAACTAAGTATCAAATTTTATTTTTAGAGTGAATTCACTTAGATATGATAGTAAGTTAACCAGTAGTTAAACTTAGTGAGTGAAAGACATGAATATTAATGATATAGCTGAAAAGAACTATCTTTGGGTAGAAAAAATGGGCTGGCACAATAAAACGACTTTAGAAGCCCTTGCTTTAGTTGCCTCCGAAGTAGGAGAAGCGATCAATGAGTGTCGAAACGAAAAGCCTACGGATGCTTTTGGAGAAGAATTAGCCGACATTATTCTTAGGGTGTTAGATATTGCCCATTGGCAAGAGATAGATATTGAACAAAAGATTCTTGATAAAATGGCCAAAAATGAAAAAAGAGGCACGAGGGGAAGGTTAAAGTGAATTTTTTGAAATAGCTAAGCGTCTTGTAACTTACTTTGTTGCCCAGCCCGTTATACAATCTCACTTTTAGGTAGCTCAATGATAAACTTACGTCCTGCTAGTTTTGATCTGCTAAGTTTACAGCTCGCTTTGTGCCATTCACAAATTACGGGTGCACTTGAAATTCCAGGCTATTCATCATACTTACACCCGATATCAAAACGCTTACTTGTAGAATAGGCCATAACGTTGACCCCAATAGACTTTTTCTCGCTGAAGATGATGGAATTACGCCTATTATTGAAAGCGCCAAAATAAGTTTATTTGACGTAAGTAATATGAATAATCCCCTTGAAATTCAATCTATTTTTTATGAAAACGGTTATACCCCTATTGAATTTGATTATCATGCGTTAACCTAACTAAAAACCGAAAATAATATCCATCGCTTTGGTTTACCGGTAGAAAGGTGGTTATCAGAAAGTGTAGTGGATCGTTTAACAGGGCAAGAGTTTAACATTTGGATGCCAGACAATTCCCTAGAGCTAATTGAAGTTACTGGTAACGATGTTGATGCAACCTTACTTAAAATAGGTAGCGTTAAACCAGTCGTAAATTCAGAACCTTCGGAAGCGAATTATGTTTCGGGGTGGGATGATCGAGCCATATTCCACAATGATGATATTTATTATCTGCACGGTAATAGTATTTGGAAAAGCTTCTGGCAAATATCTGAAATAACTACAGGTCCATTCTAATAAACTAAAGCGTCTAAATGTTTTAATAAAGCCTAGTGATAAATTTATCACTAGGCTTTATTCGTCTCTGAATTAATAGTGCCAACAACAAAAGTCTAATTAGTACCTACTGATTCCAAGGTAACGCTTGAGAAGAGTTCTCTACTGTTAATATAACTTCAGTGTATAGAATGACGTGCCTTTATAAAATAATAGCCCTAGACGCTTAAAGTAGGATTTTGTACTAATGATGCAAAACGTTGTTTTAGTTCATTGAAGACTGATTGAAATCATAAATCAGTTTTCCAAAATATCTATAGTTTAGGGGAATGCTAAATTATGTTTATTGTGAAATGGGTACTCTTTGCTCCATTGCAATTTTTGCCAATAAAAAAGGTTTTAACACTTGCATCGATACTTTGCCAAAATCCCAGAAAACTTTAGTATTTGAATTAATGTTAATCGCAACCGATATATTATGCTCAGGCAAAACCATCAACCAGCTTTGAGCGCCTCTTGAAACCCCTCCATGGTTAGCAAAGGTTATTTCTCCAACTTCTGGGTCAATGTTTCTTGTCAAAACTCGCCAACCTAGTGAATAGCCATCGGGGGTTTCGCTTCCGTCTGGTAATTTTTGCGGTGTCCAAAAAATACCACGTGTTTTTGCTGAGATAAATTCATCATCTAAGAAAGCGTTGCCCATTTTAACAAGATCTGAAGAAGTGGATATAAAACCGCCTCCTGCTAATCTATGGCTAAGGTCAACATCGCGCCATTGTCTGACTTGGGTCGAACGTCCGTTATTATTCCAATAAAACTTGGCTAAATTTTTAGAATTTTCTCCTTGAAACTCAGCCAAGGTCGCGTTCATTTTAAGCGGGTCAAAGACTTGATTTTTCATAATTTCAAGATAAGGCATATTCGCGGCATTCTCCATAACAGCACTAAGTAAAACTGTGCCAAGTGTTGAATAGGAAAATTGTGTTCCGGGCTCAAATAAAAGTTCGCTACTATCAAATATCGAAAGTGAATCTTCAACATCTTCATAGCGGGTAGATAACGTTAACGTTTTGTATAATCCTACATAATCAGTATTTTGTTTATAGTGTGGCAGGCCTGCCATATGTGAAGCAAGTTGACGGCTAGTGATGTCTTTCCAAGCATCATTAGGCAAGTTTTTCATATAGCTAGAAATATTCTTATCAAGATCAATCATCTTTACATCATACATTCTTGCAAGAGCCGTTCCTGTTAATGCCTTTGCGGTACTGCCAATTCTAAACTGGGTATTCGTAGTAACCGGCGTTTTATTTTCTATATCTGACCAACCAGACGCACCAGCCCAAACTAATTTACCGTCAATAGATACGGCAGCTGAAATTGCTGGCGCATTAATCGCGACTTTATGTGTTGTTATTACATCTAATGCTTTGTTTGCTGCTTCTGTGTAGTTCTCTTGATAGAGTATTTGGTCGGTTGGGCTAGTTTTCGGTATTTCATCAAATTGATAAAATGGAAGAAAACTCACCTTGTTTTTGTGGGCCATACTCTCATAGATAGGCCAACCTAATATTACGATGGCTGACAATAAGCCAAGACTAATTATTTTAATTTTAGTAACTCTTAACATTTAAGTAACTCTTTAGAATAGATTCCCCCAATGTTAAATAATTCAATGTATTAAAACTTATCAAAACTAAAAAACACTGATCATTTTTGAAATTTATTGCGATATTCTTTAGGTGTTATGCCCTTTTGCGCTTTGAATGTACGATTAAAGGTGGCAATTGACCCATAACCTAACTCTAAAGCTATTGTCAAAATAGGTTTTCGAATGAACGTTATATCTTCAAATTGTGCACATGCCGCGGGAATTCGGTAGCTGCTTAGAAAGTCTGAGAAATTTCTAAAGCCTAAATGTTTATTAATTAATTCACGTAATTGATGTTCTGGCATTTTAAGTTTATTTGCCAACTGTTTAATTGATAACTGAGTTTCCGTATAAAAGCCATCTTGCATTAATTGATTAAGTTGTTGATAAACATTTTTAAAAACTAGCGGGATAGAAGGGGGATAATTATCATTGTCTTTTATTTCTTCGACTGATGCGGTTTTAGTTTTTTCTGTGAATCTATTATTAAAATAGTGCCAACTAAAAAAGGAAGTCGAAACTAAAACGAGTCCTGCGTTTACGATACTAAAAATAGAAGAGTCTCTTATTACCGCATTACCTAACTCCAATATCAATATCAATATTAAATATATACAAGTGTAAATTATCGTGACTAACCTAGCATTTCGCCTCGCTTGAACTAAATCATCTGGAAACTCTTGTACGGCAACATAAATAATATGGATGATAAAAAAGAGCTGTATTAAATGGTTAACTTGATGAAAACTGCCACTTCCTTTGATGTAACCAAAAAAGTATATAAACCAAAGTAACATTAATCCAATGCTAACTTTAATCCAAATGGACCATTTCGTTGGTTGAAAATTATCTTTGAAATGTAATAAAACGAGCAACCAAAGTAAATAAGGTGCAACTTCGGTGAAAAATAAAAGTATGCCTCTTAATACGCCGTAATAGTGATCAGGTATGGGGGCTGTCAGCAAAAGATAAGCACATAAACAAATATTAACTGAAACAGCTAATGCAGAAGATAAGTTTTGGTTCTTTGATAATATGTAATGGCACAATAAAGAAAGTTGACCTACAGCTAAAAATCTCAGGAAAAGGTCAAAAATATCAGCAAATGATAGGTACATTAATCACTTTTTAGTTAATAAACAGAAAATAAAACTTTAACATATATATTAATGTTCTGGGTTGAATAGCATCATTTACACAACATTCGTTTTTTAGTACTGAAAATTGGACTAAGAGAAATGCAGTGTCCTAGCAGGGGAGTGGATAGTAAAGTGTGTCGTGACTATTAGCTTATTAGTATAAACGATGTAAATAACGCACAAAGTACAGAGTAGGTGAGGTAAAGGTGCTAATCGTTACTACTGAGATATTCTCTATAGTTTGTTAAATTGCAGACGAAAAAAAACCTTAACATTGCTGTTAAGGTTTCGTTTCTTCTCCGAAGAGAATAAATGGTGCCGACTGCCGGAGTCGAACTGGCGACCTACTGATTACAAGGTAGCGGCTTGGTATTGGTAACACCACTAAATATGAGGTTTAACTACATGAATAATTGCTTAAAATACAATAATAGCCCTATGATTTATTGACAAGATTACCTGTTGTTTATCTTATCCAAAATCCACTGTTCAACTTCTGATCTAACCCATGCTATCGAGTGAGAAGTCAAATGTATTGGTCTAGGGAATTCGCCTTTATTTTTTTGAGTATAAATTGAAGATCTTGATAGCCCAGTCATACTCATTACTTCTTTAATTCGGATTAAATCACTGGGTTGCTTATCACGAGTTTGAGTTTGTTCAATACTCAGTATTTGTTCAGGAATACTTGCTCGAGTTTGTTCAGATATATCACGTTTTGTGATCTGTGATTTAAACCCGTCAATATGTCGTTTGACTAACTGTAGCTCATTGATAGTGTTTTGGGTTTTAAATGATAGTTGTTCTAAATACCCATTAAGAAGTTCAAACTCTAAATTATTCATGTCAGGTGCCTTCATATCAAAAGCTTTTACTATCGTTGTAATTTAGGTATTTAACTAATAAGTTTTAGTCTTTGTGTTTTTATCCACAGAAATCATAGATGTTACGAAAGCCACATATGCATATCTTCTTCAGCTTCAGTCATTGGCTTTGATGACAAAGTCACACTTGCAGGATTGTTGTTTTGATATTCTTTTTTAACTTCATTGGTTAATGCTTTAATTTCATCATTACTGAGGTTTATTGCTTTTTGTAGGCAGTAATCTTTAGTTGATTGATAATGCTCTTGGTTACAAATATATGGTTCAACACCAAGCTTCAATCTGCGTTCATCTACAGTTTTTATGTATATTTCAGATAAAGGGTTAATACCTCGTTTACGTTTTTTGGTAGCTGAGTAACTATCACCTTGATAGCTATATTCTTCAGGAAAAATAGCTACATGAAGAAAGTGAATATGATTTTGACGTTCCTTATCTTCAGCCAGATTTAATTTATATTTTTCGATTTCTGAAGGACTCATACCTTTGGTATCATTACGGAAGTTTTTCAATTCTTCTTGTTTTTGTCGATTCATTGTAAAATAGTCCTTTAATCGATTAGTGTTTAGCTGTGTGCATAAATTAAACCAAAGTTTGACAGCTTGTTCAAACGGCTACGATTACTTTATCACTAAGTATCATAATAAGTGAAACCAGTAATGGTAGACGATAAGCTGTTATCAAGTGTTTTCAGTTTTCTTTCATAAAGGTGTTTCAATTGCTTTTTTCTTTCATTAAATGGTAATCGTTGAATTATTTCAGGAACATCTTCCCTAAGAAACTCCCTTAACCAGCCCCTGTGAAATAATGGTGATATGCTATCAAGCCTAGGGTAAGTTAATTGAATAAAGGCTTTACGAATACCTTTAACCTGTTTTTTTCTCTGAATTACTTTTTGATGTAATACGGCTAACTCAATGTTTAACACAGAGCACAGTTGCTGAATGAATTCATTGGTAGATTTACTCGGATATTCTAGAAATTCACTAAGTCGCCTTAACCCTTTATCAGTGTTTTGGTAATTCATTCGTTTAACTACTTCTACTTTGGTAACGTCCAAATCGTGAAGCTGCTGCTCAAACCATATCTTTAATTTATTCACAATGACCTCACTTATCAAACCAAGTTAAATAAACTTTACTCTTAGAATGTTGAATTGGTTTTGCTGACAAAGTCATGACACATAATGTTTCATCATCAAAGGCAAGTGGCTGTAAAGCTACTGCTAATTCTTCAAACCATTCGTATGTCATGTTTTTTTCAACAGCTTCAATATAACAAGTTATCGCAGAAGGTGATCTGCCTCGTTTATTTACTAGTAAGAAAGACTTTAAATCATCGGCGTTGTTAACTTCAATAATATCAAGTTGTGAGCTTTTACTTGCTTTAAAGCAACTAACATAATCAGCATAATCATGACCCACTAAGTTTGCTAAAAACCAAGAAGCGGTTAGGGCATGTAATACATCAGAAAGTGAATTATTACTGTGTAACTTAACGTTAAACGCTTTGTCACCCCTTGTAAGGAATATTTCACCTTCCTCAATGTTTATGATGTAGTCTGCTAGTAAGTAGTTACTGTCACTTTCATGTGCTAAAAGGAACTGTCCTCCATTCGAATTTTTACTGGTAAGTTGATGGCAACATTTATTGATTTCTTCAACTATTACTCCATCACAGTTATCAGTAACACCAATATAGATAGTTATATCTTTATCTTCTTGCATTTATCGTTCACCCCTTTAATTACGTACTGCTAAGGATTTAACTTCAGGTAATAAGCTGCATTTAAATAGCTTGCTTTTTCTCTGGAAAATGAAGCATTATTAGTAACTTAATTAATACCAGTACTGTGCATTATGCCTAATAAATTTTTCCGTAGTTTGTCTGAAAGCTCGTACTCTAATGACTTGAAGCATCATAAAACAACTAAACGAGCACCAAGCAATGTGCCATACGTTGTTGATAATATCTGGGAATGGTTACGCCCTGATAATATGCCAACTCGTCGTTTAACTGTTTGTGCTTCACCTTTTAAAGAACTAGCGCTTAAGTATGCAACATCTAACGATTTACTCTGTTCAATTAGGTTCGCAGGACAAGCTAATGTTGTGCAAATAAGTCAATACCAAGATGCCAAACTTCACCCTGATGTAAAAAAGCTTCCACGCCTTATAACAAAGTATCTAGGCCAAAACTGGCTTGATAGTGCGTTAGAGAATAAACAACTTTGTGGACAGCTATTCATTCCCTTACTAAGTAGTGATGAAATATCAACTGTTCTATCAACACCAGAGCTGCTTGATTTAAAACAGCAGCTCATCAATACATCGACTTTTTGGCAAGATGTTAGTCATGTGACTAACGACTACCAATTAACGGATGGTGAATTGTTCTTCTATGCTGACGATGGATACTACTTAGATATTGAAGACAAATGATCATCAATATAACCGTTATCAACTAACCACTAGTTGCAAGTAAATACCTAAACTGCAATCATTTTCCATTGCTACATGGCGAATATAAATCTTTGTATGTTTAGGTGCATTTTCAAATAGGTTTTGCCAATCGAAAAAACCACAACCCATACCAATAAAGTCTTGATGCTTTAGGAAGGCTTTTGTTTCTTCAACGTTATGCTTAATGTTATAAAATCTACCTTCTGGAACTTTCTCAAGTAACACTGAGAATCGGCTTTCAAAATCGGTAATTTTGTTAGCTAATATTGGTTTTAAAAACACTTCATGTCGCTTTGATGAAAGCACTTGATGCTTAGGACGAACTTGCTCTGCTGAATCAAGTAATTGATTCCTATTTTCAGCAACGTAACTTTTTGCCAAATCAAATACATTTGATTTGTATTCTTCGCTTATAAGTTGCAGTAAAAGAGAGTGTTGAACAGACTTTTCATAATCACTGATTCTTTCGTGATGAAACCTAAGGCGAGACATTGGCTCCATGCTTTTGGTTAAATTATCAATTCCAAATGCAGCTAAATTTTTATCATTAGTATTAACGTAACCTACGCTCATAGGCTCTAGCGTATCAGTATTACGCGCTTTAATATTTTTACAGTGTTCGGTTAGTTTATATATCCAATTAAGATGTTTTTCTTTAGCAAAACGTTCTTTAATTAGGGTAAAAGTTCCTGCTACAGAAAGTACTTCAATTGCCCATAACAATAAATCTTCTGGTGAACGTCCACCACCCGATAAGCCTAACTGAATAACGGATTGCAATCTTTCTTCAAATAATGGCACAAGCGTTTCATTATCTATATTGTGATTAAGTGCGATGGTAAGTAGCGCTAGATGAAGAATAGTGGGTTTACGGATGAAATCATTTCTGGCATCACGGGGAAGCTTTGAGCCTTGAGCAGAAATTAGTGCTGTTGCATTGTGTTTGACTTGATTTAATTCAACCATTTCGTTTAATGGTGTTAGCACTCTCATCAAATGAAAGTTTGCTCTACTTTCTTGACCTTGCTCATACCAATCAACTGTAGTGTTTACTGCTTCTTCCCAATCCTTTATTACTTTTAGTAATTGCTCAATATCAAGTTCACTCTCCGATACTGGCATGAGGTAATGCTCCTCAGGATATTCTAAGCCAGCGTTAAGAATAACTTCTGGTAACACTTCTCTTTTTTCATCTGTCCATTCATCATCACCGCAAAAATATTCTAGTATTACTTGTTGCATAGTTATCTCACTTTTTAGCTGTTTTGGTTTATGCGCCAGCAATTTGTGTTTAAATCAGCGCTTAGTTGTTATCTTGGTGTCACTTTATAGCACCATAATTTGATTGTCAATAATAATGTCATTAAATAGCACCATTTTGTTTATTCTGTTCTTAATAATGATTACAATGCTAAGTACTAATTCTTAGTGTGTAATCAAAATGAAAGCAGATATAAAAGAACGATTAAAATTTCTGGAGTTGTGCTTACTCTTATTAGGTGAATTTAAAAAGGGTTACTTTCATTTGCTGTTTGATACGCAAAAGGCACAGCATAGAAAGGACTTAAGGGCATATGAAGACGAATGTAATGATAATATCGAATACGATAAATCGTTGAAGCGATACATACCAACCAGTGAGTTTACACCTAAGTTTCTGCCTGATAATCCTCAAGCTCTACTTGCCTATCAAAAGTATGTTGATGACTTGATAGCAAACAATGATGAAGTTAGTCCATTTCATCAAGTAGAGCATATATCTCAACCATTCTTAACCGCACCCAGTATCGATTTATGGGCTGTAATCAATAGGGCGATAACTAGAAAACAAGTATTGAGCATTAACTATTCAGGCTTAAGAAAAAAGGAAGCACATTATAATATTCAACCATTAGCACTGGTTCACAATGGCTTTCGTTGGCATGTTAGATCTTATGTAGTAGGCGAAGATAGGTATAGAGATTTTGTGCTAAGCAGAATGAATCAGTACCAAAAATCAGAGTTAACTTATGATGCCTCTGGTGCATTAGACAATGATGATAAATGGAATGATACCGTTGAATTAACATTTAAAGCACATCCTAACCTAAAAGCTGAACAAGCCAAATCGATAGAAGAAGATTATGGTATGACGAACGGTAAAAAGGTCGTTCAATGTAAGGTATGTAATATACAACACATGCTTAAATCGACTCGCACAGGATTAAATTACGAGCAACGAGATGCGCATTCATTTCCAATTATTTTGGATTACAAAAAAGATGAAGAGCTAATACTTATGTTGGAAAAGCTAAAACAGCAAGGGCTCATATAATCAGTATATTTGATTTATCTTATCTAAAATTAATTGTTCAACATCAGCTCTAACCCATGCTACATAATGAGAAAATAATTGTATCGGGTTAGGAAACGGACCTCTATTTTTATACTTATAAATTAAAGTTATTGATAGCTCTGTCATGCTCATAACTTATTTGATTCTAATTGAATAGATAGGTTGTTTATCACGTTTTGTAAGCTGCGATTTAAATCCATCGATATGTCGTTTAACTAATTGCAATTCATTAAGAGTATTTTGAGTTCTGCATGACAAGTGCTCTAAATCATTGTTTAGTAATTCGTATCCTAACATTCTAATTTGTATTTTTACCTGATAATAAAATATAAATAGTAAGTTAATTGTCCAGATCGTAAAATAGTAATATACTGTGTTTATGTACAGTCTTTGTGGTGCTTAAAATGAAACCGGTATATTCAAATCGAGGAATAAATATTTATCAGGGAGATTGCATTGAGGTAATGCATAGCCTTAAGCAAAACAAAAGTTTAAGGATATCTAGTGTAGTGACAAGCCCTCCTTATGCAAATCAAAGAAAATCTGAATATAGTAGTATTTCTCCTGATTCTTATCCATCGTTTACTTCTGAGTATTTTGAAGCAATAAGGCCATTATTAAATATAGATGGAAGTATCTTTGTGGTGATAAGGCCAAATATAAGTAAAGGAGAGATTGATGATTTCGTCTTAAGAACGAGACTTAAGATTAGAGAGAAGTGGACAGAATGTGAAGAATTAATATGGATAAAGCCTAATAGCGCTCCACTAGGTTCAATAAATCGACCTAGACGAAGTTGGGAATCAATTCTATGGTACGGGCAATCGGGAGGAGTATACTGTGATACAAAATGTGATAAGATTGCTAGTCAGAGAATTGGCTTCCTTTCATCTAAAAAACATCAGCCTGACATTAAAAATGGAACCGGTTTAAAAAAAGGGATTTCTCGTACTAAAGACTATATAAGTGTTGGTACACAAAAGGTAAAAAGTGGACTGTCTCACCCAGCTATTTTCCCTATAGAGTTACCTTCATGGTTAATTAGGTTATCTACTAGAGAGGAAGAAACAGTAATGGATCCTTTTATGGGGAGTGGTTCTACCGCTATTGCCTGTCTACAAGAGAAAAGAAAATTCATCGGTATAGAATTGGATCCTTATTATATAGAAAGCGCTATTAAACGAATTGAGTCGGAGCTAGATTATTCAGATTTGCAGTTAGAATTGCAGTTAGAATCGAACGAGTCCGCTTTTAAATTAACAACAGACACAGTACGTAACGGTACTATTATAGAATTTTAAAAATGAAATCAGTAAAATCAAAAGCTCATACAGCCCCCTACATCATTCATAAGTACTTTGCGAGAAGGCCCTACAGTGTGTTTGAACATCTCGTCACGGAATATTCGTCAAAAGGTGATGTTATTTATGATCCTTTTTCTGGTGGTGGTGTATCTGTTTATGAGTCTGTACGCCAGAATAGGAAAGGTATTGGTTGTGATATAAACCCACTGTCAAAGTTTATTATTGAGACAATGGTTTTAAGAGATGAAGGCGATTTGTTTTATGAAAAAATCGATTACTTATATGGTTTTTTAGATAATTTATATGAAAAATATTGTTCTGTTGAATGTGAATGTGGGGAAAATGTTGCTCCAGAGCTAATGGAGGCGTGCTACATTGCAGAATGTTCAAACTGTCAAGAACCCATAGAGTTTAGTAACAGGAACAAAGTTAAAACAGCTACTTACCATTGTAAGAGCTGTTCATTTGATTCAACAGCATCCAAGTGCAAGAGAATAGGAGATGCCTATCTTACTGCTGAATACTATTGTAGCTGTCAAAAAGAATTTCATAAAAAATCACTTACTCAAATACAAATTGAAAAAGTGATAAGTGGCGTAGAGGAGTTAAGAAATCATTGTGAGAAGGAAGGTATCTATTGGCCAAAGGATGAAATTCCTGATTACTGGGATCGGCAAGCCGAAGATGGCTTAAGAAAGAAAGGCTTTCGTCTTTTCTGTGACCTATTTACTCAAAAGAACTTATTAATAAATGCATGTCTATTAAATGAAATAAAAAAAATTGATGTATCTGAATATACATATAAAAACCTTAGGCTTGTTTTTAGTTCCTCATTGAAGGATACAAGCAGGCTTAGTATGGTTACAGATGATTGGCAGCAAGGTAAACCAGTAACTTGGTCTAAACATGCTTACTGGATACCATCTCAATTTTGTGAAGTAAACGTAAAGAGTGCTTTTAAAAGAGCTACAGATAGATTTATAAAATCATGCCGTTACAATAAAGACAATCTAGATGAAGTAACATTATTTAATAATACATCTGATTTTTTTGACTCTTCAGGTACCTCCGCATTGTTGCTAAATCAAGATTCAGCAAGTGTAAATATTCCAGCGGAATCGGTCGATTTGATTTTAACTGATCCTCCATACGGTAGTAACGTACAATATAATGAATTGAGCTCATATTGGCATGTCTGGAATAAAGATCTTTATGAAAGTACTTATTATGAACCTAGGGAAGCTGTAGTTAACAGGAAAAAAAATATACCTAATAGTAAGACTTTTGAACATTACGAAGCTGTACTGACAGATATAATGATGAAAAACTACGAAGTACTTAAAAATAAAAGTTATATGATCTTAACTTTTAATAATAATAATTTTAAATCTTGGATAAGTATTTTATTTTCTATTTGTAAAGCTGGTTTTTTAATTGAAGAAGATAAACTGCACTTTCAAACAGGTATAAAAAATTATAAACAAACAGCACACACCATTTCTAATGGCACTATACATGGCGATTTTATTTTATTTTTTAAAAAAGATTTATCGAAAAAATTACCAATCCAAAATGAGAACTTGGAAGGACTATCTTTAAGTATTAAAAGTAGTTTATTAGCAATTAATTCAGAAAGCTTTATAGAACCAGAAGAATATAAGGCACACTTTGTATTTTACTATAAAGAGTTACTACCAAAACTATGGATTTATTTAAATTCAATTGATAAAAATAAATCAATTGATGAAATAACTTTAGAGTTATTCGAAGAGAAGTCGAAAGTATGAGTGTTAATGTTGTACGTCATTTAGATTTGAATGAATCCTTATATCCGGAATATGTTTCTTTAATTGAAAGCTTGTATAGGCAATACCCAGTTAATCAAAGTGATATTACTAAGGAAGGAGTTAATTTTTCAGGTAATAAAAACATCCCTATCGCTCGTTGGTTTTATTATAAAGAGGCATATTCACCTATAGTGGTCGAAAAATTTCTCAGAGAAAATCAAATATCTGAAGGTCAATCGATATTAGATCCATTTTGTGGGGTAGGTACAACATTATTAGAGTGTAAGAAAAATGGAGTTAACGCTGTAGGTTTTGATATGTCGCCAGTTGCTAGCTTTGTTAGCAATGTTAAATGTAATAATTATGATTCTAAAGATGTTGAGTTCATATGTGATTATATGGAACAATATTTCGACGACTCACTATCTCCCAGTAAAAATGAGCCACCTTATGGGAAATTTAATGACCTATTTCCAGAAAACTTAACAAAAGATTTATTGAGAATAAAAGGCTTTTATGAAAGCTGCTTAAATGAAAAAGCTAAGAATTTATTTAAACTTGCATATTTAAGTATTGTTGGTGAATTTAGCAATAGAGTTAAAGATGGGAATGGGCTTAAAAAGAGAAAAAAATATAATCCACCCAGTTCGTTGATGCCCATTTTTAGACGTAAAATTGATGAATACCTCCAAGACATTAATATTTTGCCAATAGAACCAAAACCGGTAATTACTAACTGTGTTAATGACTCTATACTCAATATTAATAACTCTATCTACTCGAAAGATAAATTTGATGGAGTGATTTTTTCTCCGCCATATCCTAATTGCTTTGATTACACTGAAGTATACAAACTAGAGATGTGGTTAGGTGGATTTGTCTCGCATGTCAAAGATTTCAGAGCTTATAGAGATATTATGATTAGATCTTCAATCAACTGTAAGTTTAGTCATACAATTGAACATCCGAACAATCACGTTAATTTGATTTGTGATTATTTATCAACTTTTGATATATGGAATGAAAAAATACCTTTGATGATTAAAGGCTATTTTGATGATATGACAAAGGTTTTAATGAAATTGTACGATCAATTACACAATAATAGTCCAGTTTATATTATAGTGGCAAACTCATGTTATAAAAGTGTATTGATCCCGACTGATGCGTTATTGGCTAGTATTGGACACAATATTGGTTTTAAAGTTGAAGGTATAGAAGAAGTTAGAAAGATAAGAGCTTCTAGTCAGCAAATGTCTGTAAAAGATACTTGTTTACTTAATATGAGGGAAAGTATTATAAAATTAAGGAAATAAAGTAAATATGAATCTTCGATTTAAGGGACTTTTTTTATCTGATGTCTCAACTTGGAAAGAGCTTGAGAAAAAAATTGAATTACTGTCTAGCACTAAAGACAAAGGGGATGCATTCGAAGAATTTGTATATTTATTTCTTTTACTTAAGAAGAATTATTATCAAATAAAAGAAGTGTATATGCATCCTATACCTATCCGAATAAAAGATAAGTTAGGTATAGTTAAATATGATGCAGGCATTGATGGAGTCATAGAATTTATTGATGGTAGATTAGCTGCTTACCAGGTGAAGTTTAGAACAGACAGAGCAAAACCTAAATATGAAGAATGGGCAAAGTTATGGGCAGAAGCAAAAAAAGCAGACGCTACATATTGTATTGCAAACTGCGACTCAATAACTGTTTTAGCTGAGCAACAGGATGAAAACTATAAAATATTAGTTGATACATTTGATGGCTTACCTGCTTCATTTTTTGATGAAGTTAGATCGCTAATATTAGTCTCCAAGAAAAAACACTTGTTTTTTGATCCTGAGCCTCATCAGAAAAAGATCATCACTGATGTGATTCATGGTTTTTCAGAAAATGATAGAGGTAAAGTCATTGCTGCTTGTGGCACAGGGAAAACATTGACATCTCTTTGGATATCCGAAGCACTAAATTCTAAGACCATTTTATTTGTAGCACCTAGTTTATCATTAATAAAGCAAACATTAATGGAATGGAGCGATCAAATAAAACAACCGTTTAGGTATGTCTGTATTTGCTCTGATAGGACAGTGGCAAGTGAATATGAAGATCGCTTTAATGATGAAATAGGTGATTTAGAAATCCAAGATGTAGACTTCTCTGTCACAACAAATAGTAATGATTTAAACAAGTTTCTTTCAAAGCATGATGATATTGGAATTACTTCCATCGTATTTAGTACATATCAATCGTTATCTTCAGTGGGAGAGGCGACAAGAGATCTATCTGATTTCAGTTTTGATCTCTCTATTTTTGATGAAGCTCATAGAACAGCAGGTATTAAAGCTTCTGGTATGTTCAGCTATGGTTTAAGCGATGATAACATTAAAATAACTAAAAGATTGTTTATGACAGCAACTGAAAAGCTTATCAAACCAAGAGTGCTGGAGCGAGCACAAGAAAATATAGAAGAAGTTGAATTGTTTTCTATGAATGACGAAGACAAGTATGGGAAAGTTTTTTCTAAACTCAACTTTGGACAAGCAATTCAACAAGAAATAATATCTGATTATGAAATTGTAATAGCTACAGTTAAAAGTTCAGAAATATTTGATCAAGTCAAAAATAACCCTAAGTTTATAGCAAAAGAGTTCAGCTCTAATAATGTATTTACTCATGCTCAATCTATTTTTAAACAGCTGTTGATTGCAAAGTGTTTTGACGAATTGAATATCAAGAAAGCAATATCTTTTCATTCAAGTATTAATCAAGCTAAAGCATTCGTTACAGGCTCTGGTGTTGGTGATTATGAATTGAAAAGCTTTGTCGAAATGGAAGTTGGAAATGAAAATAGCAATGAGTTCTTTTTTGGCCATGTTAATGGGGGGATGTCGGCGGGACAGAGGAAACAGATATTAGATGAATTCGAAAATGCTTCGTTGTCATTAGTCTCCAATTCACAGTGCCTTACAGAAGGGGTAAATTTACCTCAAGTTGATTGTGTATACTTTGTCGACTCTAAACATTCCATGATTGATATTATACAAGCTTGTGGAAGGGCTCTCCGAAAAAGTAGAAATGGAGAAAATAAGGACAAAGCATATTTTGTAATACCTATATTGATTGATGATTCAGTTTCAGAAGAAGAATTTATTAATTCACAAGACTTCACGACAATACATAATATTATTCAGGCATTGAGAGATGAAGATTCAAGGCTCGCGGATTGGGTTGAAGAAATTAACTTGAATCATGTTGCGGGAAGAACTGTATCTTGTCCTCAATTTACGGGAAAAAATACACAATCGAATAACAAAGTTAAGATCTTAGGTTACAGTTTGAATCTAGAGGCTTTCTCATCTCAAATAGCGTTAAGAATCGCCACTATTAATGCAAAGTCACATTCGAGCCAGTATGAACAATTAAAGGTTTATGGGAAAAATGATCGAAAAGCTTCTGTTAAAAGGATATTTAAGTCGATAGCAGATTACGGGACAGAAGCATTTAAAAATAACCTCATAACTCCTACTTTAGATAGGCTAATAGATTTATCAGCAAAAGTTGGTGACGAAGTCACAACCAAGCAAATGAATGTTCATAGAAATGCTTTATCTCACTGTACCAAAATAGGTATGTTTAAAGAAAACGGTAGAGGAAAATACTTAGTTACCCAAATAACAAAAGATTTAATTGATAAAAAAATTACATTTGAAGGGTTGTATCAAAGGCAGTTGGTTTTATACCATATTGTTGGGAAAGAAGGTGTTTTGTTTCCGTATGCTGTATGTTTGTATGTTTTGTATGAAAGAGAAAGATTAACATTCTTAGAGTTTGTCTATGCTTTATATTCATCTCAAGGCTCAAGCCGAACAGAACTGTTGAATTCAATAAAAATAATCGATTATATAAGGGATAATTACCCAATGATTGAAAGTTTAAGTCAAAGTAATAAAAAGACAGTGATTGATGACTTAAACTCAAAATTCGGTCTATCTTACAAAGTAACTGATATTTGGGATAAGAAACAAACATCGATCAACAACCAATTTATATATTTTAAGAATAACTTAAGCATCTTTCCCAACTTAATAAACTTAGAATCGATGCGAATATCGCTTAAAAGATCTGATAGAAAAAAAGTAAGTGAACTACTATCGAAAAATATTCACTTTAATAAAGATACAGTGGATATAGATACCCTAAAAGAAGATTATTTAATATTTTAGTTGTTAGTTATACAGTGTGTGATTCATAGTTTTATCGCACACTGAGTTTATTCTTGAGTAGTTAATTATAACAATTGCTTTGATAGTTGAGAAAAATGCATAGGAGATCCAAGTTTACTCAACTTTATGATTGTAAATGGTTGATATTAACTTGAGGTATTAAAAATTTCATTAGTAATTCAGAGTAACTGATACTCAAGTAGCAACTTAGTTGCGTGGTAAGTGATTGATATTAGTTTGAAGCCCTAAAACTGAAAGTAACTGATTCCTAAGTAGCTACTTGGTTGTGTGGTAGGTGATTGATCTTAGTTTGAAGCTACAATATTTACCCTAGCTATACCGAACAACTGACATCCAATCCGTTAGTTACTAGCATAAACACTGGCGGTTCAAGCTAGGTAACACTAATTCTGGCACCAAGACCCTATTTTTAGCGGTAAAATCACCTCTGATTGTCATAAACACCTTAGTAAATCTTTAAAAGGTATCAATAATGACATTATCAAAAATAATACCTAAAGAGATAATTAAGCGAGTAACAATTACTTAAAGTTTTGGTGGTGTCTTTCCGAAATATAGCTTCCAATATTTCCTCCATTTGTCGTTTAAGGAAAATAATGGGTTTCTACCATTTTTTTGAAAAACCAACCAATCTAAATCTAAAGTATTATCCTTTCTTAGTTCACGAGACATATTATTTGTAGCGATTTTAGGCCTGTTGATATTGATAACTATATGTTCATTGATTACTTTAGTTAAATCAGAAGCACAACTAGTATCAAAACCTTTGGCTTTTCTTAGGACTAATGCAACTAGGATAATAGGAATATAGATAGTGCCAGTGATTTTTAAAGTGCCAATGTTTTTGGGAATAGCACTGAGAAGCTTTTTATCAAGAGGTTTCTCAACAGCTATCGTAGTTCTCTTTTGCTTGTTTGGTAATTGTAAATGCTCTGTAGAAGTTACTAACTCAAGCCTTGATTGCCCATGATCAATTTCTAAATCTAATATTGAGTTTTTGACAGATCTATAATCTGACTTAGGCACCTCGATATATTGAACTTCATCATTTTCATCAGATTCAATAATCAAACCAAGTGGTGCATTTCTAGATGACATTAACTCAACGTAACAACCGTAATCTAAAGCATATAAAGTGTATTTTTTACCTACAGCATTTTGTGCTGATATGCCTTGCTTTAACACATGAATAATTCTCATATCGTAAAGATAGTCAATTAATTCATAGCTTTTATCATTACTAATTAAAAAACCACGAGACTTTCTAAGACCGATGACTTCATTGATAATTCGATCTAATAATGAAACTGCAGCTGGTCTGCTGTTAAGTGCGGCGTGCTTATTCACTTGAAACCACTTTTGTGCAGATTTACGAATATGTGCAATTGATATTTTACTAGCAAGGGCTGTTTGTGCTGCTAATGATATGATGTTTATAGCATCACGTGGAACACCTTCGACGGCACGAACAAATTCATCAAAAGCTGAAGTTTGGCTAAAAACATCATTTATGAATAGACTAGTTTCCTGATCGCAAATCGAGTGTTTATCTAAAGCAATGGCATGTCGATGAAGTAAATTTCTAAAGAACTCTTTAGCGGCTTCACTATCATTATCAAAGACCATATATTCGTCTAAATTTATTACAGATGAAGTATCAGACCCTAACTCTATACCAATACTAACGTTTGTTTCTAAGTCATGTTCCATAAAGTTACATCTGTGAGCTATAGCAGCAATTTTTACAGTGATCCCAGGAATAGGAAATAAAATTCTGCGTAAAAGTTCAGCAAGATACGGTTGAAGATCTAGCGGTGTTTCTGACCATTCATCGATTAAGATCCAAAGTTCTTTATTAGGTAATTTTGAAACGATTTTATTAAGTAATTTAGTTATTGCACCGAAGTGAATTCTTAGAACTTTTTTGCCTGTGACTTTGTTTTTTGAGGTATCACCTGATTTCGCTTGCTCTGAAACAGATAATCCAACAGATATACCAGTGTTCGAAAAACCAGCTTTTGCTGTCGAGTTATTAGTAAACTGATTAGATGACCCTGTTTCATCTTCTGATATACCATCGATACTTAAGGCTGTTGCCTGTTCGATAAAATCATTTAATAGTTGTGCTATTTCGGTTGAGTTTTCTAAATTATTTTCAAAAACATACTCAAGAATTACTTCATGAATAATGCATAATGTATCCGATAGAAGTCTTGTGGCTCTCTCACTTAGAGGGATGTTTTGATCAGAAAATATACCACCAGTGGAGCCGATTAATCGCATATCAATAGGGACACTGATAATGCCCTTGTTAAAAATTTCATTATTAAGCACAGCTAAAAAATGAGTTTTCCCTGTTCCTCTTCGCCCAAACATAATTTGATTGTCTGTGCTTGAGAGCAACATGTATGTAGGGCCAACATCAACAAATGACTTAACTAAATGCTCCGGTTGTAACTTCTCTGCTCGTTTAGCGAGTCTCATTAAAATTGAGTTAATAGCTCTCATAATCATGCATTATTGTTTAAGTAATTATAGTTAATTAGACCACTTTTTTTTTAAAATTGTTAGGTATGATTTCTATAAATACCATTATCAGCAATCACATAGCCAACAAATATGAAACTTATAGAAATTAAATTGATAAAAACTGTAAAACCGAAAAAACCAGTTAAACCTAGAAAATTAATTACTCCAGTTAAACCAGATGATTCTAAAAATAATAAAACAACAGATGAAACAGACAGTTTTTAAGTAAACTATTTCTAATAAAAATAATTTAGTAGTTAATTAATAAAAATTTTGAAAATTTTTTCTGTTTCGTCTGTATTATTTACTTCTTAGTTGGCCCTTTAACGGCTTTCAATTCAACATCTAAAAAACCTTGTTTAACAGCATCTATAACGGCATTAATCACCGTTAACAAATTATCCTTACTGCCAACATCAATTGCTGGTTTGTTCTTCTGAATTTCTAGCGATTTAGTGCCGTATTTGATTTCAAAGTAATACTTATCAGCAGATTGATAAAACCAAGGGCGAATACGTTTAGGGCGTTTAACTTTTCGTTTTTCATTGGTTTCTTCGTCAATAACGTAAACATCTTTATAGGCAATGAATTCGGTGTTTTCTAATAAACATTGGACCATAGCGCGTTGTTCGTTTAATCGGATGATTAACTTAGCTCGTTTTACTTCGATAGGGTTGACAGTTTCGACCTTTGGCTTTGTTGTAAAAGTTAATCCTTGTAGTGGGTTGGATTTTGTCATGGTAACTCCTTAATTATTTGTTAGGGCTACCATCAAAGTAATAAGGATAAAAGACAACGGTTTGATTGTTGGCTTTAAAAGTTAATCAATGGATAGTGTTCTGACTTAATCAAAGGACATTTCTATGCTAACACCATCACAAATAAAACAATTAGCAGAGCTAGTTAATGAAGCTGAAATTGATGTACAAAACATTGATGCAGTAAATGAATATTTTGGTTTGTTACTCGAAGATATCGCTGGTTTTGAGTGTATAACTGAAGATGAACTAACGAAGATACAAATGAATGTACAATCAGCTTTGAAAAACAGTTAAATTGCTTACAAAACCTTTCCCGCCCTAGCACGTAGTCGTATATAAACGCGTGTGCTTTATTACCTATCGCGGATATCGAGATCCGTTGACTAAATCCTTGCCATTAAGTAACGATAACCGTATCAATCATCGATAAATCTGCGGACGACCCCCCCAGTATTGTTTTGCCGAATATACTCTATGTACTCAAGTATATTGCCATTTATTAACTTTAAATTTTTTTAATAATATATTATTAGTTAATGTGAATTTCATCGAGTATGTCGGGTACGCTTCATTGGCTAAGCGACAGCTTTTAATTGATTAATGATCCGTTCAAAAGGTGTTGTCGCTTTATTTTGATTAAAGCCTGTAAATTCATCATAAATGGTTAGCTCTGTTCTTAGCGTAATTTTACCTTTGAATAAATCAATACAAGCTTTGTCCATGCTCTGTTGTATATGCTCTATAACACGTTCTTTATTGCAAACATCAGTATTAACATAAATGGCATCATGTTGAGTGCAAATTAAATCAATATCTTGGTATTTTGCTAGGTTCAAAATAGCTAGTCGCATTAACGCTGCGCCATTGGCTTGCATCGGAAAATTAAGCAGTTGTGTATCTCGAACAGCGTCATTGACAAAGTAAGTCCAACCATCTATCGACTGCATAAAACCAGATTGTCTTGCTTGGTTAATAGTGTTTTCTGTCCATTGCCAATAACCAGTAAAAGTCGTCTTATGCCAATGATGAATTTGTTGAGCCTTATTGTACGCATCAGAGAAAGTAATGCTGTTAGATAGTTGTTTTATATCTTTTGTTAATGACCAAACTGTTCTACCGTAACCTAAACCAATTTGCATTGTTTTAAATAACTGGCGTATTTCAGGGTGACTTTTCTTAGT
This sequence comes from Colwellia sp. Bg11-12, assembly GCF_014076955.1. NCBI lineage: Bacteria > Pseudomonadati > Pseudomonadota > Gammaproteobacteria > Alteromonadales > Colwelliaceae > Colwellia > Colwellia sp. Bg11-12. The sequence continues at coordinate 464,842 of NZ_JACGUZ010000071.1, forward strand.
TGCAGAGTTTGGTGCAAAGTCAGCCATTTTAGCAAGGGCTAAATATACATCACACTCAGGTGCATTATAGATATCAATAAGCTTTTTATCATTGGATAGTGCCGCAGCGATGCCTATTTCTTGCTGGCACCAATCAATCGCAATAATGCAGTGATCCCGCTTGGGGTTAATTAACGTTCGAATCCAATGACTGGCATTTAGCAAATAACCTTCTGACGGTTTTGGACTGTTACGTCCTGTTTTCTGAGTCATCAAGTGTAAACTAGGTTTAATAAATCCATCAGCTTCTAAATTAAGTAAATCAGTAGACAGAATACTCCTTATCGTGGTCAGTGCATCATAGAAAAAGCGTAATTTTGGATATTGATCTGCTAGTTGTTTTAGGTAGCTTTTATCCATTTTTAGGTAATGACCAGATACAGATGCTTGCCATTGATAGCCTTCATTATTAGCTAATATCTTCAATTTATCGTGAGCAAGTGCTTTAATATTATTTGCTTTATTTTTTAAAAATAAAGTGCCGTAGTGATCGTTGACCTGTTCTTGAATCGCATTAATCGTTTGCTCTTTCTTAGTGAATATTGCTTTTAATGCATGTTCATCAATGGGGAAACCTTTGCCATTAACAGTCAATTTAACGATAGCTTTAATGTAATCAGCTCTAGTTATCATTTGAGCGAATAATACTTGTTTAGCTATCTGTTGGTCTTTGGCTTGTAAGTGAGTACTTATTACCTTATCTAATAAATTAATTGTCTTTGTAACGCACGAAGGTAGGGCATTATCTACAAAGTCATGGTGAGTTTGCATCAGCATATTAACTTCAGTTGAGATATCAATCATATTGGTATCTTTATAGTAAAAACCTGCTTTGTAGCTAAATTCCAATAGTCTGCTCAAATTTTCACTTAACCATACTTTGCTTCCATGAATTTTTTTTAACTTTGTTAGCTCGTTTAATAATTCATCCTTGTTGTTTATATCAACTTGAACGATAGGGGATTCAGCGCAACAATAACTGAGTAATAAGTTATTGCTGTGCTGTTTTTTCTTAATGACAAGTGACAAAGTTTTCATATTATTGCCCTTGCTTATCGGTTATTGCGATGACTTCTGCTAAAGATAACTTTCGTTCTATGATAGGTTTGATACCAGTGTAAAATATACGACCTCCTTCACTTGAACGTTTTTGTTTTTTTACACCCTTGTATTTCACTAACCATTCTACGAATTTACTATATTGCACATTAGTTTTAATACCTTCGTTAAACAAAGTGTTTTTAAGTACTGATGCTTCAACTTCAGATTGTTTATCGGTTTGTTGCCAATACTTACCAAAAATAATGTCATAATCTTCGTAAAAATTATCAGCTAGTTCTTTCACTGCATTATCCGTATCTGTCCGTATACGGTAGTTATCAGGGCAACGTTTTTCATAACATTCTTTGGCATACGCTAAGAAGCCAGATAATTCAGCTATTAATCGTTCTGATATAGAAGGATCAGGAGCCTCATCTACCAGTGGACTAATACTGATGTATAGCAAACGGCTAGTCATAAAATTATCGTTGGTTACTTCGGGTGCAAAATTAGAGCAAATCCACATCCTTGCATTTAAATATGCGGTATAAGCTGGTTTACCTTTTCTTTCAATAAGCACAGGATCTGAACCAGCAGAAGCTAGAGTTTTAAATTCTTCACTTGCTAAGCATTTACGGTTACTGGCATCAGGGTATATAACTAATGCAGCATGTTCGAAAAAACTATTAAGGAAACGTTTTTCATTTGAACTAATCGACGCATTTGATATGGCATTGTGAGCAGGGCCATACAGTTTCTGACCTATAACTTTGGCAACGGTTGACTTGCCATCTTCACCGTGAATTCCTTGCCACCACATCATTTGACGACCTTTATAATCACCGGTGTAAACCCCATAGTGCCAAGAAGAAAATGCTTCAGGATCATTCATTCTGGTAAGTATTTTTTTCCATGTTGGATATTCTACTGTTGGGTCAGGGAAGTAATTGCTTCGATGCAAACACCAATGATCATCACCAAGTAACCCCATGATGTTCGGTACTTCAATGAGTTCAGTATGATTAAACCAATATTTAACTAGCTCATTAGCTTTTCTAGGTGGTAACGGTACTCCAGCCTCTTTTAACCAACGTGTAGATATTTCACGTACAAGTAATTTATCGTTATCGCGTTCATATAGTGGTAGTAATGTTTTATCTTTTTCGGATGTTACCGAATATAGTGTTAATTGGCCGTTTACCTCACTTAATTTAAAATTTGATAGTAAATAGCTTGCGGCAATGTTCATTGAAACGGGATTGTCGCTGTTTAGTTCTGGGGATATTACGCTAGATTCAAGCCCCGACTCAGCTATTTCTAGCTGAGCGGGAGATAACGAATCATAGGTTGCTTTTGGAATACAATCTAACGCTGATTGCCAAGGCAATCCTAACTTCATGCATTCACGCTTAGCTAATATCAAAGAATCAGTATCACCTGTTTCCAAGTTTTGTAGCTTGCCCCTAGTGTGCTTCGTTATCAGGGACATTATGCAGCCTCGTCAAATGCTGATATATGACACAAGCTTACCCACTGGCTATACTCTCGACCATCAGCACCTTTTACTTTCTTACTTCTAACGATATAAGTTTCATTTTCGTCAATTCCAAACTCAGAAAGGTATTCGAACACTAACTTACCTTGACCATCAAATATTACGCCTTTTTTATCGCGCCATTCAGGCGTTTGTATATCAAGGTACATACTCTGCCACTGTATTTTAATGAATGGATTGCCATTTCTAGATATAGCCTCTGAAAGTTGTACGTTTCGAATACCAGCGGGACGTTCCGCATCGTTAAATTCAGTCATTCTTTCTTTAACCTGCTCTAATGTTAGCGGTTTATCGTCGTTAGCCGACTCAACTGCAACATTTGCTACTTGTTGCTCAGGTTGTGGGTTAATGCCAGCTTCGATTGCTTCTACGATTGCTTTTTTAGTTATGTTCATGATATTTACCTTTTGTTTGTAAAGGCTTAACCACCTGATTAAGCCTTAGTTCATGCCATTATTGGCGGTTTTTGATGCAATTACCCCTTACTCAATGTCAGAGTAATTGCGCTCATTTAGTTAAATTATTTAGTGAATAACACTATTCGTCAGGATTACCGATTAGTGCTAAGTAGTGGTTGAGTTCTGCGATAGTAAAATCATCGTTGCACATTTCAGATAATAGATTTTCAATTAAAATGGCATTATCTGTGTTGGTCATATCCTTATGCCAATGGATACTAATTTCTAAATCGTGCGTCTCTTCTATTACTTCGTTTTCTGCATCGGTTTCGTAGCATAAAACAATGATTTGTAATGAAGGTGATTCTAGGTTGTGTATTTGATATTCAATGGGGGTTCTAGAGTAGGAATCGATTAATCGCAACCCTTCAAACTCACCTTCTAACTGCGGTTTAAGTACCAGTTGTATCCACTCCCAAAACTCCATTGAAAAACAAATAGGAGCAGCAGATAAGTCAAATTTCAACTTTTTGGTTTCAGAGTTAGCACTTAACCAATAAGGTTCATGGTATTGAACAGGAGTAAGTTGCCAAAGTTCATCGCCATGTTTTTTCATAATATTGTAAACATCTGAAGGGTGTTCAAAAACGTTACCCACTGTTTGGTTAGATGTTAAGGTTGGAACAGGTGTAGTGTTAGTTTGTGTCGTCATGATTTATCTCCTTTTGATAATGTTGTTTTGACAACACGTATATTAAGGATTTATATGACTTTAAATATTGTGACTACCGAATGGTGGTTGGGCAGCTCAGAGACTTACTAGATTGAATTTGACTAGTTCAGGAACAAAATCAATAAATGATTTCCCCAAATGTTTATTTTGTTTTCTTAGTTTAGATGGCGGTCCTGTTATAACTGCAGTTGATGGTGTATTAGGATAAGTTTTGAATGCCTTTATAAGTTTACTACTTTCCATTTTTAAGTAGCCCCTGCTATATGCATCGCTATTCACAAACATTTGTTGATTAATTTCATCTGCAAGGATGCCAATGGGAACATAAGGCTCTATTTGCCAAACTTTTTCAGCTATTTGATAAACTTTTTTTGCGTATTTGTCGCGCATAACACGTTCATCTTTAGCTTTTTTAATTGCCTTAAGTCTCTGGCTTTTTTTAATGTTGTATTCTTTTTTAAGGCGATCTCGGTGTATTTCCACATACAATGAATCACATAAATCTAAATAGGCTGATGAATATCGTGCAATAGACAATGCCTCTATTGCTTCTTTATATATATATAATGATTGTTGAACATGATCATTTAGTACAGTTATTGATAAGTTTATTGAGTACAAAGCTAGGTAAGGGCTATCTATTGCTGGTAAATCTTGGTGAATTAGCTTGCTAAGTTTGTTATTAGTTTGTGTAAATAATATTTGATCAATGTGATAATACTCATCGTTCATTCTTGAATCATTGTAAACACCGTATATAGAAACTTCTTCTAGACCTCGATGTAATGCTTCAATTATTTCAATATCCACGTTGTTATTGCCAAAGATTATTAATAAAGCTTCATCAATGAGCTGGCTAAAGTGGGCTTGATTAGAAGTGATTAATGCTTGTTTGATTTTCTCAAAAGACGTTGTCCCATTAATGATATTTTCGATGGAATACAATGTTTCCCCTGTTCTTAATTTATTCAAGTATGTTTCTTATTTTCGGTATTATTAGGCAAGAGTTTAACAAATTCTGTTAATTTCTAATATAACTGACTTGATAATTATTTTATTTATCCAATGACTTACTTAAATCTACCAATATAAATTTAATCGCCCAACATACTCGACTATATATTTTTTTATTATTTACTTTTTTAATGGAAGTAGTTTAAAGATAAATCCGTATTTACTCGAGTATGTCGGGTATGCCTTCCTTTATAAAAGGCAGTGGTGGTAGTTGGTACAACTATCGTCACTTGTTGGAGCGTTAGCGACAACATAACTATCTATAGATAAATGAGTTAAACCAGACTTGCTAGTAAGTTACCAAAACCTACCATATAGCCATTGATGTAATACGTGATATTAGATGATGGGCTATACCATCCAAGCGTTTGACCGTTAGCGTTTCTAATTTCAGTTCTGTGATCACCTAAATAATGAATATAACCACGAACTGTAGCATCTGCATTTCTTAATATTGTTGGATTCATAAGTTACCTGTGTTGTTTGTTTTAACTAGGGTAAGCATCAAACCGATTGGTTATTTAGACAACGAATATTCACTAAATATTGGGTAAGTAATTCCTTGTATTAGCTGTTGTCAGTAGCCGAGCAACGGAGGGATAGTAATGTCATAACAACGGATAATTCAGGAATAAAGTAATGACATTAATTAAACAAAAATCGGGTATATTTCAAGTACGCTTCATGGTTGACGGTAAAACGTATCAGAAATCATCACAATCAAAAAACAAAGCCAAAGCACAACAAGTAGAGCGTCAATATCATCAAGAAATACTAGACAAAAAGTTACTTGGTACTAAGGATTCAATTAACTTGTATAGCGCGTTAGACACGTTTCTAACATCTAAAATAGCATTAAAGAGCTACGATGATATTGCTAATAAAGTTCGTGGTGTAAAGCTGTATTTTGATGACAAACCACTACATGAATTATCTACTTCTGATGTTGAGCATTATGTTCTTACACGTCGACAAGAAGGAAGGGCAGCACAAACAATCGAACATGGAATTATTCAGCTACGTGGTTGTGTTGAATATATGGATCGTTTGGATTACCAAGTACCAATAATTAAGTTTCCTAAAATTAAGGTACAAAACCAGCGTATACGTTCATTAAGTCGTGATGAAGAAATTCGTTTATTAGCGGAGTTAGTACCAGATAACACCAAATATTATAAAAAACTAACACCATTCACCGATAAACCAGAATTGATGAAGCAACGTCAAGATAATTGGGACTTAGTGATCATGTTATTAGATATAGGCGCACGTTACAGTGAGATAGCTGAGTTAACATGGCAGCAAGTTGATCTGAAAGAGAAAACTATTCTTTTAAAACGTTCAAAAACAAATAATGAAGCGGTGTTATACATGTCAAATCGCGTGTATCAGGTGTTGAAATCTAGAAATGATAAGAAGGTACATCACAAATGGGTTTTCACTGATAAAAGCGGTAATAATCCACGTAAGCATTCTACTATCGCTATTCGTAGAGCAATTCTAAATGCTGGTATAGAAGATTTTCGAGTACATGATTTTCGTCATACGTGTGCTAGTCGATTAGTACAAAATGGTATGACGGTTCAGGAAACAGCACATATTTTAGGGCATTCAAATATCGCAACCACCATGCGCTATGCGCATCTTGAGAAGAATCAGGTGGCTGAGAAAATGAAAGCAGTGATTGATCGGTTTAATGATTAGTTAATATGATAGGGCAGGTGATTATCTGTCCTATAAACGCACCAACTCTTTAAGTTCAGAAAACTTTTCAAGGTACTCAGGGATTGCATTAATACCATTTACTTTCCAGTACTTACCGTTTGATTTTAATGTTTCTTCTAGTGCTCCAAACAACTCGTCTTTTCTTTTCAATAAATAATCAGTACCTATAGGGGAGTTTTTAACTATTCCCTTTTCAGTCATAAAACTTTGCAAATGTTGTCGAATATCAAATTTTCTTGTTTGTGCTATAGAGTCTTGAACACTACAGAATCTTAAAAACTCTGGTAATTCAATACTATGATCTGAGCACATCATCATTATTCCTTCAAAATCTTCAATAGAACAAAAGTGAACATTTTCAATAGGAATATGATCACCATATTTAACTATTAAATCAGAGAAAAAATCATTGGAAATATGCTCTTTTAATGAAGCCCCGCTTGAAAGGTAAAAATCCTGATGTGTTACAACGATAACGAACCTATCTTCCTGTTTGCTTAATTGAATTTCTTTACAGTTCATTAATAATTGTGCGCATTCAAAGGACTGTTCAATACCTTTCGTGAAACTCCCCTTGAGCCTTTGCCTAATTATTGTAGGGTTATCAGATACCATTAACTTTAACGGTGGTTCTATCGCTTTTGCATCAATAAAAATACTTGAATCTATATCTGTAAGTAAAAAATCGATAACCTTACCTTTTAAGCCATTAGCTTTATATATTGCTTCAATATCTCTTTCATTGATGTAAGTTAGTTTTGATTCATCAATAATTGTGCCGACATATGCTTCAAAATGACGTGAAAAGTGCTGTCTAAATTTTTCATGATCATTGCTTTTAAATAGATTTAAGACGAATTCAGCTAACCCTTTACAAGATACTGAATTATGCAAGGAGCCGAGTCTATCCTCAAATTTAAAAAATGGGACGTCTAATAACGTGGGGGTAGCAAAGTAACGTTCGTTAGATATTTTAGGTAACTTTACCGCATTCATTACTTTAGTCAGTTTAGCTGGTCCACCGGATACTAACTTCAGTATAGTAGCAAGGTAATGTGTAGAATATTTAGGATAAAATTCTTTCAGTATTTGATCATATTTAATAATTCCTTTTTGCTGTACTGATGCAAAACTTAGCCAAAGAGAAACTTGAAAAAAATCAAATAATTCAATACCGGTTATTTTTTTAAAGGTTTTTTGAAAATATGGTGTCTTACCATCAATGATCATCAAACTGTAAAGGCGAATTAAGGTGAATTGATGGTACAACGGATTTAATTGACACCACAATTGCCCAAGAAGCATGCGCCTTAATGCCAAATGAAGGTTTACATCATCTTTAAAGTTTGATGCTTCGTCTTGCAATTTATACATACTATTTAAAATGTTATAGAGATCTTTATCAGTAGCATCTATCGCATAACTAGCTTCTTCGACCTGGTAGAGCCATTCTATTAACAAAAAAGATAGCCAAGGCATCTTCTTTGTTTCTTCAAATCCATCAGATGTCGATTTTGATAATCGTTTTATCTCTCCATGAATGATAGAGTTTTTAGTATATTTTTTAAGACTGCGTCTTATGTTCTCAGCATTAGTAGAAAATGACATTTTTAATTATTCACGTTTATTTGTTATTAGAATATCCATGTTTTGATTTCAAGTAATTAACATGGTTTTTATTGGTTTTAAATCCACGCTTTAAGCTAGTATTGCTTATACATTCTTCAACCTCTAGTTGAACTTCAGGTTTAATTAAGCTTGATTTAAAGCTCATGATGAAAGCTATCATACCTTTCAAATGCCCTACATTAAGTGGCATATTGGTTTTAAACTCAGCATTTTTCGTGAAAATTATTACTGAATGAAATAGCTCTGCTGGTAAGTTTAATAGTTGAGCTAGTGTTTGAGCATGTTTGTAGTTTTGTCTTAATGGATTTTGAAAAGAGTGCTTAGTGCGGTAAATGGTTTGCGTCCACTTTGCTTGTTTTTCATTGCCAAAGATCCAACCTTTCATATTTTTAGTTTCAATAACAAAAACACCAAATGGTGAAACAATAATGTGATCTATTTGTGTTGTGCCGCCATCATCTAGCGGTAAAGTAACATCATTAATAATGCTGTATTGATTACTAGGCAGTTTCTTTCTTAAACCTTTACTGACTAGAGCTCACCTAATTTACCTTTAACAGAAGGTGACCTTAAAATTGTAAGCAGCAACAACACTATCCAAATAGGCCAACTGAATGAAAATACTTTAATAATCATATCTAGCGGATTGAAAGCAATGGAGCTATTAGGATTTTTAGTATCAACTAATGATAATGCAGAGCTGTTGGTGGTTATTGAAGAGTCATTCTTAACTAGTGATGTGGTTAATACTGGGCTGGTTTTTTTAACTGTTGATATAGGCGTTTTACAATGGTTTTTAGCGCTTGTATTTGATTGTTGGTAAAGAGGTGAGTTAACACCTAAACGACGTTTATAATCGGTTATATGATGCTTGAGTAATATACATTCAGCTTCTGTAAACTGTTCAGCTGCATATGTATTAGCTGATATGAAGAATAAGCATAACAACATCCATTTCATTTACCGCTTCCTTGAGTTTTTTACAGATCCATTATTGTTGTTGAATTAATGTATTAAAAATTTAGTTAATAAACAACTAACTTAGTAAATTATTCAAGCAGATGAAACAGACAGTAGTTTTAATAAACTTATTAATAAAAAGTGATACTACGTTAATAAATGGAAGTAATTTATAAAAATTCCATCTGTTTTGTCTGCGGCGAAATAATATTCCTGACAGATATTTTTTATGTAACAATATCATTGAATTGTAAGTTTGTTTATTGTTAAGAATCTTAGCTTATTTAGCAATAATTTAAGATTCTTTATTATGGGTATTAATTTATGAACAAGGAACAATAATGATAACAGAAGCTGGTATTGTGAGTATGGGGTTTGAAAAATACCCTAATGAAAATATTTTGGAAGCTACCTTTGGTGCACTGTGTATATATTCTATCGAAGGCCCGTATTTAACTACTGATGATTCAATCGGGTTTTTAACCAAGCCGTTTGATTTTGGTTTAAACTGCAAAGCCATATTTTCAGATTGCATTGATGAAGCTTGTATAGCCTTAACTGGTGGTATGTTTAGTGACTCTAAAGATGATCTTGAAGATTACATAAAACAAAAAAAAGCTCAGGCTCCATTTTTGGTTATTTATTTTAAGGAATCTGTACCTCGAATAATTGAAGGAAAATATAGAAAAACAGAATTAAATGGAGATATTTACATTTATGATGCTTTTATTGATGATAAGACTAACGATGTTACTAAATGGGAAAAGAATGAACTTCCTAATATATTGTCTTCAACATCAGCTATTTTTTCAGAAATATTTAGTAGTTTTAAAATAAAACCAGTAGATGTCACTCGGTTTGGTTTAACTGCTGAAAATGTCACAGTGCATAATATTAAGGTAACAATAGGCCCTGTAACTTTATCAAGAGTAGAACATCAAAGTATTGATGATATTGAAAAATTAATGATTAAATCTACCTCTCTTTATGGCAAGGTTAAAGATAAATCTCAGCGCCATATAGCAGCAGCATTAGCTGAAAAAGATGGGTTTAAAAAGTTTCTATTTTATTTTTTCTTTTTAGAGCAATTTATAAATGCTCAATACACAAAGATTGATAATGCAGATGTTAGTGTTTTGTTTAAGTCTCCTGACAGGTTATCAAGTCAAGGGGGAGGTTTTCTTAATAAATTAAAAGATGATGCTAATGCACCTAAAGCTAAATTTAAATGGTGTGCTCTTACTATTTGGAAAGATGTAGAAGATGATGATTTAGTTTTGTTTGATAAGTTAATTAGTATTAGAAATGATATAGCTCATGGCCGATTGACAGATGAATCCAAGTTACCAGTTGAAGATGTTCAACGGCTGGCTCTGAAACTAATCCGTAACGGTAAATAACGATAAGCTTTAACATGAACACCAACGGCTATCACTGGTGTTAATACCCAGTTCGGATATTTACACCATCAATTAACTTACCCTAATAAATAACACCCGCAGTTTTAGTGGGCTATACAATAACCCATTTACCCTAACCAACGGATTAAATCCTTTTTTACTCGCTAAAATTACCAAATAAACATTATATCCATAGATAAACTAATCAAACCAAACCGATTTACCCTAATTAAAATTAGTGCCCTAGTCAGGGTAATTCAAAAAGGCGTGGTTTTCGTGCCTATTAACTTATCTGTATGACAGGGTTAAATCACGTATAGCGTGCAGAATAGGTGGGGTAGGTGGTTTTATTGGTGCTAATAGAATCTACTATAGAATTCGACCAATCGATAGATACAAAAAAGCCCTAACCGAGGTTAGGGCTTATTGCTTCCTACGAAGGAATGGTGCCGACTGCCGGAGTCGAACTGGCGACCTACTGATTACAAGTCAGTTGCTCTACCAACTGAGCTAAGTCGGCACACGAAGAACGTGTGCAGTATTATTTAGTTACGAATAATACTTTGGCACCGAATAAATGTTTCTTTTAAAACTAAGCAACAAATATTCAAATATTGTTTGAATAGATGGTGCCTCGACCCGGAATCGAACCAGGGACACGAGGATTTTCAATCCTCTGCTCTACCGACTGAGCTATCGAGGCAGTGTCTAATCTGCTGTCTTTTCGGCTTTGCCTTGAAGACGGGGCGTATTAAACTGTTTTTCGTTTTGTTCGTCAACCCTTTTTTTTAAATAAATGTTTGTTTGCTTGTTTTTTCTGCTTATTGTCGGAATAGTCAGCGTAAAATCGTCATTTAATCAAAATATTCAATAAAAAAAGTTGTTCCGTCACTACTTTTTAGGTGGAACGTAGCCTTCAATTTCTGGTTCTTTTCCTTCAAAAAGATAAGCGATCATGGCTGTTTCTAAAAAAGCACGGTCATTTGGCTCCATCATGTTCATTTTTTTCTCATTAATAATCATGGTTTGTTTTTGTTGCCAGTTTTTAAATGCTTCTTGACTAATGTTATCAAAAATACGTTTACCCACTTCTCCTGGGTAAAGTTGAAATCCTAATCCTTCAGCGTCTTTTTTTAAGTTTTGACAAAATACTATACGGCTCATAAATTATTTCTCTTGTTCTTGGTTATAAATTTTCGACAAATACTACTCGAAAACATCATGGCTTTAATAAAGTGATCAGTTTTTGTGTTGATGCTGCTAAGCCAACCGATGCTGTTGTGGCTAAATTGTACCACTGTTGTTGGCTGTTTTCGTTGATTTCTTTTATAGGTAATTGTTCACAGTCAATCACTATTGGCTCAATATCTAAATGAAAATGGCTAAAGGTATGACGAAACTTTGTTAACGATTGCACTGAAGTTTGTTTCAGGTGTAGTTTTGCTAATAAAATGGCAATCTCATCTTCGTGCTGAACTTCTAAAAAGCACCATAAGCCACCCCATATTCCACTCGGTGGACGTTTTTCTAATAAAACTTGATGGTTAATACGAGGTATTACCATGATCGTTTGTTTTTCAGGAATGGTTTTCTTTGGTTTCTTTTGTGGATAGCTACTTTGTTCGCCCAACGAAAAAGCTAAACAACCTTCATTTAATGGGCAAAGTTCACATTTAGGTTTACTGCGCGTACAAATCAGTGAGCCTAAGTCCATCATCGCTTGGTTAAACTGCGCAACACCTTCTTTGGGGGTTAGTGCTTCAGCAATAGGCCACAAGGCTTTCTCATACTTACTTTGGCCATTATGGCCTTCAACCATATAGCAACGTGCTAACACACGTTTTACATTACCGTCTAGAATGGCGTGATGTTTGTTGAGCGCCAAACTTAAAATAGCACCAGCGGTCGAGCGGCCAATGCCGGGTAGGGCAATCACTTGCTCAATGTCTTCGGGAAAATTCCCTTGGAATTGTTGATGAATGATTTTTGCTGTTTTATGTAAGTTACGTGCTCGAGCGTAATAACCTAAACCTGTCCAGTGATGTAACACGTTGTCTTCATCTGCTTTGGCCAAATCTGCAATGGTTGGAAAACTGTCCATGAAACGTTGATAGTAAGGAATAACGGTTGCCACTTGGGTTTGTTGCAACATTATTTCTGAGATCCATACGCGGTATGGGGTTTTATTTTGCTGCCAAGGTAAATGTTTTCGACCTTGGGCTTGGTACCAGTCGAGTGTTTGCGTGGCAAAATACTGCGCTGATTTTGATGATATTTGAGTTTTATTTGTCATAGGCGCTTAGTTTACCTAATAAGTGGACACGAATAAATGTGCATTTTTTATTGCAAAAATTTATAATGCCATTATGCTCTCGTCCATATAAACATCGAGATTATTACTCGAAATTTACTCCCCAAGTCTTAAGGAATTAAAATGAAATTAAATGCTAAAAACCGTAACCGCCGTTTACGTAAAAAATTACGTGTTGATGAATATCAAGAATTAGGTTTTGATGTTGCTTTTAAATTAGCTGACGGCACTGATAATGATACCGTTGATACGTTTTTAAATGACTTCTTCAATGAAGTTATCCAACCTAACGGCTTAGGTTTTGGCGGCGAAGGCGACGTGTTATGGCACGGTATCGTATGTACTCAAAATATTGGTAAATGTACCGATGAACATCGTACTACTGTTGAATCATGGTTAAACAAAAATGGCGCTACAGCCGTCGCTGTTAGCGAGCTTTACGATGTTTGGTGGGCTGAATAACTTTATTTTTCATAAATGAGCTTTGTTTGGCACTGTTAGCATTTTTTAGTGCCATTATTTATGTAGCATAAGCGCAGGCTCTGAAACTTTCACAGCTTTGTTTAAAGCGCATTTATTTAGAATTAAACTTGGATTATATTGAAGAAATGTATGACAGATAAAACAGAAAATAGCCACAAAACCGTTGAACAAGCTGAGAAAGAAGGCAAATATATTCGTAAAGTGCGTAGTTTTGTTAAGCGCGAAGGGCGCTTAACAAAAGGACAAGCGAGTGCTTTAGAGCAGTTTTGGGCAACAATGGGCTTGAACCATTCAGACGCAATGATTGATTTTGCTCAGCTATTTAATAACAGTAACCCTGTTATTTTAGAAATCGGTTTTGGTATGGGGAAATCTTTAGTTGAGATGGCAAAAAATGCCCCTGAGCTAAACTTTGTTGGTGTTGAAGTACATCGTCCAGGCGTTGGCGCTTGTATTTCATTAGCAAAAGAAGAAGGCGTTGATAATTTAAAGGTTTTTGAACACGACGCGATAGAAGTGCTCGCTGATTGTATTCCTAATAGTTCGCTAACGACGGTGCAATTATTTTTCCCTGACCCGTGGCATAAAAAGAAGCACCACAAACGTCGGATTGTTTCTTTAGAGTTTGTAGAAACTATTCGCCAAAAGCTTAAAGTAGGTGGTGTTTTTCACATGGCTACTGACTGGGAAAATTACGCGGAATGTATGATAGAAGATATGAATTCAGCACCGGGCTATAAAAATTTAGCGACCGATGGTGATTTTGTACCGCGCCCAGATTCTCGCCCATTAACAAAATTTGAGAACCGCGGTAATAATTTAGGCCATGGCGTTTGGGATATTCAATTTAAACGCCAAGATTAACCTAAAGTGAACAACTAATTTAAGTATTCTTGTTCAACGTGAAAAAGATGCTGGCTATTACGTAAGTTGCCAGTATCTTTTAACCATTGCGTGCTAATAATCTCTCGCTGTAAAGCGGCTTGTAAAATACGTGCTTTATACTGTGACCAATAATAAATAGTCGCCTGTTGATGAGCCTCGTTATTTGGAAATACCTCACTTCTACTTTCTTCTAATTCAGCTAAGATATCAGCGATGACTTTCGGTTTTAGTTCTTCTTCGATTCGTTGCTTAAATTTAGTAAAGCGTTTTGCTTTAACTAATAACCACGCCATCCACAATATAACGGCTATGGCAAAAAAAAATACAATATCTATACTCATGACTTATTTATTCTCTAAAAATATTAATACCAAATCTCACTCATTATGTGATCATTTATACCGGTTAAAATCGCCAACTACGGCGTTATGAAATTGGTATAAGCATCTTATCAGTCAAATTCAATTTGGCTAAAGCTTATTTTATAGCGTTGACTTGAGTTAACGTTAAATAGGCTGCTTTTTCAACTATTTATGGCCTAAATTAAACATTAAATTGTGCTTTTTCATGCATCAGCAATTTTGCTTTTAAGGCTAAACCACCGGCATAACCGGTTAACTTTCCGTTGGCACCAATAACGCGATGACAAGGTATAATTAACGCGATAGGATTTTTGCCATTTGCCGCACCTACTGCTCTTACGGCTTTTTCATTATTAATTTTTTTGGCTATCCATAAGTAACTTTTTGTATCACCTTGCTTAATCGTAAGTAATGCTTGCCATACCTTTTGTTGAAAAGGAGTGCCTTGTGGCGCAAGAGGTACATCAAAAGTGGTTCGTTTACTTAAAAAATACTCTTTAAGTTGTTGGCATACTTCGATGAAGTGGCTGGGGCTTTCGGTGTAATTGTCATTAATGATCAAGGGCAGTGCGCCTTCTTGAAAAGCTAGAGCGGTTAAACCTTGTTCATTAGCCGTTAAAGCTATGTCGCCATAAGGAGAGGAAGTGAGCGTAAAATACATTATTATTCCTTTGTTAAAGCGTGTTCATAAGAAATCGTGAGGATAAACAGCTGTGTGAAAGATTATTTAAGTGAATGCACCGCACTCAATTGGCCTTATTTGTTACTTGGCTAAAGTGAAATAAGCCACTCTACTATTTATCACCGCAATTATTTAGTCGTCGCTAACTTAAGTCTGTACTGCAGAGCGAGAACTTTTAAAATATCTCGCCAGCTAATAATTCCAATAGGCTGCATGTTATCATCGACAATGGGCAAACATGAAATACGGTTGTCATAAAACAGTAATACAGCGTCATTCAAACTCGTCTCTTTTTTGGCAGTTATCAAGTTGCGGTTCATGATCAAGTGCAGTTTTTTTTGTAACATTGAATGGTCACGAGGTGTTTCGTTTTTAGTGCCAATGGTTGGACTTAAATGCTTGTATAAATCTCTATCTGTCACTACCCCAACCAGCTGTTTATCGCAGATTATTAAAATATGGTGAATGTTATGTTGGTCAAATATTGCTTTTGCTTTACTTAAATCGTCATCAATTTCGAGTGTAATTAATTTTGTCGACATGACTTTGCTTAAGCTCATTATTTCATCCTCATATTTTATTTTTATCTCATCATCAAGATAAACAAAAGTTTCTTAGTTAACAATCACCTTTTGACTAAAATAACAGGTTTTATAATTTATATTTAAAGTAATTGCTGGCTGTAACAAAAATGTCATACAACTGTCTTATAATTTGCATCGTACTAAAGTTTCCATAATTGAAGGTGTTTTAAGTGGCAATTGCATTAAAATCGACTGGCCCACGTCAGTTGAAAAATACATTAGCACAATGGTTAATAACATTAGGTGGCATAAGTGTTTTATTTACACTGGTGCTCATCTTTTTATATTTACTCTATGTGATAAAACCTATTTTTGAGTCGGCAACAATAGAACCTGTTAGTCAATTTGAAATAAGTACGGCTGCACCCACGTTATCTACAGGTGTTGATGAACTCAAAGAAGTTGCTTTTCAAATTACCCAACAAGGTGATATTAATTTTTATCAATTAGTTAAAAGCGCTGCTCATGAAAAAGGGACGTTAGTACTCAATGAAAAACTATTGAGTGATAATAGGACCCTCGCTAAAGTTATTCATGCAGGTAGAGAAAATAAATTACTGATTGATAGTGAAGGTAGCGTACAACTTGTTGCGGCTAAATTCTTTTCAAATTTTGACTCTGGTACGCGTGAAATTATTCCAAGCGTAGCTTATCCATTAGGTGAGAATTCAATACCTGTTGATGAGAACGGCGAAAATTTTACCGAACTTGCCTTTAGCATGAATGATGAAAAAGCAGTTTTTGTTGCTTTTACCCAAGACCAGCGCTTAATTAAAACAAGTTTAATCGCCGAAGATGACTTTACTTACGACAGCGCTTTTGAGGCGGTTTATCAAGAAATTGATTTTCCAGTTGATCATGTTAGCGACATTTTGGTTACACCAGATATGCGGTTAGCTTTTGTTCGCAGTGATGATCAAATTTTTGTTTTTGATCTCTCGGATGAAAACGATGTTGAACTTAAAGCGACAATTATTCCATCATTAGAGCAAACGAGCACTAAACCTCATCATATTACTTCCATGGCATTACTTTCAGGTAGTAGCTCCATTTTACTGGGCAGTAGTGCCGGTAAAGTGTCGCAGTGGTTTGAAGTAGCCACTGACAATGGTCGTCAATTTAAAAATGTTCGTACTTTTGACGTTAGTGATACTGAAGCTATTACCCAAATTCATACCGAACAATTTCGTAAAAGCTTTTACACCCTAACGCCATCTGGAAATATAGGTGTTTTTTACACCACCAGTGAAGCTGATTTATGGCGTGGCCAATTAACAACGAGTGAACCAACAGTATTTGCTATTTCACCTCGTGCTGATGGCTTAGTGATTATTGATGATAAGCAGTTAAAAATATTTAGCGTTGAAAATGAGCATCCTGAAGTTACATGGAGCGCGTTATGGGAAGAAGTTTGGTACGAGGGTTATCCAGAGCCTGAATATATTTGGCAATCAACGTCGGGCTCTGATGATTTTGAAGGGAAGTTTTCTTTAGTACCTATTTCATTTGGTACCATGAAAGCAGC
This sequence comes from Colwellia sp. Bg11-12, assembly GCF_014076955.1. NCBI lineage: Bacteria > Pseudomonadati > Pseudomonadota > Gammaproteobacteria > Alteromonadales > Colwelliaceae > Colwellia > Colwellia sp. Bg11-12. The sequence continues at coordinate 482,168 of NZ_JACGUZ010000071.1, forward strand.
CATGTACGCGATGTTATTTGCTGTTCCTATCGCGTTAAGTGCTGCTATTTATACCGCTTACTTTATGACACCAGGCATGCGCCGAAAAGTTAAGCCGACTATTGAGCTAATGGAAGCATTGCCTACTGTTATTTTAGGCTTCTTGGCGGGTCTATGGTTAGCACCGATAATAGAAAATTACTTACCTGCAATAGCAATGCTATTAATTATGTTGCCACTTTCGGTATTTGTTACCGCATTTGCTTGGCATAAATTGCCCAAAGAAATGAAAAACACTATTCCTGAAACATGGGCACCGATCATACTTGTTCCTGTGTTATTGATTGCAGGGGGCAGTGCCTTTTTGTTATCACCCTTCTTCGAATCTTTGTTTTTTGGTGGTGATGTTCGTCAGTATATTACCAATGACCTTGGTGTTGACTTTGACCAACGCAATTCATTAGTTGTTGGTTTAGCAATGGGTTTTGCTGTAATACCAACCATTTTTTCTATGGCAGAAGATGCAATCTTTAGTGTACCAAAACACTTAACCAGTGGCTCTTTAGCGCTCGGTGCAACGCAGTGGCAAACGCTTGCAAAAGTGGTTTTGTTAACTGCTAGCCCAGGTATATTTTCTGCGGTAATGATGGGATTAGGTCGCGCTGTAGGAGAAACTATGATCGTTCTTATGGCAACAGGTAATACCCCAATTTTAGATTGGAGTATCTTCCAAGGCATGCGTACGTTAGCAGCCAATATCGCTGTTGAAATGCCAGAGTCCGAAGTCGGTAGTTCGCATTATCGAATTCTATTTCTAGCCGCTTTTGTTTTATTTGTTTTCACCTTTATTTTTAACACGTTTGCTGAGCTGATACGTCAGCGCTTACGTGAAAAATACAGCTCGTTATAGTTAAGGAACTGAGTTTATGAATAGTTGGTTTAAATCTGGTTCTCCGTGGGTGTGGTTATCTGCTGGCGGAGTAAGTATCAGTTTAATTTCAGTTCTGGGTTTATTGTGGTTAATTGCTTCACGCGGATTATCGTACTTTTGGCCTGCAGACATTTATCAATTTGAGACGGTCAATGAAAAAGGACAAGCAGTCACGGTTATCGGCGAGATATACGATCGTGAGAGCTTGCCGACTAAACAGTTGTCGCATTTAAATTTAGGCTTAGATCCAAATAAAGAAACCATTGAACGTATCTTGGTTAAAACGGGTAACCGTGAATTAGTCAATTTAGATTTTCGTTGGTTGTTAATACCATTGATTAACAAAACGTCGAAACCTGAAGAGTTAGTAGTGGTTGAACGTCGTACCAATGGTAATTTCTATGGCTACATTGAAGGGATAGTTTTAGACGGTAAGCCTGAAAGTATTGATAAAATGGCTGAGCTGGTTGAGCGCGTTGATGACTTTCAAGAAGAAATGGAAGAATTACAAAAAGTTGATATTGGCGCTATTAATTATCAAATAGAGCGCTTACGTTTGAAAAAACGTAAGCACATACTTGATGAAACATTAACGCTAGAACGTGAAAAAGAAATTGATGACGAAGTTGCTCGTTATAACGCTGATTACCAAGTATTAGAAACTAAGCTAATGGCTATTCGCGACAAAGTATCTCGTGACCAATTAGTGGTTCGTGCTATGGGTGGCGAAGTTATAGAGATAAATTTTGAAGAAATACTCAAAGTAACTTATAACAATAAATTATCTTTTTTTGGTCGTGCATCTGTCTTTATTCAGCAAATCGGCAGCTTCTTAGTTGATGACCCTCGAGAAGCTAATACGGAAGGTGGCGTATTTCCTGCTATATTCGGTACAGTATTAATGGTTTTATTGATGACAGTTGTTGTTGCTCCTCTTGGGGTGGTGGCCGCAATTTATTTGCATGAATATGCTGGAAAGAATGCACTAACGAAATTACTTCGTATAGCGGTAATTAACTTAGCGGGTGTACCGTCAATTGTTTATGGTGTATTTGGCTTAGGCTTCTTCGTTTATATGGTGGGTGGTAGTTTAGACCAATTGTTTTACGCTGAAACCTTACCTAGCCCAACTTTTGGTACGCCAGGGGTTATGTGGTCTGCATTAACATTAGCGATATTAACATTACCAGTGGTTATTGTTTCAACCGAAGAAGGTTTGTCTCGCATTCCATCAGCAATGCGTCATGGTTCTTTAGCTTTAGGGGCAACAAAAGCAGAAACGTTATGGCGTATTATTCTCCCTATTGCCAGCCCTGCGATTATGACCGGTATTATTTTAGCTATTGCTCGTGCAGCAGGTGAAGTTGCTCCGTTAATGTTAGTAGGTGTTGTAAAAATGGCGCCGAATTTACCGCTTGATGGTAACTTTCCATACTTACATTTAGATCGTAAGTTTATGCATTTAGGTTTTCATATTTATGATGTCGGTTTCCAAAGCCCTAATGTGGAAGCGGCACGTCCATTAGTGTTTGCTACTGCATTTTTATTGGTGACCATCATTGTTTCACTGAATATGACAGCTGTTACTATACGTAACCGTTTAAGAGAAAAATATCGCATGTTAGAGCATTAATTTTATCGTTCACCCTCATTATTAGGCTTAGTCAGGGTGACACTTTCCTCTTATTTCAATAGGAAAAAATATTAATAATTAACACTTTAACCGTAACGAACAAAATTTAAGCATTGAAAGAGAATATTATGATTTCAGTCACGCCAAGAACATTAGACCCAAAAGTTAAACTTGATCTCAATAACTTATCGCCAGAGCAAGTGGCGCTAGAAATTAAGAATTTGAACCTTTATTATGGTGACAAACAAGCACTACAAAATATCAGTATGTCTATTCCTAAAGGGCAAGTTACTGCGTTTATCGGCCCTAGTGGTTGTGGTAAATCGACACTTTTACGTTGTATTAACCGCATGAATGACTTGGTTGATATTTGTAAGATTGAAGGTGAAATTAATCTTCATGGCGAAAATATCTATGGTAAACAAGTTGATGTTGCAGCGTTACGTCGCCAAGTAGGTATGGTATTTCAGCGACCGAATCCATTTCCTAAAAGTATTTATGAAAATGTTGTTTATGGTTTGCGCATCATGGGTGAAAATAATCGACGTGTTCTAGATGAAGCTGCGGAAAAAGCATTACGCAGTGCCGCATTGTGGAATGAAGTAAAAGACCGTTTGCACGACAGTGCTTTAGGACTTTCTGGTGGTCAACAGCAACGTTTAGTGATTGCTCGCGCCATTGCGATTAAGCCCGAAGTTCTGTTACTTGATGAACCTACCTCTGCACTCGATCCTATTTCAACCTTAACCATTGAAGAATTGATTAACGATTTGAAAAAGCAGTTCACCGTGGTGATTGTTACGCATAATATGCAACAAGCAGCACGTGTTTCAGATCAAACCGCTTTTATGTACATGGGTGACTTAATTGAATACAGCGATACGAATACGCTGTTTACTACACCCGCGAAAAAGAAAACTGAAGATTATATTACTGGCCGTTACGGTTAACACAGACGATTAACATGCTACTTTTATTGTAGAATTGTAAGGAAAAATAATGGATAACATCAATCTTGGTCGTCATATCTCAGGCCAATTTAATGAAGATTTAGAAAATGTCATTAACCATGTCATGCACATGGGTGGCTTAGTTGAAAAGCAATTAAGTGATTCACTTACTGCTGTTTATAATGCAGATGAAGCACTGGCTAAAAATGTTTTAGCGAACGATTATAAAATTAATGCTTTAGAAGTTAGTATTGACGATGAATGTACGCGCATTATTGCTAAACGTCAGCCAGCCGCAGGTGATTTACGTTTGATTATGGCAGTTGTAAAAACAATTGCAGATTTAGAGCGTATCGGCGACGAAGCACAAAAAATTGCTCGGGTTGCTTTAGAGAGTTTCTCTGGGGAGCAAAAAGCGCTGCTACTTAATTTGGACAATTTAGGGCGTAAAGTTTTAGAATTTTTGCAAGCGACCTTAGATGCCTTTACTCGAATGGATGTAGATTCTGCGGTTAAAACACACGGCAATGATGAGAAAATTGACCGTGAGTATGAAGCGTTAATGCGTCAATTAATGACTTATATGATGGAAGACCCACGTTCAATTCCACAAATAATGAGTGTTATATGGTCAGCACGAGCTTTAGAACGAATTGGTGACCGCTGTCAAAATATTTGCGAATACATCATCTATTTCGTTAAAGGCAAAGATGTGCGCCACACAACAGCTGAAGATATTAAATCTTTGTAAATTTATAAAAAGCCGCTACGTTTAAATAACTTTATATATACCTATACTGTTTTAACAAATGATAGGTATATCTATCTAAAAGTACAGATATTGTCACGTGATCGTCATAAAACGCTTGAAGATCGTGTTAAATGGGTTAATATCCGCGGCGAATAATAACAAAGAGCAATTTGGCTCTGGGAATAAATTATGGCTACAAATTCAATACTAGGTGTCTTTGCAAAGTCACCTATTAAACCATTAGAAAAACACATTCGATTGGTCACTAAGTGTTGTAATCAACTCACTCCTTTTTTTGCTGCTTGTGCTGCACAAGATTGGTCTACAGCAGGAAAGCTTCGCAGTAAAATTTCAAAATATGAACGTGACGCTGACACCTTAAAACGCCAAATCCGTTTAGAATTACCGGGTGGCTTGTTTATGCCGGTTGACCGAGCAGACTTATTAGAATTACTTTCCCAACAAGATAAAATAGCTAACAAAGCAAAAGATATTGCCGGACGTATTTTAGGGCGTAAACTTGTTATACCTGAAACACTACAAGCATCTTTTGTGACTTATGTAGCTAGAAATATAGACGCAGCGGAAAAAGCAGCTGACGCTATTAATGAATTAGACGATTTATTAGAAACTGGATTTCGTGGTCGAGAAGTAGCATTGGTTGAAAAAATGATCAATCAATTAGATGAAATAGAAGATGATACTGACGGTATGCAAATTAAATTGCGTAGCGACTTGTTGGCTATTGAAAATGACTTAAATCCAATTGATGTAATGTTTCTATATCAAATTATTGAATGGATAGGTGATTTAGCTGATTTAGCCGAGCGTGTTGGTGCCCGATTAGAAATTTTACTCGCTAGAAAATAAAGGTTATTCATGGATATTATATTAACACATGGCCCAATGTTGGTCATTATGGCTGGCGTAGTTGGCTTTTTTATGGCGTGGGGCATCGGTGCGAATGATGTTGCTAACGCGATGGGTACATCAGTTGGCTCTAAAGCCCTAACGATTAAACAAGCGATTCTTATTGCAATGGTTTTTGAATTTGCCGGTGCTTATTTAGCAGGTGGTGAAGTTACTTCAACGATTCGAAAAGGTATTATTGACGCTGCTTACTTCGTTGACAGCCCTGAATTACTTGTATTTGGTATGATCTCTGCCTTGTTTGCTGCGGCTACTTGGCTACTTATTGCTTCTATTTTAGGATGGCCGGTATCTACTACACATTCAATTGTTGGTGCTATTGTTGGTTTTGCTGCTGTTGGTGTAAGTCCTGATGCAGTTGAATGGGGCAAAGTACTTGGCATTGTGGGTAGTTGGATCGTAACACCACTTATTTCTGGTATTATTGCGTTTCTTATTTTTAACAGCGCACAAAAATTAATTTTTGATACAGAAAATCCTCTGATACAAGCTAAACGTTGGGTACCTTTTTACATGTTTTTAGCGGGCTTCGTACTTGCTTTAGTCACTATTAAGAAAGGTTTAAAGCATTTAGGTTTAGATATAGGTTCAGTTGAAGGTTATATGTACGCTATTATCGTTGCTGTTTTAGTTGCGTTTATTGGCAAGCTTTTTATCAACCGCTTAAAGTTTGATGAGAATGCAGCGAAGAAGACGCATTATGCTAACGTAGAAAAAGTATTTGCACTTCTAATGATTGTTACTGCGTGTGCAATGGCATTTGCTCATGGCTCAAACGATGTAGCCAATGCTATTGGTCCACTAGCTGCTGTTGTAAGTATTGTCGGTAATGACGGCGAAATTGCGGCTAAATCTGCTATTGCATGGTGGATATTACCGCTAGGTGGTTTTGGTATTGTTGCTGGTCTGGCTTTGTTTGGTCATAAAGTTATTGCAACCATTGGTAATGGTATTACGCATTTAACACCTAGCCGTGGTTTTGCAGCAGAGTTAGCGGCTGCTTGTACGGTTGTTATTGCTTCAGGTACAGGCTTACCTATCTCAACCACACAAACATTAGTGGGTGCTGTTTTAGGTGTAGGAATGGCGCGTGGTATTGCGGCAATTAACTTAACCGTAGTACGTAATATTGTTGTTTCGTGGGTTATTACTTTACCGGTAGGTGCTGGTTTATCCATTATTTTCTTCTGGGGAATGGTGGCAATTTTCACCTAACATTTAACGATGTTAATTTAAGAAACCAGCAGAGATGCTGGTTTTTTTATGGGCTTTAAATAGTAAAATAAAAAGTTTACGTACAGTCGTTTTTTTATTGATAATATTTTAAAAAATAGCGAAATGATTAACTGCTTGGTTAGAGAGCAATATAATTTAAAAGTGGTTAGGTAATGCTTGCCTGAAAGATGATTACCCTATATTATGGCGCTTCTTTGAAATTCATCAGAAATTCAAATTGCCTTGATAGCTCAGTCGGTAGAGCAGAGGATTGAAAATCCTCGTGTCCCTGGTTCGATTCCGGGTCAAGGCACCATATTTCTCTTTATTGAGACTAAAAAGCCCACAAGTGATTGTGGGCTTTTTTCGTTTTATGTTAAGTGAATTCAATATCTACGTTTATTTTCTTTACTGCACCCACTAAGTTAATAGCGTAACAAATTACCACTCACCTTTTAATATCTGCTATTCATCGCAACACTTTTACTGAAAGTAAACTTTTGTAAAGTCATTACTATTTTTTATCATTATTGAATACAATTAAGCCATTAAAAATAGCAGTAGTGGTTTCATATTTTATGGAAAATCGTCTGAGAACGAATGTCAAACAAGGTATTATTGTTGGCCTAACAACAAGTCTGTTGTTAGCTTGCTCTAGTACTTCAGAACTTGATGAAAATATTAGAAATATCAACTTACCAACAACTTGGCAGCAAAGTAATGAAAAGTTACCTGTTGAAGACAATTGGTTATATCAATTAGATAGTCCGCAAGTTCACCAGCTGGTGAAATCTGCACTCGCCTCTAATCATCAATTAAGCATTCAAGCGTATGATGTTGAAATACAAAAGCAGCAACTGATTATTTCGGGTAGTTCGTTGTGGCCGTCCCTTGATTTATCTTTGCGTTCAGGTCGAAATAAAAATAATAACAATGATAGTTACGCTAATTCAAGTTCGGTTAATTTGAATTTGACTTATGAGCTTGATTTATGGGGGAAGCTTTCTGCAGCTGACCAGCAAGCTAACTTAACTTTTATGGCTGAGCAGTCACGTTTTGAGCAAAGTAAGCAGCAATTGGTTGTTAATGTAGTAACCACTTGGTTTGCAGTAGTAGAAGCTGAAAAACTATTATCCTTGTATGAAAGCCGAGTTAACAATTCACAACAAAATTTAGATATTATTGAGTCAGGTTACAACAGCGGGCTAGGAGAGGCGCTCGATGTTTACTTAACTCGTAATGAATTAAACAATGAGCTAACTCGTGTTTCAGAACAAAAATCTACAAAAAAGCAGTTAGTGAGACAACTTGAGCGTTTAGTCGGTGATTACCCCGCAGGAAAGCTACGAGTTGATGCTGATTTACCGCTATTAACTTCAGATATTCCGCTAGGACTTCCATCAGAACTTATCAGCAGAAAACCTGAGTTAATAGCAAGCTGGTATCAGCTTCTTGCTAAAGATGCCGGCCTTGCTTATGCACATAAGCAGCGTTTTCCAAGTTTGAGTTTAACAGCATCGCTAGGGGACAGTGGAACTGATATTGATGATTTACTCTCAGGTTCATCGTTAGCTTGGTCATTACTTGGTAATATTTCTGCCCCGTTGTTTAATGCAGGTCGCTTAGCGGCTAATGAAGAGAAAGCACGTTTATCGCTAAAACAAAACGAACAGCAATACCTTGATCATTTATATAGTGCTTTTACTGACGTTGAAAACGCCATAACACAAGAGAAAAGCTTAAAGCATAGTTATCAAAGTATGTTGGCAGCACAAGAAAATGCCAAGGTTGCGGCTACACTTTCTTTTGAACAATATCAAAGTGGTCTAGTCAATTATACCACGGTACTTGATGCACAAACGCGTTCGTTTGACGCACAAACTACACTGATCAAAATTAAAAATCGCTTAATTGCCAATCGAATACAGCTTCACTTAGCACTCGGTGGCGACTTCACTGTGTCTGAAAAAATTGTCACTACTACTTATACAAAGGCTAAATAATTATGTCTTCACACTCTTCTCTAAATCATGCAACAGTTCAAAAACCAAGTAGAAAGAAAAAACTGATACTCTTAGCCGCAATTATTGGTGTGACACTGCTGTTAGTTGCTTTGATTTTTAATAATCCGCCACAATCAAAACGCTTTAAACCCTCGAAAGCACCCCAGATGACCGTGGAAACAAAAATTTTAGTACCAGAAAGTTATCAAGTGATGGTAGAAAGTTTTGGTACGGTAAAACCTCGCACTGAAAGTATACTTTTTTCGCAAGTTTCAGGACAAATTACCCAGGTAAGTGAGCAATTTCGTGATGGTGGTTTTTTTGAGAAAGGCGATGTATTAGTTCAACTTGATGATAGAGATTACCTGTCAGAAGTTAAAGTCTCTCAAGCAAACCTTTTGTCTGCCAACCAAGTCTTACTTGAAGAAAAAGCTCGAGTGCAACAAGCTCAAGCCGACTGGCAACGTTTAGGAAATGGTAAAACGGCTAATGTGCTTGTGCTAAGACAGCCGCAGCTTGAATCTGCAAAAGCAAAAATGCTTTCTGCTCAAGCACAATTAGATAAAGCAAGGTTATCACTCGAGCGTACGGCAATCGTTGCCCCTTATGCTGGGCGAATTCTAAAAAAACAAGTTGGTATTGGTCAAGTTGTCTCAAGCAATAGTCAACTTGCAACCATTTTTGCTGTCGATTATGTAGAAATTAGACTCCCGATTCAAAATAAAGATCTTGCCCTGATGAACTTACCTGAAGTGTATCGTGATATTGGCGAACAGGGCCGTAAAAATGACGTGAAATTAACCTCTGATCTAATTGGACATCAATCGTGGAATGGTAAAATTATTCGCACAGAAAGTGCTATTGATGAGCAGTCGCAGCAACTTTATGTCGTTGCACAAATTAATCGCCCCTATGACGCAAAAACTTCTGATGGATCACCGATAAAAATAGGCCAATATGTTACCGCTGAAATTGAAGGTAAAGCATTAAGTAATTCGTTGGTTATACCTAGCAGTGCTATTTATCAAGGCAGTTATGTCTATACGGTAGAAAAGGGCTTGTTGATGCGTAAAGAAGTTACTCTCGGTTGGCAAAATGGTAAACAGTCAATTGTTGAGTCTGGGCTCGTTGCTGGTGACGAGTTGGTGCTAACGTCGTTAGGTCAAGTAAGTTCAGGAACGCCTGTTGCCATTGAAGGCAGTGTGTCAAGCCAAGGTAATAAACAAGGCTCAAAAAAACAAGATAAAATAGCGAAACGTAAAGCAGATAAACAAGAGAAACGTAAAGCAGCTAAACAAGCAAAGGATGAATCACAATGATTGCATGGTTTGCTCGAAATCACGTAGCGGCGAATCTATTATTAATAACCATATTGATTTTAGGTTTGTTTAGTCTTTCCGTAAGGATACCCGTAGAGGTTTTTCCCTCATTTGCCTCTGATCGTATCAACGTAAACGTTTCATTACGTGGCGCGACACCCGAAGATGTAGAAAAAAGTATCTCTATTCGTATTGAAGAGGCCATACAAGACTTAGAGGGTATTAAAGAAATATCTAGTCGCTCTTCTGAGGGGGCATCTTCTGTTAATATTGAAGTTGAAAGCGGTTATGATGCACGAGAAGTATTGGCTGACATTAAAAGCCGAGTCGACTCTATTAACACTTTCCCAGCAGAGGCTGAAAAGCCTGTTGTTTCTCTAGCTACGCGAAAGCGGGAAGTTATTTCGGTAAGTGTCGCGAGTATATATGGCGAAAAAGAAACACGAGAGTACGCAGAAAAAGTACGTGACGAGCTGTTAAAAGTACCTTCAATTACCCAGGCTGAACTGAGTGGTGTACGTAATTACGAAATTTCTATTGAAATTCCGCAAGACAAATTACAACAATATAACTTAACTATTGCCCAAGTATCAGCTGCAATTAATAATGCTAGCACTGACGTTTCTGCAGGTAATTTAAGAACACAAGGTGGTGATATTTTATTGTTGTCCAAAGGCCAAGCCTATCGTAAAGATGAGTTTGCTGAGATAGCAATAAAGACCCACACTGACGGTTCTATTTTACGCTTGTCTGACATTGCATTGATCACCGACGCTTTTGAAGAAACTCCGGTAAGAACAAGGTTTAATGGCAAACAAGCAGCCTTTATTGATATTTACCGTATTGGCCCACAAAGTGCTATCGATGTTGCTGATGCAGTAAAAAACTATATTGATGAACAACAAGGTAACGTGCCTGTAGGTGTGGAACTCAGCTATTGGGATGATGATTCCCAAGTGGTAAAAAATCGTATTTCCACGCTAACAACAAGTGCGCTGCAAGGGGGCATTTTAGTCCTCGCATTATTGAGCTTATTTTTACGCCCATCGATCGCGTTTTGGGTATTTCTTGGTATTCCTATTTCGTTTATGGGCGCTTTTATCGCGATGCCATTTTTTGGTATTACGCTTAATGTGATGAGTTTGTTTGGCTTTATTTTAGTACTCGGTATTGTGGTGGATGACGCCATTGTCACCGGAGAAAATATTTATACCCATTTAAAAACAGCTAGCTCAGGTGAAGAAGCGGCTATTAGAGGCACACAAGAAGTGGCAACTCCGGTCACTTTTGGGGTATTAACCACCGTTGCTGCATTTTTGCCTCTCGCGTTTATTGAAGGTGCACGAGGCGCATTGTTTGCACAAATTCCTGTCATTGTTATTCCGGTATTATTGTTTTCCTTAATAGAATCAAAATTTGTTTTACCGTCGCATTTAAAGCATTTAAAGTTACGTAGTCAAAAAACAAAAACATCTAAATTTAGTCAATTTCAACAACGTTTTGCCGATGGCTTTGAAAGTACAATATTATGTTATTATCAGCCGTTATTACAAAAAGCGATTAATTTTAAAACGGCTACGTTTTTTGGTTTTGTCGGGATTTTCTTAATCATTATTACCTTGGTCATGAGTGGCTGGACTAAATTTATTTTCTTCCCCAGAATCCCCAGTGAAACTGTACGTGCGTCATTAACTTTACCCGCGGGCTCGCCATTTGAGGTAACCAATAAACATATCTTAAAAATGACCGAAAAAGCAGAAGTGTTACGTGCTAAATATATTGATGAAGAAACTAATGAAAGCATCATCATTAATATTTTAGCCACGACTGGTGGTCGAGGTGGTACGACAAATCAAGGAAGTGTGCGCTTTGAAATAACACCGCCAGAGTCTAGGCACTCATCTATTGGCTCTGCGCAATTAGTGCGGGAGTGGCGGGAAATGATTGGGCCAATTCCTGGGGCTGAAAGTATGACTTTTAGAGCTGAAATAGGTCGGTCATCCAATCCTATTCAAGTGCAATTGAAAGCAAGTTCATTAGACTCACTTAAAGAAATTACTGATAAAGTTAAGGTGCGTTTAGCAACATATCCAACCGTTTTTGATATAGAAGATAGCTTGTCAGATGGTAAGCAAGAGCTACAAATTGAGTTAACTGAGCAAGGCAAAGCTTTGGGGCTAACCAGAGTGAGTATCTCTAATGAAGTACGCCGTTCTTTTTTTGGATCACAAGTTCAGCGTATTCAAAGAGGTAGAGACGATGTACGTGTAATGGTGCGACTACCATTAAATGAACGAAGAACGACCGCTGATTTAGAAAGTATTCTTGTTGGCACCCCCAATGGTGGTTCGGTGCCTCTGGCACATGTGGCTAGGTTAATTCCAGGAAAGAGTCCTTCAACTATTTCTAGAATTGATCGTTACAGAACCGCTAGTGTTAGTGCTGATGTTGAAAAAGAGAATATCAACATGACAATATTACAGGCTGATCTTAAAACCTACTTAGATGAACTGCTGCTACAATATCCTGGTGTCAGTCATTCTCTAGAAGGAGAAGCGAAAGAGCAACGTGAATCTTTTGGTTCGTTAGCTTGGGCATTGCTCTTTGTTTTCTTTATTATTTATGCCTTACTGGCTATTCCATTTAAATCTTACATACAGCCCCTTATTGTTATGAGTGTTATTCCTTTTGGCATGATAGGCGCGGTAATAGGTCATTGGATAATGGGTATGGAGTTAACTATTATGAGTTTGCTGGGGATGTTGGCACTCATTGGTGTTGTGGTAAATGACTCTCTAGTGTTAGTTGACTTTATTAATAAAAAGCGATCAGAGGGGATAAAACTTATGGAGTCGGTGCTTACCGCGGGTGCTTCGCGTTTTCGTCCGGTGATGTTAACGAGCTTAACCACTTTTATTGGCTTAATGCCGTTACTTTTTGAGCAATCGACACAAGCACAGTTTCTTATTCCAATGGCTGTTTCTCTTGGTTTTGGTATCTTGTTTGCGACTTTTATTACGTTAATTTTAGTGCCAGTGAACTATTTAATTGTTGAGCGACTAAAGGAATTAATAGGTGTGAAACCCACTCATCAAACTTTAGAGCAAGCTTAGTTTTTAATTCATCCAAGTGTAAATAATAAAAAACCCAGTTAAAAAACTGGGTTTTTTCATTTTGAAATAAAGCTAGAAATCTTCCAACATAAACTCTAACGAGTCTTCATACGCTTTCAGTTCTTTTTCAAGTTGGAACCTTTCCTTTATTAGTTCTATTTCACGCCATTTTCTTTTCTTATTAGTGCTTTCTGAGGGCTTAGATCTTTTACCAAATGAGCCCAATACTTGTTGAAGTTTTTCCATAGAACACTCCTTTTTATTTAACAGCATCTTTTTAATAACACATTCAAGGTGATAAGCAAATAATTAAAGCAATAAAAAACCGCAACGTTTGATGGTAAAGTAGCTCGGTTTAGGTCTTATTTTGAACTAACTGTATGATAATTAGCTGTTAAAGTAGCTCAGCAAGTTGTTTTTCTAATTTGATCTGATCAATGGTGAAATTTCTGATCCCCTCGGCAAGTTTTTCTGTCGCCATGGCATCTTCATTCATTGCCCAGCGATAGCTACTTTCTGATAACTTGTCTTGGCTGGCTAATGTAGGTTGTTCACTAAATAATTTTTGCTCAAGTGTTTCATGACATTTTGATAGTTCATCTAATAAATTAGGACTAATTGTTAAACGGTCACAACCGGCCAGTTGACGTATTTCGTCGATGTTGCGAAAACTTGCCCCCATCACTACTGTTTTATAACCCTTACCTTTGTAGTAGTTATAAATACTAGTGACTGAGATAACACCAGGGTCTTCATCGCCAGCGTACTCACTTTTACCGCTGTCTTTTTTGTACCAATCTAAAATGCGGCCCACAAAAGGCGATATTAAATAAACACCGGCTTCTGCACAGGCTTGTGCTTGAGCAAAACTAAATAATAATGTTAGGTTACAATTAATGCCTGCTTTTTCGAGTTGTTCAGCAGCTTTGATACCTTCCCAAGTTGACGCAAGCTTAATAAGAATACGTTCATTACTAATTCCCGCTTCTTTATACATCGCCATTAGCTTATGCGCTTTGGCGATTGAAGCTTCGGTGTCAAATGATAAGCGTGAGTCAACTTCTGTTGAAATACGCCCAGGGACTGTTTTTAAAATTTCTAAGCCGATCAATACTGATAATTTATCAGCGGCATCAATAACGTGTTGTTCTGCACTTGATGATTGTTCTTTTGCCCATGTAACCGCTTCTGTGAGTAAATGCTGATAGCTTTCTAATGAAGCTGCTTTTAATAATAATGATGGGTTTGTCGTTGCATCTTGCGGTTGAAAATTTGCGATCGCTTCAATATCGCCAGTGTCAGCGACTACTGTGGTCATTTTTTTTAATTGTGAAAGCTGATTTGTCATGTCCTTTACCTTTTTAACGTGAAACTTGAGATTGGAGTATTATTACAACATAAATGGCTGAAAAAGCGATAAATCATTGATGTAATGCCTGATATGACTATATTTGTAACAAATTTTCAATATATAGCAAGTATGTTTGACATTTTTTTAAAGCTATTTCAATTGGCTTATCATTTCGCTTCATGTTTAGCGGTTTTATTGTATTATATGGTTTATATATTCAGATACAGTCAATAAACGGATCCTTTATGCTACTTGTTGTTTCCCCGGCTAAAAATTTAGACTTTGAGTCACCATTACCTACTGATAAATATTCTCAACCAGAGCTTTTAGCGCACAGTAAAACATTGATTTCGCATTGTATAAAATTAACGCCTGTTGATATATCAACACTTATGGGCATTAGCGATAAACTTGCCGGGTTAAATGCCGCTAGATTTGGTGAATGGTCGATGCCTTTTACGGTTGATAATGCCCGCCAAGCAGTATTAGCTTTTAATGGCGATGTTTATACGGGATTAGACGCAAAAACGTTTAGTGCTGACGATTTTGATTTTGCCCAAAAACACATGAGAATTTTGTCTGGCTTATATGGCCTTCTTAAACCGCTTGATTTAATGCAAGCGTATCGTTTAGAAATGGGCACAAGGTTAGCGAATGAACGTGGCAGTAACTTATATCAGTTTTGGGGTGATATTATTACAGACAGCGTTAATCAAGCTTTAGAAGAACAAGGTGATAACGTATTAATTAACCTTGCATCAAACGAATACTTTAAGTCAGTGAAAAAGAAAAACCTTAAAGGTGAGATCATAACTCCCGCTTTTAAAGATTGGAAGAACGGTCAATTTAAAATGATCAGTTTTTTTGCTAAAAAAGCACGAGGTCTAATGGCACGTTATATTATTGAGCATCGCTTAACTGATGTAGAACAACTTAAAGCATTCGATGTTGCAGGTTATCAATACAGTGAAGATTTGAGTCAAGGGAATGATTGGGTATTTACCCGCAAAGAAACTGAATAGTCGGCTGAAATTATTGGGCAAGGAACCGCTTAGTTACTTACCCATTATCATTACAGTGATAACTTATAGAAAAAGAAAACAACAAAAGGAAAAGGAATGCTTTCATTACTCGCTAAACTGTTTAATGCATTGAACTCAGAAAGTTCAACTAGACAAATATCATTGGCCATTGCGTTAGGTTTTATTGTGGGTTTATCTCCACTATTAACCTTACATAATATCGTTTTTTTGTTTATCGTTTTATTTTTACGAGTCAATATAGGTGGATTTATAGTCGCTTGGGGATTTTTTAAAGGGCTAAGTTACTTATTATCACCGTTAATTGTTAAAGTGGGTGAATCTTTACTTACGGCTGAGTCTTTACAATCAATGTTTGATGCGTTTTACCAATTTTCATTGTTCAAGCTCGCTCATCTACATCATACCTACACTTTAGGTGCCCTAGTAATTGGTTGTTTATTGGCTATTCCACTTTATTTTATCAGTAATTTTTTAATTGAAAAATATCGTCTGCATATTAAAGCCTTCTTTGAAAAATTCCGTATTGTGAAAGCATTGAAAGCATCCAAGTTTTATCGTCTTTATTGCCAAGTTTCTGGTCAAGGAGAATTGTCATGAGTCGTTTTATTCGCTGGAAAGGGTTAGTTAGTTTTTTTGTGGTGATAGCATTAATCATGACTTTTATATATTTTTTTGCTGATGCGTTAGTTAAGAAAGGTATAGAGAAGTCAGGAGAATGGTATTTAGGTGCTGAAGTTAATGTCGAAAATGTTGAAATAATGTATGCCCCGTTAACACTCAATATTGAAGGTTTTCAAGCAACAGATCCAGAAAAACCAACGCATAATTTAGTGAGTTTTTCTCAAGCGTCAGCCGGTGTTGATGTATGGCAATACTTATTTGGCAAACTATACATCAGTGACTTAACCGTTGCGGAGTTACGTATAGATCAGCCAAGATTGTCGGTAGGGCAAGTATTCACTCTTATTGACCAAAATGCTGAAAATGGCAACAAAGGGGCGGACAACTCTGTTTTACCCGGACTTGATGTTAGCTTGCCTACAGTGGATGAATTACTTAATAATAGCGATTTATTAACGGTTAAGCAGGGTAAAATTTTAGAACAAAGTTATCAAATAGAAAAGAAAAAGCTGCAAGGTATTTATGAGACGCTCCCTAATAAAGACACGTTAGCTGACTACAAAAAACAAGTTGAAGCACTCACAAATATAAAGATTAACAGCTTAGCCGATCTTGAAAAGCTTAATAAAGACTTTACAGCGCTGAAGGCACAGTTTGATGCTGACCAAGCGATTGTTAAACAAGCTAAAGAACAAGTCAGCACTTCTAAAGCGTTATTGACCAAGCAAACACAGGCATTGAAAGAGGCACCTTCAGCTGATTGGAAAATCATTGAAAGTAAGTATCAACTTGATAGCGTAGAAGGTGCTGATTTTGCACATATGCTGTTTGGTGAGCAAGCACGTGAATATTTTGGCTATGCCGATGCGGTTTATCAAAAAATAGCCCCATTAATTAAATCTTCTAAAGTAGATAAGCAAGCTGAAAAAACAACAAGTGAAGGGCGCTATATACATTTTAACGATGACACACCTTTACCTGATGTGCTGATTGAACAGGCAAAGTTTTCTTTGATTTTACCGCAAGGTGAATTTGCCATCAGCGGCAAAGAATTGACACATCAACACTGGGTTCGTGGCAACAACAGCGTAGTTAACGTTGAGAGCGACAACGTACAGGGATCTGGGAAATTAGCATTAGCACTCGATTTTTCATTAGACAAGCAGCGTATTTTAAGTGGTAATGGTATATGGAAACTCTCAGATGTTGATTTGAATGCGGTTTCACTCCAGGAATCAAGCGCTTTTACTTTGCAACTTGATAGTGGCTTGTTGTCAGGAAAGGGGACTTTTTCATTACTTGATGAACAACTTGATAGTGAAAATAGCCTAAGCCTTGATAATACTCAATATAGTGGTGCGGGTACATCTCATTTAAGTACGCTCTTTATTGACACAGTTCAGTCTTTAAAGACATTATCGTTAACGATTACAGCAAAAGGTAAAATGACGGCTCCAAAGCTGTCTATTTCATCGCCACTTGATAAACAGTTAAAAAATTCAATGGTGAAGCAGGTATCAAATAAACTGACGAGTTTTAAAACGGATGTTAAAGCAGGTTTGAATACTAAACTCAGTAAAGCGTTAGGAATGAGTAATGATGAAGCGCAGTCTTTAGTCGATGTTGAAGGACTGATTAGTCAGACTGATCAAGCTTTAGATAACCTGATTAATTCAGATGTTGTAAAAGCGAAAAAGAAAGAGTTTGAAGACAAGCAAAAGAAAAAGCTCGAAGATAAAGTAAAGAAAAAACTAGGTAAGTTATTTGGTTAGACATTTAGTTCGACCCTTTAAAAAGGGTCACGCGATATATGACTCGGTGTTATTGACTTGTTTTCCGTCGAAGTGAACGGGACAGTAAATGAGATAAATTACTATAATATACCTATAAAAAAGCCTCAGCTTATTGTTAAGTTGAGGCTTTTTATATTCAGAATGAATGCAATGACGCAAGAGCTAGGGGGAATGAGCGATGGTATCAACGTTTACTTTATTAACCATTAAGCTTTAATGCCTAAGCTGCTGAGACCACCACTTTTTTTGCCCTTACTATTGTAAGTCATTGATGAACGGTTGTGATTCTCAAGTAGGGAGTTTTTCATGCGTTCAGCGGCAAGCGATGAGTGTTGTATTATCTGACCATTGATATGATTTTTGTCTTTGCAACGGAGAAGAATAGCTTCAATTTCAGTAATGTCTTTATGATGAATACCTGATGCTATTTCATTTTTAACAAGTATGTTTTGAGCATTTTGCTCATCAAGTTTTTGTATGGCTTCAAGCAAAGCTCTTTTCTGCTCAGTGACAGAAATTAAGGCTTCGGGGTCTTGTTGTTGTAATATTTCTTTTTCAACGCTGAGCAGATGTTCAAGCTGCTGTAGGTTAAGTAATTGTTGGGCAATTAATTGCTCTGCTGCTAACGCTGCCATCACTTATGAACTCCTGTGATTAGGTTAACAGCTTACTATTAACCTAGTTTAAATTCGAAATTTGCTATGCTGGCGGCAAGCTTTTCTGGATTAACTTTGTACTCACCATTTGCAATCGCTTTTTTCAGTTGATCAATTTTTTTCTGGTCTACTGCCGGTGCATCATTCGATTTCTTTTGTAACTCATTCAGTTGCTGAGCTTGTGGCGTTAAAGACACCGAATCTTTACCTGCAGATTTTCCTTGTTCACTGCTGGCTGCATTTTGTGTGGCTTGCTGTTTTACTTGTACTTGTTGATCAAGTTTTTGCTTTACTTGATTATTGTTTGACAAGTTATTGATATTTATAGCCATAATACTATCCTAATATAACGGGTTGATATTCACTATCTTGTTATCGGCAATTAACCTAATAACTTAACCATTATTATAAATTAATTACAACTTTGTTGATAGCGGATACTCGCCCTGTTACCGTTCGGCCACTGCTGTCATTTTCAACCTGTATTTGTTCTCCAAGAGCACCGTCTTTAAGGGCTATACCTGAAGTTTTTATCATTAACGTTCCTGACTTAGCAATAAGCGTGACATGGCTTCCTTTGCAAACGAAACAAATATTCTTTCTGGTCAGAATAGCACCTGCAGATATTTTTCTTTTGGCTCTAGTACCAATAACAATTTTGGTATCATCGAGGATCTCACCGCGTATCCTGAGTGTGTCACGATATTCAATGATTACATTTGATGCATCAACTCTACTCCCTTTGCTAATGATACTTTTTGCGACGACTACTGGCACAACTACTTGGATCCTTGCAGGAATAAAAAGATACCACGGTGTTGGATCATTGCAATTTATTTTGACATTTACGTTTCTACCATTATGATTTTCAGGTATATTTGCTTCTAGAGCAGATAAACAAGGTTTGATAGTAATTCTAGGATCTAGCGTGGAGACTGATACCGTCATTTTTCCTTGAGTCGGTAATGCAATGTTATTTTCAATAAATTGTATGACAAAATTTTGAAGTTGCTCGCGGTTAATTGTTTGGCCAAAAGTTAAATTAGGCAAAAGTGCTAATATTAGTGAAATAATGATAGAAATCTTTAATATGCTCATAAATTTGTCAACTATTTGCTAGGGAAATTAAAATACTCGTCTATGCTTAATTAATATGTAAACTTAACAACAAGTAAAAACAGATGAATACGCACCAAACGTCAAAAAATTGAACGTCAAATATCGTATATATAAGCACAATCAAGAAGTGTGCCTTTTTGTGAATTAAGTAAAATGAGGTTTGTATGGCAGGAATTTTAGATTCAGTAAATCAACGTACTCAGTTGGTTGGGCAGAATAGGCTTGAATTATTACTTTTTCGTTTAATAGGGTCACAACGTTTTGGTATTAATGTTTTCAAAGTACGTGAAGTAATGCCTTGTCCGCGTTTAACCTTGCTCCCTGGGCAAGACTCTTTCATTAAAGGTGTTGCACATATTCGTGGTCAAACCATTTCAGTGATTGATTTAAGCAAATCTACAGGTGGGCCAGAAATAATTCCTGATGAAAATTCTTTTGTTATTATTGCTGAGTATAATCGCAGCGTACAAGGGTTTTTAGTCGGAGGCGTTGAAAGAATAGTAACGTTGAGCTGGAAAGATATTATGCCACCGCCAGAAGGTACGGGTAAGTCTAGTTATTTAACAGCGGTTACTGAAATAGATAAAAAAATGGTCTCTATTTTAGATGTAGAAAAAATCCTAAATGAAATTAGCCCCATTTCAACCGAATTAAGTGAAGATGTTGCTGATGCAACTGTTGGTGAAAGCCTCGGCGAACGAGTCATAATGATCGCTGATGATTCAACCGTCGCACGAAATCAAGTTAAACGCGCTTTAGAGCCTTTGGGTTTAAATATGCTGTTAGCTAAAAATGGCCAAGATGCTTTGGACCAATTACTCGTTTTAGAAGCTGAATGTAAGGTGTCAATAACTGAAAAAGTGGCTCTGCTGATATCAGATATTGAAATGCCTGAAATGGATGGTTATACCTTAACCGCAGAAATTAAAAATAATGACCGACTTAAAGCTATGCCTGTTATTTTACACACCTCACTAAGTGGTGTCTTTAACAATGCCATGGTTGCAAAAGTAGGTGCAGAAGACTTTATTCCAAAATTTCATCCTGATGAATTAGCCACAGCAGTAAAAAAATGGTTAAAGAAAGATGAAATAGCGAAAGATGTCAATTAACCCGTACTTTGTTTAGCGTATTTTATACCCGATAAACTAGCACAATAATAATTTAAGGTGGAATATCGTAGTGTCAGACCGACAGCTTGATGATAGCAGCTATCATCAGTTTAGAGTTTTTCTCGAGAAACAATGTGGCATCGTGTTAGGTGAAAATAAACAATACCTAGTAAAAAGCCGTTTAGCGCCTTTAATGACTAAATTCGATGTTGCCACATTGGGTGACTTAGTCACACGTACTCTCAGCCCCGTAGAAAGACAGTTGCGTGCGGCAGTCATAGATGCGATGACAACGAATGAAACTTTGTGGTTTCGTGATGAGTATCCCTTTGAATTGCTGAAAAAGCGCTTACTCCCAGAGTTTAAAAATCAAAGAACGCCCTTAAAAATATGGTCAGCGGCAAGTTCTTCGGGACAAGAACCGTACTCTATTGCAATGGCGGTACAAGAATTTAAACAAAGCAATCCTGGCGCGTTTTCTGGTGGTGTTCAAATTATTGGCACTGATATATCAAATACGATGCTAGAACATTGTAAGTATGGTCATTATGACAGCTTAGCTTTGTCGCGTGGTTTATCTCCCGAACGCAAAAGAATGTTTTTTGAAGATGGCGATAAAGGCATGTCAAAAGTTAAAGATTCAATTAAAAAGATGGTGAGTTTTAGACAACTTAACCTATTAAATAGTTATAGTTTGATGGGTAAGTTTGATATCGTTTTTTGTCGTAACGTATTGATTTACTTTGCACCTGAAATAAAGAAACAAATAATAGCTCAGTTTGAAGGTGTATTAAACCCTAAAAAATACCTCTTTCTTGGTGCATCAGAATCACTCACCGGTTTGAACCAAAATTTTGATATGGTTCGTTGTAATCCCGGTATTATTTACCAGAAAAAGAATTAACCTCCCTCAAAAACTTCATATGGCATAAATATTGTATAGTTATCTTCATTGATTTGGAGGTAACACTATGGCTATCAGTTTTGAAAAAGCACTTGGCATTCACCCACAAGCACTTGCCGTTCGCGCTCAGCGAGCAGAAGTTATTGCGAGTAATATCGCAAATGCAGATACACCTGGCTATAAAGCTAGAGGTATGGACTTTAAGACGGCCCTAGCTCAAGCCTCCAGTAAACAACAATCAGGTATGTCTCGAACCAATGAAAAACATTTTGATGTTCGCACTGAACTCAACAATGGCGTGCAGTTTAGAACACCTAATCAACCAGATACAGGTGATGGTAATACTGTAGATGCACAAGTGGAACGAAACTTGTATCTAGAAAACTCAATGCAGTATCAAGCTAGTATTCAATTTCTTAGTAGTAAGATAAAAGGCTTGAAAAAAGCTATTACCGGATCGGGGCAATAATTATGAGCTTATTTAACGTATTTACTATATCTGGCACGGGTATGAGCGCTCAATCTGTACGCTTAAATACCACAGCAAGTAATATAGCTAATGCTGATAGTGTTAGCAGTAGTGTTGATGAAACTTATCGAGCACGGCACCCTGTTTTTGCCGCAGAGATGCAAAAAGCTGCCGCTGGACAAGATAGCTCAGGAGTGGGTGTTAAAGTTTTAGGTATTGTGGAAAGCAATAAACCTTTAACCGTTGAACATAACCCAGGGCACCCAATGGCAGATAAAGATGGTTATATTTATAAACCAAACGTGAATGTGATTGAAGAAATGACCAATATGATTTCGGCATCACGTTCGTATCAAACAAATGTTCAGTTGGCTGAATCAGCAAAAAACATGCTGAATAAAACCTTGCAGCTTGGCAAGTAACAATCAAAGGTGGAATGAAAAATGGAAACAGTAAGTGGAAGTAAACCTTTAGATGGCATGCGCTGGCAGAAGGAAGAAATAACAAAGTCTGATAATAACAAGGGCATGTTAACGCAAGAAGATTTTTTTGCATTGTTAACAAAAGAGCTCTCACATCAAGATCCGACTAAGCCTGTTGAAAATAATGAGATGATTTCTCAAATGACCGCATTTTCAACCACTGATGGCGTGGCAACATTAAATGACCAATTTACGTCATTTGCCGCATCAATGTCATCTAGCCAAGCATTGCAAGCTTCTTCATTAGTAGGGCGAAGCGTATTAGTTGATGATAATGTTTTTGGTATGGCTGAAGGTGACAGTGTTAAAGGAAAAATGGTCACTGATAAGGCGGCTAGCAACGTTAATATTTATGTTGAAAATAAAGCAGGTGAACTTATTCAAACCGTTCCTGTTGGCAGTGTTGCCGCAGGAGAGTTTACCTTTAGTTGGGACGGTAAAATGGCCAACGGAGAGCCGGCTAAAGAAGGCGCCTATCGCTTTAGAATCGCAGGTTTAGTTGATGGGCAAGCATCAGAGTTGCAAGCGATGACTTATCGTAAAGTCGATAGTGTGACGTTGGCAGGAGCAGGTGGAAATATTTTATTAAATCTTAATGGTGGCAGTTCCATGGCACTAGCAGATGTGGTGGAAGTATCAGAAGGGTAAATTGATCAATTCAATTTACGCCACTGTTATTTCAAGAAAGAGTGAATACTCGAAATAATTAAGATAAACAGTTTTTATATGAGGTGCAATTATGTCATTTAATATAGCGTTGAGCGGATTAAACGCTGCTCAAAAAGATTTGGATGTTACATCAAATAACATCGCCAACGTAAATACCACGGGTTTTAAAGAGTCACGTGCTGAATTTGTTGATGTGTATGCATCGTCTTTGCTTTCTTCGGGTAAAACTAAGGTTGGTGACGGTGTTTTGACGGCAGACGTTGCTCAGCAATTTTCCCAAGGAAGTATTCAATTTACTAACAACGCTTTAGATTTAGCGATTACTGGTAATGGCTTTTATGCGACAGTGCCTGAAATTGACAGTTTAGAAACTTCTTACACGCGTGCTGGACAATTTAAACTTAACGACAGTAATTTTGTTGTTAATTCTGGTGGTGGTTACTTATTGGGCTTTCCTGTTAATGCAGACGGGTCTTCTTCATCGGTGAGTTTAAGTACTGCCGAACCTATTTTAATTCCAACCTCTTCTGGTGCTCCAACACCGAGTAGCAAAGTAGATATTCGTATGAATCTACCTGCAGGCGACTCCTATATCACAGGGGCCCCTGGTAATTTTGATCCAGAAGATCCAGGGACCTTTAATCACTCTACTTCAGTGACTACATTTGATTCACTAGGTGATAGTCATATTATGACTTATTACTTTGTTAAAGATAATCCAGCAACTAATCCGAACGAGTGGATGATGTTTGCCGGTGTTGATGGCATCCCCGTTAACATTGTTGACCCTGCAGGTGGCACAACAAACCCGGTAGGTGGTCTTGTTTCTGGTGGGTTATTTCCCGGTGGTGTTACCGGTGCCCGTTTAGAGTTTTCTAGTTCAGGGGATTTTATTAATCAAATACCAACGCCAGCCGAAGGCGGCATTGTAACTGAACCTCTTGGTGGTACTATTTTATCAAATGGTGCAGAGGCTTCTCAAACAATTGAGGTTGATTTTAACCTAGATGTTTTAGGACCAAACCCAAATGAACCAACACAGTTTGCTTCAAACTTCGAAGTTACCGCACTAGAGCAAGATGGTTTAGCAGTAGGGCGATTAACGGGCATAGATATTGGCACTGATGGATTAATTCGAGCAACTTATAGTAATGGTACTTCTGAGCCATTATCACGTATTTCGTTAGTTAATTTTGCTAATGAACAGGGGCTAACACAAATTGGTAACTCTTCTTGGAAAGAGAGTATCAGTTCGGGTGAAGCTCTTGCAGGTGAAGCAGGTTCAGGTACTTTTGGTACGATTAATTCTTCGGCATTAGAGCAATCGAATGTTAATTTAACCACAGAACTAATTGACTTGATTTCAGCCCAGCGAAATTTCCAAGCGAACTCTCGTGCACTCGAAGTTGATAACCAACTGAATCAAACCATTTTACAAATACGATAAATAAATTGTTAACGTGATTTAATCTTCACATCAAAATAAAGAGATAAAACATAGCCAGTGTTTTATCTCTTTTTATGTTCAGGATGGTCTTTTTTAGATATCTTGTCTTCAATACATTAGTACATCCCTCTACGTTAAAGGCCTATGACAGCTTTTAGGTATCCATGCCTTTACTGCATTAGTGCTGCCGCATGTTGCTGGCAAAGAACGACGATAGCGCTTATCTTTTATTTCCTCCTTGTTATATTTCTTCTGGCACTGTTATTGCATTTCTAACGATAAGATACAATTTCAGAGAACTGTTATGGATAAAATGCTTTATATCGCGATGAGCGGTGCAAAACAAAATATGCAATCGCTTGCAATAAATGCTAACAACCTTGCCAATGCTAAGACTACAGGCTTTAAGGCTGATTTAGCACAAGCGCGTTCAATGCAAGCTTTTGGAGAAGGGTTACCTTCTCGCGTGTTTGCCATGACAGAAAAACCAAGCCAAAACTTTGACAGTGGCGCTTTAATGCAAACTTCTCGTGATTTAGATCTCGCTATTCAAGGACCCGGTTGGTTTGCGGTTCAAGCTGAAGATGGTAGCGAAGGTTATACGCGAAATGGCCAGTTTCGCCTTAACGAAGAGGGCGCTTTAGAAACCGCTGAAGGTGAACTAGTTATGGGGAATACCGGCCCCATATTTTTACCACTTCCTGTCAATAACATTAATATCAGCAAAGATGGCACTATTATGGTTCAGCCTGAAGGTGCGCCAAGTTCTGTACAAGAAGAAGTTGGTCGAATCAAAATGGTGAATCCGAGAGTACAAGAGTTAGCCAAAGGTAATGATGGTTTGTTTCGCCGCAAAGACGGGCAAGATGAAGAGGCAAACATCAATGTCCAAGTAGAAAGTGGCATGGTTGAATCAAGTAATGTAAACCCTATTGGGGAAATGACCGCGATGATTTCTTTGCAACGTCAGTTTGAAATGCAATTAAAGTTAATGAAAACGGCCGAAGAAATTGATGCCAGTTCTGCATCTTTATTACGCGCTTTTTAATTTAAATAAATAATTTTTTAGGTGATTTATGAACCCAGCATTATGGATAAGTAAAACAGGATTAGATGCGCAGACTAAAGATATTGCGGTAATTTCTAATAATTTAGCGAACGCCAGTACCATTGGCTTTAAAAAAAGTCGTGCGGTATTTGAAGATTTACTCTATCAAACGATTAATCAACCAGGTGGACGTTCAGCTCAAGATACCGAAATGCCATCAGGCTTGATGCTTGGTGCAGGTACAAAAGTGGTTGCTACACAAAAGATTCATACCCAAGGTGATATGCAAACCACAGATAACGCTTTAGATTTAATGATCCAAGGTGAAGGTTTTTTTGAAGTACAGCTACCCGATGGTACATCATCTTATTCACGAAATGGTCAGTTTACCATGGATGAAGAAGGCAATATGGTAACGCCAGGCGCTGGCTATTTAATTCAGCCGCAAATAACGATTCCGCCAGATGCTTTAAGCATTATTGTCTCGCAAGATGGTGAAGTTTCAGTAACCTTGCAAGGGCAGCCAGATCCTGCTGTCGTTGGCCAAATCAACACCGTTAATTTTGTGAATCCTACGGGCTTACAGCCGATAGGACAAAATTTATATATTCAAACTGCAGTCAGTGGTGCACCACAAGAAGGGGTACCTGGTTTAGAAGGTTTTGGCATGATAGTTCAAGGTGCACTTGAAACCTCGAACGTCAATACAACAGAAGAACTCGTTAATTTGATTGAAAGCCAGCGTGTATATGAAATGAACTCAAAAGTTATTTCAGCTGTAGATCAAATGCTTAGTTATATTAATCAGCAGTTATAGCGCTTAAGGAATTTCTTATGAAAACGCTCTTAGCATTACTTATTTTGTCTTTATCAATGACGGGCTGTGCCAGTATTGAACAAGCAAAAACATTACCTGATGATCCTGATTTTGCGCCAATTATGCCAGAAATGGAAGAAGCGTCAATTATTCCAACGGGTTCACTTTTTAGGGTTAATTATGTCAATAATATTTATTCTGACTCAAAAGCGCACCGTGTTGGAGATATTATTTCAGTTATTTTGAATGAAAGTACTCAAGCGCAAAAGAGCGCTAAAACTGAGTTGAAAAAAGAAAACGGTGCCAGCTTAGACCCTATTATTGGTTTAGGTGGCGCAGCCGTTAACTTTAAAAATGATGCGATACAATTTGGCTATAACCAAGATTCTAATTTTAAAGGTGATTCAAAATCAAACCAAGGCAATAGCTTAAGCGGTGATATTTCTGTTCATGTTTTGCGCGTTTTACCTAATGGCAACTTGATGATCCGTGGTGAAAAATGGATGAGCTTAAATAACGGTGATGAATTTATTCGTCTGACCGGGGTTATTCGCGCACAAGATATAAGCGCAGGTAATACCATCATTTCTAGCAAAATTGCTAATGCTCGCATTGAATATGCAGGCACAGGCACCTTTGCTGACGTACAAGAACAAGGTTGGTTATCGAGTTTCTTTAGTAGCTCTTGGTGGCCACTGTAGCGTTAACTCAATATAGACTTTCAATAGGTATTATTATGAAAACTCTTCCAACAAACATAAAAGTGACTTTATTAGTTGTAACACTTTTACTTAGCTCGATGAGCTATGCGCAACGAATCAAAGATTTAGCCGATGTTGCAGGTGTACGTAGTAATCAGCTAATAGGGTATGGTTTAGTGGTTGGTTTACCTGGTACAGGTGAACAAAGTCCTTTTACAGAGCAAAGTTTTAAAACGATGTTAAGTAATTTTGGCATTACTATGCCAGCAAATTTAAAACCAAAAATTAAAAACGTTGCCGCGGTTGCTGTTCATGCCGAATTACCTGCGTTCACTAAACCTGGGCAAAGAATAGATATTACAGTTTCCTCTATGGGCAGTGCTCAAAGCTTGCGTGGCGGAACATTAATACAAACTATTTTGATGGGTATTGACGGAAATGCTTATGCGGTAGGCCAAGGCAGTTTAGTCGTTAGTGGCTTAGGTGCAGAAGGTTTAGATGGTTCAAAAGTTATTGTAAACACGCCAACAGTGGGTCGCATTCCAAATGGTGCTACGGTCGAACGAGAAGTTATTTCACCTTTTACTAACGGTGATTATATTACTTTTAATCTTCGAGACTCTGACTTTAGTAGTGCGAGAAGTCTAGAACGAGTCATTAATAGTGAATTTGCTAACATTAACGATCCGGCAACTTTTATCGCTCGTGCTATAGATGCAACCTCAATTCAAGTGAATGCGCCAAGAGATGCAAGCCAAAGAGTGAGTTTTTTGGCGGCATTAGAAAATCTAGAATTTGAGCCTTCACGTCCAGCCGCAAAAGTTATTGTTAACTCAAGAACAGGCACTATCGTTATCGGCTCTGATGTACGTTTGTTACCAGCGGCCATTACTCATGGCGGGATCACTGTTACGATTAATGAAACTCAAGATGTTTCCCAACCTAACGCCTTTGCCGATGGTAATGCCGTTGCAACAAACCAATCGATAGTCAACGTTAACAAAGACGATAACCGAATGTTTGTTTTTA
Organism: Colwellia sp. Bg11-12; assembly: GCF_014076955.1. Lineage (NCBI taxonomy): Bacteria > Pseudomonadati > Pseudomonadota > Gammaproteobacteria > Alteromonadales > Colwelliaceae > Colwellia > Colwellia sp. Bg11-12. The sequence continues at coordinate 510,253 of NZ_JACGUZ010000071.1, forward strand.
ACCCCGGTGTAAGCTTAGATACCCTAGTTCGTGCTATCAACGAAATTGGCGCTGGCCCTGGTGATGTTATGGCAATATTAGAAGCCTTATCACAAGCGGGTGCACTTCGAGGAGAATTGATCATTATTTAATGATCAATATCGCTTATGACTTCACCGACTCAATCTTCATTATCTTCATTTGCACCGCAAGCATCGGTGACAGCTAACTCGCAGAATTTTTTAGACATCAATGGCTTGAATTCTATTCGCCAGCAGTCTAAAGAAACTGATAAAGGCTCCAAAGATGCGGCATTGCAGACAGCTGCTAAGCAGTTTGAAGCGATTTTTATGCAAATGCTGATGAAAAGCATGCGTAAAGCGCAAGAGGTTTTAGAGTCGGATAGTCCATTTAATTCTGAAAGTACAAAATTCTACCGTGATATGCACGACCAACAAATGTCACTAGAGTTATCAAATAATGGCTCATTAGGTTTATCTGATTTAATTGTTCGCCAATTAGGTGGTGATACTGAAAGTTTCACCTCACAGTCTTTTCTGCGCAGCGATACTCGCTTTAGTAAAAATAATGGCTTATTAACCGAAGACGTTAATCAAGGTAAATCTATTGTCGCAGAAGGGATCCTTATTTCTGCTAAGGATCGTCAAACTAATGACTCTGGTGGTCATCAAGGCAAAAACCAAAACGCATTATTTAGTATGCCGCAACGCGCTCCGTCATCGTCAAATAGTGTGAATGCGTTAAATGATAAACCATCAGTTTATGAAACACTTGCACTGCAAGAACCTCAGTATAAGCAGCCGAAAGACTTTGTAACTGCATTGGTCAAAGATGCTAAACGTGTTGAAGAAAAGCTGAATGTACCTTTTGAAGTAGTTATTGCTCAGGCGGCATTAGAAACTGGCTGGGGACAAAAAATAATCAAAACTGAAAATGGTCAAAGTTCTAATAACTTATTTAATATCAAAGCTGATAAACGTTGGGACGGCGATAAAACCAATAAAGAAACACTAGAATTCGAACAAGGCGCGATGGTTAAAAAACGTGAACCGTTTAGAGTCTATGAAAGCATTGGTGACAGTGTTAATGACTATATTAATTTCCTTTCAAATAGCGACCGCTATAAGGGTGCATTAGATAAAGCTAATAATGTGGAACACTTCCTGCATAACCTACAGAGTGCTGGTTATGCGACGGATCCCAAATACGCAGAAAAAATTATGGGAACACTTCGCACCGTAACCAGTTTATTGAATAAATAGATAGCTCAGTCATACAGAACAACTGAGTTTTGGTTAGGTAAGGAGTGAATTCATGTCGGTTAACTTATATAACACAGGTGTCAGTGGTTTACTTGCCGCTCAGCAACAGCTAGCGACAACGGGTCATAATATTGCCAATGTTAATACCGAAGGTTATAACCGACAACGTGCAGAACAAAATTCATCTGTTGGATTATACAGCGGAGGTAACTTTGTTGGTTCTGGTACCTATGTTCAAGATATTACTCGCATCTATAATCAATTTACTTATAAAGAACAATTACATAATCAAAGTAATTTAGGCAATGCCGATACTTTGCATAAAGATTTAGATCAACTGAACGAAATTATGTCCTTCTCAGGTGGAGCCATTAACAACTCTATCGATAAATTTTATCAAACCATGAATGGTATTGCCGATAATCCAAGTGATTTAGGCTTGCGTAGTATTGCCCTAAACCAAGCAGAAATTTTGGCAAGTGATTTTAGTTCATTAAATGCCAATATTGATCAATTAGAAAAGTCTGCCAACGGTGAAATCGTACAGATGGCAAAGAAAATTTCGGAAATATCGGTCGAACTCGCCAAAATAAATGAACAAATATTAAATAATCAAGATTTATCTGTAAATGGTCAGCCCAATGATTTACTTGATAAACGTGATCAACTTGTTGGACAATTGGGTGAGTTTACTTCTGTCAACACGATTGTTGATAGCAGTGGTGTTATGACGGTAATGATAGGCAGTGGCGCGACTTTGGTTGCAGGTATAACACCACTTTCATTAACGGTTAACGCTGGGGATCCTGATCCTAAAGCTACAGAGTTGAGGCTAATGGGTCCCAATAGCTCTGTTGCAATAAATGGTTCTGCATTGGGTGGCTCACTGGCGGCAAAAATTGAATTTAGAGATCAACATTTACCTCAGTTAAGTCGTGAAATTGATCGCATGGCCATGGCTATTTCACAAACTCTAAACCAAGCACAATCTCAAGGTTTAGATATAAATGCTCAACAAGGACTTAATATCTTTACCGATATAAATTCCACCGCTTTACAAGCTGGGCGTGTACTTTCACCGTCAACCAATGCGGGCAGTTTAGCGGCTAGTGTCAATATTACTGATATTTCTAAAGTACCCACTGATGAATTTGAAATTCGTTATGATGGTAGTGATTATCTGATGACCAATTTAAATGACGGTAGTGTGCAAAATCTTGGACCTCCTGGCTCTGGTACTTATGCAACAAATCCTGATTATGGCTTTGAGTTTACTGAATTATCAGGAACACCAACGTTAGATGATAACTACCTCATTAGACCAACAGAAAACAGTGCCTCATTAATGAAAGTGACGTTAACTGATGGTAAAGGCATTGCGGCTAGCACCTCGGTAGGTGTGGCTGTTTCCGATAATAATGTCAGTGATGGCAAAGTTAGTATTGTGAACGTTACCGATCCAGTTACAGCAAGAACATTCGCTGATACAACCAATAAGGGATTATTAGTTGATGTTTATGAAAGCTCTGCGGGTGTTTTTTCTTATCGTGTTTATGACGCTGACCCTTTATCACCTCCACCAACCCCCCCATCGGTTGTTGGTGCCATTGCCTCAGGTACCTTTTTATCAGGTAACAGTGCATTAATTGATATGCCTCCTTCGCCTGCAACGGCCGCTTTTCAAATTGAAATCGCGGGTCAACCTAAAGGTCAAGGTACTTTAGCACCCGAAGAATTTACCATTGGTGATGCATTTGGTTTAGGTAATGGCAGTAATGCTGCTTTTATGGCGCTCACTCAAGAACAAGGTGTCGTAAATAATGGCAGAGAAACGTTTAGTCAAAGCTTAGCTATTTCTACATCTGATGTTGGGGCTAAAGCAAGCTCTGCAGAATTAGTATCAGAGACCGCTGAAGCACTATTTACCCAAGCCTATAACCGTAACCAAGAAATATCAGGGGTTAACCTTGACGAAGAAGCGGCTAACTTGATGAGATTCCAACAAGCTTATCAAGCCTCTTCAAGAATTATTTCTATTGCTAACACTATATTCGACACCTTACTACAAGCGTCTCGCTAGGAAAAAATCATGCGTGTATCTACTGCCCAATTTTATTTTCAAAATAGCCAACAACTGAGCAATAAACAGTCAGATGTTAATGATCAAATTGGTTATCTTTCTAGCGGAAAACGCATATTAACGGCTAAAGATGACGCTGTTTCTTTTGGTACATTATCAGGTTACAAAGATGGCTTGATGAATATTGAAAAGTACCAACGCAATATAACGCAAGCGGAAAATCGTAATAGTTTACAAGAAACGTCATTTGCGAATGCTGAAGGTTTGATGCAAGAGCTTAAAACACTCTTTATTCAGGCTAATAACGGTACATTATCGAATGAAGATTTAGCTGCGTTAGGAAAACTAGCAGGAAATAGTCAGGCACAGTTGCTTGATATTGCTAATAGTAAAGATGAAACGGGTGGCTATATTTTTGCTGGCTTTCAAATTGATGCAGAACCTTTCGCTCTTCAGCCTGATAAAAGTGTTAATTATATGGGTGATAGTGGAGTACGAGAGGTTCAAATAGCTAAAAATGTTGCGGTAGCAACTAATCAACCCGGTGATGCCGCTTTTCAAAAAGTCCCTAATTCAATTGGAGACTTTAGTCCTAATTATGTAACAAACACTTCAGGTTTGTCAGTCACTAAAGCGGTGATTGCTGATCCTAGTATGTATGACGATATAACTAATCCACCAGATTTTACCTTTGACTTTTCAGCGCCGAATAATTTAACCGTTACTGACGGCAATGGAACGGTAGTATATCCAAATTCACCTTATACCGCTGGGCAAACGATTGCCTTTGGTGGTGTTGAAGTTCAAATAAGTGGCAACCCATTGCCGTTGGATCAGTTTACCTTAACACCAGAAGAAGATATCAGTATTTTTGAAACGATAAAAAGTGCGATTGACTGGATGAATGCGGGCTCACCACCAGGGGGCGACGTACAACGAGGTGTTGATTATGGCAGTATTTTAACGCAACTCGATAAAAGTTTAAACCATATGACTAGCCGACGCACCGATGCAGGTGTAAGGCTGAAACTTGTTGAAAATCAAGACTCTAATCATTTAGATAGAGAGCTTAATTTAGCAAAAGGACAGTCAAACTTAGAAGATATAGATTTTGCCAAAGCAGTGGCAACTTTTGAACAGTCACAAGTGGCTTTACAGGCTGCGCAACAAACTTTTGTTCAAATAAAAGACTTATCTTTATTCAATTACATCTAATTTAAATTATTTGGCACGCTATATGCTTTGTACTGTATGTGTCAATAAATATATTAACGTGGTTCCAAGTACTGTTGTTATCAGCAATAGAACCACACCCTAACCTTAGGAGATGATAGCAATGGCTTTAGTCGTAAATAGTAATGTCGCATCTTTGAACTCTCAACGTCAATTGACTCGTGCAACTGATGAATTGAGTACTTCATACCAACGCCTGTCTTCAGGTAAACGAATCAACAGTGCTAAAGATGATGCTGCTGGTTTACAAATTTCAAGTCGCTTAACTTCACAGGTTAATGGCTTAAACCAAGCAGCACGAAATGCTAATGATGGTATTTCACTCGCTCAAACAGCTGAAGGGGCATTAGACGAATATACAAATATTCTTCAACGTATGCGTACTTTAGCGGTGCAATCATCAAACGGTTCAAATACTACCTCTGATCGAGCAGCACTAAACTCAGAGGTTACAGAGTTAACTTCTGAACTCGATAGAATTGCAACAGATTCATCATTTGGTGGTGTAGACCTTCTTAACGGTACTTATTCAGTAGGATTTCAAGTCGGTGCTAATGCCGGACAGGTTATTTCTCTGACCATAGCACAAAACTTTTCATCAACTGTTATTGGTGCGAATGTTGGAGTTAGTACGTTTGCTACTGCCCAACTAGCAATTACTGCTTTAGATTCAGTGTTATCAACAGTCAACTCGACCCGTGCCGACCTTGGTGCGAAGCAAAATCGATTTAGCTCAGTTGTTCGTAGTAATACTAATACAGCAGAAAACGTTTCAGCATCACGCTCGCGTATCCAAGATACCGATTATGCTGCAGAATCGGCAGCGTTAGCACGTAGTAGTGTTTTACAGCAGGCTGCCAGCTCGATGTTGTCTCAAGCCAACCAGCAACCGCAAATTGCACTATCTTTACTGCAATAGAGCGCTAGCATTAGTAACACAATACTTTTGTTTAATATTTTTAAGAACCTCTTCGGAGGTTTTTTTGTTTTAACACGTAAAATAAATAATACTAATGATTGCGTTAAGGAGAAAAAAATTCATATGGTTATGATGAATATGCTTCCACAGCCACAAAAAATTAAATTATTCGATATTATAAAATATAAAAATATACTTTATATTTAGTGAGTTAGCTTTTTTTTTGTGTTTTTTTATAAAAAAAAGTAAAAAAACTTTAAAGTAAAGTTATGAACGTCCGATAAAGGATACATGAAGCATTTATTCATTATTAAATAATCGCTTTATCTCTTAATAACTTTGAAGGGTTAAATAACCCAGGAGCATAATCATGGCTTTAGTAGTAAATAGTAATGTTGCATCACTTAATTCTCAGCGTCAATTGTCTCGTGCGACTGATGATTTGAGCACTTCATACCAACGTTTGTCTTCAGGTAAGCGAATCAACAGTGCAAAAGATGATGCTGCTGGCCTACAAATTTCTAGTCGTTTAGGCGCACAAATAAACGGTCTAAACCAAGCAACACGTAACTCAAACGATGCAATATCTCTAGCGCAAACAGCTGAGGGTGCATTAGATGAATACACAAACACTTTACAACGTATGCGTACATTAGCGGTTCAATCTTCAAACGGTTCAAACACTACCGCTGATAGAACGGCATTGAATACAGAAGTATTAGAGCTGACTAAAGAATTAACACGTATTTCAGAGCAAACATCTTTTGGTGGTGTTGAACTACTTGACGGTGCTTATACAGAGCGATTCCAAGTTGGTGCTGATGCAGGGCAAGTTATTTCAATTACTATCGGTACAAGTTTTTCAGCGGCTGCAATCGGTGCTGATGTTACGGTTAGTACGTTTGCTACTGCACAGACAGCAATTACAGATTTAGATTCTGTACTTAAGTCAGTAAACACGACTCGTGCAGATCTTGGTGCGAAACAAAATCGATTCAGCTCAGTTGTTCGTAGTAATGACAACACAACTGAAAATTTATCAGCTTCACGTTCACGTATTGAAGATACTGATTTTGCGAAAGAGTCAGCATCATTAGCACGTAGTAGTGTATTACAGCAGGCTTCAAGCTCAATGCTTGCGCAAGCGAACCAACAGCCACAAATAGCGTTATCATTATTATAATACCGCATCTATAATGTAGGTTAGTAAAGTGAAAATAATGAGCGCTCAGTAATGAGGGCTCATTATCATTTTTATAGTGATTAAATCGCTATTGAAGGAGAATCAGTATGTCGTCAAATATAGTATCTTCAATGGGGGGGCTACCGCTTGTAGATGTCGAACGTACCAAGTCTACCGCGACTGAAAATGAATTAGGTCGAGGGAAAAAACAAAACAACAGTAAAGTAGAAGAGACTTCAAATAAAACGTCTAACTTATTAGCGCAAGATATTATCTCAAATACGGTTGGCCGATCTTTAGAGACAGCATCTGTAAATGATAAAGTTGACAAAAATACCGAAGAAGCACTTGATGCTGCTATTGAAGTTGTCTCCTCATTTATGAATCAGCCGCCTCGAAATGTTAACTTTACCAAAGACAATGACTCTGGTAAAACAGTGATCAAAGTATTTGATTTGGAAACTAAAGAGTTAATCAAACAGTTTCCTTCAGAAGAATTAATATCAATAGCGCAAAAAATTCAAACGTTACATCAAGAAGTTGCTGAAAGATCTGGCATATTTCTTGATAAGAGAATCTAACCGGTTGAGAAAGTTATTATCTTTTAAGTCATAGTAAATTCTCTTCATTAATAAGTATCTCACAAGTTTTACTGCTATAAAATTATCTTATATTGGGAGGAAGTATGAATCTTACATCTTTAGGGGTAGGCTCAGGCATAGACTTAGAATCAATTGTCACTGCATTCGTTGATGCTGAAGCTGTTCCTCGAGAAATTCGTTTACAAAATAAAGAAGAAAAACTCACCCTTGAATTATCAGGTGTCGGAAGTTTTAAATCTTCTCTTTCTGAATTTGATAGCATTTTAAAAAAATTAGCTGCTCCTGACGCTTTCAATAAGCAAATCATTGATGTTAGTTCTGATGCTGTTGAGGTGACGACTAACGGCTTCGCAAGTAATGGTAGTTTTAATATTGAGGTAGAAACCTTAGCAACAGGCAGCAGACTTCAATCTCAAGTATATAGCAGTTCTACTGATACGGTTGGTTCAGGTACCTTAACCTTAGGTGCTGGCGCAGATACTTTTGATGTGGTGATCGATGCTTCAGATGATTTATCCGCTATTCGTGACAAGATAAACGAGCAAAGTGAAAACTTTGGTGTTACTGCCAACATTATCAACAGTGATAGTGGTTCATTTTTGGTGTTTAACTCAGAAATAACAGGCGCTGCCAATAATTTGACCATCTCTACGTCAGATCCCTCTCTGGCAGGCATATCGACTAATAATACCGTTGAACAGACCGCGGAAGATGCCGTAATTTATATTGACGGTAATAAAGTCACCAATAGTAGCAATGAATTTAAGAATGTTATTGAAGATGTAACGATAACGGCAAAAAAGGAAAATTTGGGTAGTCCTGCTACACTTTCAGTATCGCAAGATGAAGAAAGTGGCACTAAATTAATTAATGAGTTTGTTGATGGCTTTAATGCCTTAGTCAATAATCTAACGGGGCTTGGCGCTCCAAAACAAGGGCGATTAGCCTTTGATCCTAACTTAAGGCAAGTAAAACAGCAGCTAACTAATTTAGTCATTGATAAGGTATCAGGACTTACCGGTGGCTTAGATTCCCTGAGTAAAATAGGTATAGACATTACCAGATCGGGTACGTTAGAGGTCTCTTCTTCTAGCTCTACTTCTTTATCCAGCGGTAAAGATAGGTTGGCGGATGCTTTAGAAAATAATTTGTCAGAAGTTGGCGAGATATTTGCATCCACTAATGGTGTCGCAACGAGTATGACTGATATTATCAGTACATATACAGGTACCAGTGGTACGTTGACGCAGCGACAATCGAGTTTGAACGAACAGTTAAGCGGCATTACACTTGAATATGAAAATCTAGAAGCTTATCTCAGAAACTATGAAGATACCTTGCGAAAACGATTTACATTTTTAGATAATACCGTTGCTCAATATAATGCAACAGGCACATACCTTGATTCAGCGTTAGCTGGTTTAAGTAATAATAAAGATTAATTATTACAGAACTAACCCTGAAACTTAATCACAGGTATTCATTTGTACTAGGGGAATACTAATGAGAAAAAATTTAAAAACTTACAGACAGGTTAATATCGAAAGTGGTTTACTCTCGTCTGATCCACATCAAATTATTTTAATGATGTTTGACGGTGCTCTCATGGGCATAGCTGAAGCTAAAGGTGCTATTGAACGTAAAGATCTAGCAGCAAAGTCAAAAGCTATTACCAAAGCGATAAACATTTTTAGTGCGTTAAGAGAGTCATTAGACAAAGAGTCTGAACCTGTTATTTCAGATAATTTTGATAACCTTTATGCTTACTGTATTAATACCTTAATTGATTTAAGCATCTCACTTGATCTTGATGGGCTTCAAGCAATTAGTGATTTTATTAAACCACTACGTGATGCTTGGTCACAAATGCCTGAAGCGTCAAAACAAGAAGGTATGTCATTGCTGAAAAATAGAGATGAGCATCTAACACAAGCCGCTGCGGGTAATTAATTTGGCTCACCAGGCGCTTTTTAACTCCGTCATGACATTGACGGATAAAGCTAAAGAACATGCTAAACAAGCTGATTTTGAATGTTGCTTAGAAAAATTGATGGAAAGACAAATACTATTAGAGCGTTTGAATAAAACGCTTGAGCAGCAAGGATTGCTAAATCACGATAACCTTGTAAAAAGTGCTTATGTTGAGCTCATTCAAACGTTAAAGTTAGAAGATAAAGCGGCGATGTTATATCTATCTGAGCAGCGATTAGAAATGCAAGGCAAATTCAAACATCAATCTAAAGTAAAAAAAGCAATGAATGCCTATCATAACGTATTACTTTCAAAGTAATATTAGCATATGTCATTGAGACCATCTCGTTGAAATTTATAAAACCAACTCAGTAGATATTGCTAAAACTTAACTTCGTGACCAGGAGTCAGTTGGCAAAATCTCTATTTATTGGAGGCTATTTTGTCTAAGAGCATTGAAATTAGTGAAGATATTTTAAATAAAATTCACGATTATGAAAATCAAGAAACACGGTTAAAAAATTCGTTAGTGGCGAAAAAAAACACCGAAGAAAAATTACAACTTTTAGCTGATAAAATGTCACTGCTTGTTGATGAAGAGCACACATTAATGACACGGTTTTCTTTAAATATGAAAGCCTTCGAACAACACTTTCCAGATATCCACCAATTCTTCGAAAATTACAATCCCGATAAAAAACATCTCTGCATTCATGAAAACTTTGCCAATATTCATGATGATGAAACGGGTAAAATGATGTACGATTTCCCAGGGTATTTGATGGCCTTAGCGCAAGTCGAAGCTTATCAAGCCTCACCATTAGCATCGACATCAAAGTTCTTTCTTCATGACGAAAAGTTAGGAGAGTTTTTACATTCTAAGAAATTAAACCCTATCATTTCAATACTACAAAATAGAGTTGATAGTGAAGTTGAAAAAAGTAAAGTTTTACCTCAGCATTTAAATGCGTTAACCCTCTTTGGTGTGGGTCTTGGATACCAAATTGAATTATTACTGCAACAGCACAGTGTAGGTTCTGTTTATATTATAGAGCCCGATTTAGACGTTTTTTATGCCTCTCTGTTTAGTGCCAATTGGTACAGTATACTGATGACCTTGGATCAAAAAGGCGGTAACTTACACTTCTCATTAGGGCCTCAAGAAGACGATTTTTTTGAACGGTTATTAAAAGAAACCTATATCAATGGTCGCTATGAAGTCGCTAAAGCTCACTTATATGTTCACTACAATACACCAGAAATAAGCAATTTAGTGACACAATACAAAGCCCGTTTTTTTGAAATGATCCAAGGCTGGGGATTTTTTGATGATGGCATTATGGCTATGTCTCATTTTTTAGCCAGTTTGAAAATGGGTGTACCCATTGTTAAGAAAAAAGTTCCATTTGATGTTGATATTGCCACCGTTCCGGTATTTATTGTCGGTAATGGCCCATCGTTAGATGAAAATATTGATTTCATTAAAGCGCACAGTGACAAGGCGGTTATTATCAGTTGTGCTTCGGCATTAAGTGCGTTGTATAAATGTGGTGTCGATATTGATCTTCATTGCGAACAAGAGCGAATTTTCGCCGTTGCTGAAAAAGTCGACTACTATGCACCAGCTGATTATATTAAAAAACAAACACTGCTAGCGCCATCAACCGTTCACCCTGCCGTTTATGAAAAATTTGCTCGAGCAATCATGGCGCCAAAAGCGAGTGAACCGTCAACAAGCTTATTATTGCAAAGTGAAATAGGCAAAGCGTTATTTGAACAAGCGACAAATATAACACCTACTGTTGCTAATACGGCTCTTGTTTTAGCAACAAAGATGGGCTTTAGACAATTTTATTTTATTGGTGTGGACTTAGGTCGTAAGCAAGCAGGTAAGCACCACAGTAAGCATAGTTTTTATTATGATGAAGAAGGGAAAGATATCGATCTTTACCCTGAAATGGAAAATGAGTTTATTAATAAAGGTAATTTTTCAGGAGAGTTTATTTCAGATCCTATTTTTAATATGTCTAAAATCGCACTTGAAAGTTTTATTGCTGAAAATACGCATATCCAATGTAACAATATCAGTGATGGTGTTTTTATTAAAGGAGCTTTAGCGTTATCACAAAAGCAACTTATTGATAAATTAGCTTTATTGGAAAATATTGATAAAACTAAACTAGTTGATCGTGCCTATGAATTATCGGCTTATCACGATGATGGCCAACTTTATCAATTATTAGATGCTAGCGTTGATACCCAAGGTTTTTCAGACATGTGCCAATGGTTAATTGATGATTTAGATCTACCCATAGATACGATGGAAGATGGCGTACAACGATTACGCAGTCAGTCCCATATTGTACGCGAAGTTGAAGTGTCGGGCAGAAGGCATTTGTCTTTATTAATAAATGGCAGTGTTTTGCATATGCAGGCGATGTTAGTGCGTTTGTTGTATGAGGCAGCTGATGAAAGTGTCGCATTAGCTGATTTTAAAGCTGGTTTGGTACATTACCGTGAATTTCTTCAAGAAGCACCAGCTATTTATTTAGCGCATTATAAAACCCCGATGTATCGGGAAACTTCCCATTTAGAAGCGCTTAGAAAGTAATAAACTAAGGTTTACTCTGCTCTGAGCTTAACGAGCAGAGCTTTTTATCAAAGGATCAGACAGTGAAAAAAACGGTTTTAGTCACCGGTGCCGACGGATTTATTGGCTCTCATCTAGTTGAAATGCTTGTTAAACGTGGTTATAAAGTGAAAGCCTTATCATTGTATAACTCCTTTAATTATTGGGGCTGGCTTGAAGATATTAATTGTTTGAATGATATTGAAGTGCTCAATGGTGATATTAGAGATCCACATTATTGCCGACATATTACTAAGAATGTCGACATTATTTTTCATTTAGCTGCACTAATCGCTATCCCATACTCTTATGTTGCGCCAGAAAGTTATGTATCGACCAACATAACCGGCACATTAAATATTTGCCAAGCAGCAAAAGATAATGGTGTTAGCCGTATTATTCATACCTCAACGAGTGAAGTTTACGGAACTGCTCAATATGTGCCTATAGATGAAAAACATCCTTTACAGGCACAATCACCTTATAGTGCTTCTAAAATTGGTGCTGACGCTATGGCAATGAGCTATTTTAATGCGTTTGATTTACCCATAAGCATAGCTCGCCCCTTTAATACATATGGACCTCGACAGTCTGCACGTGCAATTATTCCAACAATTATTAGTCAAATAGCTAATGGTGAGCAACAAATAAAGTTGGGCGACTTATCGCCAACGCGCGATTTTAACTATGTGTCAGATACTTGTAATGGTTTTATTTCAATACTCGAAAGCGACAACACGATTGGAGAAACAATTAATATAGGTTCAAATTTTGAAATAAGTATGGCTGATACGTTAGGGATTATTAAAGAATTAATGCACAGTGATGTTGAATTTATTACCGAGTCACAGCGTTTACGACCTGAAAAATCAGAAGTTTTTCGATTGTGGTGTGACAACAGTAAAATTTTAAATCTAACGGGGTTTGTGCCAGAAATAGCGATTAAAGAGGGCTTACAAAAAACGATTCAATGGTTTACTCAAGCTGAAAATCTAAGTAAATATAAACATTCCATTTATAATGTATAAGACTCATCGATGAAAAAAATAGCTGTATTTACTGGAACCCGTGCAGAGTATGGCATTCTTGGACCCTTATTATCTAAAATTAAACACGATGAACAGCTAACGCTGCAAATTTTGGTCTCTGCTATGCATTTATCGCCAGAGTTTGGTCTTTCAAAATCATTAATTATTAATGATGGGTATCATATTGATGAGGAAGTTGAAATGTTGCTCTCGTCAGATACAGCATCAGGTTGCGCTAAAAGCGTTGGTCTAGGTGTTATTGGTTTTGCTGATGCGTTAAAGCGACTTTCACCCGATGTTCTCGTGGTCCTTGGCGACAGGTTTGAGGCACTAGCTGTTGTGCAAACCGCTATGCTGATGAATATACCTATAGCGCACTTGCATGGTGGTGAAATCACTGAAGGTGCTAAAGATGACGCCATTCGCCATGCGATAACAAAACTATCTAACCTGCACTTCACCGCGAATGAGGCTTACCGCCAGCGTGTTATTCAAATGGGCGAAGCGCCAGAAAGTGTTTTTAATGTTGGCGCTTTAGGCTTAGAAAATATTACCTTGAAAAAGTCTTTTTTATCAAAAAAAGCATTACAAGCATCGCTTGGTTTTGACTTAAAAACCCATTATTTCGTAGTAACGTATCATAGCGTAACACTCGCAAATGAAGACCCTGTTGAAACGTGTCAAAATATTTTAGCCGCACTGGAGTCGTTTGTTGACCATCAAGTTATCATTACTTATCCAAATGCTGATGACGGCGGTCGAAAAATAATTTCATTTCTTAATGAATATGCTAACAAGCATAAAAGCCGAGTGTTACTGATCCCCACGCTGGGCTTAGATCGTTTCTTGTCTGCGGTAAAATATGCAACTGCGGTTATTGGTAATTCATCGAGTGGTATTATTGAAGTGCCTTCGTTAGGTGTGCCAACAATTAATATTGGACAACGCCAACAAGGTCGGATGTCTGCTCATTCAGTGATTCACTGCGGCGTAAAGCAAACTGATATTACAAATGCTATTAAGGATGTTTTTGCTGGAAAGGTTGACCTCTATGGATTAAATCCTTATGCCTCGGTAAATTCAACCCCAGGAAAAACGGCATTAAGTACTAGCGACATGATCCTCGATAAAATAAAAAGATTTAATTTTTCCACCATCAAACATTTTTATGATTTACCAGTAGCCATGAAATCCATTAACACCACTGACAAATAATAACCTTTGAGTAAAATACGATGAATAAACAAAGTACCACTATTATTGCTGAAGCGGGCGTTAATCATAATGGTGACGAAAAGTTAGCACTTTTATTAGTGGATGCAGCGGTTAATGCGGGTGTTGATATTATTAAGTTTCAAACCTTTAAAGCAAGTCAATTAGTTACTGAGTCCGCTGAACAAGCATTATACCAAACAAAAAATATCGGTAAGAAAGAAAGCCAATATGCAATGTTAAGTAGATTGGAGTTGAGTTTTTCTGCACATCAACGTATACAAAAATACTGTCAAAATAAAAATATTACTTATTTGTCAACAGCCTTTGATTTTGAAAGTTTACATTTTTTAATAGAAGATCTTGGTTTGAAAACCTTAAAAATACCTTCTGGAGAGTTAACCAATGCACCTTTTGTTTTGGCTCATGCACTTTCTGGAGCCCAGTTGATTGTGTCAACAGGTATGGCAACCATGGCAGAAGTTAAACAGGCATTAAGTGTTATCGCTTTTGGTTTGTTGCAATTTAACGGCGAATTATTGTTTGATGAACCCAACAATGAATCATTTGCCAAAGCGTTCGATAGCTCACATGGTAAAGCGTTATTGATAGACCATGTGACTTTATTGCATTGTACGACTGAATATCCAGCAAATCCTTGTGAGATAAATCTAAATGCAATGAACAGTTTGTCAAAAGAATTTGGTGTTAGTGTTGGCTATTCGGACCATAGCGCAGGTATAGAAATACCTATAGCGGCTGTTGCGAAAGGCGCGGTATTAATTGAAAAGCATTTCACCTTAGATAAAGCGATGCTCGGGCCTGATCATAAAGCCTCTCTTGATCCACAGGAGTTAACGGCAATGACCCACGGGATCCGCATCGTTGAACAGGCGTTAGGTGATGGTGTCAAAAAACCCAGTGCTATTGAACTGAAAAATGCAGCTATTGCGCGAAAGAGTCTCGTTGCTAGTGGTTCTATTAGTAAAGGTGATATATTTGATGACAAAAATGTTGTCATTATGCGTCCAGGAAATGGCATGTCTCCCTATGCTTATTGGACGTTATTAGGTCAACCGGCCAGTAAAAACTATCAGCACGGCGACCTGTTAAACGAACCCTCTCTTTAAGTTTGTTCTATGCTATTACATGGTATTAATATGGAAGTATTTGTCACTTAAGCATTATGTTACTTAACAAAAATTTCTTCAAACATCGAGACAACACGAGCGACAACTTCGCTTTTTACATGGCGTCTGTCTGGGTGCCATGCCTCTTTCTCACATTGAGTGACTAACTCGTAACTTGGCAAATAATACATATCAGCATTATTTGCAACTAACTTTTCTGCTGCAACCAATAACACTGCTTTTGAATGCACATTGGCTGTTATTATATGGTGTTCATCTGCGCGCCCAGTAGCGAGAAAGGGTACGGGAGAAACGCTAATAATTAGCTTGAAATCAGGGTTGTGAGCTTTGATAATATCGAAAAAACGTTGAATATGAAAAACGTTTTCTTCTACGGTTAATATTTTATGCTTAACAAGTTGAAACATGTTTTCTCGTGGATTACGCGACATAACTGTTCCATCATGTAATTCCCAACATTCATTTAAGCCCATGGTCACGACAAAGACTTCGCAGTTAAGAAAGGATGATTTTACCGCTGCAATATGCCTGTCGTAGTCTTCTAAGTAGGCTTGTTGCGATCTAAAGAAAACATTTTCCCGGTAAGGGTCAAGGTAAACCCCTTGTTCTGATTCGATCAGTAATTTTTCAAAAGAACGGAGTCCGAAAGCTTTTTCAGCTAATTGACTAAAGCTTGGACTATTAAATAAAATGCCATAATTTGCACAGAATTTTGCAATGCTATCTCCTGGTTGATATCCATCAATCACTAAACCAGAATTAATTGAATCATTCCGCTCGGTAACGACATAGTTATAATTATTTTCTTGAAAATATTTTGATATCTCAAACGCAAAGCAACTTCCTGCTGAACCAATGGGTGTTCTCAGGGTCATTATGGGGGTCTTTTTCACATAGGGAAGTTGTTCAAACTGAGACTGCGGGTGCTTTGCATGATCAGGGTTTGGCCAAAAGATACCATTAGGATTTGGTTTGTTCTGTGGGCTATAACGTTGGTAGCTATCTTTAAACGTGAGTTGATAATCAGCTAAATCCATCATTGCCTGAATGATGGTTTTGTTTATGATAACGCTCGGATCGGGGTTAAGTTGTGATTGCAGTATGTTTTTACAAAAATAGATTAATGCCGTGACATCAGTGCAAACAAGTAATTTTGTATCTTGTTGTTTTATACGATCGAAAAGCGCAGTAGAAATTTGTTGGTCTGAAAAAATACTATTAAGTAAATATTGCACATGCTGATGATATTTTATTTCATTCTTTTGAGGGATTTCTATATAAGAGACCGAGTCAGTATTGGCTCTTTTATTAAATTTCAACAGCTTATTAGCAAAACCTTCAAATTGTCTGCCACCATAAACGGGGACATAATCATTCTCAACTGTTTCTCGCCAAGGTACTTCATTTTGTAATAAACAAAAATCCATAACATAACGTGGTTTAGCACCTTTTGTTGGTAAAGCACGATGTGCTATTTGATTTGGGTTAAATATAATAGTGTCACCCGCATTGGGTTTTGCGTATTTAGGGGTGAAGTCAATGTCAAAATGTTGGCATAATGCTGATAAATCAGTCTCGCGATTTTTTATATCATTGAAAATGTAGCCAACATCTTTGAGTTGTTGAGTTGATTCAGGGGACAAATAGCTGGTGTCACTGCCGTGTTCTTCAATGCCATTAAGATATATCAGTACTTTTAAGTGATTTTTAGGTCCTGCATCACAGTGCCATTTACACGAATAATCTGTTGACGTTACCGTGTCGTTAATTTTATAAATAGACCACCAAAAAATGCAATACTCACTGTTGAAATAAGAGATAACTTGTTCATCGAGTAATTGATTAAAAACTTGCGGTAGCAGCACAGCAATAACATTCGATGACTTTATATCATCAGGGTTATTTTCATACTCTTCAATAATACTTTGGCAAAGTTCTTCAGGGAAATGTTTACGTAACACATGTATATGGTCGTCTTGTAAAGATGTTGATAAACATTGCTTTTGGCGAGTAAAGCTTTTATTCGCCTGTCGCGCTAACTCGCGGTAATTGTGTTTAACTTCCATATATTGACTTAGGTCTTTATCGGCATTGGGTTTTAGTAAGTAATCGATACCTTCAATAACCGTTGGTGTTATTTTAGCACTATCAAATGTTGACATGTATTAGCCTTTTAAACGTATAGAAGTTTGTTTGTTATCACTATAGTTAAAAAAGCAAGTATTAAGCCAATAACCTATTAAAGGCTTTATTTTTTTGATTGGAGTAAACGTTGCGGATATGCTTTATTTTGGCCCTTGTCTAACGTCAAATAAGTGGAAAAATAATGGCATATATTATGCTATGATTTAAAAGTACATTATTAATTCAAGCCTTGGTTATTAACACACTGTATTGTTACTCAGGCAAATATTTAGCAATAAATTCATTGATGTAAAGGTTCGCTGATGAGCTCTAAGTGGAAAAATGTCACACTCTTGAAAACATCGACAATGGTCGATGCTATAGAAGCAATCAATGCGGAAGGTCTTCGTGTCGCGCTAGTGGTTGACGAATTATTTAAATTAGTGGGTATTATTACCGATGGTGACGTGCGTCGTGCTTTGCTTGCTCATAAGGCTTTGACGACACCCGTTACCGAAATAATGAATGCGCATCCCAAAACAGCCGGTATCGAAAGCTCAAGTGCACAATTGTTATCGTTAATGAAACGAGAACATATTTTATCTATTCCCATCATTGATAAGCAAGGTGTTCTCACCAACCTTGAAACACTCCATCACGTTATTAATGTTCGCCGCTATGAAACCCCTGTCTTTTTAATGGCTGGTGGCTTTGGTACTCGACTCAGACCCTTAACCGATGCTTGCCCTAAACCCTTATTAAAAGTGGGAGGTAAGCCGATACTCGAAACTATTTTAGAGAGTTTTATTGCGGCAGGTTTCTATAATTTTTATATATCAACGCATTTTCTACCCGATATGATCCGTGAATATTTTGGGGACGGTTCAAAGTGGGATGTCATCATAAATTATATCCATGAAGAATCACCTTTAGGTACAGGAGGCGCATTAAGTCTTCTGCCTAACGACTTACCCAACTCACCCATTATTATGATGAATGGTGATATTTTAACAAAAGTCGATTTTGAAAACTTACTTAATTACCACCATCAACAAGATGCTATTTGTACAATGTGTGGCACAGAGTATGAGTTTCAAGTACCTTACGGTGTCATAGAAAGTGATGGTGAACGTGTTACTGGGATGGTTGAAAAACCCTTACAAAAGTATTTTATTAATGCGGGTATTTATGTTGTAGAACCCAAATTAATCCGTCAATTAGCAACCAATACCCGTGTTGATATGCCAACTTTATTGGAACTGCAAATGGAAAAAGGCGAAAAAGTTGCTATTTTTCCATTACATGAATATTGGTTAGATATCGGTAAAATGAATGACTTTGAGCGCGCACAGCATGATTATGAAAGAGACTTCTAATGATAAAGGGTAAGCGAATTATTGCGCTGATACCAGCTCGAAGTGGCAGTAAAGGCCTCGTAGGTAAAAATACCAAGTTATTGTGTGGAAAACCTTTAATTGCTTGGCCTATTCAATCAGCACAGTTATCTAAATATATTGATAAAGTTGTTGTTTCAACCGATAGTCAAAAAATTGCAGAGGTTGCTTTGCAATATCAAGCGGAAGTTCCTTTTATTCGACCAAGTCACCTGGCACAGGATAGTACTTCATCGTTTGATGTTATTGCACATGCTCTTGAAGCACTGGCGCTTGAAGGTGAAACGTTTGATTATCTTTTTTTACTTGAACCCACTTCACCGCTTACCCAAACAAATGATATAGATTTAGCGATAGAGCGTTTAATTGATAACGAAGATAACGCCAAAGCAATTGTTGGTTTATGCGCGAATGAAGAAGGTCATCCAGCTTTTAGCGTTAAAATAAATAGGCAAGGCTTCCTTGAACCTTATCAAGAAAATTTTGAAGTGCTACGCCGGCAAGATTTACCTGCGTGTTATCGTTATGAAGGCTCTCTTTATGGTTCTGATATTGTTACGTTAAAAAAAGAAAAAAGCTTTTATCATCAGCAAACTATAGGTTACCTTGTTCCCAAATGGCAAGCTTTTGAAATTGATGATTTAACTGATTTTATTTGTGTTGAGGCCATAATGAATAATTTAAATCTCATCAAAGCCTCTTATCCGAGTACTCACAATGAATGATGCATATACAAAAAGATTACTTAAAGCGATACCCGGTGGCGCTCATACCTACTCTCGCGGTTTTGACCAGTTTCCAGCAAACGCTCCACAAATCTTAAAAAATGGCTTAGGTGCTTACACTTTTGACCAAGATAATAACCGTTTTCTAGATTATGGTATGGCTTTAAGAGCCGTGCATTTAGGTTATGCTGAGCAAGCCATTAATATGGCAGCTATTGAGCAAATTAATAACGGTAACAACTTAACACGCGCTTCATTAGTTGAACTTGAAGCGGCAGAGCTATTAATTGACTTAATTGATTCTGTTGATATGGTTAAATTTACTAAAAATGGTTCTACAGCGGTCTCTGCAGCGATTAAATTGGCTCGTGCATACACTGGGCGAGAAATGATCGCACGCTGTGTTGATCATCCATTTTTTTCATATGACGACTGGTTTATTGCCTCTACTCCGATCACGCTTGGTATCCCTAAAACGACGATAGAACAGACTAAAACTTTTACATATAATAACTTAGCTTCCCTTGCTGAACTTATTGATAACTATCCAGAAAAATTTGCCTGTGTGGTGTTAGAGCCAAGTACTATTACTCATCCATGTGCCTCACAAACTCACGCAGGGGATAATTACTTACATGACGTAAAAAGGTTATGTCATAAACACGGTATTGTCTTTATTCTTGATGAGATGATTACGGGTTTTCGCTGGCATCTAAAGGGCGCTCAACATTATTACAATATACAAGCTGATTTATGTACATTTGGTAAAGCGATGGCTAATGGCTTTTCTGTGGCGGCTGTTGGCGGTAAAAGAGAGATAATGTCACTGGGCTCAATCGAGAAACAAGGAAGTGAACGATTATTTCTCTTATCAACGACACATGGCGCTGAAATGTCTTGTCTTGGGGCTTTTGTCGCAACAATTAAATTTATGCATGAACAACCTGTTATCGATCACCTTTGGACATATGGACAAAAGCTCATCGACTTATTTAACCAATTAGCGCATTCATTTGGTATCAGTGAATATATTTTTTGTTCGGGTATTGCTTGCTCGCCAAGTTATACAACCTTAGATAAAAAGGGTCATCCTTGTTTGGCAATGAGAACCTTATTTTCACAGGAAATGATCAAAAAAGGCGTTTTAATGCCATGGATTGCACTTTCTTATCGTCATGGTGAAGTTGAACTTGAAATAACTAAAACAGCATTGACGTCAGCATTTAGTATATATAAAAAAGCACTTGAACAAGGTGTTGAAAATTTTCTTATCGGTGAAGCTATTAAACCTGTTTTTCGCCGAATTAATTAGTGTGACTACAGCAGGAGAATACCATTTGTTATCAGATAAAGTGATTGTAATTACAGGAGGGTGTGGCTATTTAGGTCAACACTTTTGTCAAAGTGTTATTACACAAAATGGCCATGTTATTATCGCAGATATTGACCCAGAAAAAGGTGAACAGTTAGCGCTTGAACTTAATGTTTTAGCGAAAAAAAATAATTCATCAGCTCGCGCAGAATTTTATCATCTTGATATTTGTAACCTCGAATCATTACAGGTATTAATAAACCAGCTCGCGCAAAAATTTAATCGTATAGATGCTGTTGTTAATAATGCTTACCCGCGTAATAAAAATTATGGCGCTAAATTTTTAGACGTTAAATATGAAGATTTCTGTGATAACTTGAATATTAATTTAGGGGGATACTTTCTCACGTCACAGCAATTTTCCCGCTATTTTAGTCAACAAGGTTACGGTAATATCATTAATATTGCCTCTATTTATGGCGTAATAGCACCAAAGTTCGAACTTTACCAAGAGACGAATATGACCATGCCGGTTGAATACGCAGCGATTAAATCAGGATTAATCCATTTAACTAAATATATGGCAAAAGAACTAAAGGGGAAGCATATTAGAGTCAATGCGTTAAGCCCCGGAGGCATTTTAGACGCACAACCGCAATCATTCCTTGATAAATATAAAGAGAACAGCCTCAATAAAGGTATGTTGTCTCCTGAAGATATCTGTGGTTCTTTAATCTATTTATTGAGTGACGCTTCTACGTTTGTTAATGGCCAAAATATCATCGTAGATGATGGTTTCACACTTTGATATTAAGGCTAAGTAGATGATAAAGCTTTCTTTGAATGAACAAGCGTTAACGGATTACTTGTTAACGCAATTGAATAATTTCTTCCCCGATAAGTTTGAACATAAAGCAGAAATAGCCTTGGTTATGCCTAAGGCTCTTGAACGACTGAATAACTGTTTTAAGCATATCAATCGTAAGTATTATCAAGAAAAAACCAGTGACAACCAAAATTATACAGTCTTTAATCACTTAAATAGTGATCATTACGCAAGTTTTCTTTATATCTTAAGTAACCAAGCGTGGCGTGAAAACGCTATTGTTCTTGCTGAAAAATTATTTTATTTAAATAAAGCGCTTAATAGTTTTGACTGTTTTTATAGTATTGAATTACCAGAGATCTTCATGCTGGTTCATCCTGTTGGTACTGTATTAGGTCATGCTAAATATGAAAACTACCTTGTGGTCTATCAAAATGTTACGGTGGGCTCTACGCTTTCAGGACAATACCCAACATTTTCTGAGGGCTGTGTTCTATATTCAAAAGCTTCCATTCTTGGTGATTGTCATCTGGGCAAAAATGTTTTGGTCGGCGCGAATGCCTTTATCTTAAATACTCAGGTTGAATCAGCACACGCAGTTGTTGGCGTGCACCCCTCATGTGAATTTATACCTTCAAAAATCAATGTCCAAAAAGATATATTTTTAAGCTAAATGTCTCAGTAATTAAAAGGAAATAAAAATAATAATATGAATTATTTTGAAAAAAATATGATCATTATTAACAAGCGTTGGCCAAACATTGTTAAAGAATTAGAGGCTATCGACCTTTCATTAATTGATGCACAATGGCTAACGGGGCAATGTAATACTGTCGTTTTTGAAGGTATTCAAATTAGCAGTAGTTATGACGCTTATGCTGAAGCTGAAATTCAGTGTCAGCAAATTCCCCTCGCGAGTAAAAAAGCTTACCTTTATGGCATGGGTTTAGGTCAGGTACAACAGTTACTCCTTGCACGAGAGAAAATAGAAAATTTAGATATTGTTGTTATGAATTTTTATCTACTCGCTTTCTGTCTTTCTCATGTTGATCAATGTCAATGGTTGGAAGATGAACGGGTTCAATTACACATTTCGACGAGTTGCTCAAAAGTAAAATTTCCTTTTATTGCACTACCGGCAGAGCTGGTTACGGTAGAGGATCGCTTTGCCTCGTTACGTGATCGCCTTTGTTTAGAATTAGATCAGCAATTTATCAGTAAAACCAATAGTGTCAGCGCCGAAAAAGTTGTCAATAGTATTAATAAAAACAGCCAGCTACTGACGATAGACGCTGACATTGTAGAGCTGAGTAACCTTGAACGCCTAAAAAGTAAAATGTCTAAGCCAGACAGCCTGGTCGTTGTAACCGCCGCAGGACCTTCATTAAGTGATCATTACCATTGGTTAAAGCAAAATAAACATAAAGATAATATGATTATTATTGCTGTTGATGCGAGTGTAAAACCTCTTTTAGCAGAAAAAATAATCCCAGATATTATTGTTTCAATTGATCAAGTTGCGCATCAGCTTTTTGCTGATATTAATATGAAAGAATTAGCGGGTGTCCCCTTAGTCTACTTTCCTTTACTCGATAATAAATTTTTGCAAAATTGGCCTGGACCTCGCTTTGTTAGTCTTTCAAGTAACACTGAATTTGACACGTTATCAGTAAACTTTACACACACACGGTTATTTTCTGCGGGCAGTGTTATTCACCCTACGATTGACCTTGCGGTGAAACTTTTAGCTCGAAAAATACTGTTGTTGGGTGCTGACTTTTCTTTAATTCGCCAACAAACTCATGTTAGTCACACTGAAATTCTCTCAGAGCGTGAGCTGCTTTCCCCACAAGATACACCACACTGGATTTTTAATGGTCGCGGAAAGAAAGTGCCCACGTATTTAAATTTTCGTGGTTATTTACGAGATTTAGAAAGCTACATTGAGCAACAGCATCAAACACAATTTTTTACTGGTAGCCTTGATGGTGCAAATATAATAGGAGCACCTTTGTGGCCTGATTTTTGTAAAAAAACACAAACAGGAGCAGGTGGCCATGAATAATATACGTCATATCAACGCCTTGATTAGCGAAACTTATCGATTGATCTTATGTGGACAAGAGGGAGCTGCAAATAAATCACTTGCAAAAATATATGATGAATTACTGAAAATAACCCCGATGCTCAGTGCTGAAAAAATACAGACGTTATCGCAATTACTACAGGTAATGCTTGATGCCCAGCAACGAAGAGATATGATTTATTTGGCTGACATAATGAAATTTGAAATACCTAAAATATTGTCATAAGCAATAAAAAAGATATGTTGTCAAATTAATGACCTGTAGCGTCAATTTTTTGTTGCTTATTTAGTATATCACGCTAAAATCTGTTTATTAGTTAATAAAAATATTGGTTTATCAAGATTATGCAGGGTCAAAAACATGTTCTTGTCGTGGATAACGACATTACCAGGCGCGATCAAATAGCCACCGTATTATCGTTTGTAGGCGAACACTTTTATGTTTGCCCTGAAGAAGATATTAATCAGTATTTTAACGAATCTGATCATATTCTTACCGTTATTTTATGCGGTAAGGTCAGTGAGTTACTTGTCGAATTTGTTAAAAAGCACCCAGCAACCCCCTTTATTTTACATGATGTGCTTGATGCTAGTTTACTTAATGAAGCGGTAAATGTATTAGGCAGTTTGGCTGTGCCATTGAATTATGCTCAACTTACCGAGCAAGTACATCACTGCCACCAATACCACAACCAATTACCTTCAAAAAGAAACCACAATGGTCCTAATCTGTTATTCCGATCTTTGGTGGGTACCAGCGAACCTATGCTACAAGTTAGATTTTTAATTGAGCAAGTGGCAAGTACTCAAGCCAGTGTGTTGGTTTTAGGAGAGTCAGGTACGGGTAAAGAAGTTGTTGCACGTAATATTCATAATTTGTCTGATCGTGCAAAAGGACCTTTTGTACCGGTTAATTGTGGAGCTATTCCTGGTGAATTACTCGAAAGTGAATTATTTGGCCATGAAAAAGGGGCATTTACAGGGGCTATTTCTACGCGCAAAGGCCGTTTTGAAATGGCAGAAGGTGGTACCTTATTTCTTGATGAAATCGGAGATATGCCACAACCCATGCAAGTAAAGCTTCTGCGTGTGCTACAAGAGCGTACTTTTGAACGCGTAGGTGGTGCAAAAAGTATTAAAACTAACGTCCGTATCATTGCCGCGACGCACCAACACTTAGAAGATATGATCACCGCAGGAACCTTTCGTGAAGATCTGTTTTATCGTCTGAATGTTTTTCCTATTGAAACACCGGCACTGCGTGATAGAAAAGAAGATATTCCTTTGCTGATCAAAGAACTTATTTCTCGTTTTGAAGCCGAGCAAGGACAAAGTGTTCGTTTTACTGAGCAAGCGATTGAATCGTTAAAACTACATGCTTGGGCGGGTAATGTTCGTGAACTATCAAACTTGATTGAGCGTATGATTATTATGTTTGGTGAGCAAGTTGTGAATGTCAGTGAACTACCTGCAAAATATCGTCATATTGATGTTGAAGAGTATCAACCAGCATATCCAGATGAGTTGCAAGAACGTGATGCGATAAATGAGCTGTTTGCTGGTTTTGATTACGATGATGACGAAGAAGACACCACGGGTTTTGATGATGAACCTAAAGGTGAATCAGTCGTTGATGTGCTACCCAATGAGGGTTTAAATTTAAAAGAGTACTTAGCAGATTTAGAAGTTTCGATGATAAACCAAGCACTTGATAAAAATGATTGGGTTGTTGCTCGCTCTGCTGAATTACTAGGGATGCGCAGAACCACGTTAGTGGAAAAAATGCGAAAGTATAGTTTACAAAAGCATAACGGCTAACCGTTTTTTTTGCGCTTTTATCTTTACGTAGGATGACACTTAGCGACTACTTCGTTGAGTTTTTTTTGTTAGTACACGCTAAAGCCAAATCTTTGACAACGTTTTTTGTACGTAAAACAACCTGTAACCTCATGTAAATTAATACAAAGCCTCTTTGGCATAGTTAATGCTTTATTCAGTTGGTATTTTTAAATTGAGTAAAGTATATGACCGTTGCAGTTTCACATTCATTAGCATCTTCAACCTTATCTTCATCCATTAATTGTGTGGAAGATAGTTTATTTCATCAAGCTAAGTTTGCTTTTACTCAGCAGCCTTTTTCTGCAAGTGATACTTTAGAAAGTGAAGCATACCGTGGTGAGCTTTCCTTACTTCGTCAAAAATCAAATCAACTTGAACAAATTATCGATGTCATGCCTACCGGGATGATAATGCTTGATGGTGATGGCATTGTGATTAAAACCAATAAAATTGCTAGCCTGTTACTTGACGAACCTATTTTGGGTCAAGCGTGGTTTGATGTGATTAAACGCTCTTTTAAACCACGCGCAGACGATTGGCATGAAGTGTCATTAAAAGATGGTCGCCGAGTTAAGCTAGAAATTACCGCCTTGGGTGACCAACCAGGGCAGCTAATTATGATCACCGACCTCACGGAAACACGTTTATTACAAGACAAGCTTAGCCATATGCAACGTTTATCTTCATTAGGTCACTTGGTTTCAAAACTTGCTCATCAAATTCGCACTCCACTTTCTGCAGCAATGTTATATGGCGCAAATTTAAAAAATAAAAAACTTTCTCCAGATGATCGCGGTAGTTTTCAAGAAAAATTAATGGCGCGTTTGCACGACTTAGAGCAACAAGTAAATGACATGTTGCTCTTTTCCAAAAGTGGCAAGCAGAAAGTTGTTGAACCGCTTTGTGTTAATCAATTGATTACGTATTCAGTTAACAGTGTTGAAGCTTTAATTTTGCAGGCTAAAGCGAAAGTAAATATTAAACTTTGTGATGATGATTGCCAAATCTTGGGTAATAAGCGCGCTTTGAGCGGGGCAATTGAAAACTTGATTCATAATAGTTTGCAAGTGATCAAACAAGGAGCAGAAATTACGATTACGACTTTCTGCCAAAATGAATATGCCTACATTAGCGTACAAGACAATGGGCAAGGTATTGATGAAGAACTTGCCAGTAAAATTTTTGAACCTTTTTATACATCAAGAGCACAAGGTACAGGTTTAGGTTTAGCGGTTGTTAAATCAGTAGCAAAGGCGCATCAAGGTGATGTGCGTTTAGTGAGTAAGCCAGGAGAGGGTGCACACTTTTGTATTCACTTACCTATTTTAGAAACAAACCATGTTAATGGGGAGAACACTAATGGATCAGAGTAAAATATTAGTGGTTGAAGATGATGCGGGACTACGCGAAGCACTCATTGATACCTTAAAATTATCAGGTTATCAGTGTATTGAAGCTGATTCAGGTGAAGTGGCTTTACTTATTCTCAAAGAACAAAGTGTTGATCTTGTGGTGAGTGACGTACAAATGGGTGGGATGTCAGGTTTAACTTTGCTTAACAGTATCAAGAGAAAGTGGCCAAATTTACCTGTGCTTATTATGACAGCATATGGCACGATTCATGATGCAGTACAAGCAATGCGTGATGGCGCTTGTAATTATATGGCGAAACCTTTTGCTCCTGAAGTTTTGTTAAATATGGTTAATCAATATGTGCCATTAAACGTGACGAAACGTCATGAGCCCGTAGTGGCAGATGCACGCAGCATTGAATTATTAGTGTTGGCTAAAAAAGTGGCGACTACAGATGCTTCCGTTATGGTGCTTGGCCCAAGCGGTTCAGGTAAAGAAGTACTTGCGCAATATGTACATTATAATTCAAACCGAAGTGACATGCCTTTTGTTGCTATAAATTGTGCCGCAATTCCTGAGAATATGCTTGAAGCGACTTTATTTGGTTATGAAAAAGGCGCCTTTACGGGAGCTATTCAAGCATGCCCAGGTAAGTTTGAACAAGCGCAGGGTGGTACTATCTTATTAGATGAAATCACTGAAATGGATCTTGGCTTACAAGCAAAAATTTTACGGGTGTTGCAAGAGCGAGAAGTTGAACGTTTAGGGGGGCGTAAAACGATTAAGCTTGATGTTCGGGTTATAGCAACCAGTAACCGTGATTTACATGCTGCGGTAAAAGACGGAATATTTCGTGAAGATTTATATTACCGTTTGAATGTTTTTCCATTAACGTGGTTACCATTGAAAAAACGTAGAGATGATATTGTACCTTTAGCTAAGCACTTAATTACCCAAGCATCGGTCGCTAATGGTCTTGCAATTCCGGAACTGACTGCTTCAGCTAGAAATAAACTGGCCAGTTATGATTGGCCGGGTAATGTCCGAGAATTAGACAATGTTATTCAAAGAGCTATTATTTTACACAGTGACCACCTTATTGATGCGGGTGATCTATTAATTGAAAATTTTGATAGTGAAATTGTTACTGAGATACCGTTAGAAAATAATAATGAAGACAAACTAGGCAATGAACTTAAACTACAAGAGCATCAAATTATTCTTGATACGCTGACCGCCTGTCAAGGTAGCCGAAAAGATGTTGCTGAACGATTAGGGATCAGCCCAAGAACACTGCGTTATAAAATAGCCAGAATGCGTGATTCAGGTATTCAAATACCCGCATAAGATAACGACAACGATTAAAACCTCACTTATAAACCCAACTTTTTTATTAAAATGTTGGGTTTACTGCTATCAGTCCCTTTAAATAACCACTTCTTCCATAATTATAATACTGGCACCATGCTTGCAATATCTGGTTATATCGTTAACTAAGCCGTTATTTTCAGGGTTAGTAGCAAAAAATTGACACAGGTGAGTAGACCATGAATATCAATACCAATTCTTTATACGCACAAATGCAAAGTATGTCGCTTGGAAACTCATCAACGCAAGGTGTCTCATTTGAAAAAATGGGTAATGACCTCGCAATGGGAGATAACGCATCTCCGGCCGTCAATAAATCTACAAGTAGCTTTGGCGATATGCTTAAAGATGCTGTAAATAATGTTAATGATATTCAAAAAGATTCAGGTGCTAAGCGTACTGCTTTTGAAATGGGTGACAGGAGCGTTACCCTCGCTGACACCATGGTTGCTTCTGCAAAGGCGGGTATTGCCTTTGACGCTACCGTACAAGTACGTAATAAGTTTGTAGAAGCATACAAAGAAATAATGAATATGCCTGTTTAATGAGCCTTTGGTATTAAACAAAAATAGACCGTATTTCATAATAAAAATTAAGTGGTAGTGGAGAGAGTAAGTGGCTGATACTGATAATAATTCAATGATTGCTGCAGATGGTGGCACGGGGCTAATGGCAAGCGACGGTTCCGAAAGCATGGCTGATGAACAAAAGTCAGGCTTTGCCTCTGCAATGGGTAATGTTGATTTGTTACGCCAAATTACCTTAATTATGGCGCTGGCGATATGTTTAGCCATTGCTGTCTTTGTTATTATGTGGGCAAATCAAGCGGAATACCGATTTCTTGCTAAGCAGCCGACTGAACAACTAATCAAAACAATGGATTTTCTCGACGCAAACCAAGTGGAATACCGTCAAGAAAATAACACTATCTCAGTTCCCAGTGATCAATATCAAGACATTAAAATTTTATTAGCACGAGAAGGTTTATCAGATGAGCCCTCAGCAGGTAATGAAATTATTATGCAAGATATGGGCTTTGGTGTTAGTCAACGCCTTGAAACAGAACGTCTTAAGTTTTCTCGTGAACAACAACTCGCCCGGACCATTGAAGAATTACAAGCTATTTCTAGAGCAAAAGTATTACTGGCGATACCGCGTGAAAATATTTTTGCCAAACGCACCCGAAGTGCATCGGGTACCGTTGTTTTAACGCTACGCAAAGGGCGTTTGTTATCAGAAGAAGAAGTTGATTCTGTTGTCGATATTATTGCTTCTGCGGTTCAGGGCATGGAGCCTAACCGAGTAACCGTTACAGATCAAAATGGTCGCTTACTTAACTCAGGCTCACAAACTTCAGTCTCTTCTCGTTCACGCAAAGAATTTGAAATGGAGAAAAAAAGAGAGAATGAGTACTTAAACAAAATTGACAGTATATTAATCCCTGTTGTGGGTTTAGGAAATTACACTGCCCAAGTTAATGTCACTATGGATTTCACCTCAAGTGAAGAAATGCAGCGTCGCTATAATTCCGATTTACCTGCTCTGCGCAGTGAGATGAAAATTGAAGACAACACTATTGGTGGTTTATTAGGGGGAATCCCAGGTGCGCTGAGTAATCAACCGCCACTTGACTCAAATATTCCAGAGAACGCCAATGGTGGTGCGCAGCAAAAATCAATGCCAGGTCGTAAACATCTCGAGTCCACTAAAAATTATGAATTAGACGAAGCAATAAGCCATACTAAACAACAAGCAGGTGTTGTTCGCCGGATCAGTGTTTCTGTTGCTCTTGATTATTTGTCAGTGCCAGGAGCAGAAGGTGCGACTACAGAATCGCCAAGAAGTGTGGAAGAAATGTCAAACATTCGCCGCTTATTACAAGGCAGTATTGGCTTTAACTTACAACGTGGTGATGTTTTAGAGGTTGTTACTTTACCCTTTTCTCGTGAAATTCTTGAGCCAGCGCCAAAAGTACCTTTTTATGAAAATACCACCATCTTGAAGTTTTTCAAATTAGGTATGGGCGCATTAGTTATTATTGTACTGATATTCGTTGTTGTTAAACCTATGCTCAAACGTCTCATTAATCCAGACCAAACTCCTGACGACTACGGTGATAAATCGCTTGATAGTCATATTGATTTGGGTGATGAAACCATGGATATGCTAACATCAGACTTTGACGCCGCGGCAGTAGGGTTTGCTCCTGATGGGAGTTTACAATTACCCGACCTACATCGCGATGAAGATATATTAAAAGCTGTTCGAGCGCTTGTTGCTAACGAGCCTGAACTTTCCTCTCAAGTAGTTAAAAGTTGGTTGAACGAAGATGAGTGATGAAATGCAAGAGCTAAGCCCTGCACCTAAAGGGTTTGACGTTGACAAACTTGATGGCGCAGAGAAAGCTGCGATATTATTACTCAGTTTATCTGAAGAAGATGCCGCGCAAATATTAAAACACTTAGAACCTAAACAGGTTCAACAAGTGGGTATGGTTATGGCCGCGATGGAAGACTTCACGCAAGAGAAGATTACCGCTGTACATAAACTTTTTATTCATGAAATACAAAACTTTAGTACAATTGGCTTCCAAAGTGAAGAGTTCGTTCGTAAAGCGTTAACCGCTGCATTAGGTGAAGACAAAGCCGGCAATTTAATTGATCAAATTGTTATGGGTGGTGGCGCAAAAGGTTTAGATTCGTTGAAGTGGATGGACTCAAAACAAGTAGCGAACATTATTCGCAACGAGCATCCTCAAATTCAAACCATTGTACTTTCCTATTTAGACCCTGATCAATCTGCTGAAATTATGAGCCAGTTCGCGGAAAAAGTACGTCTTGATTTAATGATGCGTATTGCCAACCTTGAAGAAGTTCAGCCTGCAGCACTGCAAGAACTTAATGAAATTATGGAAAAACAATTTGCCGGTCAAGCGGGCGCACAAGCCGCTAAAATGGGTGGTTTGAAAGCAGCTGCCGACATCATGAACTTTCTTGATACCAATGTTGAAGGTATGTTGATGGACTCTATTCGAGAGCACGATGAAGAAATGAGCCAGCAAATACAAGACCTAATGTTTGTCTTTGAAAATCTCGCTGATGTTGACGACCGCGGTATCCAAGCAATATTGCGTGAAGTGCAGCAAGATGCGCTGATGAAAGCCATTAAAGGAGCTGATGATGCTCTGAAAGAAAAAATTATGGCCAACATGTCGAAACGTGCTGCTGAAATGCTTGCCGATGACCTTGAAGCCATGGGACCTGTTCGTATCAGTGAAGTTGAAGCCGCGCAAAAAGAAATTTTGTCTGTGGCTCGACGTTTATCTGACGCGGGAGAAATTATGCTAGGGGGGGCTGGCGGCGGTGATGAGTTCCTATAACTCAATGATGCCCCAGTTTTCAAATGACTTGTGCTAAAAATAGAGTCATCCAATAACGTTACTCATGTAAACATTTAGCGCCTGAAGCCACTTTAGGACCTCCTATATGTAGTTCGTTTGATAAAGACTGTTATAACATATTATGAAAATATTAAATAAAACCAACGCTGACATTATTAAGCCCAATCTTGAACAAGAAACCGATGTATGGTCATTGCCTAGCGTAGAATCTGAAAATAAAGTTAAAGATGAAACCACTAATGCTATGGGTAAGAAAGCTGCTTGGCGCTTCGAACCCCCTGAAGATATAGTTGAAGAGGAAATAGCGCCGCTAACAGCAGAAGATATTGAAAACATTCGTCAAGCGGCATTTGACGAAGGTTTTAGTCAAGGTAAAGAAGAAGGTTTTGCTAAAGGTCATGAGGAAGGAAAGGTGTCAGGCCACGAAGAGGGTGTGGAACTTGGGCATAAAGAAGGGGTTGAAACAGGCTTGGCAGAGGGAAAAGAAAGTATAGAAGAACAGTCCGCCGCATGGCAGTCGCTCACTGAACAGCTTCATAAGCCGTTACTCGATGTAGAAAAAAATGTCGAACAACAACTTCTTCATCTTGTTGTGCAACTTACCGAAGCTATTACCCTACAAGAAGCTAAAACAAATCCTGATATCATAATAGGCGCAATTTCTGCTGGCATAAAAGCTTTACCTAGCCAAGAAGCACAAACACAAATTTTATTGCACCCAGATGATATTAAACGTGTTGAAAAGCAATTTGGTGCGGATCATGTTCAAGAGCAAGGTTGGCGCTTACTTGCTGCACCGCAACTTGTTCCCGGTAGTTGTCAAATTGAAAACAGTACTTCCAACGTAGATTTAAGTGTTAAATCACGGATGAAAGAAGTATTGGACTCATTTTTGCAAGATGCACTACATCAGTAACTTCTTGTATAAAAGAGTCAAAATACCGCTATGGTTGATACCTCTCGCCTAAATGAAAGACTAAAAAACTGTCAAGAGTTTGTGCATCCGCATAAAGTTTCTGTCGCTGGGCGTTTAGTACGAGTTGTGGGTTTAACCTTAGAAGCGGTGGGTGTTAAAGCCGCTGTAGGAAGCCAATGTCTAGTCGAAACCGCACAGGGCGATTTAATCGCCGAGATTGTCGGATTTTCCAAAGACATCACCTTTTTAATGCCAGAACAAAGCTTACAAGGCGTTTTACCTGGCGCGCGCGTTGTGCCACTAGCAACAAAAGCTCGCTTACCTTTTTCAATGGATTTGCTTGGCCGAGTCGTTGATGGCGTAGGCAAACCCTTAGACGGTAAGGGGCCAATCAAAAACTCGGGTCATTACCAAATAAATAATAAACCTATTAACCCTTTATCGAGACGGGCAATTACCGAACCTTTAGATGTTGGTGTACGTGCTATTAATAGCTTTTTAACCGTAGGTGTAGGTCAGCGTATGGGTCTGTTCGCAGGCTCAGGTGTCGGTAAAAGTGTTTTGTTAGGGATGATGACACGTGGTACAACTGCTGATGTAATTGTGGTGGGATTAATTGGTGAACGTGGCCGAGAAGTTAAAGAATTTATCGAAGAAATTTTAGGTGAAGAAGGGCGTGCGCGTTCTGTTGTCGTTGCTGCGCCTGCAGATAATTCGCCATTAATGCGTCTAAAAGGCTGTGAAACAGCGGTACAAATTGCTGAGTATTTTCGAGATCAAGGCTTAAATGTTTTATTATTGGTCGACTCGCTGACACGTTATGCACAAGCGCAAAGAGAAATAGCACTCGCTGTGGGCGAGCCTCCAGCAACCAAAGGTTATCCGCCTTCAGTATTTTCAAAGTTACCACAACTCGTAGAACGAGCGGGTAATGGTGGTGAGGGTCAGGGATCAATAACCGCATTTTTTACGGTATTAACAGAAGGTGATGATTTACAAGACCCTATTGCAGATGCTGCTCGGGCAATCTTAGATGGGCATATTGTTTTATCTCGTGCTTTAGCTGATTCAGGCCACTATCCTGCGGTTGATATCGAAGGTTCTATTAGTCGTGTAATGCCAATGGTGACCAGTGAAGAGCATCAGCAACTCGCTCGACAATTAAAACAAGTTTATTCGCTATACCAGCAAAACAAAGATTTGATTGCTATTGGTGCTTATAGCCGTGGCAATGATCCTCGTATTGATCAGTCAATTGACTTAATGCCTGTGATAAAATTTTTCTTACAACAAAAAATGCTAGAAGTTATTCCTTATGATCAAAGTTTAACGCAACTCCAAGAAATATTTTCTGCAGCGCAAGCACACGCACAAACAGCGCAGGGATAATAAAATGTTCCAGCATCGTGTTGTTAAAGAAAGTGTAGTAACGCTTCTTGGCAATTCACTATTACAAAAGGGTAACTTATGCCATTAAAGCAACTTGATACCTTACATCGTTATGAACAAGACAAAGAAAAAAAAGCAGCGCAAGCATTGCAAACTGCTGAGTTTGAATATCAGCAGAATATTGAACGGTTAAACAGTGTTAGCGAGTATCGGCTTGAGTATATGAAACGGTTAAATGAACGTTCAATGGTCGGTATCGATAGCGCAACATTTAGCCATTTTCATGCCTTTATTGCCAAGCTAGACAACGCAGCTCAGCAAGTAGATATTGCCATAACGCAAAGTAAGGCAATAGTCGAACAGAGCAAACAACAGTGGTTTGCTCAGCGACAAAAAATTCAAGCAGTGGAATTACTTCTTGATAAAAAAAGAGACGCACTGGTCATTATTGCAAACAAACAAGAACAAAAAATGTTTGATGAAATTGCTACTCAACAATTTGTGCGACGAAAAATGCAGAGATAAAGCTATTTTAAAAGATTATGATCTTCATTGGAACAATACTTGCTTACTTATGTGTTAGAAATAAAATTAGCCATAAAAAATGCTATAACTCTTTTAAATATAGCTCAAACTTACCGTTGAAATGAAAAGGTTTACTATGCCGCAAGTTAATACATTAGCCATAGATATAGCGCCAAGTAAGGATTTTAGTTCTGTTCAGTCAGGAGCAACAGGCTCGTCAAAAAATTCAAATAAAGATTTTGCGCAAATGGTTGACCAACATTATCAAAACCAACAAAGCGGCAAAAAACAAGAAACAAGTGGCAATAAAACGAAAGTTGATGCAGAAAGTAACCCAGTAAATAAAAGCGCTCCATCGAAAGATAAAGAGTTAGGTACGGTATCTGATGAAGAAATCAATACTGAAATTGATGAGAGTGAATCAGCAGAGAAGTTGCCTAGTGATGATCAAGATATCAATGAAAGAAAAGATCAGCTAGAAAATGCTCAAAAAGAAGAGCCTGAGCAGAAAAGTGCAATAGTTGTAAATGTTAATAACGAATCGCCGACTTCTAAAAATACAGAAAGTAGTACCGAGCAACTTATGTCGTTCTTGTCGGCTTCTCAAAAAATATTATCTGATGGCGTAAAAGGTGAGAACACGGTTACGCCAATAAATAATGAAAAATTATCAACCCTAGAGAGTGCAGGTAAGCAGCAAGAAAAAACTGAATTAGAAGTACTTTTAAAGCAAGTACTTGGTGGAAACGATAAGGTAAAAACAGAAACAATTGAAGATAATTCAGTAAAATCTAACACCGATAAAAACGTAGCTGAGCAATTAAAAGTGCAGGTAGCTAGCAAAAGTGCGGCATTGATAAATAAAACTGACGCTCAAAGCCTACCCATCGTTGAAGCGGTTAAAAGTGAAAGTAAGTTAGACGTTGCTGTAGTTGAGAAAAAAGCAGGAAATGAGCAAGTTTCACCAATGAAATTGACTGATCTTAAGACCCCGCTGTCAACGCAAACTGAAACATCATTGAAAACAGAAACTGCCGTTAACAATGCTACAAAGCAGCAAATGTCAGCAAGTGATCTTGAAACCCTTGCGGTTGGTGAAGAAAATACAGCGACTGAAGATGAATTAGAAAAAAACAAAACAGCGTTTTTAGGTAGCCAAGATAAAGCGACAACCCATGATAAAACGCCACAAAGTCAAGCGCAAAATAACACCTCGGTAACGAAAGAGGGAGCCGAGACGGCATTACCTGTAACAGTTAAAAACGAAAATTTGGTGGGTGAAATTGATGCTAATAATATCAATACAGATAAAGTCGCTTTTGCTGGAGTGAGTGTTCCTGGCGAAAAACAAGCTCAAGAAAGTAACCAGAATCAAAGCCGGGTGATCAATCAAGCAACCCATAAAGTACTTGAACCACAAAACTCAAGTGCCGGCGAACAATCTCAAGAGCAGTCGTCAGAGCAACAAAACAAGAAAATGGCACAAAATTTTACTAACGCTGAAAAATTGGTCAACAATGAAGTACCAGTTAAAGAAAAACCATTTAGTGATATTTTTGATAAAAAACAAATGAATACCAGTATTGATAATGCGCTTAACAGGGATATTCTTCAAGTTAATGAAGCGACAAAATCAGCAGCTTTCACTGAAGAGATGATCACCAAACTGAGCAGTGAAAATGTTCAATCTACGGCGCAATCAGTCACGAATGCAAAGCAAGCGACTTCATTACAAAATGAAGCTTTATCGGTATACCGTAAAGATTTTGCTGGCGCGTTGAAAGATAAAGTCATGGTAATGATGAATCAGAAACTTCAACAAATTGAAATTCGCCTTGATCCTCAAGAATTAGGTAATGTTAACGTTAAAATTAATATGCAAAATGAGCAGGCTGTTGTTAATTTTACGGTGCAAAACCAGCAAGCAAAAGAAGCTTTTGATCAAAACTTAGGCCGATTAAAAGAGATGCTTGCTGAAAGTGGTGTTGATGTTGGCGATGCCAATGTTGAACAACAAAGCAAACAAAATAATGAAGATGAACTTGGCGGTGGTGGTCAAGGTGGTGAGGGCGATGTTACCGGTAATGAATTATCAGAGTTAAGTGATACGCAAACACTAAATTTGGTTAAAGGTTCATCAACTGGCGTAGATTACTACGCTTAAATGAGAAAACTCATTGGCTAGTTAGCGATTCAACGATATAGTTGATTAAACGTAAACCTAACATTTAAATAGATATTAAAGGCTCGATGATGGCTGATGAAAAAGGCGAAGGTAAAGAATTAGAATTAGACAGCAAAGGCAAAAGCAAAAAAATGATCATTATCATTGCTGCGGTTGTGATATTGGCTGCTGTAGGTGGTGGAGTTTACTTCTTTATGGGAGGAGACGACCCTGTTTCTCAAGAACAACTTGAAGCTGAACTTGATGGTAACAGTGGCGATGACAGTGCCGAAGGCGAAGCAAAAGAAGTTGTTGCGCCAAGTACAGGTTCAGCATTATATGTGCCAATGCCAAGACCATTCCGTTTTAATGTACCGGGTGCTTCTCGTGATCGATTCGTTGAAATAAGAGTGCAGTTATTAGTAAGAGGCTCTGACAATGAAGAAGCAGCCAAGAAACATGTACCCTTAATCGAAAGTACCTTGCTGGCGGTTTTTTCTCAGTCAAATGCTGATGATTTATCAACCAGTGCAGGAAAAATCTCATTAAAACAAAAATCTTTGGTTGAAGTTCATAAAATTATGAAAGATGTTGAAGGTAGTAATGTGGTTGAAAAAGTATTATTTACCGGTTTTGTAATGCAATAAGACTATGCGATAAGACAATGCATTTAACTAAAGAGACTATTCAGTGAGTGATTTATTATCTCAAGACGAAATTGATGCGCTATTACATGGTGTTGACGACGTTGAAGAAGAGGAAGTATCAGAGGACTTTGCCAAAGAAGAAGGCAGTACGTCTGACTATGACTTTTCATCACAAGATCGTATTGTGCGTGGCCGAATGCCAACACTGGAAATGGTCAACGAACGTTTTGCTCGTCATATGCGTATTAGTTTATTTAATATGATGCGCCGTACGGCTGAAGTATCTATTAATGGTATTCAGATGATCAAATTTGGCGAATATGTTCACACGTTATTTGTGCCAACAAGTTTGAATATGGTTCGTTTTAGGCCACTAAAAGGTACCGCATTAATTACCATGGAAGCGCGATTAGTTTTTATTCTCGTCGATAACTTCTTTGGTGGTGATGGACGTTACCACGCGAAAATTGAAGGGCGTGAATTTACGCCAACCGAACGACGTATTATTCAAATGCTTTTAAAGTTGATCTTTGAAGATTACAAAGAAGCATGGTCTCCGGTTATGGACGTATCTTTTGAGTATTTAGATTCTGAAGTCAACCCGTCAATGGCGAATATTGTTAGTCCAACCGAAGTTGTAGTGATCAGTTCTTTTCATATTGAACTTGATGGTGGTGGTGGCGACTTTCACATTGCTTTACCGTATTCAATGCTTGAGCCTATTCGTGAGTTACTTGATGCCGGTGTACAAAGTGATAAAGAAGACACTGACATGCGTTGGTCAAAAGCACTTCGTGATGAAATCATGGATGTACCTGTTGAGCTATCCACTAAATTTATCTCTGTAGATCTTTCTTTACAGAAAATTATGGATTTAGAGAAGGGTGATATTATTCCTATTGAAATGCCAGAGCATATTACGGTGTTAATTGAAGGTCTACCGTCATTTAGAGCTAAATTAGGACGTAGTCGTGATAATGTTGCGATTAAGATATCTGAAAAAATTAAACGTCCAGAGTCAGTGAAAAATGAATTAACCATATTAACCAAAGGGGGTAAGCGCTTAGATAGTGATGCAGAGTTACACCTTTTAGAAGATGATTTTGATTATTAATAATTTTATTAAAGCAAAAGTAGATAATAAAGTAAATTTGAGGCCA
Organism: Colwellia sp. Bg11-12; assembly: GCF_014076955.1. Taxonomy (NCBI): domain Bacteria; kingdom Pseudomonadati; phylum Pseudomonadota; class Gammaproteobacteria; order Alteromonadales; family Colwelliaceae; genus Colwellia; species Colwellia sp. Bg11-12. The sequence goes on from NZ_JACGUZ010000071.1 coordinate 548,751, forward strand.
ATGGCATGAGCGATAAAGATGACGATTTAGGTATGTGGGACGAGGCTATGGATGAACAAGCCGAAGCTGCAGCCAAAGCCGAAACAGTTGAATTAGAAGAACTTGAAGAAGATGCGCCGATCACAGGTGAAGAAAAGCGTAAACTTGACGCAATTCTAGATATTCCTGTGACTATTTCTATGGAAGTAGGACGTAGCCACATAAGTATTCGCAATTTATTACAGTTAAATCAAGGCTCCGTTGTAGAGCTTGACAGGGTTGCTGGTGAATCGCTTGATGTCTTAGTTAATGGTACGTTGATAGCACATGGTGAAGTTGTTGTGGTGAATGATAAATTTGGTATTCGATTAACTGATGTTATTAGCCAAATTGAACGTATTAAAAAGTTGAAGTAAAGCTTATGCGCTTATTGCTTTTTATCAGCTTAATTTTTATCACTTTTCAAAACAGTGCTGAAGAAAATTTAGTCGTGCCAACGGTTGCTGAAAAAAACGCTGCCACTGATTTGAATCAAACAACACCCGACACAGTTGAAGCAGGTCGACATGTTATGGGTAACCTTGATGCTGGCAGTATGATACTTTCATTACTTGCGGTGTTATTGGCTATTGTGGTCGTTGCGTGGATATTAAAAAAACTTCAAGTAGGTGGTGGCTCTGTCGTTAATGGTCTTAAAGTTGTGACGAGCCTAAATTTAGGCGCTAAAGAACGATTAATTGTGGTACAAGTCGGTAAAAAACAATTATTATTGGGTGTTACTGGGCAGCAAATTAATTTGCTTGAAACTTTAGCTGAACCTATTGAAATTAAAAGCGTTGTCCCAATAGAACTTAGCCAAAAGCTAGCGCGATTTAGCCGTAACTCTACCGATAAAGCCAAGAGTGAAAAATTCTCATGACAGCTCCACCGTTAACTAAAGCGCCAAAAAAAACAGCATATCCAGCTAACAGCAGGGTAAAAAGAAATGCTATTGAAAATTTACTCATCAGATTATTTTCCGTTAAAGGTTTTATTTTCTTATTTCTACTGTTGGTTGCTTTTTTTGCGAGCCAAACAGTATTAGCTGCTGATGACTTAGGTATGTCGGCATTAAAGCTGACCACTAACCCTGATGGCTCACAAGAATATACGGTAACCCTGCAAATATTAATGTTTATGACCGCATTAGGCTTTATTCCTGCTGCGATTATTATGATGACCTCTTTTACCCGTATTGTTGTGATCATGGCCATTTTAAGACAGGCCATAGGACTACAACAAACACCGTCTAATCAGGTGGTTATAGGTTTAACGTTGTTCATGACCATGTTCATTATGACGCCGGTATATAACGAAATAAATCAACGTGCGATTGAACCATATTTAGCTGATCAAATGACATCTGTTCAAGCGATGGAAAGTGCCAAAATACCCTTGCGCGCTTTTATGCTTGAACAAACCAGAATTAAAGACTTGGAAACGTTAGCGAATATGGCGGGAATTGTTGCGGTTGATGAACCCACTGATTTACCCATGACAGTGATTATCCCCGCTTTTATTATTAGCGAGTTAAAAACGGCCTTTCAAATAGGTTTCATGTTATTCATTCCTTTTTTGATTATAGATTTAGTGGTCGCTAGTATTTTAATGGCAATGGGTATGATGATGCTATCGCCAATGATCGTCTCATTACCCTTTAAATTGATGCTGTTTGTATTGGTTGATGGCTGGAATTTAGTGATAGGTACCATTGCTACCAGCTACGGAATGGGGAGTGGCTAATGAATCCAGAAGTCTTTGTTGACATACTCAGTGATGCGCTTTTTTTAGTTATTGTACTGGTCTCAGCTATTATTATTCCTGGTTTATGTGTGGGTTTAATTGTTGCTGTATTCCAAGCCGCCACGTCGATAAATGAACAAACGTTAAGCTTCTTGCCTCGCCTGATTGTGACGCTTCTAGCGCTTATTTTTGGAGGACATTGGCTAGTACAAAAATTAATGGATTTCACTATCCGGCTGATTTCAAGTATTCCCAGTGTGGTGAGCTAGTGGAGTTCACCGAGTCAGTTGTTATGCAATATATCGCTGACTTTATTTTACCTTTCTCGCGTATTTCTGCGCTTATAATGTCAATGATCGGCTTTGGTTCCAAAATCATACCTGGAAAAGTTAAAGTGTTTCTGTGTATGACATTAACGGTTGCTATTATGCCAGCCATTCCACCAACACAAGTCGATAGTCTTCTTTCTTTTCAAACCACTTTGCTTATTTTTGAACAAATGGTTATTGGTATTGCACTCGGTCTTGTGACCGTAATGGTTCTTAATACTTTTACGCTTGCCGGTCAAATTATTGCGATGCAAACGGGCTTAGGTTTTGCTTCTCTCGTTGATCCTGTTAGTGGTATGAATGTCCCTGCGGTTGGCCAATTTTTCTTAATTTTATCAACCCTTATGTTTTGGGCAATGGATGGGCACTTAGCTTATCTACACTTTATTGTGGCGAGTTTCGACACGTTGCCAATAGGGGAATATAAATTTACTCCAGATAAGTTTAAAGAAGTGGTTGAATGGGGCGAGTGGATGTTTGCTACAGCGTTATCATTAGCGTTAGCCCCTTTAACCGCAATGTTATTAATTAACTTTTCTTTTGGGGTAATGACACGTGCTGCGCCACAATTAAATATTTTTGCAATAGGTTTTCCTGTCACTATGTGTGCAGGATTACTTATTATGTGGTTAACGATGGGCAACTTTTTTACGCACTATGAATTGCAATGGCAACGTGCACTTGATTTTAGTTGTTACCTCATTGATTGTAAGGCGAACTAATGGCTGATGCAGGTAGCGGTGAAAAAACAGAAGAACCTACAGAAAAAAAACTTGCTGACGCCAGAAAAAAAGGTCAAATAGCGCGTTCTAAAGATTTAGGGACTATGTTTGTCTTGGTTGGGAGTGCTGTTGCTATCATGCTGGTTGGTGGAATGTTAACGGAAAGCTTAGCAGGCATCATGAAGCGTTCATTTAGTTTGAGCCGTGCTGAAGTGATGGACTTTCATGCATTGTATAATGTACTTAGAGGCTCAGTAGGAAGTTTAGTCGCACCGATGTTATGGATATTTTCGATCATTATCGTTGCCGCTTTTATTGGTAATACCATGCTAGGGGGGATGAGTTTTTCTACCGAAGCTATGGCGCCAAAAGCCAGTAAGATGTCGCCATTAGCAGGCTTTAAACGTATGTTTGGTATTAAAGCGCTCGTTGAATTAGTTAAATCACTGATGAAATTCTTTGTCGTTTTTATTGTTGCTTATTTATTATTGAGTAGCTTATTCGAAGAAATACTTGGCCTTAGCTTAGAACTTATACCGTTGAGCTTAGAGCATTCGGTAACTTTATTGCAGTGGATGTTTCTAGCACTTGCTTTATCGGTTGGTATTATTGCCGCTATTGATGCGCCTTACCAAACGTGGGACCACAACCGTCAATTAAAAATGACTAAGCAAGAAGTTAAAGATGAAATGAAAAATTCAGAAGGTAGCCCTGAAATAAAAGGACGTATTCGTCGCACTCAGTATGAAATGTCGCAGCGAAGAATGATGCAAGAAGTCCCCGATTCTGATGTGGTTATCACGAATCCAACGCATTATGCTGTAGCCTTGAAATATGATGTCGCTGAAGGTGGAGCACCGATGTTAGTGGCGAAAGGTATCGACGAAATGGCGATGCACATTCGTACCATAGCGAAAGAGAATAATGTCGAAATTATTGTGTCTCCGGCATTAGCCCGCTCTTTATATTATTGTGCGGAAGCCAATCAAGAAATTCCAGAAGAACTTTTTGCTGCGGTCGCCCAAGTATTAGCTTTTATATTTCAACTTAACGAACACAAAAAAGGTAAGGCTAAAAAACCAACACCTATTGCAAAGAATCTGCCTATCCCTGATGATTTCAAATATTAATTAACTTATTTATTAATGGTTTAAATTTTTTTTGTTGGTTTATTATCCAAGCCAACCACTTTTAAGCGAGTGTTGGTCTGCTTATTGCTATTTCATGGTATGCGTCAAAAATATATCATAAGAGTAATATGCAGTTAATTACTTCATTTAACAAATTCAAAAAAAATAAAATAAACTTATTTTCTGGTTTAGGTACGCCACTATTAATTATGGCGGCACTGGGTATGGTTATTTTGCCCATGCCTTCATTTTTACTCGATATACTCTTTTCTTTTAATATTGCCTTATCTTTGGTGGTATTACTGATCACCGTTTATACCTTAAAACCCCTTGAGTTTGGCTCCTTTCCTGCGGTGCTACTGATAGCGACCATTCTACGGTTAGCGCTAAATGTCGCCAGTACTCGAATTGTCTTGCTCGAGGGACATAAAGGCCCTGATGCTGCGGGTAAAGTCATTGAAGCCTTTGGCTCTGTGGTTATTGGCGGAAACTATGCCGTAGGTTTAGTGGTTTTTGTTATCCTGATTATTATTAACTTTGTTGTTGTAACTAAAGGTGCTGGGCGAATTGCTGAAGTAACGGCTCGTTTTACCCTTGACGCTATGCCAGGAAAGCAAATGGCAATAGATGCTGATTTGAATGCGGGTTTTATTACTGCAGACCAAGCAAGAGAACGTCGCATTGAAGTGACCAGTGAAGCTGACTTTTATGGTTCGATGGATGGTGCAAGTAAGTTTGTAAAAGGTGACGCGGTTGCAGGTATATTAATTTTATTGATTAATATTATTGGCGGACTGGTCATTGGTATGGTCCAACATGACTTAAGTTTTGACAGTGCCGTTGAAATATATACGCTGTTAACGATAGGTGATGGTCTGGTTGCTCAGATACCAGGTTTACTTTTATCCGTAGGTACGGCGATTGTTGTTACACGACAAAATACCTCACAAGATATGGGCGAACAGGTCAGTAGTCAATTAGGCCAAGAACGTTCGTTGTATATTGCTGCTGCGGTTATGTTTGTAATGGGTGTTATTCCTGGCATGCCTCACTTTGCTTTTTTATTATTTGCTTTCATGGTAGCAGGAACAGCCTTTTTTAGTGGAAAATATAAAGTAGCAAAAGAAAAAGAGTTAGCTGATAAGTCAGAAGCTGCAGAGGTTGAAACACAGCAACAAGAAGCCGAAGTTAAAGATTTAGGTTGGGATGACGTCAACCATGTTGACATTATTGGTTTGGAAATCGGTTATCGCTTGATACCACTGGTAGATAAATCTCAAGGTGGAGAGTTACTTAATCGAATAAAAGGGGTACGTAAGAAGCTTTCTCAAGAGTTTGGCTTTTTGGTTCCAGCCGTACATATTCGTGATAATCTCGATTTAGACCCTAATGTTTATCAAATATCACTGATGGGTGTCACTATTGGTGAAGCTGAAATTCGCCATGATCATGAGTTAGCGATTAATCCAGGACAAGTTTTTGGAAAATTAGATGGCGTGGCTACTACAGATCCGGCCTTTGGATTAGAAGCGGTATGGATTAAAAACGCACAGCGCGAACATGCGCAATCATTGGGTTACACCGTGGTTGATGCTTCCACCGTCCTTGCGACCCACTTAAGTCAAATACTCACAAACAATGCTTCTCAGCTACTTGGCCATGAAGAAGTACAAAACCTGCTTGATATGCTTGGTAAAAGTTACCCTAAATTAATTGAAGGGTTTATCCCTGATGTTTTAACTCTTGGCACACTGGTTAAAGTCTTGCAAAACTTGATGACTGAAGGTGTTGCGGTTCGCGACATGCGCAGCATTATTCAGACGCTTGTTGAATATGGACCTAAGTCTCAAGACCCCGAAATACTGACTGCTGCGGTACGTATAACCTTGCGGAAATTCATCGTACAAGAGTTGGTAGGTCCGGTTACCGAAGTACCTGTCATAACATTGGCGCCAGAGTTGGAACAGATGTTGCACCAGTCTATGCAAATGGCTGGAGACGATGGCGCAGGCATTGAACCAGGTTTAGCAGAACGGTTACAAAAATCTTTAACCGAGGGTGCTCAACAACAAGAAATGGCGGGAGATACGCCGATATTGTTAACCTCAGGGATTTTACGAGCAGTACTCGCTAAATTTGTTAAATATACTATTCCTGGCTTACGCGTAATTTCTTACCAAGAAATTCCTGATGATAAGCAGATAAAGATAGTAAGCGCCATTGGTCAATAATTACGATATCGGTAATGAACAGCAGAGAATCTTGGCCGTTAAATGAATATGTCATTAACAGCGATTGCAGTTGATAAGGGGTTAGTTTTGAAAATAAAACGTTTTGTAGCAAAAGATATGAGAAGTGCTCTGACACAAATCAAAGAAGAGCTAGGCGCTGACGCTGTGATCATGTCAAATAAACGTGTGCCTGAAGGTGTTGAATTAATGGCTGCGGTTGATAATAACGTTGAAATTAATGCGACCAAGCCAACCGCTGCAGCGACACATACCTCTGAAAATAGATCTACGGCTACAGCGAGTAATAGCTCAGCCCGTGCGATTGACAATGATGTTGTTAACCTTAGTCAAAATAATCCAATGACGAATGCCTCTATTCAAAATAATAGAGGTGGAGAAGAAGGTGTAATCCCCTCCGATAGCCTAGCGGCATTACTCAATCGTCAAGTGCAACAAGCTCCAGCACTTAATGGCCAGGGTATTAATCAAGTTCAGCATGATAAAATTTCACAAGCAGCGGCCAAGTTAACTCAAAATAATACAACCAACCTCGGGCAATCATCAACGCCAGTACCATCAAGTAATATAGAGCAACAATTTAAAAGTTTTACCGATCGCTTAGAGCAAAGTAGTCAAGAGACAGGTAACGAGCAAACAGCAAGTCAATATCAGCAACCTGCTATTGAGGAGCAGTCTCGCACTTCAGAAATGAATTTGCCACCTGCACAAAATGTAAATAACGAAGACTTAGAGAAAATGAAACATGAAATGTCTTCAATTCGTGAATTATTAGAACATCAAATTTCTGGTTTGATGTGGCAGGATATGGCGCAAAAGGATCCTGCTCGCGCTATGTTGGTAAACCGACTAATGTCATTGGGAATGAATGAAGAAGTTTCCGATCAAATTGCCGGTTATATCCCCGCACAAAAGAATGATCAGGATACATGGCAATTAGCTAAAAAGTTTATAAGCCAACAAATAAATACCACAAACAATGACATTATTCATCGTGGTGGTGTTGTTTCTTTAGTTGGGCCCACTGGCGTGGGTAAAACCACAACAGTAGCAAAATTGGCCGCCCGATTTGCACAGATCCATGGTGCAGACCAAGTTGCGATGATTTCAACCGATAACTACCGTATCGCTGGGTTTGAACAATTAGCAACTTATGGGCGCATTATTGGTTGCGAAGTAAAACTTGCTGGTGATGCAAAAACGTTAGATACCCTGTTACAACAATATTCTAAAAAGAAGTTGATACTTATTGATACCGCAGGCATGGGGCAACGTGACATGCGTTTAGCTAAACACTTAACAACGTTAGTTTCAAATGCACGGGTAAGAATTCGTAATTACTTAGTGTTAGCGGCTAATACTCAGCAGCGCGTGATGCAAGAGAATGTAGATCGCTTTAAAAAAGTACCATTGGCTGGCTGTATTTATACTAAACTTGATGAAAGTCTTAGTATAGGTGAAATTATTTCTACCTCTATTCAAAATGGCTTAGCGATAGGTTACCTTACTGATGGACAAAGAGTTCCAGAAGATATTAAAGTTGCAAATGCTGAAAAACTCGTTACGCTAGCAGATAAAATGTCAGCGAAAAATCAAGTTACTAAACCAATAAATTGGCGAACAGCACCTATGGTATCAAGTTGATTATAAACGGGCTTATTTTTAATACCTAAAACGAATAATACTGAGGTATTACAATTGATCAGTAGAATGATTACAGACAACTTTTATGCTAGGTGTTTATCTTTTTTTCCTCATAAAAAAGTTGAGCGCATGCTTAATCAAATGTACATCACTGTAAATATCACTGTATTCCCATAACTTGTTCTAATATGTGAATTTTAATCCTATAAAAATATGCAGGTTATATGATTATAGGGTTATACTAAATTTAATTGATGGATTTTCGTAAGAAAGTAGAGAAATACGATAAATGAATGATCAAGCAAGTGGCTTAAGAAAAATGAAAAGTTCCGAACCAGTAAAAGTCATCGCAGTCTCAGGAGGTAAAGGCGGAGTAGGTAAAACTAACGTCTCACTCAATACCGCTATTGCACTAGGACAATTAGGACAACGCGTTTTAGTTTTAGATGCCGATTTAGGTTTAGCTAACGTTGATGTCATGCTCGGTTTACGAGTAAAGCGCAATTTATCACATGTACTTTCTGGCGAATGTGAATTAGACGATATAATTATTGAAGGTCCCGCTGGCATTAATATCATTCCTGCTACGTCAGGTTCACAATCTATGGTCGATTTAACGCCTGCTGAACATGCTGGTTTAATTCGCGCTTTTAGTGATATGAACACAAAGTTTGATGTACTTATTGTCGATACCGCTGCAGGTATTTCAGATATGGTACTGAGCTTTTGTCGCGCTTCACAAGATGTGATGCTAGTTGTTTGTGATGAACCTACTTCTATAACTGATTGCTACGCTTTAATGAAACTATTAAGTCGTGACCACGGTGTATTCAAATTTAAAGTTGTTGCTAATATGGTGCGAACACCAAAAGAAGGTCAGCAACTGTTTGGCAAGTTATCAAAAGTAACCGATCGATTTTTAGACGTTGCACTCGAATTGGTTGCTGTGATCCCATTTGATGAAAATATAAGAAAATCTGTTAGAAAACAAAAAGCAATTGTTGAAGCTTATCCTCAATCACCCGCGGCCGTTGCGTTTAAATCTTTAGCAGCTAACTTAATTAAATGGCCAATGCCTAAACAAGCATCTGGTCATTTAGAGTTTTTTATTGAGCAGTTGTTAGAAAATTAGTAACAATGAACAAAAAGATAAGAGTGCTTTGTTTAAAGTGCTTAATTTTCACATAATTTTAGCGAGTGAGCGATAGTGGTAAAACCAAATGCTTACAGTATTCAAACTGATAAATCTGCAATAATTGCGCAGCACACAGTTTTAGTGAAACGAATCGCTTATCACCTATTAGCAAGATTGCCTGCTAGCGTGCAGGTTGATGATCTTATCCAATCGGGTATGATTGGCTTGCTTGAAGCTTCAAATAATTTTGATCACAGCAAAGGAGCAAGTTTTGAAACCTTTGCTGGCATTCGTATTCGTGGTGCTATGCTTGACGAAATACGCCGTGGAGACTGGACTCCTCGTTCAGTTCATAAGAATAGTCGCATGGTCAGCGAAGCCATAAAAAAGCTAGAAGCTGACCTAGGAAGAGATGTTACGGATATTGAAGTTGCTGAAAAACTTGATATTTCGTTAAATGACTACCATCATATTCTTAGTGAAGTTAGTACAGGTAAAATAATCGGTATAGAAGATCTTGGTGTTGGTGAGGATTCTTTGTCGAATATGGAAGATGTTAATAATAACGATCCCTATGATAATTTTGAAAAAATAGTTTTTAAAAAATCGCTATCGGCATGCATTTCCACTTTACCCGAACGCGAAGCTCTAGTACTGTCACTATATTACGACGAAGAATTAAATCTACGTGAAATTGGTCAAGTGCTTGATGTAAGTGAGTCACGTGTTAGTCAAATTCATAGCCAAGCAATGCATAGGTTAAAAGGACGTATGCAATCTTGGCAAAGTTAAGTAGAATATAAATATAATTAAATTTTAAAATGTTCTCACCGGAGGGTGCCTTGGATAAAAATATGAAAGTTCTTGTTGTTGATGATTTCTCAACCATGAGACGTATCGTGAAAAACTTGTTGCGCGATTTAGGCTTCACTAACATTTCAGAAGCAGATGATGGTAGCACTGCTTTACCCATGTTAAAAGAAGGCTCTTTTGACTTTGTTGTAACAGATTGGAATATGCCTGGTATGCAAGGAATTGATTTGCTTAAAGCAATTCGTGCAGATGCTAAGTTATCTCATATTCCTGTATTGCTCATTACTGCTGAAGCAAAGAAAGAACAAATTGTTATGGCGGCCCAAGCAGGTGTTAATGGTTATATTGTTAAGCCATTCACAGCAGCAACGCTAAACGCTAAGTTAGATAAAATATTTGAACGTTTAGGTTAATTCTTTAGCTCGTTCATTAATTAATCTATACGAGAGGTTGTTGCATGAGTGTGAATACAAATGTGCATGTTTCTTTGGAAGAAGCAAAACTGTTGGTCGAATATTTAGAAAGTGGTCAACAAGATAAGGCAGATGAATTAATTGCAGAAATTCAAAACCCAATTAATTCAGAGTTGTTTGCTGAAATAGGCAAATTAACGCGTCAATTACATGATTCATTAAATAATTTTCAATTAGATTCTCGGTTGAATGATTTAGCGACAGCAGATATTCCAGATGCTAAAGAACGTTTAAACTACGTTATTACCCGCACGGAAGAAGCCGCTAATAAAACCATGGATGCTGTAGAATCTATTTTCCCAGTTGTTGATACGATACAACGGCAGATAAAGGCAGTTAACCCGTTATGGCAAAAACTCATGCATAACAAGTTGGAGTTAACTGAATTTAAAAGCTTATGTATCGATATAGATTTATTATTAAAAACGACAGATAAAGAATCAGTTCGCATGCATGATTTAATGACTGATGTTTTAATGGCACAAGATTTTCAAGATTTAACCGGACAAGTTATTCGTAAAGTTATTGATCTAGTTCGTGAAGTAGAAGATAGCTTAATTGGTATGCTGACCGCTTTTGGTATTACAACAGAAAATAATTTAGAACGAAGTAAACCCAAAGTAGGTGATAACTTAGTTGAAGGCCCTATCATTAATGCAGCACAACGTGATGATGTTGTCGCTGATCAAGATGATGTTGATGACCTTTTATCAAGTTTAGGATTTTAATAGGAGTTGCTGGATGTCATTTGAGCAAGATGAAGAGATTCTTCAGGATTTTTTAATTGAAGCCGGAGAAATACTTGAAACGCTTTCGGAACAACTTGTAGAACTTGAAAACGACCCTGATAATGCCGAATTATTAAACGCTATATTTAGAGGTTTTCACACCGTTAAAGGTGGTGCAGGCTTTTTAGCGTTACATAATTTAGTTGATGTTTGTCATGGTGCAGAAAATATTTTCGATCTGCTACGTACAAACCAGCGTAGTGTTAGTGCAAGCTTAATGGATGTTATTTTACAAGCACTTGATGTTGTAAATGAAATGTTTGTACAAGTCCAAAATGGTGAAAAACTTGATAAAGCCGATGCAGAGTTACTTGCTGAGTTGCATCGACTAAGCCAACCTGAAGGTAAAGAACAAGCACCTGAACCTGAGGTTGTTCAATCCGTTGTGGAAACTGAAAGTTCTTCCTCTGGTGATGAAATGTCAGAGGATGAATTTGAGCGTCTTCTCGATGAGCTTCATGGTGGTGGGGCGGCTTCAACACCAGCACCTGCTGAAAAATCGACGATAGCTTCTTCAGACAGTAATGATATTTCAGATGACGAATTTGAATCCCTACTTGATGAATTGCATGGCCAAGGTGCATTTTCATCTGAACTTGCGACTAACAAAACCGGTAATGCACCCTCATCAAATAGTGCGTCGTCTGATGAAATAAGCGATGATGATTTTGAAGCCTTATTAGATGAATTGCATGGTCAAGGTCAAGCGCCAAAGTTATCTACGCCACCTGCACCCAGTTCTCCAAAACCAGCACCTGTTGCTCAAACTCAAGCCGCTAAGCCAACACCAGTTGCCGCTGCTAAGCCAGCAGTAAAAGTACCAGTTCCAGAAAAAGCACCTGCTAAAGCAATGCAAGGTGAAACAACGGTTAGGGTTGACACAAAACGTCTTGATCAAATCATGAATATGGTAGGTGAGCTAGTATTAGTCAGAAATCGCTTAACAAGTTTAGGTTTGACTAAAGAAGATGAAGATTTAACAAAAGCTGTTTCTAATCTTGATGCTGTAACAACAGATTTGCAGGGTGCGGTAATGAAAACCCGTATGCAGCCAATCAAGAAAGTTTTTGGACGATTCCCTCGTGTTGTCCGAGATTTAGCACGAAGTTTAGATAAAGATATTAAATTAGTACTAGTAGGTGAAGAAACCGATCTAGATAAAAACTTAGTTGAGGCATTAGCTGATCCCTTAGTGCATTTAGTGCGAAATTCAGTTGATCATGGTATTGAATTACCTGATAAACGTGAAGCTATGGGTAAACCTAGAGAAGGTGTCGTTGTTCTTTCTGCCTCTCAAGAAGGTGACCATATATTGTTAACCATCAAAGATGATGGTGCAGGTATGAATGCAGAAAAGTTAAAAGAAATCGCTATTGAACGCGGTGTTCTTGATACTGATGCCGCCGCTAGAATGACAGATAAAGAAGCTTTTAGTTTGATTTTTGCCCCTGGATTCTCTACTAAAACAGAGATTTCTGAAGTTTCAGGCCGTGGTGTTGGCATGGACGTAGTAAAAACTAAAATTACCCAATTAAATGGTACGGTAAGTATAGATTCTGAAATGGGCGTAGGTACAGTACTAGAGATAAAAGTACCGTTAACCTTAGCCATTTTACCGACACTCATGGTTATTGTTGGAAAGCAGACTTTTGCTTTACCACTTGCTGGTGTCAATGAAATATTTCATCTTGATTTAACCACTACCAACGTCGTTGACGGGCAATTAACCATCATCGTTCGTAAGAAAGCTATTCCGTTATTCTATTTAGATAAATGGTTAGTACGTGACTTTGTTGATAAGCCTAGAGAGAAAGGTCATGTGGTTATCGTTCAATTGGGCAATCAACAAATAGGTTTTGTTGTTGATAGTTTAATTGGTCAGGAAGAGGTTGTTATTAAACCACTTGACCGTTTATTACATGGTACTCCAGGTATGGCTGGTGCAACAATCACCAGTGATGGTGGAATAGCGCTAATTATAGATGTTGCTAATATGCTTAAGTTCTATGCAAAAAAAGCTGTTGTTAATAAAAAATTACACTCTTAGCACATAATAAAGCCTTATTGAGTTTTAATAGGGCTTTTAAATTTATAAAACAAAAGAGAGAATAAATGCCCTATAAGGTGTTGGTTGTTGATGACTCGAGTTTTTTTAGACGTCGCGTTACGGATATTTTAAATAAAGATCCGAACCTTACCGTTATTGATGTTGCTGTAAATGGTATAGATGCTGTTGAAAAAGCAGTGTCTTTAAGACCAGATGTGATCACAATGGATATAGAAATGCCATTGCTTAATGGTATTGAAGCGGTGAAACAGATAATGGCAAAAGCGCCAACATCAATCTTAATGTTCTCATCGCTGACACATCAAGGTGCTAATGCAACGTTAGAAGCTCTAGATGCTGGAGCTCTTGATTTTCTGCCGAAAAAGTTCAGTGAAATAGCTAAAACATCAGACGACGCCGGTAGTCTACTTCGTCAGCGCGTCGTTGAGTTAGCAAAGATGAACGGTTCGCTGAAAAGAAAACTGGCAATCAAAGCGCAATCCTCACGTGTCACCTTGGCTTCCTCTGTGGCTAAACCCGTAAGTAAATTTGAAACTCAGCCTAGAAATACACTTCGTACTACAAAAGTGGATACCACTCACAGCGAAAGCATTCGCAACCAGAGCGTTAAAAGAAGTTCAGGAAAAAAATACCAGTTACTTGCTATAGGGACATCAACAGGTGGACCCATAGCTCTGCAAAAGATATTAACGCAATTACCGCAGAATTTTCCACTACCTATTATTTTAATACAGCACATGCCTGCTGCTTTTACTTTTGCTTTTGCTAACCGACTAAATACATTATGCAATATTAACGTAAAGGAAGCAGAGAACGGAGATATTCTAAAACCTGGTTGTGCTTATCTTGCGCCTGGTGGCCGTCAAATGATTATTGATGGTACGGCGACATTGGCAAAATTAAAAATTATAGACGACAATTCAGAAAAAATAGCCTTTAAGCCAAGTGTTGATATAAGTTTCGGCTCAGCAGCCAAAGTTTTTGGTGGCTCAGTACTTGGCGTGATTTTAACAGGTATGGGCTCTGATGGTAGGGAAGGGGCTCGAATGTTAAAAGGTAAAGGCGCAACAATATGGGCTCAAGACGAAGCTTCATGTGTTGTTTATGGAATGCCACAAGCTGTAAAAGTTGCCGGTATTTCAGTTTTATCCTTAGCATTAGAAGACATGAGCCAAAGTATTATCAAGGAAATTGATCATGGATAAGCTAACAATAGCAGGGCTTTTTGTTGCAATTACGGCTATATATTTAGGCTTTATTCTTGATGGTGGTTCTCTTGCTGCATTATTTGAATTACCTGCGTTTATTATCGTTTTTGGTGGAACGCTTGGCGCTGTAATGTTGCAGTCATCATCAGCTCAGTTTTTTCATGCGTTGTCTTTGTTGAAATGGATATTCTATCCACCCAAGTATGATATTAATCAAGGTATCGATTCCATAGTCTCTTGGTCAGAAAAAGCGCGAGAATCTGGTTATTTATCTCTTGAAAATGTTGCAGAGGAAGAACAGGACTTCTATACAAACAAAGCACTTAACTTATTAGTTGATGGTATTGAAGTTGATAACTTACGTGTTTCATTAGAATTAGATTTAGATTTATATCGGGAACATAACTTACGCTCGGCTCATGTTTTTGAATCGATGGGCGGTTACAGTCCAACGATTGGTATCTTAGGTGCGGTGTTAGGTTTGATTCATGCGATGAGCAACCTCACCGATCCAACATTATTAGGTCAAGGTATTGCAACGGCTTTTATTGCCACAATTTATGGTGTTGGTTTTGCCAATTTGATTTACCTACCCGTTGCAAATAAAATAAAGGCGATTATCCATCAACAAACCATGTACCGAGAAATGATTGCTGAAGGCCTCATTTCTATTGCATTAGCTGAAAACCCACATGCCATTGAAAATAAGTTGTCGGCCTTTCGGTTAGAGCAATGAACCACTTAAGAAAACGTCGGCATTTTGTCGAACATGATAATGTCGATCGTTGGCTTGTTTCGTATGCTGACTATATGACATTACTTTTTGCGTTATTTGTCGTTTTATATGCAATGGCAATGGTTGATGAAGAGCCTTTTGAAACGGCGACGGAGTCGATAGGCAAAGTTTTTCAGGCAACAGAACCCTTACCTAAGAACCGTGGTCATGGCGACGATATCCTTGATGTTAATACTTCAAAAACGAATAAACGCCTATACGGTAATGGCATTTTAGATGTTGCCGGACCTGAACTCGTTAATGGTGAAATTACGCTTTCAAATGTTTCTGACAGCGAAGTTGGCACTAATTTAACCTCACTAGAAAAAGAATTGCATACAGCACTATACGATTTAATAGAGTCGGGCTTTGCGCAATTACAAATTGATGGTGATTGGTTAGAAATAGAATTAAACAGCAACATGCTTTTCCCTAGTGGTTCATCATCAGCAACAAACAATGCGACTACGGTATTAGCTGTTATTTATGATGTTATTGGTTCTTCAAGCAATTTTATTCGTGTGAGAGGCTATACTGATAATCAACCGATAAATACTGAAATATTTTCATCGAATTGGGAATTGTCAGTTTCTCGGGCGACAGCTATTTTAAGAGTACTTGAAGACCTTACCCTTGACCCTGCTCGCATGGCAATTGAAGGTTACGGACAATATTATCCACGTGAAGATAATAAAACTGCCGAAGGTCGAGCACAAAATCGACGCGTTGTTATAGCTATATCAAAGTATGGGTTAGAAAAGTCAAATTTACTTGCTACACCCACCATCAGTGTTCAAGATGTTGAGGCAATAAAACAGATAGATAGTGCTAATGACGAGGAAAACGAAATTCGTATTATACGACTAGATAACGGTGGTATTCGCATTACTACGCGAGACGATGATAAGTCATCTTCTCAGCAGAACAATAATTAGCGTAACAAAATAAGTAGGATACAAACTTGGTAGTATGGACCGTAGCAAATCAAAAAGGTGGTGTTGGTAAAACCACAACAACAATATCCTTAGGCGGCTTATTAGCTGAGCAGGGTTATAAAGTTTTGCTTGTAGACACCGATCCACATGCTTCTTTGAGCTATTATTTTGGCATTGAATCTGAAGATCTTGAATTAAGTGTTTATGATTTATTTGTTCAAGTGTCAACTAAAGAACAAATAATGCAAAGTTTATGTCCAACGAAATATGAGAATATCGATATACTGCCTGCAACAATGGGCTTAGCGACGCTAGACCGATCTTTGGGCAATAAAGGTGGAATGGGTTTGGTTTTGAAAAAAGCCATGATAAAAATAGCCAGTGAATATGATTATGTTTTGATTGACTGTCCACCGATTCTAGGTGTACTCATGGTGAATGCTTTAGCAGCTTCACAGCGCATCATTGTTCCGGTACAAACTGAATTCTTAGCCTTAAAAGGTTTAGACCGCATGATGAAAACAATGGACATTATGCAGGTAGAGCAAGATAAACCATTTAAGTACACTATAGTACCAACGATGTTTGATAAACGTACTAAGGCTTCATTGCTGACTTACCGAAAACTACAAGAGTTATACGATGACAGTGTTTGGGCCGGTGTAATACCTGTAGATACTAATTTTAGAAATGCGAGCTATTCGCTGCAGGTTCCGTCAGATTATGCACCTTTAACACGCGGTGTTAGTGCTTATAAAAAATTATTAAGCAGTTTATTAGAACTGCAAAAATTAGGTTAATCGTCCCATGGCAAAATCACTCGCTGCAAGTAAAAAACTTATGCAGAATTATTTATCAGAATTGTTGACTGAAGAACAACAAGAATCTGAAGTGCCAATTACGCCAGTAAAAGAAAAATTACATCAACCGTTAGAAAAGCTTCTTCAAAAAATTGATATTACTGAACATATTGCTGACCCATCAGATGAACCTATCCATACGGTTAAGAGTAAAGTAAGTCATGAAATATCGAAAGTAGCACCGCCACTTGCTAAAGAAAAAATCAAAGAAAAAGTTAAAGAACAGCTGAATGTCGAACAGCCCCTTAAAACAAGAAAAAGTGATCAGCCTTTAATTGTTAAGCAAACTAAAAATTATCGTAAGGGTAGTTTTCAAGCGATGTTCTTCAATGTCGCAGGTTTAACTATCGCTGTACCTTTAATTGAGTTAGGTGGAATACATAACGAAGACAAAACAACAAGTTTGATGGGTAAACCTGAATGGTTTACGGGTGTAATGCTACACCGCGATGAAAAAATCAATGTTGTAAATACGGCTTTATGGGTAATGCCAGAAAAATGTGACGAAGCATTGAGAAATTCGCTAAACTATCAATATATCGTCATGCTTGGTAATAGTAATTGGGGATTATCAGCCGAAACCTTAGTAGATACGGTGACGTTAGAGCAAGAAGATGTAAAATGGTTAGATGTACCGAACAAGCGACCTTGGTTAGCCGGGTTAGTCAAAGAACGTATGTGTGCACTGCTTGATGTGGAGTCTTTAATTAACTTACTTGACGCAGGCGCAAATATTAACCAAGATTAATGGCTAGATCTCAAGATAGTATTATACTATGGACACTAGACGAATAATCAAACAGATTGATTTTCAATAAGATATTTAAGAGGCAGGCTGTATGGCTGATGATAGACGTAATACAAATGAAAACGTAGACAACGATAAAGTGTTGCAATGGGTAACCTTTAAACTTGACAGTGAAACCTACGGTATTAATGTGATGCAAGTGCAAGAAGTTTTACGTTATAGTGAAATTGCACCAGTGCCAGGAGCGCCTACATATGTATTAGGTATCATTAATCTGCGAGGTAATGTTGTTACTGTTATTGATACAAGACAACGCTTTGGTCTTAAACCTGCTGATATTTCTGATAATACTCGTATTGTCATTATTGAAGCTGAGAAACAAGTCATTGGTATTTTAGTAGACAGCGTTGCTGAAGTGGTTTACTTAAAGAATTCAGAGATTGATGATGCACCGAATGTAGGTAATGATGACAGTGCACGATTCATTCAGGGTGTTTCAAACAGAGAAGGTGAACTACTTATTTTGGTTGATCTAAATCAGCTACTATCTGACGACGAATGGGATGAGCTTAAACAGTTTTAACCATTTATAAAACTGTTGGATAGGTCTCTACAAATAAAGCCTGACTAATTCAGGCTTTATTTAGTTGTAATTGTTCAAGAAGATTTTATGTTTATTCTCTCTCCACTTATTATTTTATCTATATGTTTTGTGCTTTTTATAGTGCTTAGCGTGTTTATTTATCGTCAAAAATCTCATTTTTATCGAATAAATAAGATGCTAAAAACACAAATTGAAACGCAAGAATTGTTTATTAACGAGTTACAATCAGCTCAAAAAACAGTAAACAATCAGTTTGTTGACGTCGAAGATAAGCTTAAAAATTATTATCTAGAAAACGAGCAAGTTAGTAAGCAGCTTGAACACCGTATAAAAACACTCCAGCAAGAGAGTGCGCTACAAAAACATTTATTAGAACAACTCCAAAATCAACAACCCCAAGATAAACTTTATTCCCGTGCCTTTAAACTTGTTGAACTAGGTGCTGACATTGAAGAAGTTGTACGTGAATGTGATATTCCGCTTGCTGAAGCTGAAATGTTAATTTCTGTTCACAGAAATAAAACATCCTCATCTTAAGTTTTATTTGTTCTGTGCTTTATTTTTAAGTGTAAATATTTAAACCTTTTATGTTGCATTACATTTCTCCATGGTAAACTGCATTTTTATTTTTTTCATCTCAAGGACGTTAAGTGAAAGTCGCCGCTATGTTTTCTTATTTGTTCAACCTTCAAACTAAAAAAATTGTTATCATTCTTCTGGCTTTATTTATTTCTGCCTGTTCTTCAACACCGTCTAACGATGGTGTTAATACGTCTGATCCTAAAGATCCATTAGAGTCTATTAACCGTCCATTTTGGACCTTTACATGGGACTATGCTGACAAATATGTTTTTAAACCTGCATCAGAGGTCTATGTTGAGTATATGCCGACAGGCTTTAGAACAGGTCTTCATAATATTGCGTTAAATTTGAATGAGCCATCAGCAGCTATTAATAATCTTCTGCAAGGAAAATTTAGCGAGGCGGGGAAAAGTACGGGACGTTTTGTTCTTAACTCTACAATAGGTTTGTTTGGTTTTTTTGACCCTGCAAGTGATTTCGATTGGACTCGAGAACAAGAAGAATTTGGAGAAGTATTAGGCTCTTATGGAGTAGGCGATGGACCTTATATTGTTGTGCCTGGGCTCGGACCAAGTTCAGTTCGTGAAGAAGTGGGTGATTACGTTGACCGCTACTATTGGCCATTAGCCATTATTGATTTTTGGCCAAACCTTCTTCGCCAAGCAGTACTTGGACTCGAACAACGTGTTGCTCTAACTGACCAAGAACAAATTATTAATGATTCAATTGACCCTTATGAATTTGTTAAAAATGCTTATTTTCAAAATATGGAGTTTAAGGTTTATGATGGCAACCCGCCTATTGTGATCGATGATGAAAGTGAAGATGAAATTGATGCGTTTTTAGACGAACTTGATGCGATGAGTGATATAGAGTAGTCGATATATATCGGTATACTTAAATAAAGTGAAGTTTGGTGTTTGCTAAACTTCACTGATTTGGGTAATTACAGTATTGGCACTGCTATATAAGCGTGGTTATAGTTAATGCTAGCAAGGTGAGTCAAAGGCTAAATAATTAAATACAAAAACAATTAACTTAAGCTAATTTATTATATTGCTTTATTGCATCACTGAGATACTTACGTGTAAAGAGTAATGATATCGGGCGAAGTAAAATAAAATAAACACCTAAAACACCAAACAACGATACCACGAATAATATCCCATCTAATTGCGCCAAAAAAAGAAAGGGTGGCACCAACATAATTAATTTTAAAATGTTCAAAACAAATTTCTCAGGAGCCGTCAATTTATGTGCCGCCAATGTTAAAATTTGCTGGCGTTGCTGTAGAGAATAGCTTTCGAGTTCAGGGATTTTGTTTGTAGAAAATATAAAAGCCATAGGTATCGTATATTTAATGAATAATAGCGGCATTCTACAGTATTTTTGTTAATAATTAAGCAAACAAGTACCGAATTGTCTCTGGGTTTGGTAGAATTGCCGCAAATTTTTTGTGAGTGAATTATAAATGAATGTCATTGAAGCCAATTTTGACGCAGCAGGTAAAAAGTTTGCCATAGTTGTTTCTCGTTTTAACAGTTTTGTAGTTGAAAGTTTATTAGAGGGTGCTGTCGATGCACTTAAACGCCACGGCAATGTTGCAGATAACGACATTACGATTGTTCGTGTCCCTGGCGCATATGAATTACCCGTAGCAGCGAAACGTATAGCAAGCAAAGGCCAATTCGATGGCATTATTGCTATTGGCGCTGTTATTCGTGGTGGAACGCCACATTTTGATTTTGTTGCTGGGGAATGTAACAAAGGCCTAGCGCAAGTTTCAATGGAATATACTATTCCTGTTGCTTTTGGTGTTATTACTACCGATACCGTAGAACAAGCGATAGATCGTGCCGGACTTAAAGCAGGTAATAAAGGCGCAGAAGCGGCTTTAAGTGCTTTAGAAATGGTTAATGTTTTAGATAAGATATAAGCGGGTACTTTTGTGAAACCATCTCCTAGAAGGAAAGCTCGTGAGTTAGCGGTTCAAGCTATTTACTCATGGCAGCTTAGCCAAAACTCAGTGACTGATATCGAAGTTAATTTCTTAACTGATAACAGTGCACGCCGTTTTGATATTCCATATTTTCAACAGTTATTACATGGTGTAACCAAGTCAGTTGGTTCTATCGATGAAGCTATTTCTCCTCATGTTGATCGTCCTTTAAACGATGTTGACCCAGTAGAGAAAGCAATATTACGTGTTGCTATTTATGAATTGAAAGACTGTAAAGATGTGCCATACCGAGTTGTTATTAATGAAGCCATCGAATTAGCAAAATCTTTTGCTGCCGACGATAGTCATAAATTCGTCAATGGTGTGCTTGATAAAGCGGTTAAACTTATTCGTCCAGAAGAATAATTCATTCTTGTATTCGAGAAGCAAAGGATTGGCTGTTCTATGAAAGAATTTGAACTCATTCGTCGTTATTTTACTGAACAAGTAGTAAAGCGTAAAGATGTTCATTTAGGTATTGGTGACGATTGTGCATTAGTTACCCCAGGTGAACGCCAGCATATTGCTGTAACAACAGATACATTAGTTGCAGGTGTTCATTTTCCTTTGAATACATCCGCTCGTGCTATTGGTCATAAATCAATAGCCGTTAATTTATCTGATCTTGCCGCTATGGGTGCAGAGCCGAGTTGGGTGTCTTTAGCCTTAACGCTTCCTGAAATTGATGAAAATTGGATGAGTGAATTTTGTAAAGGTGTTTTTGACCTTTGTGAATTTTATAATGTACAACTCATTGGTGGTGATACCACACAAGGGCCGCTGAGTATTACGGTTACAGCCCAAGGACAAATTCCTTTTAAACAGCATATTTCTCGGTCGGGTGCTAAAGCCGGAGAATGGTTATACGTAACAGGTGAAATAGGCGGCGCGGCGCTCGCATTACAACATATTCAAGGTAAAGTGAAAGTAGCGGCTAAATACCAAGATGAAATACAAAAGCGTTTAGATTTCCCAAAAGCGCAGGTCTTAGCAGGGCAAGCATTACGTAAGTACGCGACATCAGCTATCGATTTATCTGATGGATTAATAGCAGACCTTAGTCATATTTGTAAAGCTTCGGGTGTGGGGGCTAATATTGTCCTCGATGCTTTACCTCTTCCTTTGGCATTAAGTGAAACGGTAGGTATAGATAATGCCTATAACATCGCTTTAGAAGGTGGTGATGATTACGAGCTATTATTTAGCGTTACCGAAGATAACCGAGTAGGTATGGAAACCGCATTAGCGAATACCGGTAATAAAATTACTTGTATAGGCCAACTGAATGGCTCAGGAAAAATTACCACCACATTAAATAAAAAAACGGTTAATATTAATGTGCAGAGTTTCCAACATTTCTCTGGCACTCCTTCTAACAAGTAATTTAAGATAGCATTGATGAGCAAATCTACTGAGAATTTTCGTCTAGCAAACCCAATCCATTTCCTTGCTTTAGGTTTTGGTAGTGGTTTATTGCCTAAAGCGCCAGGCACTTATGGCACGCTTGCTGCGATCCCTCTATATTTATTGTTAGCACCGACATCAATGAGTACTTACTTAACTATTGTTATTATCATGAGTATTGCAGGTATATATATTTGTGGCAAAGCCGCAAAAGACGCGGGTGTACACGATCATGGTGCGATCGTTTGGGATGAAATTGTTGGTTTTTTAATTACTATGTTTATGGTGCCTCTGTCATGGCAAAGTATCGTTGTTGGCTTTATTTTGTTTCGAATTTTTGATATTTTTAAACCTTGGCCTATTTCCTATATCGATAAAAACTTACATGGCGGTTTAGGTATTATGGTAGATGACATTATTGCAGGTTTGGCTGCATTATTTTGTATGCATCTCATTTTTTAACGAAAAATATATATTGATATTTTTCTATCGCTCACTTAATACCACCACCTACAAAATCATATCAAAGCCTTTATTTTAGGTAGCATCTAAGACTGTAAACTTTTTGGTGCAACAATTTGTTGACAGCTTAACCGTCAAAAAAATAACTCAATGTTATCATTAATTCCAATTACTGTGCTCGCTGGTATAATATCGCAATATTATATCGTTATCTTCTATACTTACTTGTATTTTAAAGCGTATTTTGACGTTTTATCAAGGCAAGCCTTAAATTTCAGGAGTTGTTCAATCAATGTCTACTAAGCACTTATTAAATGAAACTCATAATCCAGCCCTAGCTAGCTGGCTTGTTACTGCTAACCAAGCAGATACCGATTTTCCTATTCAGAATTTACCTTTTGCTGTTTTCAAACGAGCAAATAGCGAAGAGTCATTTCGTGGTGGCGTCGCTATCGGTGACCAAGTTATAGACTTGACGGCTCTGGGTCATACTAATGTTTTTGATGGCCTTGCTCAAGATGCTGTTAAAGCTTGTAGCGCACCGCAGCTAAATGATTATATGGCAATGGGCAAAGCAACATGGAGTGCCTTACGCTTAGCGCTTTCAAATGCTTTGAAAGAAGGCTCAGCTTTACAAGAAAAAATAGCCGGCTGTTTAATTGCTCAAGCTGATGTTGAATATGCATTACCTTGTAATATTGGCGACTACACTGATTTTTATACTTCTATTCACCATGCAACGTCTGTGGGTTTGAAGTTTCGTCCAGACAATCCATTATTACCTAACTACAAATGGGTACCTATTGGCTACCATGGTCGTTCATCTTCAATTGATGTTTCAGGTCGTGACTTTAAGCGTCCTTGCGGACAAACCAAAGCGCCAACAGCAACTGAACCATCATTTGGGCCTTGTAAACGTCTCGATTACGAATTAGAAGTGGGTATTTTTATAGGAAAAGGTAACGACCTCGGTGATGCCATTTCTATTGATAACGCTGAAGACCATGTTTTTGGTTTATGTTTATTTAATGATTGGTCTGCTCGCGATATTCAAGGATGGGAATACCAACCTTTAGGGCCATTTTTGTCAAAGAACTTTGCTTCAACGGTATCTCCTTGGATTGTAACAACAGAAGCACTGGCTCCATATCGTTCATCATGGACTCGCGTCGAGTCAGACCCTCAACCTATGCCATACCTTGAATCAGAAAAAAATCGTGCAATAGGTTCATTTGATATTCAGTTACAAGCACTGCTTGAAACACAAAACATGCGTGAGAAAAGTGAAGAAGCAGTAGAGATGTCACAATCTAATTTTAAAGACTCTTACTGGACAGTTGCACAAATGGTTGCTCATCATACGGTTAACGGTTGTAACCTTCGTGCCGGTGATATGTTTGGTAGCGGAACGCAGTCTGGACCCAATCCAGAAGAAGCTGGTTCAATGTTAGAGCTTTCAAATGCGGGTGCTGACCCTATTACTTTACCTAATGGTGAAAAACGTACTTTCCTTGAAGATGGCGACAACGTAATAATGAAAGGTTGGTGTAAAAAAGATGGTGCAGCTCGCATTGGCTTTGGCGCAGTATCAGCAGTAATATTACCAGCGAATTAATGTTAAATATTAATATCGAAGGCGCTGGCTATTTATAGCCAGCGCCTTTTTATTTATAGGGCTAAATTTCAACATTTTTATCCACTTTCTATCTTTCATCTTAATTTGATGAATTTTTTTGCTACGTTAAGTCTCTTCCTACCACCTTACTTGTATATAAAAATAATAGTAAAATCTCAGCAAATAAGCGATGAGTTGCTAAAAATTAACGACGAATCGCGTTGTATATTGTATTCAATGTAATTTTACTGTTAACTTTTAGTTCTTTAAGTGTGATTTAGTACAACAAGCCAATCTTTTTAAAAAGTATTTTTATGCTAGTTTGGAATAAGCAGTACTTTTTAATTCTATTATGGAATTAATGGTTACGAACGTTTTCGGATATAAATTTTTGATTGATAAGTCTACAGTTACCAGCATGTATGGCGTCTATGGTAAAAAGCTATTTATGAATAACTAGACTTTATTTCGTAATAAAGTCTAGTTTAATGGATAACCTTTATATTCTTTCTTTAGGCAATTTATTACCCTCTTGTAAACACTTTTTGGCTGTTTTATAAAGTAAAGGCTAGACTCTATGTTTAACACACATATATCTAGCCCAAAAAATATAATAAATATAAATATAAATATAAATA